>NZ_JASVWB010000004.1:737750-1475500 GCF_030287445.1 Streptomyces sp. ALI-76-A | reverse complement strand
ATGGCGGCTTCATGCTCGTTGCTCGCCTGTGGCAGATGGAATTTTTCGTCCGGCCTTGCAGAAAAGGGTAGATCGGAATGGCTGTGAAGGAACTCCGTCCTCACCAGCGAGAAGCCGTGGAAGCGGTTCTCCGGGCACTCGAATTGCCTGCAAGATCCACTGTGCCGGAGCGGGGGCTGCGGACTCAGGTGATCATGGCGACCGGAACCGGGAAGACCCTCGTCGCCACCCGCAGCGCGGAGGAGCTCCGTGCGGGCCGGGTGCTGGTCCTCGTTCCTTCGCTGGACCTGCTCGCCCAGACCGAGGCCGCGTGGCGCGAGGGAGGCCGTACAGGCCCGATGATCGGCGTCTCGTCCCTGCGCGGTCAGGAGGTGTCCTTCCCCAACACCACAGACGCGGACGAGCTGGTGGAGTGGACTCGCCACCTGGACAAGGTCACCGTGTTCGCCACGTACGCCTCGCTCGGGCTCGGCACGCTGGAACGCGCGCACGCCGCCGGCCTTCCGGGGTGGTCGCTGATCGTCGTGGACGAGGCGCACAGGGTTTCGGGCAGGATCGGCCGGCCGTGGGCGGTCGTCCACGACAACACGCGCATCCCCGCCCTGCGCCGCCTCTACATGACCGCCACTCCCCGGCTGTGGCAGCTGGATGAGGACTCCGAGCAGGGCGCGCCGGGTGAACTGGTGGCGTCGATGGATGACGACCCCAGCTCACCGTTCGGCAGCAGGGCGTTCACGTTGACGCTCTCGGCGGCCATCGACAGGGGAATCTGTGCTCCCTACCAGGTGGTGTGCCTGGACATCACCGACACCCAGCTCCAAGCCGCACAACTCCTGGGCGAGGACGCCCGCTCCGAGCAGGTACGCGGGGCGCGGCTCGCCGCCCTCCAGACCGCCCTGGTGAAAGCCTCTGCGGAAGAGGGCTTCCGGCGCACCCTCGTCTTCCACCACATGGTGAAGGAGGCCGAAGCGTTCGCGGCCGGCCTCCCCCACGTCGCCAAGCGACTGCACGACGCCGACCCGGAGCTGTACCCGCGGATGGTCTGGGCCAACTGGCTGTGCGGCGACCACAAGCCCCTCCACCGGCGCCGCGTCCTCGACGAGTTCTCCAAGGGAATCGCTGCTGACGGCACCGTCGTGGAGAAGACGTTTCTTGGGTCCGTTCGCGTGCTCGGCGAAGGCATCGATACATCCCACTGTGACTCGGTGTACTTCGCCGACGTACGCGGCTCCATGCCCGACCTCGTACAAGCCGTCGGCCGGGCGCTGCGGATGCAGCCCGGCGAGGGCAAAACGGCGTCGCTGGTCGTACCGGTCCTGCTCGGGCCCGGAGAGACAGCCGACAACATGCTCACCAGCCGGGCGTACGGCGGCCTTGCGAAGCTGCTTGAAGCGCTCAGAGCGCACGACACCCGCATCGTCGAACAACTCGCCGAGCAACAGGCACAAAGCCGCGTCAGAGGCGTTCAAAGCCGCAGCGGAGAGGAAGGCGAGGGAACCGAGAGCGACCGAAGCGACCGACTGTCAGTGCCGGCCCGGGAGCTGCTGAAGTTCTCCACACCGCGCGACCCCGCACAGCTGGCAGCCTTCATCAACCTCCGCGTCCTCAACCCCGAACACCAGCACTGGCGACGCGGCATCGAAGCCGCCACCCTCTACCAACGGCTCCACGGCGACCTCAAAGTGCCCTTCACCTACCGCGTCCCCGGCAGCGGGAGCGAGGAGGCTAAAGCCGAAGGGTGGCCGGCCTCCCTCGCCGCCTTCCCGCTGGGGCAATGGATCGCCGACGCCCGACGCTTCTACACCCGCGGCGACATGGACGAAGACCGCATCAAGCAGCTGGAGAAGCTGGGCATGGTCTGGTCGCACTTCGACGTCGCGTGGGAGGAAGGACTCGCCGCCGCCCGCGGGTGGGCCTCCGAAGCAGGCCACCTCCTGGCGCCGCTGGACGCCACCTACCAGGGATACCGGGTGGGCATCTGGTTGAAGAACGCGCGGGCTGCCGCCCGAAAGGCTGCCGAGATCGAGCAGCGACGTGCCGAGGGGCTTGTGGTGGAGTCGGCAGCCGGGGCGCTGTCGGAGGAGCGGCGCGAGCAGCTGGAGGAGATCGACCCGTCGTGGTGCCCGGTCTGGCCCGTGGAGTGGCAGCGTGCCTTCCATTCGGTCCGGCTGCGCCTGGAGGCCGGCGGTGAGCTCCCAATGGAGCCGGGCGTGGTCGTGCACCAAGGCGAGGATCTGGGGCGGTGGGTGCGCTCGGTCCGGCTGGGCTGGGACAAGCTGACGACCGTGCAGCAATGGATGTGCGAGCACATCCTCGGCATCCAGCCCGCGGCCGAGGACGAGAAGCCAAAGCCGCGCCGCACCCAGGCCGACAAATGGGCCATGAACTACCAAGCCGCCAAGCAGTTCTACGAACGCGAAGGACACCTCCAGGTCCCGAGAAAGCACATCGAACGGATCGTCGGCGAGGACCAGGAGGAACGGGAGCACCGGCTCGGTGCATGGATCGGCAACCAGCGCAGCAGGGCCGCCACGCTCACCCCGGAGCGGATGGAACAGCTCTCCACAATCGGCATGCGCTGGGCATGATTCCGTCCTGGTTCAGCGGTGGTGCCGTGATCGCTCACCGAAGGTTTTCGTCACGGATCATCCTGCGGAGGCTGGTGCGGGCGGCGGTCAGGTCGTCTTCGAGGGCGGTGATGCGGGCGCGGCATGTGACGTTCTCTGCGGAGGCCTCCTGGAGCTGGCGGGTGAGGTCCTGATTCCGGGCGGTCAGTTCGTCTGCTCTGGTCGCTGCGTCAGCGGCGTGGATGGCATCGAGCTGATAGCCGAGTTGGTGACGCAGGGCTGCTTGGAGCCGGTCGCGCTCGTCGCGAAGGCCCTTGATTTCTTGCCGGGCGATTTCGAGTTCGGTGCGCAGGCTGAGCGCGGAGGGCGGGCTTGCCGTGGCAGCAGATGGTGGGGTGCTGTGGGCTTGGCGTAGTTGGGCTGCCTCGATGTGCTCGCGTACGCCGGAGGCGTAGGTGAGCCAGGTGGAGACTCGGGCGGCGCGGGCGACTGCGGCGAAGGTGAGCGGCTTTCCCTGTTTCTCGAGTGTGGCGAGGACGGTGAGGACACGGGCTCGCTTGTCGAGGCTGTGACGGCGTCTGGCTTCGGCGAGGGGGGCGGGGTTGCCGCGGGGGTTCATCGCGGGTCTTTCGGCCGGGCGGTGGTGAGGGGCAGGAGCGTGTGGTTGTCGCCTGCGCGTGCTTTTCGCAGCACAGTGCTGGCTTCTTCGATCTGTGCGCGTTCGGAAGCGGGGAGGGATCCCAGGTGTTTGTGCATGCGGTCGATGACTCGCTGGTAGGCGGTGATCTGTGCGGTCAGGGCGGTGGTGATGAACTCGGCTGCGCCAATGGTGAGTGCGGTTTCGCGGTCTGCTCGTAGTTCGTTGATGTGCTGTTCGATGGCGGGCAGGTAGGAGGGGTCGGGGCGGTAGAAGCCGCAGCCGGCGCACTGGAAGCGGATGGGGCAGGCCTGGCCTCCGGCTTTGACGTTTGACGGCTCGGTGCAGCCGCCGTAGGGAACGGCGACGGAGCGCATCTCGTAGGCAGTGCTCGAGCTGGGGCTGGGATGGCCGTGTTGGTCGAGGACATGTGCGCTGAGTTTGGCCACGGCTTCGCTTTTCCGCTTGAGGGAGACGGTGTACTAGCGCTGCGTCATGGCGATGGATTTGTGGTCCATCAGCTCGCGCAGCACATCGACGGGGGTGCCGGCGTCTGCGTGGCGCTGTGCGTAGGAGTGGCGGAAGGCGTATGGGTAGATCAGAGACCGGTCGAAGAGCAGGCGTTGTCCTCTTGAGTCGGTGCCCTCGGCGTGAAGCGGGGGCAGGGCGTCTGCCCAGAGCCTGAGGGCGTCGCTGAGGTAGTTGCTGGAGATGTGGGGGGCGTCGCTCAGGGGGGTGAGGGATGGAAAGAGGTATCGGTCTCCTTTGGCGGGGAGGTGCAGCTGGTCACGGCAGGCCTGCCAGGTTCGGATGGCGTCGGCAGTGGAGGTTGTGATCGGCAGACGCCGGCGGTGGCGTTTCCTCTTGTGGTTGTCCCAGATCAGGGTGGGCTGGCCATTGTGGGTTTCCAGGCAGTCACGGGCCAGGGAGACGATCTCGAGCGGGCGGCGCCCGGTGTCGCGCAGGACGGTGTACATCGTGCGGTACAGCAGCTGCCGGGCGTCTGGGGCGATGTCGCGGCAGCCGTAGGTGTTTCCGGTGCCCAGGGTGTCGAGGTGGGCGTCCAGTTGCCGGATGACGGACTCGGGGATGGCCTTGCCGATGAAGTCCTCATTGGGTTCTTCCACGGAGATGACGTGCTCGACGGGCACGCGGGTGAAGGTGCCGGCCAGGTCATCGAGGGTGCCGCAGCGACGGCCGTAGGCGATGAGCTGGAAGAACATCCCCAGCAGGCTGCGTCGGAAGGAGGAGGAGTAGGGGGTGCCGTCTCGTTTGCGTGCGGCACGGAAAGCGTCGACGGCCAAGGTGGCATCGGCGAACGTGAGGGCGGCGGGATCGTCGCCGGCGTCGGCACGCTGGGCGAGAGCCGTGGAGGCGATGGTCGTCGCGTGGAACGTGCGCTTGAAGTCTTCCGTGGTGGGTCGGGCGGTGGTCACCCAATGACGCAGCGCCTGGCGCAGCCAGGACTGGCGGACGGTGCGGAGATCGACGCGGCCGGGCAGATGCCGGCGCTTGCCGGAGGCGCTGTGGCGCAGCCCGAGGACACGCAGATCGATAACGTCCTGGTCGATGAGGGTGATCCCGGAGAACTCGCTGTATCCGGCGCGGGCGGCGGACTGCAGGTTCTCCAATGTGCGGATGGCAGACTGATGCGGCTTGGTGAGCCGGGCCGCGTTGGTGGCGTCCAGAAGGGTGTCGGCCGTGGTGAGGTGACTGATCACGCCGCGGATCCAGTGAGGCTCCAGGGCACGCACCCACTGGTCCATCTGCTGCACGGCGTACAGCGCTTCCCAGCGCAGCAGCTGGGGCAATGGGGCGAGGTGGAACTGGTGCGCCAGCAGATACAGCGGCTGCCCGGGCGCCCACTGGGCGACAGACATGGGAGCGGTACTGGAACGGCAGTCTGCCCTCCAGGCACGCCAGTGATAGTTGCACAGCCCGCAGGAATTCATGGATGTGCCGGCACAGTCGGTGACCATGCAGACGGGCACGTCAGTGAAGGGAATAGCGCGCTCACGGAGCCAGCGTTCGAACGTACCCCTTGCCTTGTGGTACTTGCGGGAGCTGCTGTGGGCAGCGCACAGGCCTCCCGACACCTGGGGCCGTACACACCGCGCGCCGTCACGGGTGAGCGTGCACGGGCCTACGACCGCCAGAGGCAGGGATTTGGAGCGCGCGGGAGTGAAGGTAGCGGCGAACTCTTCCCGCGGCAGGCCGCTCTTTCTGCGCTGGTCCGAGCAATAGGTACAGAACGTCTCCTGAGCACGCACGATCACGTCGCAGCGGCGGGTGCGGCACCGGGAGGACGAGGTGCGCGGGTTGTCAAGGTCTCCGGTGAACAGCCATCTGACGCTGTCCCACTCCCCCGGCCGCCACGCGGGATCGATGTGGGCACGCAACCACCTCTCCCACGACTTCTTCGTGGCCCTCGTCGGTGCGGGACGTGCGACGGCAGGCGCACCAGCCGTGCTCACTGGTCCTCCCGTCATGCCTGGGCCCGGTCGACAGCCGCCCGGGTCTCGGACTCATCGACGTGGCGGTAGCGGTCCATGGACAGCGGCGAGGCGTGACCCAGCAGCTTTTGCACCACGTCCCGGTCCACTCCCTCACGCAGCCAGTGGGTGGCCGCGGAGTGGCGCAGCATGTGCGGCCGCGCCGGATGCCCGGCGCGGCGGGCCAGACGGTCGAAGACGTTCTTGGCGTTCGGGTAGGTCATGGCACGGCCCAGCGGCGGGCGGAAGAGGTTCACGAACACCATGCCTGTCTCGGCCGCCGCGGCCACCGGGTTCCGTTCGTGCTGGTAGTCGGTGTAGAAGGCGACGTTGTCGGGGGTGACGGGAAGGCAGCGGGGGTGTCGGGACTTGGCCAGGGCCCCATTCGGGTTGTCGGTGCGGCGCCGCACATGAAGATGCGGGCCCTCCACCGGGCAGCCAAGGGAACGTGACGAGGCCAGGAAGTGCAGATCTTCCTGGCGCAGGCCCAGGGCCTCCCCGATCCGCAGGCCGGTCGCGGCGAGCAGCGCGATGAGGAAACGGTCACGCGCTCTGGGCGTATCCGCGATCATGCGGCGGATCTGCTGCGGGGACAGGTCCTCGTAGCCGGGTTCGCTGACCTGGAAACGAAAGGCCGATACCTGAACCTGACGCCACTGGCCACGCTCGCCGGCGTCGTAACCGGCCGGCAAGAACCGCAGGAACTTCGGCTCCGGCAGCAAGCCGGCCGTCTGCGCGGGGACCCAGCCGTGCAGTGCGCCGAAGCGCAAGAAGTCCGCAACCGCCGTCATCACCGCGTTCGCCGTGCCCTGCGAACGGTAGCGGGGCGCAGCCCTGGTCGGAGAGCGGCGGCCGCGGGCCGGCAGCGGCGAGGTCACCAGCCACTGCTGCAACCCGGACAGAGTCATGAAACCCGGACACGACCACTCGATACGGCGCTGGGCGGGTCTGTCAAACGAGCGGTGTAACTGGGGTTGTTGAGGGTTATTGACGGGCTGCGGAGAGGCGGCCGTCGAAGGTGATGTCGAAGGCGTTCAGTGCGGTCTTCCAGCGCATGGTCCAGCGAGCCTGGCCCTTTCCGGTGGGATCGAGCGACATGATCGCCATGTAGACGCACTTCAACGCGGCCTGCTCGTTGGGGAAGTGACCGCGGGCTTTGACCGCCCGACGGATCCTGGCGTTGACGGACTCGATGGCGTTGGTCGTGCAGACGATCCGGCGGATCTCGGTGTCGAAGCGGAGGAACGGGGTGAACTCTTCCCACGCGTTCTCCCAGAGCCGCACGATCGCCGGATACTTCCGGCCCCAGGCGCCGGCGAACTCCGCGAACCGCTCCAGGGCGGCCTCCTCGGTCGGCGCTGTGTAGACGGGCTTGAGGAGCTTGGCGATCTTGTCCCAGTCCTGGCGGGCGGCATAGCGGAAGGAGTTCCGCAGCAGGTGCACCACGCAGGTCTGCACGATCGTCTTTGACCAGACCGTCTCGACCGCCTCGGGCAGGCCCTTGAGCCCGTCGCAGACCAGCATCAGCACGTCGTTCACGCCGCGGTTCTTGATCTCGGTGAGGATGTGCATCCAGTGCTTGGCGCCCTCACCGCCGTCGCCGGCCCACAGCCCGAGGATCTCCCGCCGGCCCTCAACGGTGACGGCCAGGGCCACGTAGATGGGACGGTTGGCGACGGCGCCGTCGCGGATCTTCACGTGGATCGCGTCGATGAAGACCACCGGATAGACGGGGCGGTTTCCATCAGTAATTGCGAATCAGCTGGTCAGTGGCCCTATGAGCCATCCTCTCATGGCCTCAATGGGGGTCTTGTCACCGAGCACGAGACGCGGTCGGTTGTTCAGTTGCCGAGCTACTTCGCGGAGGTCGCGGGCGGTGTGAACGGACAGGTCACTGCCCTTGGGGAAGTACTGCCGCAGCAGTCCGTTGGTGTTCTCGTTCGTCCCGCGTTGCCAGGGCGAGTGCGGGTCGCAGAAGTAGATCCGGAAGCCGGTGAGCGCCTCGATTTGCTCGTGGAGAGTCAGCTCGCGGCCTTGATCCCAGGTGAGTGTCTTCCGCAGCTCGGGCGGTATGCCGGCGGTCTGGGTGATGAGTGCGTTGCGGACTTGGGGAGCCTTCCAGCCGTGGGGTAGGTGGATGAGCTGGACGTAGCGGGTCGTCCGTTCCACGAGGGTGCCGATCGCCGAGCCCTGGCCGCGTCCGATGATGAGATCCCCTTCCCAATGGCCAGGAGTCATACGGTTGTTGACTTCAGCGGGCCGTTGATGGATCAGTGTCATGTTCTTGATCTTGTTGGCGGTGGGGACGCCTCTGCGCTGTGGTTTGCGGCGGACGCGGCCGGTGCGAAGCTTGCCGGGCCTGCTGCCCAACTGGCCGGCGAAGAGGGCGCGGTAGATCGTCTCCGGGCAGGCCCGCATTGACCGATCCCTCGGGTAGGTGCGGGTGAGGAAGCGTGCGATCTGCTGTGGTGACCACTTCTCGGTCAGCTTCTCGCGGACGACCGTCCGAAGCGGCTCGCTCGCCTGGATCTTCTCCGTCTTGGGGCGCTGGCGCCGAAGCAGAGCCTGGTTGTGGGCCCACCAGGGCTGGTAGCGGCCATCGGGCTTGCCGCCTCGCGTGATCTCCCGGTAGACGGTCTGGAAGCTCTTGCCGATCGAGGCCGCGATCTCCTTGACCGGTAGCCGCGCCTGGAGGCCGTCGGCGATGGCGATGCGGTCATCCTGCGTCAGGAAGCGCGGGGATATCGGGCCAGGGTCCGGAACGATCACGCTGCCAGCATCGATGAACCACAGCGACCCGCAGCTGGTGGACACCCCGACCACGCGGGCTGCTGCTGCCCCTTAGCCCTCGCGCAGCAGCTCGAAGTACCGCTTCTTCATCGCACTCGGCAGCTTGTTGGGGGCAAACCTTGGCATGCGTACGTCCTTCTACTCAGAGCGTTCGCAACCACCAATGGAACTCAAGCGGCGTCGAGCGGCGGTTCTGCCACTCGGCCATGCCGTCCAGGACCTTGTCGGTGATCGTGGAGATCGTCTGGCGGGATACGTCGGCTCCATAGACTTCCGCCAGGTGAGCCTGGACCTCACCGGTCGTCAGGCCCTTCGCAGCGAGCGAGATGACCATCTCGTCAACGCCGGTCAGGCGTTTCTGCCGCTTCTTGACGATCCTCGGCTCGAAGCTGCCTTCCCGGTCGCGGGGAACGGCTATCTCGACCGGGCCGACGTCGGTGAGCACGGTCTTGGCACGGGTGCCGTTGCGTGAGTTGCCGCCGTTCTTCCCGGCCGGATCATGCTTGCCATAGCCGAGATGGTCGGTGATCTCGCCCTCGAGAGCGGACTCCAGAAGCCGCTTGGTCAGCTGCTGGAGCAGCCCGCCCTCGCCGGTCAGCTGAAGGCCCTCGGCCTGAGCCCGGCCCACCAGCTCGTCGATCAGCTGGTCGTCCACAGACTTCGCTGGCGCCGCTTCAGACGGCTCGACGGACTCGGCCTCAGGCATGTTGTTGCTGGTCATCGATGCATCTTCCATGATCGGGAGTTACACCGAACGATTTACAGTCCCGCGCACCACGATGCACACCGGTACGGCGGCCGGGAGTGAGCCTCCGCCAACTTGAAGTCGCTGGTCAAAGGGCTGGTGTGACGGGCTTTCGGGGTGCTTGTGCTGGTCGTGGGCAGCAGTCTGGGGAGTAGATCGTCTGCCAGCGGTGAAGTCGAGGTGCGTCAATGCGGCAGTGATCCGGCGCGGCTGGGCGAGGGACCTGAGGTTTCCTGTGACGGTCGCCGCTGCTGCCCCCGATCTTCAGCAGCTCGCTTCGGCGCAATCTGTGGGGTGTGTGTCGTAGACGCCATCACGCCGAACCCCGAGGGTGGAGGCGTGAAGGAGCGCAGCATTGCTTTCGTGATCTACGAGGGGTTTCAGCCTCTCGACCTTGTCGGCCCGCACGAGGTGTTCCAGCATGCCGGGCAGCTGGCCGGAGGTTATCGCCGCCTGGTAGTGGCGCCTCGTTCCGGGCCGGTACCGGCGGCGAGTGGGCTTCCTGTCCACGCCGGGTACGGGGTGCATGAGGTGGATCCCGAGGGTGTCGACACTCTGGTTGTGGCCGGTGGCAAGGGAGTCGACCAAGCGCGCCTCGATGAGGAGCTGACTGGGTGGATCCGAGACGTCGGGGCGAGTGCCCGCCGCGTCACCTCGGTGTGCAGCGGGGTGTTCCTGCTGGCTGCCGCCGGACTCCTCGACGGGCGCAGGGTCACCACCCACTGGGCCCGCGAGGCGCAACTTATCCGCGAACATCCGGGTGTTGAGGTCGACTGCGAGCCCATTTTCATCCGGGACGGGCATGTGTGGACGTCGGCCGGTGTCACCGCCGGGATGGATCTCGCCCTCGCGCTCGTCGAGGACGATCTGGGGCGGGGCGTCGCCCATGCCGTCGCCCGCGAGATGGTCATGTTCCTGCGCAGGCCCGGCGGTCAGTCCCAGTTCAGCGTGGCACTGTGGTCGAAAGAGCCCGCGACCGACCCGATCCGTGCCGCGGTGTCGGCCATACACGCCGACCCCAGCGCCCGGCACGGAATCGCCGACCTGGCGCAGAGCGCGCGGCTGAGCCCGCGTCATCTGCAGCGCCGGTTCACCGCCGAACTGGGCACGCCGCCCGCCTCGTACGTGGAGCGTGTACGTGTCGAGGCCGCCCAGCGCGCGCTCGCCGAGGGCGACGACCCGGTCGAGGCCATTGCGCGGCACTGCGGGTTCGGCACCGCCGAGACGCTGCGCCGCTCCTTCCACCGTCACTTGGGCATCGCGCCCTCCGATTACCGGGCGCGGTTCCGGTCCACCACCACCGCCCATGCGGAACTGCAACAGGAGCATTCGTGACCACCTACGGGCTGCTGATCTTCAACGATGCCGAGGAGCTGGACTTCGTCGGCCCCTGGGAGGTGTTCACCGTGTCCTCGATGCTGCGCGGCGGTGTGGACACCGCCGTCCTGATCTCCGAAAAGTCCGTGCCCGTGCGCTGCAGCAAGGGCATGCGCGTCCTGCCCGACCACGCATTCGGCGATCACCCGCCCCTCGATGTGCTGCTGGTCCCAGGTGGACGCGGGGCTCGCGAGACAGAGCCGCACAACCCTGTCCTCACCGACTGGATCGCCAAGACCGCGGCACAGGTCTCCTGGGTCAGCAGCGTGTGCACCGGCGCGGTGCTCATGCACGCCGCCGGGCCCGCGCGCGGGCGACGCGTCGCCACCCACTGGAGCTACGAAGAGGCGCTCGAGGCGCACGGTGACGTCACCGTCGTCCGCGACGCCCGTTACGTCGTGGACGGCAACCTGATCACCAGCCAGGGCGTGTCCGCCGGAATTGACAGCGCCCTGTGGCTGGTGGGCCGATTGCACGGGCGCGAGCACGCCCGCGCGGTGCGCCGGCACATCCAGTACGAGCCCGCGCCGCCCTACCTCGCCGACGAGCCCATCGTCGGCTGACCGGTCTTGGCCAGTCGTGCTCGGCGCCATCGGCCGACCGCGCCGAGCACTACGCCCACGGCGAGGGACGCGGCGATCGCCGGGGAAGATCGCGGTGATCGTCCTGGCCGTGTTGTGTCACGACCAGCGCTTGGCCGACATGGCCGGCGGCAACGACGTGTCCGAGTCCACCGTCCGCCGCTGGCGCGACGAGCTGATCGGACTGCTCGCCGCCCAGGCGCCGTGCCTGAACCGTGCCCTGAGGCAGGTCGCCAGGCAGGGCGGGGAGGTGGTCCTGATCGACGGCACCCTCATCCGCACCAGACGCCAAACCGGGAGGCCGACCGGCGGAACTATTCCGGGAAGCACCGCAGCCATGGCCTGCACTTCCTCGCCCTGACCGACGAGAACGGTCGCCTGATCTGGATATCCGCCGCCCGACCCGGCCGCACCCACGACAACACCGCCGCCCGCCACGACCGCATCCTGGCCCACCTCCGCGCCGCTGGCCTCGGGGCGCTGGCCGACCTCGGCTTCCGCGGCCTGGACAACGACATCCGCGACCCCGTGATCGTCGCCGGCTACGCCGCCAGGCGATACACCGAACGATTCCGGCAGATACCGCCACGCACACCCACTCCTCAGTATGTACGCCATAGCCGTGAACACCGCCCGCTCGTTCACGCGGAGCGGTCCCGCCACCTTGCGGTCGAGCCGCGAACGACGGCAGTAGCGGGGCGACCAGCTCCCAGAGCTCATCAACCAGACGCTTCGACAGATCAGCCCTCACGGCCGCCATCATGCCGCTCGGACCTCAAGTCACGTGGCGCAGACCTCTATGCTCTGGCCGAGGCGGCCGATCTGGCGGCCTGCTCGATCTTCGCGTAGTAGGCGGCGCGGGCTTCCTCATCGATCTGCATCTCATGTTCGGGGCGCATCCCGGTTCGGCCGTCTACGCCTTCGCGAAGGATGTCGGCGTGCCCGGCATGCCGGTTGGTCTCGCCGAGGACGTGGACCATGACGGCGAACAGGTTCGTGTTGGAATGGGGATCCGGCCACCAGGGCACGTGGCCGGGGGCATCGAGGAGAAGCTCGTTGATCGTCGCGTCCGAGTGTTCCCACGTGCGCCGGTAGAACTCGATGATCTGATCGCGGGTCTCGCCCTCAGTCGCCCACAGATCGCTGCCGTCGTGGTCTTGCCACCGGGGCAGCGGTTCCGGGAAAGGGCGGTCGAAGACCTCGCCAAAGTACCTGGCCTCGACGCTGGCCACGTGTTTGACCAGGCCAAGGAGGTTGCTCCCGGTCACTGTCAACGGTCGGCGGGCGTCGTATTCGGACAAGCCGCCGAGCTTCCAGAGCAGCGCTTCGCGGTCCCGCCGCAGTCTCCCGTGCAGGTTGTCCTTCGCGAATTCACCGATCATGCGGCATGAGCCTGCCATGGGCTACTCGCGGCCTCAAGATCCCGTGCGTGGACTGCAACGATCGGAAGAGCCGAAGTCTGGCCATGGCCAGTGCCCTGAGCTGCAAGAAGCCGAGGAACTTGCCACGTGAGACAACGTCTTAAGGTCGGGCGGGCGTCAGCTCAGTTATCAAGTCCATGGCGTCATCGAGAAGATGAGTCTCGCTTTCGCTCATTGAAGGGTCGGCCGCACGTCTCGTCCTGGCTTCCGTAAGGCATCCGGAGTCGGTGTTGCCCATGGCCATCGTGGGGCCGAGGCATGTGAGCAGTGAAGCGAGTACTGCCCGGACCGGCGCTGCCATGGCCGTGTTGCCGGCGGCGACCTGCGCCAGGATCAGGGCCGACATTCCCCAGTCCAGCCCAGGTGGCCCTTCCTCGGTATTGCACCAGTCGATCACCACGGGCCCTCCCGAGGTGATCATCACATTGTCTGGGTGCAGGTCGAGGTGGAGAATCCGGTTGGCGGGATCGACGGAGACCCGTGCGGGAACCGAATGCAAGCGGTGCAGCAGGTCGGCGAGTCTCGCTCCTGCTTCCTCGGCCGTGATTGTGCCCTGCAGCAGTGCCTGAAGCATGGATGGGCCGTGCAGCCGCTGCATCACCAGGTCGGTCCGCGGCTCCGTGCGGTGTCCGGCGCCGGCCGGGCCCCGGAGACGGGGCACCGGATACCCGTGCTCCGCGAGGTAGGCCATCACGGCTGCTCCGGCGGTGACGTCGCCGCCGTCGCGGTATCGGCGAAGGACCCAGTGATCATCGATGGCGAACACGTCCGCGCTGCGGCCGGAGCCGAGTAACTCACCCGTCTGCATGTAGGGACCCTATCCGTCGGCGGGAACGCCTTCTTTCCCGTGCGCCGTGGCATGCTGCCTTTCCGGTGGTGGGCAGGGCGGGTGTAGGCCTCGCCGGTGGCGAGGACGCGTCCGACGTCGTGGCGTGCTGCCCTGCCGGGCGGCGGTTTGTCGATCCGGGCGGGCGTCCGGGACCGGGTGTATGTTGGGCCGAAGGCATCCTCCCGCATGGGTGGACCCTGTCGAGTACTGCCATGGCTTCGAGTGCGAACGCCTTGCGGGCCGCGCGCACCGATGCCGCCCTGGCTTCCAGTCCTCTTCTGGCTGGCCCGCCAGGCCACCGGCCGCCCCAACGTCATCGTCTGCCACGGCGGCTTCCACGGCCGTACGGTGGCCGCCGCCTCCATGACGACGTCCGGCACCCGCTTCCCGTCCGGCTTCTCCCCGCTGATGAGCGGCGTGGTCCCCTCTTCTTGAGTTGCCTGTCGAGTCGGGTGCTGAAGTACGCGGGTGCCATTCCGGACACTTCGCCTGGACGCCAGGACGAACTCGGGCGGACCGGGGAGTCGTGGTTGCCGTGTGGACTCCCCAGTTCAGGCGACGTGTTCGTCTTGCTGCGGTCGGGGCGCCAGCCCCGGGGGACAGTCACACTGAAGCACGCCTGGCCGTGCGACGCGCCCCGATCCGTAGCATCAATGTATCAACTACAGTCTCACTAGCAACAGAACTGAATCAACTAACAAAGAACCGGTATCGTTCACGTATCCTCTACAAGGAGACAAGAGTCGAACGACCGGGCAGGAGACAGACATGGGCCGACCACTGCGGGCAGACGCCGAGCGCAGTGTCCGCGCGATTCTTGAGGCGGCCGAACGGGTACTGGCCGAGGACGCCGGCGCCTCCATGGAGCAGATCGCCGAAGCAGCGGGGCTGACCAGGATCACGGTGCACCGCCGGTTCGCGAACCGGCAGGCGCTCCTGGAGGCGCTCGCCGTCTCCGCGAAGCAGCAGCTCCTCGACGCGATCGGGGAGGCCCGGCCCGACTCCGCTCCCGCGCTGGTGGCCCTGTACCGGGTGACCGCGAACGTCCTGCGGGTCAAGAGCACTTGGCGCTTCACTCTCAGCCACGCCACGCCCCACACCAGCGCCGCAGCCGCCCTCTGGAAAGAGATCGACGCCTACACCGTCAAACTCCTGACCCGAGCCCGGAACGAGGGACTCCTCGCCTCGGACGCGGACCTGGACTGGACGCGGCAGGTGTACTACGCTCTCCTGTCCGAAGCCATCAACAGGCCCGGCGCGGACCAGGACCCGGCCGCCCAGGATTCGGATGCGCTGGCCACACTCGTCATCGACACACTCCTGCACGGCGCGGGACCACACGACTGAGCCCCAACGATGGTGAGACCACATCTGGCCTGACCGCCCGGTGACCCCGCTGGGCCGTTAGCCCGTGTCAGCATCAGCGACCGAGCCGTCCGGTCGAGACGAACCTGGTGGGCGGGCACCACTGCGGCCGTGCAGCGCGCCAAGCCGCTTCGGCCTGCGGCCGGGTCGATGCCGATCCGGCAGGCGGCGGCGTCGGTTCCGCTGGCGTGGACGCGGAACCCGCCGTGTCCCGGCTATCCGCAGGGATGCTCCGGTGTTCCGGGCGTGTTCAGGGTGCGAAGGGACTGAACCATTTGCGCTCCCTGGGCCGGGTCGTCGTTGACGTACTTGGTTATGCTGATCTCGGTCGGCGCGGTGCCGTGCTCCACCCAGCGCATCAACGGGTCAAGCCCTGCCGAACGCGTTCGGCCCGTGGCCGGCGCCGCAATGGGCCATCCCAGGAAGCCTGAATAGTCGGGCGAATTCCTCCGTCTACCGGACACCGCCGACGCTGCCAGCCGGCCTGGTCGAGGTGGCCCGGATCACCTGGCGGCCGCAGTCGACGGTTGTCGTAAGAGGACACGACGAGGTCGACCCAACCCCCGTACATCAGCGGCTTCCCGCCACTGCTTCGGAACGGACGCAGATCCGGGTCGGTTGCGTCGACGAAGGGGCCGAACTTGTGCTTCGCGTACTGGCAGTCGAAGCTCCACCAGTTCCAGTCCGGAAATAGCGCCGGCATGGGGGCGCGCGGTGAGTACCCGCCGCCCAGGCAACCACCCGCGGTCCCCACGTGCGCCGCCGTACGGGCCCCGCTCTTCGGGGGGTCTGCCAGTACCCCTTACAAGGCCCCGGCGGGCACAACGCCGTCCTACGGTGGTCCCATGGACCGCAGCAGCGAGATCCGTGAGTTCCTGCGCACCCGCCGGGCCCGGATCACCCCCGAGCAGGCCGGCCTCGCCCCACACCCGGGGCCCCGCCGCGTGCCGGGGCTGCGCCGCGAGGAAGTCGCCCAGCTCGCCGGAGTCAGCGTCGACTACTACGTCCGTCTCGAACGCGGCCGCACCCAGGGCGTCTCCGAAACCGTCCTGGACGCCGTCGCCCGCGCCCTGCACCTCGACGACACCGAACGCGCCCATCTCTTCACCCTCGCCCAGCCCAAGCCCACCGCCCGGACCCGCCGCAAGCGCCCCCTCGCCCCCCAAAGGGTCCACCCGGTCCTGTACCGCGCCCTGGACTCACTCAGCGTCCCTGCGGTGATCGAGGGGCGACGCCTGGACGTCCTGGCCGCCAACAAGCTCGCCTGCGCTCTCTACACGGACTTCGAAGCCCGGCCCCACCGCGAGCGCAACTTCGCCCGCTACGTCTTCCTCGACGAGGCCGCCTTCAGGCTGTATGCCGACTGGGACCAGGTGGCCGAGACGTGCGTGGCCAGGCTCCGCCTGTACGCCGGCCGTCACCCCGATGACGCGCAACTCACCGAGTTGATCGGCGAGTTGTCCCTGCACAGCGACACCTTCCGCAGCATGTGGGCCGATCACAACGTCCGCGCCCACACCACCGGCATCAAACGCCTGCACCACCCGCTCGTCGGCGATCTCACCCTCGAATTCGCAGTCCTGGCCGTCGAGGGCGACCCCGAACAATCCCTCGTCATCTACACCCCCGAAACCGCCTCTCCCTCCGCCGAGGCCCTCAACATCCTCACCAGCTGGACCACCACGCACACCACCAGCCCTCACACCACCGGACAGACACACAACCCCGCCGGCTGACACCCGCGACGCAAGCGCCGGATCGCATCCGGAGCAGAGCGGCAACGACGGTCGCGCCCCCGATGGGTGCAGCTGACCTGCCGACGCATGCCCTCATGCGCAGACGCAGCATCCGTCATCGCCGGGCGACGGGCAGACCAGCCGGTTGCCACGCCTTGGAGACGACGCCAGTCCTCCTGCAAGTGCGCCGATGAGCAAGGCCGTTGACCTTCCACCGAGTAGAAAGCGTACGCATGTCTACTGAAGTCACTGATTCAGCTGTTCCTCCGCCGGCCACGCCCCCGTCGGAACCGTCCCGACGCACGTTTGTCGCCACGACCGCCGCTGTCGGTGGTGCTGTGGTGGCGGGGGGTCTGGCGGGACCACTCGGCCTGGGCGCCGAGGAGGCGGTCGCCGCTGACGGACCACCCAGCGGCCGTGTCTCCCTGACCGTCAACGGGAAGCGGCACACCGTCACGGTCGACAACCGGACCTCGCTGCTGGATCTGCTGCGTGAGCATCTGGAGCTGACCGGCAGCAAGAAGGGCTGCAACGCAGGTGCGTGCGGGGCCTGTACGGTCCTGGTCGACGGACGGCGGGTCAACTCCTGCCTGACGCTGGCGATACGGCTGGAGGGCGCCGAGGTCACCACCATCGAGGGCCTGGCCGACGGCGACGAACTGCACCCGCTGCAGCAGGCGTTCATCGAACAGGACGCCTTCCAGTGCGGCTACTGCACCCCCGGCCAGATCATGTCCGGCGTCGGCTGCATCCAGGAGGGCCACACCGGCTCCAAGGACGAGATCCGGGAGTGGATGAGCGGCAACATCTGCCGCTGCGGCTGCTACGTCAAGATCGTGCGCGCGGTCGAGCAGACCGCGCACGGGAAGTGAGTGCCGTGTACCCCTTCTCCTACACCACGGCGGACAACACCCGCGAGGCCCTGGACGCGGGCCGACGCGGCGGACGGTACATCGCCGGCGGCACCACCCTGGTCGACCTGATGCGCGAGACCGTCGAACGCCCCAGAACCCTGGTCGACATCAGCGCCCTGCCCCTTCGGGAGGTGACCGTCACCGAGCGCGGCGGCCTGCGCATCGGCGCCCTGGTGCAGATGGCCGAGGCCGCCGCCCATCCCAAGGTGCGCACCCTCTACCCCGTGATCTCGCAGGCGCTGGAGCTGAGCGCTTCGGCCCAGTTGCGGAACATGGCCTCCATCGGCGGGAACATCATGCAGCGCACCCGGTGCACGTACTTCCGTGACGTCACCGCGAACTGCAACAAGGGCGAGCCCGGTTCGGGGTGTGCGGCGCTGGAAGGGTTCAACCGCACCCACGCGATCCTGGGCACGTCAGAGGACTGCGTGGCCACCCACCCCTCGGACGTGGCCGTCGCCTTCGCCGCGCTGGAGGCGACCGTCCACCTGCTCGGCCCGGCCGGGGAACGCAGCGTCCCCTTCGCCGACTTCCTGCTCCGGCCCGGCAGCACACCCAACCGCGAACAGGCCCTCCGCCCCGGTGAGTTGATCACCGCCGTGGAGATCCCGGCCCACCCCCGTCCCCTCAAGTCCGGCTACCTGAAGGTCCGCGACCGGCAGTCGTACGAGTTCGCCCTGACGTCCGCGGCCGTCGCCCTGCACGTACGCGGCGGGCGGATCCAGGAGGCGATGGTCGCCGCCGGAGGCGTCGGCACCGTGCCGTGGAAGCTGCCCGCCGTCGAGCGTCACCTCATCGGCGAGCGGCCGTCCGCGAACCTGTGGGCCGCGGCGGCCGAACAGGCAGCCGACGGGGCCCGCCCCCTGGAGCACAACCGCTTCAAGGTCGAGTTGCTGAAACGGACCGTCGAACGCCAGCTGCGCGTCGTAGGAGGTACCAAGTGAGCCCCCAGCCGCAGGCAGCAGTCGGCGCGCCGCTCTCCCGTGTGGACGGCCGGCTGAAGGTGACCGGGAAGGCGACGTACGCCGCCGAGCACGACATCAAGGGCGTGGTCCATGCCGTCGTCGTCGACAGCACCGTCGCCCGCGGCCGGATCACCGGCATCGACACCCGCGCCGCCCTCGCCCAGCCCGGCGTCCTGAAGGTGATCAGCCACCTCAACGCGCCCAAGCTGGCCTACCGCGACAACCCCGCCTCGATCGACCCGCTGGAGGGCGATCGACTGCACGTCTTCCAGGACGACCAAGTCCTCTTCCACGGGCAGCCGGTCGCCGTCGTCGTCGCCACCGAGCTGGAGACGGCGCAGCACGCGGCGAGCCTGGTGAAGGTCTCCTACGACGCCCGGCAGCCGTCGACCGACATGGCCGACCCGGCCGACCGCCCGGACTGGAAGCCCATCACCTACGCGCGCGGTGACGCGGACAAGGCGCTCGACTCCGCCGCCGTACAGCTGGATGTTACGTACCATCTGGGCCGCAACCACCACAACCCGATGGAGCCGCACGCCACCATCGCCCGCTGGGACGGCAACAAGCTGACCCTGTGGGACAAGACCCAGTGGGTGCCCGGCACGCAGGTCGAGCTGGCCGCCGTGTTCGGTATCGCGCAGGAGTCGATCCGGGTCATCTCGCCGTTCGTCGGCGGCGGGTTCGGCGGCGCGATCCGCTCCTGGCCACACGTCACGATCGCGGCCGTCGCGGCCCGTGAGACGGGCCGCCCGGTCAAACTCGTGCTCTCGCGCAAGCAGCTCTACTTCGGGGTCGGTTACCGGCCCACGTACGAGTTCCGGCTGGGCCTGGGCAGTGACCGGCGCGGGCGCCTGACCGCCATGGTCAACGACGTCACGGCCGAGACCTCGACATACGAGAACTTCGTGGAAGAGGGCGTCCTGGCTCCCGGCAACATGTTCTACAGCACCCCCAACGTCCGCCAGGAATACCGGACGGTGTCGCTCGACGTGAACACGCCGTGCTGGATGCGCGGGCCCGGCTACGCCACCGGCTCCTTCGCCGTCGAGTCGGCGATGGACGAACTCGCCCACGAACTCGGCATCGACCCGATCGAGCTGCGCAGGCGCAACGAGCCGGCCGAGGACGAGTCGAACGGACTGCCGTTCTCCACCCGGCGGCTGCGCGAGTGCTACACCACCGGCGCCCGCGAGTTCGGCTGGGACCGCCGCAACCCCAGGCCCCGCTCGACCCGCGACGGCGACTGGCTGATCGGCACCGGCATGGCCGCCGGCGTCTACCACCACCTCTACTGGGCGGCCCAGGCGTCGGTCCGGCTCAACGCCGACGGCACGGCCCTGGTCGAAGCCGCGACCAGCGACATGGGCCCGGGCACCTACACCTCCCAGAGCCAGCTCGCCGCCGACGCGCTCGGTCTGACCATGCGCAACGTGATCTTCCGGCTCGGCGACTCCCGTATGCCGGTGACCCCGCCGCACGGCGGCTCCATGACCATGGCCAACGTCGGCTCCGCCGTCCAGGACGGCTGCGACAAGCTGCGCAAGCAGGCGATCGAACTCGCCGTCGAGGACGAGGACTCGCCGCTGTACGGCGCCGACGCCGACACCGTCGTCGTACGCGGCGGCCGGCTGCACGTGAAGGACAACCCCGCGCGCGGGGAGACCTACCAGCGGCTGCTGGCCCGCAACAACCGCACCCACCTCGAGGTGCTCGGCTCCTACACCCCCGAAGAGTCCCACCGGGCCTCGGTGCACTCCTACGGCGCGGTGTTCACCGAGGTCGCCGTCGACGCCCGCCTCGGCCTTGTCCGGGTGCGGCGGATGCTCGGCGTGTACGACGTGGGCCGCGTCATCAGCCCCAAGCTCGCCACCAGCCAGGCCCTGGGCGGCATGGTCGGCGGCATCGGGCAGGCCCTGCTTGAGCACATGGTCATGGACCAGCGCGACGGCCGGATCGTGAACGCCGACCTCGCCAACTACCTCGTCCCCGTCAACGCCGACATCCCCGACCTCAAGGCCATCTACCTCGACGGGGAGGACCACGAGGCCGACCCCATCGGCGTCAAGGGCATCGGCGAAGTCGTCCAGCTCGGGGTGGCCGCCGCCCTCACCAACGCGGTCTTCCACGCCACCGGACGCCGCATCCGCGACCTGCCCATCACGGCCGAAGCCCTGCTCTGAGCAACCAGGCTCGCCACGACCGCCCTGCGGGCCACCCCCCGCCACGCAGGGCACACCAGGGCCGCCGCCGCGAACTCCGTCCCCCCGGCGGTGCGGCGGCGGCCCGTTCACCACGTCCTCGAGGAAGACCCGTCCATGCTGAACATCGCGGAAACGCTGCACGCCTGGTGCGGGGAAGCCCGTCCCTTCGCCCTCGCCACCGTCGTCGACGTCAACGGCAGCGCACCCCTGCCCCCCGGCACCGCGCTCGCCGTGAGCGCCGACGGCGACGTGATCGGCAGCGTCTCCGGCGGCTGCGTGGAGGGAGCGGTCTACGAACTGTGCCGGGAGACACTCGAATCCGGCGGTGCTCCGGTACTGACGCGCTTCGGCTACTCGGACTCCGACGCCTTCGCCGTGGGCCTGACCTGCGGTGGCGAGATCGAGATCCTGGTACAGCGGGTGGATCCCGCGGTGCAGCCCCATCTCACCGCAGCCCTCGCCGAAATGGTGGCGGGCCGACCAGCCGCGGTGGCCCACGTCGTGGACAGCCCGGAAGAACTCCTCGGCGGCACCCTTTACGTGCCTGCCGAGGGCCCGTACGACGGAACTCTGGGCGGGCAACGCGAGGACGAGGTCGTCGCGGCGCAGGCACGTGCGCTGCTGCGGGCCGGCCGCACCGGCCGGATCGAGGTCGGAGGAGACGCCGACACCTGCCCCGAGCGGCTGTCGGTTCTCGTCCACACCAGTGCCCGGCCTCCCCGCATGCTGATCTTCGGTGCCGTCGACTTCACCGACGCGCTCAGCGAGGCGGGGCGTTTTCTGGGCTACCGGGTCACGGTCTGCGACGCCCGCCCTGTCTTCGCCACCCGCGCCCGCTTCCCGCACGCTGACGAGGTCGTGACCGACTGGCCGCACCGGTACCTGGCCGCCACCGAAGTGGACGCCCGCACCGCCATCTGCGTCCTCACCCACGACGCCAAGTTCGACATCCCCCTCCTGCGCCTCGCGCTGAGCCTGCCGGTCGGCTACATCGGGGCCATGGGCTCGCGGCGCACCCACGAACAGCGCCTGGAACTGCTGCGGGACGCCGGCGTACCCGAGGCGGACCTCGCGCGCCTCAACTCCCCGATCGGACTCGACCTGGGCGCCCACACCCCCCAGGAAACGGCTATTTCCATCACCGCCGAGATCATCACCCACGCCCACGACGGCACCGGCCTGCCCCTGTCCCGCCGTACCGGCCCGATCCATGCCCCGGTGACGGCGTCGTGGAAGGGGGCACTGGCGGACCCCCCGAAAAGCAGTACCCCGTACGCGGGCCCGGTCGTGGCCGACGGGTGGTTGCCTGGATGAGGGGCGAGTGCGCCCGGAAATCGGAAACCTAAGAACGGAGTTATCTGATGCAGCACGTCTCACTCGGTGGGCTGAACGTCTCCCGGATCGGCCTGGGCGCCATGGGGATGTCCGCCTTCTACTCCGGTGCGAGCACCGATGACGCCGAGTCGAACCGCGCCATCCACCGGGCACTGGACCTGGGCGTCACCCATCTCGACACGGCCGAGATCTACGGGCCGTTCATCAATGAGGAACTGGTCGGCCAGGCCCTCCGAGGCCGCCGTGACCAGGTCGTCCTGGCCACGAAGTTCGGCATGTACTCGCACGCCGGCGGCGGACCGTACGTCCTCGACAGCAGCCCGGCGAACATCCGCACCGCCGTCGAAGGCTCCCTGAATCGGCTCGGCACCGACTACATCGACCTGTACTACCAGCACCGGGTCGACCCCGACACCCCGATCGAGGAGACCGTCGGCGCCCTGGCCGAGCTGGTCGCCGAGGGCAAGGTCCGCCACATCGGCCTGTCCGAGGCCGGGGGCGAGACGATCCGCCGCGCCCACGCCGTCCACCCGGTCGCCGCACTGCAGACCGAGTACTCGCTGTGGACCCGTGACCTGGAGGCCGAACTGCTGCCGCTGCTGCGCGAACTCGGCATCGGCCTGGTGCCCTACTCGCCGCTCGGTCACGGCTTCCTCACCGGCACGTTCCGCTCCACCGACGACATCGCCGACGACGACTGGCGCAAGACCAACCCGCGCTTCACCGGCGAGAACCTCCAGCTCAACCTGCGCATCGTCGACGAGGTCCAGGCCATCGCCACCGAGGTCGACGCCACCACGGCTCAGATCGCCCTGGCCTGGCTCCTCGCGCAGGGCGACGACATCGCCCCGATCCCCGGCACCAAGCGGGCCGCCCGCGTCGAGGAGAACACCGCCGCCGACCGCATCGAGCTCAGCACCGGGCAGCTCGACCGGCTGAACAACCTCACCCCGCCCGTCGGTGAGCGCCACGACGAGAGCGGCATGGCCGCCATCGAGCGCTGACCGCCGTCCAGCTCTGTGCCGGACACGCGGGTGGCCTCGGCCTGATCATGTGCTCCACCAAGGAGCACCTGATCAGACCGCGGCCGTGGAGAAGAAGAGTGTGCTGCAACAGGGGGACCAGTATGAGGTGTTCTCGACGCTGTCACGCTTCCGTGGCGACTTCTACGACTGCCTGCCCTGACGCGGTGACGCGCTGTTCGAGCTCACCGACGCCCTGCTGAGACGCCTGGCGTCGACCGGCTGCGGCGGACGATGCCGGGCTTCCGCTGTCGAAGGCGGCGGTCGGCCGCCTGGTCCTGGCGGCCGACGTTTCGCCTTGGCTGCGGCCGGACGCCGCCACTTGCCCGAACCGCCCCTTCAGATGATCCCGGGCCGGCCCTACTCGGTCGTGGCCGCGCTGGAGGCCGGCCGCACGTCGTGGATTGCGGCGCTGGATGCGCTCCGCCTCAGCCCGGCGTCGACCTTGCCTCTGTCACCAGCGTCCAGCTGCGCGGTGTCGTCGAGCGGCTCAACGCGGCCGGGCAGTGGCACGAGGCAAACCCGAAGAGTTGCGGTGGTCCTCGGCTCCGGCTACGACGCCCCGCGCATCTCGCACCTACTGGACGGGCTGCCTGATGCATCGACCAGGGCGAGGGGCTGGATGACGACGTTGACGTTGGCCGCAGTCGTGATGACCTTGAGCGGACTTCCGCACCCGTGGCAGTTCAGGTGGTGTTTGCTGCACGTCTTGCGCCGGTCGACCGGCGACGACCGGTGTCGGCACACCCTTTTCCGCATGTGGGAGCCGTCCACACACGCCCTGGACCCGTTGAGTTTGCCGGCCGCGTTCAGCTCGAGTAGCAGGACGGGCTGCAGCTGATCGAAGACTCCTGCCTGCTGCCACCACTCCATGCGGCGCCAGCAGGTCTGCCCGGAGCCGAACCCTCAGACACAGAGCCGGTCTGTCACCGGCCGCGGACCCGGCAGCCGATCGGGCCAGGTCGGCAGCAGCGGCTCGATCAGCGCCCACACACGCCCGACCAGGGCAACCCAACAGGAGCTCTACGGGGGTACTGGCAGACCCCTGGACGAAGGAGACCCCCTCCAGCAGCCGACACCGGGTCTGCGGATGCTTAACTTAATTCGAGCAGGGGGACGGCTTGGCGAGATAAAGCATAGTCCCGCGAAAGCAGTCCCATTGCATGGTCACGAATCGTCTGACTGTGGCTTGAAAGCGGCCAGGCCGACCAACACAGCGATTCAGGAATTGCACAATCGCCTCAGCCGAGCAGAAGGTCGCCCCTGCAGGCCCAGTTTCACGCCTACCGCGACCTGCCGGAATCTCTCGCGCTCAACGATCAGCCGCCTTCAGCAAACCCAAGCTGAAGTAAAAAGAACGAAGAGGAGAAGAACCGTCGTGAAACGCCGTGGATTCATGGCCGCCGGCCTTGGAGTGGGCGCAGCATCTGTCCTGCCTCTTTCAACCGCGCAGGCGAAAACACCAAAACCGTCTGCGCCGAGTTCAGGCCCGTCGAGCACGCAGCGCCGCATGCTCGGCTCACTGGAAGTGTCTGCCCTGGGGCTCGGCTGCCAGAACTTCGCCGGGATGTATGGACCGCCGATCGACACGAAGGAAGCGATCCGGGTAATCCGGGCGGCCTATGACCGGGGCGTCACGTTTTTCGATATCGCCGAAGTCTACGGGCCGTACCTTGGCGAGGAGATAGTCGGCAAGGCACTGGCGCCGATGCGCGACCAGGTGGTTATCGCCACCAAGTTCGGGTTCGACATCGGTCGGGACGGGCAGATTCAGGGACTCAACAGCCGTCCTGACCATATCAAGCGGGTGACCAATCAGTCACTCCGGCGCCTGAAGACCGATTACATCGATCTCATGTATCAACACCGCGTTGATCCCAAGGTGCCCATCGAGGAGGTGGCCGGGACGGTCCAGGAGCTGATCTCCCAGGGCAAGATCCGCCACTTCGGACTTTCTGCCGCAGGCGGAGCGACCATTCGGCGCGCGCACAAAGTGCAGCGCATCACGGCGGTGCAGAACGAATACTCCGTCTGGACCCGCGATCCGGAGATAGAAGTTCTCCGGGCCTGTGAAGAGCTGGGTATCGGGTTCGTGCCGTGGAGTCCGCTCGGGATGGGTTATCTGACCGGCACCGTCACCCCGCTGATGGTGCATGGCCCCGCGGATCTGAGGGCAACGCTTCCCCGCTTCACCCCGGAGGCCCGCCGCGCAAACTGGCCCGTCGTCGAACTGCTGCAGCGCGTGGGTGCACGCACGCAAGCGACGCCTGCCCAAATAGCGCTCGCCTGGCTGCTCGCCCGCAAGCCGTGGATCGTGCCCATTCCGGGGCCGATCACACAGGGGCACATGGACGAAAACATGGACGCGCTTCAGGTCCAGCTGACCGCCGCCGACATCGCGGACATCGAGGACGGCTTCGCTCAAATCCGGGTGCAGGGCGCGCGATTGAGCGAACCGATGCTTGCGATGATCGACGTCGGGGCCAAGCTGGGGACGAGCTCTGACGGTGGGCACGGCAATTCGCCCCTGCCGTAGAAGCCTTCCGCTTACCATTCGACGGTCTTGATCAGTCGGACACGGTTCCTGTTCGGGTGATCTCTCGGCAGCCGTGGCACACCGGCAGGGCCTCCTGGTAGCTCGGGATTGCGATCCCGACCGAGCAGCGCCAGGAGGCCCTGAGCCGCAGTGTTTCGTGCTCGCCCTCCGCAGAGTCCAACGCGAGGTCACCATGGCGTGTGACTGCCTCGCGCACAGGCCCGACAACACGGCGGACCGTCCGGGCAGCGTGCGGTGTTACGGCTCCGATCTGACGGAGGCACAGTGGCAGATCGTTAGGCAGTTGCTGCCGGTTCCCGCATGGCTTCAGGGGAGGGGCGGGCGGCCGGAGGGCTATGTGCCACCGTGTGCTGCTGGATGCGGTCCGCTGTGTCGTCGACAACGGCGTCAAGTGGGTCTACCTGCCCCGTGACCTCCCGCCGTACCGGCGTGTGCACGTGTTCGCCCGCCGCTGGCGGGTGACGGGTCTGCTCGCAGAACTGCACGACCGGCTGCGCGACAAGGTCCGTCAGCAGGAGGGCCGCTCACCGGACCCGACGGTTTGCCATCGTGGACTCGCAGTCGTTGTGGGCGGCGCACATCCCGCGTTCGACGTCCAGCTGGGACGGCGGGAAGAAGGAAGATGGGGGCAGGCCACAAGCGGCACCTGGTCGTGGACTGTCTCGCCTCCATCCACCTGGTCTGGGCGGACGACGGCTATGCGGGTCGGCTGGTGGACTGGGCGGCCGAGAAGTGCGGGCTCACCCTTCAGATCGTCAAACACTCCGACGACACGGCGGGTTCGTGGTGCTGCCGCGCGTCGCGGCGACCTCCTCGTCCTTGGCGAGGGTGTGGATGGCGCTGATCTTCTACTGCGGCGTGGCCAGCTTGGCGACCTGACGGCCCGTGCGGCGCTTGGCCTCGTCCGGCATCCCACCGCGATCTGCCCGGCGGCGGCATGAGGATCGTCGCGAATCGTTCCTCCTCGTCGGCGATCGACGCGAGGATGTTGTGGACGGCGAAGGACACCTCCGCGACCTGGCGGGCTACGCCACCATGGGCGGTCTCGGCCTGGCTCCCCTGCTCGTCCTCGCCGCCGTACATGCCACAGGGGCCGACATGCCCGGGGGACGCCGCAGTGAGCCGCCTCCCCTCCGGTGGCCCCAAGACCCTACCGGTCGGTCCGGAGCGGGCCTGCCCGGCCATGTCGGGTGCCCGTTCCGGCTGGCTCAGCAGTGCGGGCGGCCGTCTCGACAGAGCCGGTTGCGGCCAGGCGTGCGGCGGTGACACGGGCGGCGCGGATGTGCCTACCGATCATGAAGTCGGCACCGACCACGGCGGCTCGCAGAGCAGTCATGAGTTCCTCGCTCCAGCGGCGGTGGTGACCGGACGGCTGCGGTAGCGGTGGACTAGGTGTACTGACCCGTGAGGTTGGGGACGCGGCTGGCGGGTGGTTGGCCTTTCAGCGCGGTGTGTCCGCGGTGGTGATTGTAGGTGTGCAGCCAGCCGGGGTATGCGTCGCGTCGTTCAGTCTCTGTGCGGTAGGGGCGGGCGTAGGCCCACTCGTCCAGCAGGGTGCGGTTGAAGCGCTCGACCTTGCCGTTCGTCTGCGGCCGGTAGGGGCGGGTTCGCTTGTGGGTGATCCCGGCTGTGGCAAGGGCTTCGCGCCAGTCGCGTGAGCGGTAGCAGGAGCCGTTGTCGGTCAGCACCCGCTGGACGGTGATCCCGGCCTGGGCGAAGAACGTCTGGGCCCGGCCCCAGAAGGCGGTTGCGGTTTCCTTCTTCTCGTCTGCGTGGATCTCGCTGTAGGCGAGGCGGGAGTGATCGTCGACGGCGTTGTGCAGGTAGCTGTAACCGACGCCGGAGCGGGTCTTGCGGCCGGCCTGGCGGCCCAGGGTCTTGTGGCCGCCGCCGTCGGGGATGTTGCCGAGCTTCTTGATGTCCACGTGCACCAACTCGCCCGGCGCTGACCGTTCGTAGCGGCGGATCACCCGCCCGGTAGCGCGGTCGAGATGAGCGAGACGGGCCAGCTTGTAGCGGGCCAGGACCCGGTGCACCGTGGACGGGTTCAACCGCAGCAGATAGGCGATGCGGGCCGGTCCCCAGCGGCGCAGAACGCGGACCTTGATGATCCGCCGCTCGATGCGGGTCGGCATCCGGCGCGGGCTGGTGCGCGGGCGGCTGGAGCGGTCGCTCATGCCTGCCTCACCGGATCGACGGTAGCGGTCGGCCCACCGCTGGGCGGTGGTCGGCGAGACCTGGAAGCGTTCGGCGGCCCTGCGCAGGGTCCAGCCGTCCTCGACCACGCAGCGGGCCAGACGCAGACGGCCGGTCTCGGTCAGGGGTGCATTACGGTGGGGCACGAGGGCCTTTCTGTTGGTGTAGACGTCGCAATCCACACCGAACCGGAAGGCCCTCACTCATTTCAAGATCCCTCAGCCGAGATCTGGCTCCCTCGTCCACAACCTCCCGGGACAGAACAACTAGGGCCTGTGTGATGTCGTGATCATCTTGCCGATCCGGATCCGTCTGGATGACGGATCCGGTAGGAAGATGGTCGTGACGCGCAGGCAACTCACCGACGAACAGTGGCAGTTGATTGAGCCGTTCCTGCCGATAGGCGAGTACGGCCCGTACCCCGAGCGGTTGCGGGATCAGTTCGAGGGCGTGATCTGGCGGTTCAGGACAGGCGCGCAGTGGCGGGAGATGCCCGGCGAGTTCGGACCCTGGCCGACCGTCTACGGACGCTTCCGGGTCTGGCGGAACGCCGGTGTCTTCACCGCCCTGCTGGAGGGCCTGATCGCCGAGGCCGCCTGCCAGGGCAAGACAGACTTATCCCTGGTCAGCGTGGACTCCACGACCGTCCGTGCTCACCATGACGCCGCCGGGGTCATCGTCGGCAAGGACGTTATGGAGGCTCTCGAGGAAGCCGCCGCCGAGCAGGAACAGGCCCGGCAAAAAGGGGCGGCGAGGCGGAACAGAACGGGTGGGACGGCGGAAATGAGCCTGAGCGGGCCGAACGTCGACGCGTCCGCCGTCGACGCAGACTCCGCCTGAAGGAAGCACTGCTTGGCAGGTCCCGCGGCGGACTGACCAGCAAGATTCACCTCGCTGCCGACCGCAAGCGCCGACCTCTGTCGTTCGTTCTGACCGCCGGGCAGGCCGCGGACAGTCCCCAGTTCATCCCCGTGCTGAAAAAGATCCGCGTCCGTCTGCCGGTAGGCCGGCCCCGCACTCGGCCGGGCGCGGTCGCCGCGGACAAAGCGTACTCGTCCCGCGCCAACCGCTCCCATCTGCGGAAGCGCCGCATCAAGGCGGTCATCCCGGAGAAGAAGGACCAGGTGGCCAACCGCAAAAAGAAGGGCAGTCGGGGCGGCCGTCCCGTCACGTTCGACGCCGCTCTTTACCGCCACCGCAACACCGTCGAGCGGCTGATCAATCGGCTGAAGGACTGGCGCGGCATCGCTACACGCTTCGATAAGACGCCCGAGAGCTACCTCGCCGGCCTCGAACTCCGCGCCTCGATGATCTGGCTCGGAGATCTCCTGCAAGCAGCCGATTGATCACGACATCACACAGGCCCTAGTGCCGTGGCAGGCAACGTTCGCCCCGTCGCGACGCCCGGCACGCCCTCTCGCCGCACCGGCCGAAAGCCCAAGTACATCCAGTACGAGGGCTTCCGGCCGGCACGCCGAGAGCACGCACCGGACGCCGCTCCTTGACGGGCAAACGTTGCCTGCCGCGGCACTAGCTCCCGGGCTGCCACCTGCATGCGCACCGGCGGCAGTCCCGCCCGGATCTGTAGGAGGTCGTCGAGGACCATCTCGCCGATCTTCTCGAAGGCAGCGGGGATGCCGCCGGCCCGGTGCGCGGACAGGACGAGCCCCTCCACCGCACGGGCGGGGTGCTCGGCGGGCACCGGCTCCTCGGGCCACACGTCCAGTGCCGCGACGAAGCGGCCTTCTCTCACGAGCTCGACCAGGGCGGTGAAGTCGGCGACCGGTGCCCGGCTGACCAGGACCAGCCGGGCACCGGGGCGCAGTCGGCGCAGCCGTGCCTCGCTGAGCGTCGCTCGCTCTCCCCGGTGATCGTGGCCAGGACGAAGAGGACCTGGCTGCCCTCCAGTACCTCGTCGAGTGAGGCCGGTGTGACTCCGGCCTCCTCCAGGTAGCTGTCCGGCAGCCAAGGGTCGTAGACCCGGACAACGGCCCTGAACGGCACCAGCAGTTCGTGCAGCGCGCGACCGAGGTTGCCGAAGCCGATGAAGCCGATCTCGGCGCCGCGCAGCAGAATGGAGTCGGAGTTGGCCGCGAAGGTGTACCCCTCGGTGCCGGCCCGGAAGGCGCGGTCCTCGCGGGTGATGCTCCGCGCCAGGTCGAGCGCGAGGCCGAGGGAGTACTCGGCCACGGCCCGTGCGTAGGCGGGTCCGCAGCCGAGCACGCGGGCGCCGCGGTCCGCGCAGGCCGCGTAGTCGACGTTGGGGAAGAAAGTTGCCCTCGACGTTGCACAGGGCGCGCAGGCGGACGGCACGCTCGACGCGTCCGGCGGGCAGGTCGGGCTGGCCGACCACGGCGAAGGCCCGGGGAAGCGCCAGGTCCAGCTGCCGTTCGGCGTCGGGGTGGCCATCGAAGTCGAGGACCTCGAACTCCTCAGACGGCTTTCTGTGGCGGAGAAAGGCGGGCCGGAGGAGGTACGGCGTTCAGGAAGGGGCACCGCAGCCGAGGCAGTGGGAACTGCTCACGGAACACCTCAACGGAACACCGGCGACCACGACCGGAATCGTCTCGCCGGTGTTCCGTTGACTGCGGTCAGTTCGCGGAGTGCTTGAGCTGCTTTCCGAAGAACTCAGCCAGCTTGGGCACCGCCCTGTTCACGTCCTTGTCGTACATGCTCATGTGAGTACCACCCGGGACGACGAAGAGTTCCTTCTCACCGTTCGCCTCCTTGTACGCCCGATCGCTGTGCCACTTCGAGCCGGCCTCGCTACCGGTGATCAGGAGCAGCGGCTGCGTCAGCAAGGTGTCGATACCGTCGAAGGCGTCGAACGCGTAGATCTTGTCCATGCTGCTCTTCAGGTACCGGTTCGGCGAGTTCTCATGCTTCCACCGGTCCGCCTGCCGGTAGTACTCACTGGCTTCCACCATGTCGGGCTCGGTGACACCCTCAGCCGAGTCGGGTACGTACGGAAGCATCGTGGGCTGAGCGCCGTTGGCCACTGCTGTGCGCTCCTGAGCGACATCCTCAAGACCGGCGCGCAGCTCCTCGGCGGTTCCCGTTCCCCTCCAGCCCTGACGGACACCGTCACCGTAATTGAACGAGGCCACGCCGGCGACGGCCTTGATGCGGTGGTCGGTCATCGTGGCGTTGATCGCGTATCCGCCGCCGGCGCAAATGCCGAGAGCTGCAATCCGCTCACGATCAACGGTGCGAAGCGTAGTGAGGTAGTCGACCGCGCTGCGTGCGTCTTCCACCCTCTGTGCGGGGTCTTCGAGCAGACGGGGCTGCCCTTCGCTCTGCCCCTGGTGGGACGCGTCATAGGCCAGCGCGATGTAGCCCTGCTGCGCCATGCGGTAGGCGTAGAGGCTTGCGGTCTGTTCCTTGATCCCGCCGGCCGGATGCACGACGAGGATCGCCGGGTACTTCCTGCCCGGCTTCATCTTGGCCGGCGCGAACTGCACGCCGGCCATGTCGAGTTCCCCGTTCTTGAACGTGACCTGCTTGCGCGTGACAGTGCGGTCTGCGCGGACCGTCTTCTCGAAGGCCGCCAAGCTGGTGATCGTGTCCTGCTTCGCCGTGGCGCTCGCATTGGCGACCGTGACACCCGAGTCGGAACTCGCGCTGCTAGCGAATGCGATGGGGGTTGCGAGGCTCGTCAGGGCGACACCGAGAACCAAGACCCTCCTGGCCGCCAACGTCCGCGTGGTGTGGGTCAGCCTGTTTGTCATCGTGTAACTCCTGGATCGCTGGTTTGGTTCTCTGGCCACTTCCAGGTCGCGGGCCGACGCTGGATGACCATGTAAGGGGACTGCTTTCACGGGGCTAGGTCTTTCTCCTCGCAGGCCGTGGCCGGCGTGGGCGCCACGCTCAGGCGTCGGTGTCGTCGTGGCCGAGGTTGCCGCCCAGCTCGCGGGAGGCTTCGACCTGCGCGAGGAGTTCCCTGGCCTTGGCCGAGACGCCCTCGATGGCGTCGGCGCCGGCGACGAAACGCAGCGGCGGCTGGTCCTGTCCGGCGAGGGTCAGCAGGGCGTGGGCGAGCTTGGCGGGGTCGCCGGGCTGCTGTCCGTTGATGCTCTTCCAGGCTTCGACCGTGGCGGTGGTGCGCTCGGCGTAGTCGTCGATGGTCGGCTCGGGCCAGGTGGTGGAGGCGTCCACGAGCAGCTCGGTGCGGAAGTAGCCGGGCTCCACGATCGTGGTGCGGATGTCGTACGGCTTGATGTCGTGGTGCAGGGCTTCCATCCAGCCCTCGACGGCGAACTTGGAGGCCGCGTAGGCGGAGGTGAACTCCGTGCCGACCTGACCGGCGAGCGAGGAGATCGTGATGACATGACCGTCTCGCTGCCTGCGCATGACGGGCAGGACGGCGCGGGTGACGTTCATCGGGCCGAAGAGGTTGGTCTCGATCTGCTGCCGCATGTGCTCCGGGGAGACCTCCTCGAAGTAGCCGGCGAAGAAATTCCCGGCGTTGTTGATCAGGACGTCGATGCGGCCGAACCGGTCGACCGCGGCCTGCGCGGCCGCCTGCGCGTCCTCCAGGCTGGTCACATCCAGCTTGGTGACCAGCAGGTTGTCCTGCGGACCGCCGAGGGTCTTCTCGACGTCCTCGGGGCGGCGGCCGGTGGCGACGACCTGGTGGCCGGCCGCCAGGGCCTCGCGGGCGATGTCCGTGCCGAGACCGCGTCCGGCACCGGTGATGAAGATGACCTTGCTCATGAGGATTCCTTACGTCGGGCTGCGCATACGGCGCCCGGTGTGTGTGGGGGGGTGATTGACTGTGGCGGCCGGGCGATGGATGGGGGGTCAGCCCTGTTCGGTGGGCATGATCCACAGCTCGCCGATGGCGGTGCGCCGGGGGCGGGTGACCATGTAGGCGACGCCGTCGGCGATGTCCTCGGCGGTGAGGACCTCGATCCGCCCGATGACGGGGTCGACCAGCTCGTTGCGGACCTCGGGCGTGTTGTGGCCGACCAGCTCGGTCTCCACGGCGCCCGGTTCCAGGACACCGACGCGCACGTGGCGCTGGGCGAGTTCCTGGCGCAGGGACTCGGTGAAGCCGTTCACGCCGAATTTGGTGAGGTTGTAGACGCCGTAGCCCTTGCTGGCCACGCGGCCCGCCTGCGAGCTGATGTTGACGATGTCGGCGACCTGGCGCGGGCCCTGTTCGGCGGCCTGCAGCAGATGCGGCAGGGCGGCACGGGTGGTGTAGAGCAGGCCCTGCAGGTTGACGGCGATCATGCGGTCCCACTCCTCGGCGTCCGCGCCGACCACGGGGCCCAGGAGCATCAGACCGGCATTGTTGACCAGCGTGTCCAGCCGTCCGAACCGCTCGACGACCTGCTCCACGGCCCCTTCGGCCTGGTTACGGTCAGCGATGTCCGCTTCCACCACCAGCGCGGTGCCGCCCGCCTTCTCGATCTCGGCGGCGAGGTCTTCCAGGCGGTCCTTGCGGCGGGCCACGAGCGCGACGGATGCACCGTGCTCGGCGAGCTCGCGGGCGGTGGCGGCGCCGATCCCGCTGCTCGCGCCGGTGACGAGAGCGACGGTGCCGGTAAGTTTCGATGCCACGAGGCTTCTCCTCTTCTCCAGACGTATGGGCGCGGGGGCAGGCAGAGGGCATTACCGATTCCCTATGCGCTCTTTTCGCACACACTGCGCACATCGGCATCGTCGTGCGAATGCCCGTGGGCAGTGTCGTGAGCCCGCTATCCAGGCAACCACCCGCGAACGCCCCGTGGGCCGCCGTAAAGGGCACCGCTCTTCCGGGGGTCTGCCAGTACCCCCTTCCAGGGCGCCGGCCTGCATGTCCCCGCCGTACGGTGGACCCATGGACCGCAGCAACGAGATCCGTGAGTTCCTGCGCACCCGCCGGGCTCGGATCACCCCCGAACAGGCCGGTCTCGCCCCGCACGGCGGGGCCCGCCGCGTGCCGGGACTGCGCCGCGAGGAAGTCGCCCAGCTCGCCGGGGTCAGCGTCGACTACTACGTCCGCCTGGAGCGAGGCCGCACCCAGGGCGTCTCCGAAACCGTCCTGGACGCCGTCGCCCGCGCCCTGCACCTCGACGAGACCGAACGCGCCCACCTCTTCGACCTCACCCAGCCCGGACCCGCCCGGACCCGCCGCAAGCGGCCGCTCGCCCCCCAGCGAGTCCACCCGGTCCTGTACCGGACCCTGGACTCTCTCAGCGTCCCCGCGGTGGTCCAGGGGCGACGCACAGACGTCCTTGCCGCCAACAAGCTCGCCCACGCCCTCTACACCGACTTCGAAGCCAGGCCCCGCCGCGAACGCAACTTCGCCCGCTTCGTCTTCCTCGACGAGGCCGCCCGCACGCTGTACGCCGACTGGGACCAGGTCGCCGGCGACTGCCTGGCCATGCTGCGACTGTACGCCGGACGTCACCCCGACGACCCGCAGCTCACCGAGCTGATCGGCGAGCTGTCCCTGCACAGCGACACCTTCCGCCGCCTGTGGGCCGACCACGACGTCATCGCCCACACCAGCGGCACCAAACGCCTGCACCACCCGCTCGTCGGCGACCTCACCCTCGACTACGTGGTTCTGGCAGTAGAAGGCGACCCCGAGCAGACCCTGGTCATCTACACCCCGGAGCCGGCGTCCCGCTCTGCCGAAGCTCTCAACATCCTCGCCAGCTGGACCAGCACCAGCACGTCCACCACCCGCCCGCACACCTCCGGACAGACGCACAACCCAGCCGGCTGACACCCACGGACATTCGCAGCACGAGCGCCCGAAGCGGCCCAGCGCCGCATCACGGCCACATCCCAGCGCGCCTTCGCCAGGAGAAGCACCATGGAATTCGCCAAGCAGCAGCCCACCGTCAAGGCACCGGCCGACTGGTTCACGGGTGACGTGTGGTTCGACGTGATCCACACCGGCCAGGAACCGTCCCGGATGCGCGCCAACCCGGTGCGCTTCTCCCCCGGCGCACGCACCCACTGGCACTCTCACGCCCTGGGCCAGGCCCTGTACGTCGTCTCCGGCACCGCCCTGATCGGCACCCGCGACGGCACGGTCTTCGAGGCTCACCCCGGCGAGACCGTCACCTGCCCGCCCGGCGAGGAGCACTGGCACGGCGCCGTGTCCGACCGTTTCATGGAGCACATCGCCCTGTGGGAGGGTCTCGGCGACGGTATCCCGGAGACCGAATGGCGGGAGCCGGTCACCGACCAGCAGTACAACGCGCCGCGCACCACCAGCCGGGCCTGAACCGGCAACGCCCCGTGAGCGGGCCGGGTTCATGCCGGCCGGACCAGTCCCACGTCGTAGGCGAAGACCACGGCCTGAACGCGGTCGCGGGCGCCGGTCTTGGCGAGGACGCGGCCGACGTGGGACTTGACGGTGGTTTCGGCGACGTGGAGGTGGGCGGCGATCTCGGCGTTGCTGTAGCCGCAGGCGATGGCGCTGAGGACCTCCCGTTCGCGGTCGGTGAGGGAGGCGAGCCGGCGTTCCTGATCGCGACTGCGGTGGCTGATCTTCTGGCTGAAGACGTCGATGAGTTTCCGCGTGAGGCCGGGCGCGATGACGGCGTCTCCGGCGGCCACCGCGCGGATGGCGGCGACGAGTTCGTCGGGCTTGACGTCCTTCAGGAGGAATCCGCTGGCGCCCGCGCGCAGGGCCGCGTAGGCGTCTTCGTCGAGGTCGACGGTGGTCAGGACCAGGACGTGGGAGCGGCTGCCGGAGGTGACGATGCGTCGGGTGGCCTCGATGCCGTCCATGCCGGGCATGCGGATGTCCATGATGACGACGTCGGGGTGGAGTTCAGTGGCCAGCTTGACCGCTTCGGCTCCGTTGGCGGCCTCGCCGACCACGGTCAGGTCGGGGTGCTGTTCGAGGAGCATGGCGAAGCCGAATCGGTGCAGGGCCTGGTCGTCGACGACGAGGACGGTGGTCATGACGGGCAGCTTCCCGTGGACGGTGCTGGGGCGGTGAGGACGGCTCCGTGGTCGTGGGCGTCCTTTCGCTGCGGGCGAGTCCGGCGGCTTGGCGGAGGTGTCGGGGGCGTGAAGGGTGCCGCGGTGGGGATGAGGAGGGCGCGGACGGTCCAGCCGCCGCGGGTGTTGGGGCCGGCGGTGATGCTGCCCTGGTAGAGGGCGGCACGCTGGCGCATACCGACCAGGCCCTGGCCTGCGCCGTCGTTCCGGTCGCCCCCGTGCCGGGCACGGTGCGGGCCGGTGTCCTCGATGGTGACGTGGACCAGCTTGTGGTCCACGCAGACGGCGACGTGGATGGTCGGGTCGGGTGCGGCGTGTTTGAGGGTGTTGGTGAGGGCCTCTTGCACGATGCGGTAGACGACCAGTTGGAGTCCCGGGGCGAGCCCTTCCAGGTCGCCCTCGGTGTGCAGGGTGACGCTGGGGCCCGCTGCCCTCACCCGTTCCAGCAGGGCGTCGAGGTCGGCCAGACCCGGCTGGGGGGTGAGCAGGGGGGCGGTGCCGGGTTCGCCGGGCTCGTGGTGGATGACGGTGAGGAGGCGGCGCAGGTCGTCCAGGGCGCCGCGCCCGCTGTCGGCGATGAGCCGCAGGGTGTCGGCGCCGTCGTCTGGGTTCGTTCTCGGTGAGTCCGGCGGCGCCGTTGGCCAGGCCCACGACGACGGAGAGGGTGTGGCCGAGGATGTCGTGCATTTCGCGGGCGATGCGGGTGCGTTCGGCGGCTGCGGCAAGGCGGGCACGCTGGTCGCGTTCCACTTCCAGGCGCACGGCACGGTCCTGCAGGGCCGTGATGTAGGAGTTCACGAGTCGGCTGATGACACCCAGTCCGGCGATCGCCACGACGTCGAGCAGCATGATCAGGATCAGCGCGGGAGCCTGCAGGAAGTGGTCGAGCTGCCCGTCGGACGAATAGACCACGTACGCCGCGATCCCTTGCGCGAGGCCGACGACCAGGGCAACGACCAGTTGGCGGGCGGTTCCACGGCGGCCCACGTTGAGCAGGGCCACCATCCGCCCGGCGTCCGCGGCCGACAGGATTCCCAGGGGGAGTGCCGCCACGGCGGTGGCGGTGGTGATGGCGTAGACCGTCATGGGGTGCTGCTTGCGCCAGAGCAGCGGGACGGTGAGCCCGGCGATCAGCGCCAGGACCGCCGGGACGCCGGGTCCGTCGGCCGCGTCCAGGAGGGAGGGCAAGCCGAACGCGGCGCACAGGGCCGGCACGCCCCAGCGTGAGACCTGCGGATGGGCCTTTTCCGCACGATTCATCGACGCCAGCCAGCACAGCAGAGGGCGGAACGTGCGGTGTTCCGGACCACTCAGCATGGTCCGTGGATCTACGGGATGAGCCGTTGGTGCTGGTGCGGTCACTGTCGTACATCCTTCATGGTGTGAGCGGGCCTTCCAGCGGTCCTGGCGGTGACGGCCGAGGGCAGGATTTGGAGACCGGCCGGGGCGGTGTCCCGCCCGTGCGGCCAGCGGCCCGAACCCGCGCCCCGGGGTGTCGGCCGGTGCGCGGGGCGGCTCGTCAGACGGCGGACCAGCCGTCGTCGACGGGCAGGACAGCGCCGTTGATCATCTCGGCGGCATCGGAGGCGAGGAAGACGATGGCGGCGGCCTGCTCCTCGGGGGTGGACCGTCGGCCGGGGTTGGTGCGGAGGAGGTCGCGCATGACGGTCGGCCCGTGCGGGGCCGGCTCGCCGTCGGGCTGGGCCTCGCCCAGCATGGTGTTCACGAGGGCCGTGATCTTGGCGGGTTCCAGGGAGTTGGTGAGGTTGTTGGTCTGTGTCCCGCCCGGGGCGATGGCGTTGGTGCGGATGCCCTGCCCCCGGTACATCACGGCGAGGCTCTTGACCAGGCCCACGACGCCGTGCTTGGAGGCGGTGTAGGCGGTACCGGACGCGCTGCCGCGGAACCCGGCCTCGGACGCGGTGAAGACGATCGTGCCGTGGCCCGCTTCAAGCATGTGCGGCAACGCGGCCCGGGTCAGCAGGAAGGGCGCCGTCAGGTTGATCCGTATGACGCGTTCCCACTCGGCGTCCTCGACGTCGGCCAGAGCCGACATGCTGTCTGTGATGCCTGCGTTGTTCACCAGGACGTCCAGGCTGCCGAAGGTCCGGATGGCGGTGGCCACGACCTCGTCGACCACCTGCGGGTCGCTGAGGTCGCCGGCGACTGCGACGGCGGTGCTACCCGCCGCCTCGATCGCCTTGGCGGTCTCCTCGGCACCGTCCTTGTCCAGGTCCGCGACCAGGACCTTGGCTCCCTCCTTGGCGAACATCAGGGCCGCGGCCCTGCCGATGCCCGAGGCCGCCCCGGTAACCATGACGCTGCGCCCTTCAAATCCCGTGCCGCTCATGGGTATTCCTCTTCTCTATGCCCGTTTCACGCCTCTGTGCGTACGGTCTGATCCCGCCTGGTGGTCGGCGGTGGTCCTTGCGTTGCGGACCGTTGTCCGCGGGCCCGGCGGCGGTGGGACATCCGCCGCCGGGCCCGGGATGTGCGCCGTACCCCCTGTCCCCACGGAGCACGGCGCGGTGGGGCCGCCGCCGCTCACAGCGGCCCCAGTCGGTGTGCCCGGGCTCAGTGAGCCGGGGCCTGCGGTGGCTGACCGCGCAGGGCGCTGTCCGCGCTGCCGGTCACCAGGCGACCGGCAGCTCGCGGACGCCGTAGACGGCCATGTCGTGCCGGAGCCGCAACTCCTCCAGCGGCACCGCCAGCCGCAGCCCGGGCAGCCTGCGCAGCAGGGGGGGAAGGGCCACCTGGAGTTCGACGCGGGCCGGGGGCCGGCGCAGGCACTGGTGGATGCCGTAGCCGAAGGCGACGTCGCCGAGTCGTTGAGCTCGCGGTCAGGCGGCGGCTGCGTCACTGGCGGCCGACTCCCATGCGGTGCCGGCCGCGACGAGGGCCCGCATGGCTCGGACGGTCTTCGGCGGCAGGCCCACGGCGAGTACGCCGGCCAGCCGGTCCCCTGTCCGGTAGGCGACGAGGAGCCGTCGCTGCGCCGAGTCGTGTTCCATGACCAGCGCTTCGTCGTGGCCGCGGAGGTATCCGTACGCCTGGATCCTCATCTCGTACTGGTCGGACCAGAAGTACGGCACCGGCGCGAACGGCCGCCGCGTGTCCGGGTTCAGCAGGTTGCGGGCGACGGCCATGCCCTGCTCGGCGGCGTTGGTGCGGTGCTCGATGCGCATCGCCGTACCGAAGAGCGGGTTGTGCCAGCGCGCCACGTCCCCGACCCCGTACACGCCGGGTGCGGCCGCGCTGAACTCGTCGCAGACCAGTCCGTTGTCCACGGTGAGCCCGCTGCCGGCCAGCCACTCGGTGTTGGGCAGGGAGCCGATGGCGACCAGTACGTCGTCCGCCGGGAGGACGGTTCCGTCGACCAGCCCGACGCCACGGACCTCGCCGTCGGCCCCGAGGATTCCGGCGACCTGGGCTCTGGTGTGCAGCCGGACCCCGTGGTCACGGTGGATCTGGGCCAGGAACTGACCGGCCTGTTCACCGACAGCCTGCGCCAGAGGGAGGGGAGCCGCCTCCAGGAGCGTGACCTCCACGGGCCACGGCGGCCGCCTCGGCACCGATGAACCCGGCGCCGACGATCACCAGTCTCCGCCCGGGCCGCAGCCGCGCCTTGAACGCCAGAGCGTCCTCCAGGGTGCGCAGCGTGTGCACTCCCGCCAGCCCTTCGGTTCCGGGCAGGTCACGGGGACGGACTCCGGTCGCGATGACCAGGGCGTCGTACGACACGCGGGTGCCGTCGGCCAGACCCACGGTGCGCCTCGCCGTATCCAGCCCGCTCGCGGTCATGCCCAGACGTAGGTCCAGCCCCAGCGCGTCGATGTCCTCCGGCCGACGCAGTGGCAGCCGGTCCGGCTGCCACTCCCCCGTCAGGATCTGCTTCGACAACGGCGGGCGATCGTACGGCAGATGCTTCTCGCGGCCGACGAGTGTGAGCCCACACTCGTACCCCAGCCTGCGCAGCGCCTCCGCAGTGGCCAGCCCGCCCGCCGACGCGCCGACAATGACGACCCGGTTCACGACTCCGCCAGGTGGACGGCGGTGGCCGGGCAGACCATGGCCGACTCTCGGACCGCGTCGTGCAGGTGGGGCGCGATCAGCACGTACTGCCCGGAGGCAACCCACTTGGGAACATCGGCCTTCTCTTTCATCTGGATCTCCTTCGTTGAATCGCCGGTTCGCGTCCGGATCGCCCAGGTGCGGTGGACACCGGTTCAGGAAGTCGCCGGCCGCGACCACTACTTACGGCTTCGTGACCTCGCACCGCTCCGGCCGAGATGGGCACGGCCCGCGCCGGGCCGACAGTGGCCCTGTGCGTTCCCGAAGAGCGCGCTGTGCCGCAGCGCGTCTCAGACCATGCCCGCGCGTCGGAATACGGCACCGTGGGGCGCGCACGGTGAGCTGCCCCAAAGGGGGGCCGGCGAACCGGCTTGCCATGGCGATGACCATCGGCGGCATGGGCGTTCGAACAGCCGTGACTGGCGTTTGGTGGAGTGCCAGGCTCATAACGAGCTGCCGCCGCGGCCCACACTAGACACGTTCACCCGATCTTGCCAAGAAGGAAAACTTGCCAAGCTGGAAAAAATCCTGGATGGTGGTCGGCATGACGAAAGAGCCGAGCCTGCGCGAACGGAAGAAGCTGGCGACCCGGGCGGCATTGAGCCGTGCGGCCTGGTCCCTGATGGTCGAGCGGGGACTCGACGCGGCCACCCCGGAGGCGATCGCTGCGGCAGTGGATGTGTCGCCGCGCACGTTTCGCAACTACTTCGCCAGTCGCGAGGAGGCGATCCTCGACGGCCTGGTACGGAGCGGCACTTCCCTGCTCGACGCCATGCGCGCCAGGCCCGCGGAGGAGCCGCCGTGGGACTCCCTGACACAGGTGCTTCCGTCCTTCGCCGCGCAATACGCCGGTCAACGGGACAACATCGCGGTGCTGATGCGCGTGGTCGGCGAGCAACCGTCGATGCGGGCACAGCACCTGGTCACGTACGAGCAGGCTGATCAGCAGCTCGCGGAACTCTTCGCCGAACGCACCGGCACCGACGCCGAGCGGGACTTGACTCCTCGCCTGCTGGCCGCCGCGGCAGCTGCCGTACTGCGGACGTCCATGGAGATGTGGGCACAAGGCCACACCGACGTCGCGCTGCCCGATCTTGTCCGAGAGGGCCTTCTACACGTGCGCGCCGGCCTTCCCACCGGTGCCGCCGTGGCGGCTTCCTAGCCATCCCCACCTGTGTCGCTGTCCACGCGCCGGGGGGCGCGTGATCTCGCAAACCCTTGATGAGGAGGAGCGCCTCATGGCAACGATTCCATGCACGCTGAACCGATCCTCATTCCGTCGGCAACGGCTTGCCACGGCGCCGGCCGGGCGCCACCGCGCCAACGCACACCGGTCTGCCGGTGCGGCAGAAGAGAGCCCGAGAAACCGATGAATGCCTTCCACCCCGATCTCACGCGCGCACGCTTCCTCCCCAAGATGTCCTACGGGCCCGTGACCTCGCGCCTCATGCGGAGTCTGAAGCCGCGCCCCACCGCCCCTGGGACCGACCTCACCGTTCAGGAAATAGTCGTGCCCGGGCCGAAGGGCGCACCGTCCGTCTCGCTCCGCGTCTTCCAGCCGACCGGCTTGAAGGCTGCTGTTCCGGCCCTGCTGTGGATACACGGCGGCGGCCTCATCTTCGGAGCCCCGGAACAAGACGACCGGACGAGCATCGCCTTCGCCCGCGAACTCGGCATCACCGTCGCCGCGGTCCGTTATCGACGGGCGTCGGACAGTCCCGCGCCCGCGGCCGTCGAGGACGCCTACGCCGCACTGCGCGGCCTGATCGCGCGGGCGAGCGAACTCCACATCGACATCGACCGCATCGCGATCGGGGGTGCCAGCGCGGGTGGCGGAATCGCCGCGGCCCTCGCGCTGCTCGCCCATGACCGTGCCGAGATCCGGCCGGTGTTCCAACTGCTGGTCTACCCGATGCTCGACGACCGCACGACGACGAGAACGGACCTGGACGCGCGGAACATGCGTCTTTGGACTCCCAAGAGCAACCAGTACGGCTGGTCGTCCTACCTCGGCGACGCCGTAGCGGGCCCGGACGTCTCCCCGTACGCGGCCGCAGCCCGCCGCGAGGACCTCACCGGGCTCCCCCCGGCCTGGATCGGCGTCGGCACCCTCGATCTCTTCCATGACGAAGACGTGGAGTACGCGCGCCGCCTCAGCGACAGCAAAGTCCCCTGCGAACTCCACATTGTTCCGGGCGCGTTCCACGGGTTCGACGCGGTGTTCCCCAAGGCCGACGTTTCCCAGCAGTTCTGGCGCCTGCAGGCGCGGGCGCTGGATGCCGCGCTGTACGGCTGACACACACCGGCGCGTCACTCGGCGCTGAACGCGGCGCGCCCCTCGGCGCGCACCCGCATCGACATCGAAGTCCTCCAGAGCCTGGCCGGCTGCCCCTGCGCGAGAGCGCTCCCGGTCGGGCTGACAGCCCATGCCCACGCACAGCGCGGAGAAGGCGCCTGCGCCTTGCGCCCCAGCACATTGATCAGGAGCACATCATGGAAACACCGACCCCCGTCCGCGAAGCGAGCGGGCGTGAGCCGGTTTCGTCCGAGGCGGGTACGTCCGACGCGGACCGGAAGATGAAGATCGTCAAGTACGTCTTCCTCTTCGTCATGCCGTTCCTCATGGTCACGATGATGTACGCGACGTACATGGGCACCATGCACTCGCCGAAGACGCGGGACATGCCGGTCGCCGTCGTCGGTTCGGGGGCCGTGGCCCAGTCCGTCGTCGACGAGCTGGAGTCCGCCGAGGACGGCGCCGCCGATCCCCGGCTGGTCGCCGACCGCTCGGAGGCGCTCGACCTGCTCAAGGACCGTGACGTCGCCGGTGTCTTGCAGATCCCCGCGGCCGGCGCCACCGAGGCGACCCTCTACACGGCCCAGGCAGCCGGCGCCTCACAGGCCGGAACGGTCAAGCAGCTCCTCGCCCCGGTGGCAGCCGGCCACGACTGGACCACGAAGAACCAGGACATCGCCCCTCTGCCCGCCGGTGACAGCTCGGGCATCGGGGTGCTGTTCGCCGCGATCGGCATGATGATGGTCGGGTACTCCCCGCTGAGCGGCATGATCGCGGCGGTGCCGCATCTACTCGCCGTGCGCAGGTTCCTGCCGCTGCTGGCCGGCTGGGCGGTGGCGACCAGCTCGCTGATCTGGCTGATCCTGGGACCGGTCGTCGGCGCCGTCGACGGACATTACCCGGCGTTCGTCGGGGTCGCCCTGCTCGCGACGGGCGCCGTGGCCCTCAGCCAGCTGCTGTTCGTGAAACTCGTGGGCGGACTGGCGGTGCTGCCCGGCATGCTGCTGTGGATGGTCTTCGGAGTGCCCGCCTCCAACCTCGCCATGCCGATCCACTCGATGCCCGGCTTCTTCGGCTTCCTGCACAACGTGCTGCCGCTGCCGGCCGCGGGCGAGGCGCTGCGCTCCATCGTCTACTTCGACGGCCGCGGCGTCGGCACCCACCTGCTCACCCTCGCCGTCTGGCTCGTCGCCGCCCTCGCGCTCAACCTCCTGGTGGAGCGCCGCAAGGGGATCACCATTCCAAACACCGAGGCGACCGACGACCCCCACTTCCCCCGGCCCGCGATGGCCGGTGGCCCGGTGCGCTCCAAGCGGCTCCGGTACTTCGCGGTGGCCGCCTTCCCGCTGACCATCCTCACCGTCGTCGTCGGCCTGATGAGTGCCTCCCTGCACCAGCCGCAGGTCCGCGACATGCCCGTCGTGGTCGTCGGCGCCTCACAGGAACAGGCCACGCAGGCGGCCCGCGGTCTTCAGGACGGCCTGGGCGACCTGCTCTCCCTGACCACCAGCACCTCCCTCGACGCGGCGACGGACCAGATCCGCGAGGGCGAGACGGTCGGCGTGTACGTCCTGCCCACCTCAAGGGGCGGCGAGGCCACGCTGTACACCTCCTCGGCCGCGGGCGCGAGTCAGCACTCCGCGCTGCAGTCGATGTTCCAGCAGATCTCGGCGAGCCAGAAAACGCAGCTGGAACTGACCGACGTCCAGCCGCTGAACGACTCCGACTCAGGCGGCAGCAACAGCATGTACGCGGCCATGTCCTGGATCATGGCCGGCTTCCTGGTCATGGCGGTCCTGCGCGGCGGTGCCCCTGAGATCAAGCGCCTGCGGCAGCTCCTGCCCATGCTCGCCGGCTACGCGGTCGGCATGGCCGTGTGGCTGTGGTTCCTGTTCGACGTCCTGATCGGCGCGATCAACAGCCACGGCTGGGCGATGATCGGCTTCGGAGCCCTGACGATCTTCAGCATCTCGATGTTCACCGGAGTCTTCACCCGCACCCTCGGCATCGCCGGGATCATCCCCGTCCTGGTGATCGCCCTACTGGCCGGGATCCCCGCCTCCGGCGGAGGCGTCTCCCTCTACATGGTCCCCGAGTTCTTCCGCGACCTGAACGGCATCCTGCCCCTGCCCGCCGCGGTCGACATCGTCCGCGCCACCGTCTACTTCGACGGCTCCGGTGTCGCCGGCCACCTGGGGACCATCGCCACCTGGGGCATCGTGTGCCTGCTGATCCACATCGGCATCGACTGGGCCATCGCCCGCCGCGACCGCACCCGCGGCACCGACGGGGCGGACACGACGGACGGCAGCGGCACCCCGGCACTCGGTGGGCAAGCCGAGCAGCCCGTACCAGCCGGCTCGATCGGACCGGCGCCCGAGGCAGCATCGCGCGCCGTCTCCCTGAGCAGCAGGCGGCGAGCCCTGCGCCGACGTTCCTGACCCTGTGTGGGGCCCCGTCCGACCAGACGGGGCCCCACACGCCGCACCGCCACCTCAAGGGTGGCCCCAACGCAGACGCCCGAGCCTGACCAGACGTCACCACTGCCCGATCTCGGCCGGTCCGGCTCGAAATCACGAAGCCACAGTCGAGTACCGGTCGCGGTCGGCGGCCTGCGTGTGAGAGGCGAGACGAAACACGATGAGCAGCAGCCGTACGAAAGACCCTCGAAGAGGTCTTCACGGAGGGACAGCCCGGCCATCAGAGAGAGCCGGTGCACCGAGCGCGTCCGGCGATACGCAGCACCGGCCTGCCGATGAGGGGGCCGGTGCGGGCCGGCCGCAGCCGGGCTGCGGCCGGCAGAGCCCGCTGCCGGAACCCGCACGGCGCCTCGCCGCCGGAAGCGCCCTGGTGCTCCTCCTCAGCGGCGTCGTCTCCCTGATCGTCTGGTTCTGCGTCACGTTCCAGGCCGTCGTCACGCCGGTTCTGCTGGCGCTGCTCGGCGCGGCCCTGCTCGGCCCGCTCTACCGGCGACTGGTCGCGTTGAAAGTCAACACGTCCCTTGCCGCCGGGCTGACCTGCGCCGCTGTGGTCCTGGTCATGGGCGGGGCCGCCTACATCGTGGTGACCGCCCTGATTGACACCGGCGACCAGATCATCTCCTCGCTGCGGGACGCGGCGCAGTCGATCAGCGACAGGTTCGAAGCGGCCGGGACCTCACTGGACGAGATCGCCACCAACGCGAAGGACCTGGCGTCCCAGTTCGGCGGCACCGCGGTCGCCGGCGTGATGAGCGGCGTCAGCCTGCTCACGGAGATGATCGCGACGGCGGTGCTCGCGATCCTGCTGCTGTTCTTCTTCCTGCGCGACTCCGACAAGGCCGTCGTCTCACTGCGCTCCCTCGCGCCACGCGGCTCCGGGGACACCGCTGTCGCCATGGCCCGCCGCGCCTTTCAGGCGGTCGAGGGCTTCATGCGCGGCACCACGATCATCGCCTTCATCGACGCCGTCTGCATGACGGTCGTTCTGCTGATCCTCCAGGTGCCGAACGCCGTCGGGCTCGGGGCACTGGTGTTCATCGGCGCCTACATCCCCTACCTCGGTGCCCTCCTGTCGGGCGCGGTCGCGGTCCTCGTCGCGTTCGCGGACGGCGGTCCCACGAAGGCGCTGTGGGTCCTCGGCCTGCTTCTCGTCGTCCAGGCAATCGAGGGGAACGTGCTCCAGCCCATGATCCACAGCCGCACGGTGCAGATGCACCCAGCGGTGGTCCTGATGGCACTCACGGCCGGTGCCTCGGTCGCCGGCATCCTCGGCATGCTCCTCGCTGTGCCCCTGACCGCAGCAGCGTTCGGAGTGATTTCAGAGCTCCGGGGGCGACACGCGGAAGCGGCGAGCGGGGCCGCGGGGATCACCGAGAGCCCGATGATCGGCGCCCACGACGACGTGCCCGTGCCGCCGGGGCCGCTGACGGTCACACCGTACGGACCCCTCGCACCGACGACACCGAAGTCACTTGGTACGGAAGGTGTCGAGGAGTCGGGGCGATGCCTGGAGTGCCGTGCGTTGCATCAGGTCGAGGACGCCTCGGGTGCCTGCCATCTCCGATCCCCCGCCGGCCCGGCCGGGGCCTCCGTGTCGCAGGGCGGGGAGCGGTGATCCGTGGCCGGTGGTCTGCGTCATGTTCACCGAGTCCATGAGGTGCAGCCGGCCGTGCCAGGGGGCCGCCTCCCGTACGAAGGCGGTCGTCCAGGCGAGGTCGTCGCCGACGACCGAGGCGGCGAGGCTGCCCCGGCCGCGCGCCACCAGCTCCATGGCGTGGGCGGTGTCGCGGTAGGCCAGCACGGTCGCGGCCGGTCCGAACGGCTCCACCTCGTGGGGCGCGGCGGCGTCCGGGTCCGCGGAGATGAGGAGGGTGTCCAGGAAAGCCCCCCGCTGCGGGTCGGCGTCGACCACCCTCACCTTGTCCGGGTCACCGTGGACGAGGCGCCCGGACTCCGCGATCCGCCGCACCGCGCGGCGTACGTCGTCGCGCTGCGCGAGGCTGACGACCGCCCCCATCCGCACTCCTTCCGCGGCGGGGTTGCCGATGGTCACCCCGGCGAGCTCGGCTGCGACGGCGTCGAGCGTGGCTGCCTCGTGCTCCCGTGGGACGAGGACGCGGCGGATCGCGGTGCACTTCTGGCCCGCCTTGACCGTCATCTCGGTCACGACCTCGCGTACGAACGCCTCGAAGAGCGGCGTTCCGGGCGTGACGTCCGGGGCCAGCACGATGGCGTTGACGGAGTCGGCCTCCGCGTTGAAGCGTACGGAGCGGGCCACCAGGTTGGGATGTGTGCGCAGCGTCTGTGCGGTGGCGGCCGAGCCGGTGAAGGAGAGGATGTCCTGTTCCTGGAGCAGGTCGAGCGCCGGCCGTGCCGAGCCGACGACCAGTTGCAGGGAGCCGGGCGGCAGGACCCCTGCGTCGGTGACGATCCGCACGAGGTGTTCGGTGAGGTAGGCGGTGGGGCTGGCCGGCTTGATCACGCTGGGCAGGCCGGCCAGCAGCGCCTGGGCCAGCTTCTCCAGGGGTGCCCAGACCGGGAAGTTGAAGGCGTTCACCTGAAGCATCAGGCCCGGTGAGGGGGTGACGAGGTGGACGCCGAGGAAGTCCTCACCCCGGGTGAGGCGTTCGGCGGGGCCTTCGAGAAGGTGGGGCGCGTCCGGCAGTTCGGTGCGTGCGCGGATCGCGTAGTCGCGCAGGACGCGGATGCCGCCGTCGACGTCGTGGCGGGCGTCCGCCAGGGTGGCTCCGGCGCGGGTCGACAGGGCGTACAGCTCCTCGCGGCGTGCGCGGACAGCCGCGGTGACCGCGTCCAGCAGGTCTGCTCGCTGGTGGAAGGTCAGCACCCGGAGTGCCTGGCCGCCGGCGCGGCGGGCGTGGTCGAACGCGGCCACCAGGTCGAGGCCCGTGGAGGAGACGCGGCAGACCAACTCTCCGGTGACGGCGTCGTGCACGTCGGCCGCGGGGGCTTCGGTGGCCGCCGGCGCGGCCCAGGTGTCCTGCAGATAGCTCTCGAGAAGCATGGGATGCGGCCCGCTTTCGTCGGAGGGGTCGGGGTTGACTACGTGGAGGGGCGGCTCGCCCCGCAGTCCGCTACGGGACCGGGTGGTGACCCCAGATGTCGGCCGTGTACGTACGGCTCACCCAGGTGCTCTCGTCGACCTGCACGCCGCCCGCGCCGATCTCGATGCCGAAGCCGGCCGGTGAGGTCATGTAGAAGGAGAACATCCCGTCGTTGGCGTGCTTGCCGAGCGTGGCCATGAGTTCGACGTCGTGTTCACGCGTCCGGTCCAGGGCGCGGCCGACCTCTTCCGGGGTGGTCACCTCGCACAGGATGTGGTGGGTGCCCTCGTTCCTGTACGAGCGGATGAAGGCGATGCTGTGGTGCCGGGGGTTGCAGCCGAGGAAGTAGAACGTGCCCCAGGGGTAGTCGGCGGTGTCGCTGAGCCGGAAGCCCAGTACGTCGCAGTAGAAGTCCACCGCCTCCTGGACGTGCGGCGTCTTCATCACCACGTGCCCGAGTCCCTGCTCGCCGGTCACGAAGTCGACGCCCAGCGGTGACACGAACTGGCTCGGGGCGAGACGACGGCCGCAGAACAGCTCGGTGCGGATGCCGAGGGGGCCGTCGAAGTGCACCATGCGGGTCACCTGCCGGTCCCGGCACTCCTCCTCGGTGCCGGCCGTCACGTCGACGCCGGACTCCTTGAGGCGCACCGTCATCTCGTCGATCGCCGCCCCGTCACGGACCTCCCAGCCGATGACCGTGACACCACCGGTCTCCGCCTCCGTCAGCCACATGCGGAACGGATGCTGGTCCATCCGCAGGCGATGGCGCACGGGCCCACCAGGGTCCCCGGTCTCGACCGCGAGACCTATCACTGTGCGGGCGTACTCCGCCCACGCTGTCGGATCGGGCGTGCCGATCCCCACGTAACCAAGGCTCTGGATCGTCATGGCGAAGACGGTATTTGTTAGACCCTTGACGGTCAAGGCTCTGACGAATACCTTGCGGTCATCGAGCCGAGGAGGACTCCGATGCCGGAGAAACCCCGCCTGCAGCCCGTCGACGAGACCGACCTGCAGGAGAAGACACTGGCGTCGCTGGCGCCGTACCGCGACCAGGACGGCCGGATCCACACGATCTGGGCGACCCTGGCCCACCACGAGGACGCGTTGCGCCGCTACCTCGTCTTCAGCAACCATGTGCTGGGCAAGAACACCCTGCCGCTGCCGTCCCGGGAGCTGATGATCCTGCGGATCGCCGCCCGGGCGCAGGCGGCCTACGAGTGGGACCAGCACGTGCGTATCGCCCGCCGGGCCGGCCTGTCCGACGAGGCGATCCTGGCGGCCGCGACCGGCGCCTGGGACGGACTCGACGACCTCGACCGGGTGCTGCTCACCGCCACCGACTCGCTCGTCGACCGGCAGGGCGTGGACGACGAGCTGTGGAACCGGCTGACGGCCCACCTGAGCACCGAGCAGGTCATCGACGTCCTCTACACCGTCGGCCAGTACCTGACCATCGCCACCGTCATCAACACGCTCTGCGTCCAGGTCCAGGGCGACCTCACCCTGCCCCTCCCCCACCCCGCCGACCAGGCCGTTCAGAAGGAAGTGCCCGCATGAAGCTCGCCAACCTCGCCGGCCGCCCCGTCGTCGTGCGCGACGACCGTGCCCTCGACATCGCGAACGCGAGCAAGGGGGCGATCGAGCCCCGCCTGGAGGTGCTCTGCGACCTGTCCCTCCAGGACGAGCTGCGCACCCTCGCCGAGCGGGCCGCGGAGGCGGACTGGCGGGAGTTCGACCCGCGCGAACTGGGCCGGGTCGCCAAGCCGTACAAGGCCATCGGGGTCGCCCTCAACTACCGGGCGCACGCCGAGGAGTCGAATCTCCCGGTCCCCGACGAGCCGTCGGTGTTCGCCAAGTTCGCGTCGTCCGTGGTCGGCCCCTACGACGCGATCGTCGTGGAGCCGCAGTACGACAAGGTCGACTACGAAGCCGAACTCGTGGTCGTCATGGGCCGCACCGGCAAGAACATCTCGCAGGCCGACGCCTGGTCGTACGTGGCGGGCGTGACCGCCGGCCAGGACATCAGCGACCGCAAGGAGCAGTGGCGCAAGCCGATCAACCAGTTCACGCTGCCGAAGTCGTACGACACCTTCAGCCCGATAGGCCCCTATCTGGTGACCGTCGACGAGTTCGAGGACCCGGACGACATCGAGGTGGCCGGCTGGGTCGACGACCTCGAGGTGCAGCGCGGCCGCACCTCCGACCTCATCTTCAGCGTGCCCGAACTGATCGCCTGGCTGTCGAAGCGGGTGACGTTCGAGCCGGGCGACCTGATCTTCACCGGCACCCCGGCCGGCTGCGGAGTCCGCCGTACACCTCGCCTCTACCTCACCGAAGGCAAGGTCCTGCGGACCGAGGTCACCGGCGTCGGCACTATGGTCAACCCGGTCATCGCCGGTTGAAATCGAACGGAAGGCGCGAGATCGTGACGGACACCGTGCGCGAGCCGGGCACCACGGGCACCAGCCGAACCCGGGAGTTCTCCGAGCTCCTGCGCCACCACCATCGTGAGCTGGGCACCACCGATCCGCGGGACCTCGACGCGATCGAGATGGTCACCGACCTCACCCGTCTCGAGGCCCGGCTGACCAAGGACTTCGAGAAGCACGTCCACCGGCCGCTCGGCCTGACCTGGGCGGGCTTCCGGATCCTGAACGCCCTGTGGATCTACGGCCCGCTCGGCCAACAGGACATCGGCCGGGTCTCGGGGTCCACCCGAGCCAGCATCTCGAGCGCGCTGGCGACCCTGGAGAGCCGTGGCCTGGTCACGCGTGAACGCGTCGAGACCGACCGGCGTCAGCTGTTCGTCGAGCTCACCCCGGAGGGCCAGGAAACACTGCGGCTGGCCATCCAGGCGCAGACGAAGCGCGAGCGGGCGTGGACCGCCGTACTCCGCGACGATCAGCTCAGTGAACTGGTCCACCTGCTGCGTACGCTGGTCAACCAGGAGACCCCGCCCGCGGAGTGACCGGGCCCGGGGAACCGGCCCACCGACTCGTGCTCGGAGCCGCCGGACCACGCTCGTCGAGATCAGTAAGAACCTTTACCGTCAAGCGTCTAACAGTAGGTTGGTTTCTCAAGGGAGAGAATCATGGTCCGTCGAGTCGTCACCGGTGTCAGCCCGAGCGGCAAGCCCGTGATCGTCAGTGACGGCGAGCCGCCGCGCACCCGCCAGTTCACCCATACCCCCGGCTTCGCCCGGTCCCTCGTGTGGAACACGGCCGCACCCGCCCTCCCGTCGGCCGACCCGACGGCGTCCCTGAAGTCCTTCGTGCCCGCTCCGGGCGAGACCGTCGCGCTGACCGTCACCTTCCCGCCGGCCAGTGTCTACGCCGACCCGAGCTGGGACCCCGCGGCCGCGGCCGCCGAGCAGCTGGAGGCCAGCCCCGGCCTCGCCGAGCTCTTCGAGCCCGACAACCCCGGCATGCACACCACACCCACCGTCGACTACGGCGTCGTCCTGAGCGGCGAGATCGTCCTCGACCTCGACGGCGGCGAGACCGCGGTACTGAAGCCCGGTGACCTCATCGTGCAGAACGCCACCCGGCACGCCTGGCGCAACCTCGGCGAGGAGCCCGCCACGGTGTTCTTCGTCCTGATGGGCACGGGAGCCACCTCATGAGCGCCCTGACGACGGCGGCGCCCGGCGCGCCCGTCGTCGAGCTCGATCTCGCCGAGCTGCGCCGCGACCCCTACCCCGCCTACGCCGAGCTGCGCCGCACCGCCCCGCTCGCCTGGGTCCCCTCGGTGGGACGGCACCTGCTCACCCGGTACGACGACATCGTCCACGCCGAGAAGCTGCCCGAGGTCTTCAGCTCCCGCGAGGAGGGCTCGCTGCTGCTGCGCACGGTCGGCCCCAACATGCTCCGCGAGGACGACCCGGACCACCGGCGTCTGCGGGCCGCGGCCGAGCCGCCCACCCGACCCCGCCAGGTCCGCGACCAGTGGGCCGCCGCCTTCGAGCGCACCGCGCACAAGCTGCTCGACCGGATCGCCGGCCGCGGCGAGGGCGACCTCATACGCGACTTCGCCGAGCCGCTCGTCGCCGCCAACCTGGCACTGGTACTGGGCCTGCGCAACGCGAGCGCCGACGACATCGCCGACTGGTCGCGGGCGATGATGGACGGCAACAGCAACTACGCCGACGACCCCGACATCTGGCTCCGCGCCGAGCGCGCGACCCGGGCCATCGAGGAAGCGGTGGCCGAAATGGCGGAGGTCACACGCCGCGAGCCCGACGGCTCGGTGATCTCCTCCATGGTCCACGCGGCTGACCCGGTGGAACTCGCCGAGATCCAGAACAACGTCAAGGTCATCATCGGCGGAGGCGTCAACGAGCCGCGCGACGTGTTCGGCGTGGGCGCCTGGGCGCTGCTTCAACGGCCCGACGCTCTGGACCGGGCACTCAAGGACCCATCGGCCTGGAAGCGGGTCTTCGAGGAGACCGCCCGCTGGATCTCGCCGATCGGCATGTATCCCCGCCAGCTCACGCAGGACTACGAGATAGCCGGCGTCACCCTGCCCGCGGGCAGCCGCGTCGCCCTCGTCATCGCCTCGGGCAACCGCGACGAGTCGGTCTTCGAACGGGCCGACGAGTTCGACCTCGACCGCCCGCACCGCCCCCACCTCGCCTTCGGCGGCGGACCGCACTTCTGCATGGGCGCATGGGTCGCGCGCCACGAGGTCAGCGCCATCGCCTGGCCCCTCGTCTTCAGCCGTCTGAAGGGACTCCGCCTCGACGACGGCGCGACAGCATCCGACAGCGGCTCCGCCGCGGGCAGCCTGGACGGCTGGGTCTTCCGCGGGCTCACCTCGCTCGACGTCACCTGGCAAGCAACCGCATGACAGTCACACCCAGCACCCTGGGCGACCCAACTGCACGAATGGCTCGATCGACCGATCAAGAAGGTAGAGCCGCCTGAGCCGTCCCCATCGGGAGGACTTCATGCCCACCGTCATCTTCCAGCTGCCCGACGGGACCGAACGCAAAGTCATTGCCGTGTCGGGGACCGTGCTCATGCAGGCGGCCGTCTCAGGCGGCGTCGCGGGCATCGTCGCCGAGTGCGGCGGCAACGCCTCCTGCGCCACCTGCCACGTCTACGTCGACTCGGCACAGGCCGAGCTGGTAGGCCCGCCGAACGACGTCGAGGACGAGATGCTGGACTTCACCGCCGCCGAACGGCGGCCCACCAGTCGGCTCAGCTGCCAGATCCACCTCTCCGACGCCCTCGACGGCCTGGTCGTCCACGTACCCGAGGAGCAGGTATGACGAGCGCGGCGGGCGTGGTCGTCGTCGGCGGCGGGCAGGCCGCGTTCAGCGTCGTGTCGACACTGCGCGCATCCGGCTACGACGGTCCGGTCAGCGTGTTCGCCGCCGAGCCCCATCTGCCTTACCAGCGGCCGCCGTTGTCGAAGAAGGCCCACACCGAGCCGGAGGGTCTCCGCGTCGAGCTGGTGCCGGAGTCCTTCTACCGCGAGCGGAACATCGACCTGCGGCTCGGGGACGACGTGGTCGCCCTCGACACCGCCGCCGCCACGGTCGTCTCCCGCACCGGGGCCCGCGTTCCCTACGCCCATCTCGTGCTGGCGACCGGCGCGCGCAACCGTCCGCTGCCCGTCCCCGGCGCCGAGCTGGACGGCATCCACGCCGTGCGCTCACTCGACGACGCCCTGACAATCGGCCGGGCACTGACGACGGCCCGTGACGTGGTCGTCGTCGGCGGCGGGTTCATCGGCCTCGAGCTGGCCCGGGTCGCGTTGGCACGCGGCGCACGGGTGACCGTGCTGGAGCTGGCCGACCGGTTGCTGAGCCGGGCCGTGTCACCGGAGCTGGAGCGCCCTCTGCGGGAACGGCACGAGCATGCCGGTGTCCGGGTCCTGACCGGGACGGGCGTACGGGCCCTGGAGGGACCGGGCCGGGTGGAGCGGGTCGTCACGGACCGCGAGGTCCTGGCCGCCGACCTCGTCGTCTACGGCATCGGCGCCATCCCCCGGGACGACCTGGCCGGGGAGGCCGGACTCGCCGTGGCGGACGGCGTGGTCGTGGACGAGCAGCTGCGCTCGGTCACCGATCCCCGGATCTCCGCCGTCGGTGACTGCGCTCGCCATCCGCATCCGCACGCGGAGGGGCTGGTCCGGCTGGAGTCGGTGCAGAACGCCATCGACCAGGGGACGCTGGTCGGCCGACGCATCGCCGGCTCGCCCGCCTCGTACGAGAGTCTGCCGTGGTTCTGGAGCGACCAGGGCGACGTCAAGTTGCAGATCGCCGGGCTGCGTTCCCCTGCCGACGAGGTGCGCCTCGTGCCCGGCGACTCCCCGGAGCGGCTGGCCGGGTACGCCTTCCGCGACGGTCTGCTGGTGGCCGTGGAGACCTTGAACTGGCCCGCCGAACATCTGGCGGCCCGCCGGTTGCTGGAGCGTCGGACGCCGGTCTTGGCCGGCGACCTGGCGGGGACGACTCTCGGCGCTCTCGCCCGGGCCAGACGCGCGGCGGAGGTGAGGGCATGACGAGCACCTTCGGCGCCCACCTCCTCACCACCGCGGTCGAGGCCGGGTCCCGGACCGCCCTCGTCTTCGAGGACCGGACCTGGACCTATGCCGAACTGGACCTGGCCGTACGGCGGACCGCGGCCCGCCTCGACAAGTACGGGGTACGCAAGGGCGATCGCGTGGTGATGCAGGGCGCGGCCCGGCCCGAGGCCCTGATCACGCTGTTCGCGGTGACGCGGATGGGGGCGGTGCTCGTGCCGCTGCACCCGCAGGTGACCGAGGGCGAGCTCACCGTCGTCTGCGAGGAAACCGCGCCGCGTGCGGTGGTGGGCGGCGAGGGATTCCCGGACGGGACGGGCATCCGCCTGACGTGGGACGACCTGCACGTCGACGACGAGCCGTCCGCGCCCGTCGCCGGAGAGCCCCCGACCGGCTCGGACATCGCGATCATCGCGTTCACGTCCGGCACCTCGGGCCGTCCCAAGGGCGTCGCGCTGACCCACGACAACCTGTACTGGAGCATGGCGGGCGGCCTGTCGCGGCTGCCCGTCGGCGAGGACGACACCGCCCTCGTCTCCACGCCGCTGGCCCACGTCGCCGTGCTCGGCGGGCTTCCGCAGTACACCTGGGCACGGCGCGGGACGGTGATCCTGGCCCCGCGCTTCGACCCGGACCTGTTCATCGACCTGGTCCTCGGCCACAAGGTCACCTGTGCCTTCGCCGTGCCGGCCATGTCCGCCCTGCTGGCCCGCCACCCCCGCTTCGGCAGCGGCGACCTGGACACGCTGCGGTGGATCCTGTCCGGCGGATCGCCGGCCCAGACCGCCACCCGCGAGCAGTTCCGAGCGCGCGGGATCGGTGTGATCAACTCCTACGGCCTGACGGAGACCAGCGCCGGCGTGACGTACTCCGCGCCCGACGAGACGGCGAACTCCACCGGATCGTCGGTTCCCCAGGTCGAGTTGAGGGTCGTGGACGCGACCGGGTCGACCGCCCTGGCCGGTTCCTCCGGTGAGATCTGGGTGCGGGGGCCGTCGGTGGCGGACGCGTACTGGACCGCCGCCGGAACGGTGCCCGTGGCCGATCGGGAGGGCTGGTTCCACACCGGGGACCGCGGACGGTTCGACGCGGAGGGCCGCCTCTCGGTCGTCGGCCGGCTCAAGGACACCATCATCACCGGCGGGGAGAACGTCGATCCCGCCGAGGTCGAGAACGCCCTCGCCGACTTCCCCGGTGTCGTCGAGGTAGCCGTGTCCGGGGCGCCGGACCCGGTCTGGGGTGAGGTCGTGACCGCCTTCCTCGTCACCGACTCCGGTACGCCGACCCTGGACGACGTCCGCGGTCACCTCGACGGCCGGCTCGCCCGGCACAAGTGGCCCCGGCGCCTGTGCGTCGTCCCCGCACTGCCCCGCGGGGCCACCGGAAAGCTGCAGCGCGCGCGGCTGACGACGCTGCTGGACAACTGACCCGTCCTCCACAACTCCCAGGGACCGCGCCCAAGTGGGCGCTGTCTCCCCCAGTCATACCCGAGGAGACGCCATGAGTGCGACCATGCGAGCCGCGCGGATGCACGCCGTCGGCGAGCCGATGAGGATCGAGGAACTCCCCGTTCCCGAGCCCGGCCCCGGTGACGTCCGCGTGGCCGTCCACGCCGTCAACATCGTTCCGAACCTGGCCAACATCCTGAACATGTGGACGACCTGGTTCCCGCACAGCCCGCTGCCGACCCTGCCGGCGATCTTCGGACTGGACCCGGCGGGCGTGGTCGAGGCCGTGGGTGAGGGTGTCCAGGCGTTCAAGCCGGGCGACCGGGTGTACGTCAACCCGGGCCGTTCCTGCGGGTCGTGCCGGTCCTGTCGCAACGACGACTCGATCAACTGCGCCAGCTACGCCTTCGCCGGATATTTCGGCTTCTCACCGACCGCGCTCGACCTGCTCGACCGCTACCAGGGCGGCCTCGCCGAGTACATGGTGGCGCCCGCCTACAGTCTGGTGAAGCTGCCGGACGCACTGTCGTTCAACGCCGCCGCCCGCTTCGGCTACCTCGGCACCATGTACTCCGCTCTCCGCAAGGCCGGGGCAGGCCCGGGCAAGACGATTCTGATCAACGGCATCAGCGGCACCCTGGGCATCGGCGCCGCGCTCCTCGCACCCGCCCTGGGCCTGACCCACGTATACGGCACCGGCCGCGACAAGGACCTGCTCGACCAGGCCGGCAAGCTGGCGAACGGCCGGCTGCACCTGCACTCCCTCGACGACGGCCCGGTCGACGAGTGGATCCACGAGCAGACCGACGGCTACGGCGTCGACATCTACATCGACGCGCTCGGCCCCGGCGCCCCGCACGAGACCTTCCGGGCCGGCATGCGCGCCATGGCGCGCGGCGGCATCGCGGTGAACATCGGCGCCGTCGCCGGTGACCTGCCCATCGACATCCACCGGATGATGGACCAGCAGCTGCGGCTGATCGGCTCGGCGTGGTTCACCTCCGGCGAGGGGCAGGCCATGGCCGACATGGTCGAGGGGGGCCTGCTGGATCTCGGCCCGCTGGAACACCAGGTGTTCCCACTGGAGCAGGTCAACGACGCCATCGGCGGATTCGCCCGACGCAACGGCGGCTTCAGCAACTTCATCATCAGCCCGACCGCCACCGCGTGAGCGACGTGACGACCTGACGGCCGCCTTCTGACCGGAGGCCGTCGGTCCTCCCCTGACCGGCGGCCTCCTCCTCTCCCCCTCCCGATCCCTGGAGACCTGATGCACACCCCACACTCCCCGCGCCCGGCCGACCCCCTCGACCTGCTGGAACTCGACAGCCTGCTGACGCCGGACGAGCACGCCGTACGCGACGCCGTGCGCACCTTCTGCGACCGGCGCGTCGAACCGTACATCGCCGAGTGGTTCGAACAGGGCGAGATCGAGGACATCCGCGGCCTCACCAAGGAACTCGGCGAACTCGGCCTGCTGGGCATGCACTTGGAGGGCTACGGCTGCGCGGGGATGAGCGCCGTCGACTACGGCCTGGCCTGTCTGGAACTGGAGGCGACCGACTCCGGGCTGCGTTCCCTGGTGTCGGTCCAGGGCTCGCTGGCCATGTACGCGATCCATGCCTTCGGCTCCGAGGAGCAGAAGGAGGAGTGGCTGCCGCGCCTCGCGGCGGGCACCGCCATCGGCTGCTTCGGCCTCACCGAGCCCGACTCCGGCTCCGATCCCGGCAGCATGCGCACCACCGCCCGCCGAGACGGTGACGACTGGCTCCTCGACGGGCGCAAGATGTGGATCACCAACGGCTCGGTCGCCGACGTGGCCGTCGTCTGGGCCCGCACCGAGGACGGCGTACGCGGCTTCGTCGTCCCCACCGACACCCCCGGTTTCTCGGCACCCGCCATCAAGCACAAGATGTCACTGAGGGCCTCGGTGACCAGCGAGCTCGTGCTCGACTCGATACGACTGCCCGGATCCGCCGTGCTGCCTGAGGTACGCGGACTGCGCGGGCCGCTGTCCTGCCTCAACGAGGCGCGGTACGGGATCGCGTGGGGCGCGATGGGTGCCGCACGGTCGTCGTTCCGGGCGGCGCTGGCCTACGCGGGCGACCGGGTCCAGTTCGGCCGCCCGATCAGCTCCTTCCAGCTGACCCAGGCCAAACTGACCGACATGGCGCTGGAGTTGGCCAAGGGCACGCTCCTGGCCTTCCACCTGGGCCGCACCAAGGACGACCGGGGCCTGCGCCCCGAACAGGTCAGCTACGGCAAGCTCAACAACACCCGTGCCGCACTGGATATCTGCCGCACCGCCCGCACCGTCCTGGGCGCCAACGGCATCTCACTGGAGTACCCGGTCATCCGGCACGCCAACAACCTGGAGTCGATCCTCACCTACGAGGGCACCGTCGAGATGCACACCCTCATGATCGGCCAGGCGCTGACGGGGCAGGCGGCCTTCCGGTGAGCGGTGCGCCGGGCGCCGACATCCGTCGGGTCGGTGTCATCGGCTGCGGTCTGATGGGCGCGGGCATCGCCGAAGTGTGCGCCCGGGCCGGGCTGGACGTGGTGGTCCACGAGGTGAGTCCGGGCGCGGCCGATGCCGGACGGGTCCGGATCACCGCCTCGCTCGACCGGGGCGTACGGCGCGGCAAGCTCACCGGCGAGGAACACGACGCCGCACTCGCCCGGGTCCGGGTCACCCCCGACCTCACCGAGTTGGCCGACCGGGACCTGCTGGTGGAGGCGGCGACAGAGGATGAGAAGACCAAGGTCGAACTGTTCGCCGAACTCGACCGGGTCGTCACCCGCGAGGACGCGCTGCTCGCGTCGAACACCTCGTCCCTCCCCATCATGAAACTCGGCATGGCCACCACACGCCCGCACCAGGTGATCGGGGTGCACTTCTTCCACCCGGTCCCGGTACTCGGCCTGGTGGAGATCGTGCCGTCCCTGCTGACGAGCACTCACACCCAACAGCGCGCGGCGGAGTTCGTCACCGACGTGCTCGGCAAGCAGGTGATCCGCTCCCAGGACCGGGCCGGGTTCGTGGTGAACGCCCTCCTGGTGCCGTACCTGCTCTCCGCGATCCGCATGCTGGAGTCCGGCTTCGCCTCCGCGAAGGACATCGACACCGGCATGGTCCTCGGCTGCGCCCACCTCCTGGGCCCGCTGAGCCTGGCCGACCTGATCGGCCTGGACACCCTCGGGGCGATCGCCGACGCGATGTACGCCGACTTCAAGGAACCGCTGCACGCCGCGCCTCCGCTGCTGCTGCGCATGGTGGAGGCCGGCCTGCTCGGACGAAAGTCCGGGCGCGGCTTCCACGACTACTCGGAATCGAAGAAGGGCGACTGACCCCATGGCGCAGGAAGTACGCGGCGTGATCGCACCGGGCAAGGGCGAGCCGGTGCGGATGGAGACGATCGTCGTGCCCGACCCAGGGCCTGGGGAGGCGGTCGTACGCATCCAGGCGTGCGGGGTGTGTCATACCGACCTGCACTACAAACAGGGCGGGATCAGCGACGAGTTCCCCTTCCTGCTCGGCCATGAGGCGGCGGGCGTCGTGGAGTCGGTCGGCGAGGGCGTCACCGATGTGGCGCCCGGGGACTTCGTGATCCTCAACTGGCGTGCCGTGTGCGGGCAGTGCCGCGCCTGTCTGCGGGGGCGCCCGTGGTTCTGCTTCGACACCCGCAACGCCGAGCAGAGGATGACCCTCGCGGGCAGCGGCCGGGAGCTGTCTCCGGCCCTCGGTATCGGTGCCTTCGCCGAGAAGACCCTGGTCGCCGCCGGGCAGTGCACCAAGGTCGACCCGGCGGTCGCCCCGCAGGTGGCTGGGTGCCCGTGACAAGACGCCGGAAGAGGTGGCGGCGATCTGGGCGTACGAGGCCGCCGATGAGTTCCGGTGCGATCTGTTCTCCAACGCGCTCATGGGCCAGTTCGCCACTGTGACCGCGGGCGGGGGCGGCGAGGCCCGGCCGTTCACCCTTGCCGACCTTTTGGGCGAGGGCTACCGCGATGCCTTCGCCAGCCTTCTCGATGACGTGGACCCCGGATGGGCCGACCTCGTTCATTGTTCATTCATACCGGACGCACCGGATCGGCCTGGACGAGATGTGCGGACGCTTGATTTTCGGCACGGGCGAGGTGCTCAAGCTGATCGCGCACGCCGACGCTGTGGAGGAGGCTGGAGGGAACGCGCCGCTGCTGACCGGCTACGAGGACCACCCTGCAGTCCAGCGACTTCTTGGCCCCGTATGGACGCCAATCCGGGAGGTCCTGGATACGACGCCCGCCCTGCCGCCCCTGGCCGACTTCGCGGCCGCGGACCGGGCCATCCAGGACTGCGGGCGACACGTCGCCGCCATGTGGGCCTCCCTAGATGTCACCGGACATCTGACGAGGACGACCAGCTGTACATCTCAGTGAGTTGACGGCCCCAGGTGTGGAGACGTGTAGTCGTCCGGGCGGTGTGCGTCTCCCGAATCCGTGCGGTGAGCACCGCCACGGAGCACCGGACGTCGTCCATCGCCTCCAAACCGTCCGCACTGAGTGTTTTCCAACCTCAGGTTGAGCTGGTCAGGTGGAGGTGAGGACGGTTTCGACGAGGCTGGTGATGCCGGTGGTGGAGCGTCGCAGTTTGCACAGGAGCCGCCCTGTTATCGGTGCAGGCCGGTCAGGGTGTTATAGGCCTCTTGGATGAGAGTGTTGCCGCGCCCGGGAGCGGTGTTGGCCAGTGCTACCAGGGCGGTGCGGTGGTGGGGGTTGAAGCCGGCGAAGGTGGTGAAGCCGCAGGTGCCGCCGGAGTGGTGGTAGAGGGTGGAGCCGTCGGTGCGGGAGCGGATGTTCCACACCAGTGACAGGCCGGTGTTGCGGGGTGTGCGAAGCCGGGGGCGGAGGACTTCGCGCAGTGCGGTGGTGAGGGTGGGTGGCGCTCCGGCTGCAGTGGGGTCCAGGAGTGCCTCGAGGGTGGTGAGGAGATCGCGGGCGCTTGAGCGGAGGATTCCTGCGGCGGGCAGGCCGGGGATGTGGAAGGGGGGCCGGGTTCGGTGGTGATGGTAGCCGGTGGCCTGGGTGGTCCCTGGGCGCGCGGCTGGGGCGCAGTCCGTGGCGTGTAAGCGGAGAGGGTGCAGCACGCGGGTGTTGAGTAGTGCGGGGTAGGGGGTGTGGTCGGCTGCTGCGGTGAGGGCGTGGCCGAGTAGGCCGAGACCGAAGTTGGAGTACCGGACCCGGGTGCCGGGAGCGGCTCGCAGACGGGTGCGGGTCAAGGCGTGCAGGACGTTTTCGGTGGTGAAGGCGGCGTAGGGGTTGGTGAACGTGCGGGGAAGGGCGCTGCGGACGAGGCCGGGGGGAAGCCGGGGAAGGCCGGAGGTGTGGGTGGCGAGGTGGGTGAGGGTGATGTCCTCACCGCCTGCGGGCAGTGCTGTTGCGTGGGGCAGGTGGCGGGCGAGTGGATCGTGGAGGTGCAACTCGCCGCGGGCTGCCTGCTCGGCCAGCAGCAGGGCGGTGAAGGTTTTGGTGAGGGAGCCGATTTCGAAGCGGGTGCCCGCATCGGCCGGTGGTCCTCCCGCATGTGTGGTGCGGCCCCGGGCCACGAGGGCGCGCCGGCCTTGGTGGTACAGGCCGATGACGATCGTGCTGGCGCCGTGTGCCGCGCCCAGCAGGGTGCGCGTCGCCCGGTGCACCGTAGCGGGGTCAAGCGTGCCGTGTACTTCATCGGCTGGGCCGCTCGGGCAAATGCCGGAGGTGTAGACGGTCATGCGTGCCCCTGTCCTTTTGCTGCATGCCCATGACGGTTCCGTTCAGGATGCGGTTGAGGGCGATGGTGCCGGCGACGGCGGCCACGATGGTGGGGTGCTGGTGGTCCGCGAAACGTGCGGCGGGATCCTCGTCGACCGGCTGGCCGTCCCGTGGCAGCAGGCCGTCAGGTTTCTGGAGTCGTGCCAGGTGCTGCCAGTCGGAGACGTCGAACATGGGCTGGGGAAGGCACATGCTGATGATCAGCAGTTCGCCGACCAGGTCCCACTGGCCGTTCTCCGTCCAGATGTCCGTCCAGACCGGCAGCCAGCGGGCGAGGTAGCTGGCCACATCCTCAGGCAAGCCATCCGGTCGCCGGCCCCAGTCGGTGAGGTGGAAGACGGTGTGGGTGACGGCGTAGCCGGTCATCCAGTCGATGTACCAGGGGGCGGGGGTGCTGCCGAGCCAGGTGGCCCGGGTCAGCTGCTCCCAGTCCCGTGGGCCACCGCTGAGGTCGTGGCCGGTCAGGCGTAGGGCGTTGGCGACGGCGAGACGCCGGTTGGGCACATGCTCGACCGCCTGTGCGGTGCCGGTCCGGGCCATCTGGGCAGCGAGCCGGTCCAGGCCGGGATGGCGGTAGCCGGCCCGGGTGAAGTGGCCGTACCCCTCCAGGGCGTCGGTGGTGACGGGATGGTGCAGCTGCCGCTGGTAGAGCAGGTCGCCGTCCTGGAACTGCGTCCAGCAGTACTGCATCAACTCGCGGGCCAGGACCTGCTCGCGGTTGCCGGCGGCTCCGTCGCGCAGGACCAGGGAGGCGGCCATCGCCGTCTCCATCAGCGCCTTGTAGGCGTTCATGTTCCCGGTGATGCTCTCGCCCTCCAGCGCGCCCCGGTGGCGGTGGGTGTGCAGCCAGCCCAGGGCGCGGGAGCTGAGATCGTGGGCCGCTTGGGCCAGGGCTGTGCTCATGCGCTCTCCAGTCCGAGCAGGCGGCAGGCGATCGCGGTGTCCAGCATGCAGCGCTCACCGCCGCCACGCAGCGCGATTTCGCTGGTCAGCAGGGACGGTTCCAGGGGCAGCGTGACGCCCTCTGCGGTGAGCCAGGCCAGCCAGCGGACCAACCGGGCGGCGGTGGCGTAGTCCTGACGCAGGAGCGCGCGCGTGGCCCCGCGAGCCAGGGCGAGCACGCCGGAGCGCGCGGCCTGGTGCACGGGCCCGTCCAGACCGGGCAGGGCAAGCGAGGCAAGCCGTCCCATCCGCAGCGACCACGGCACCCAGCCCTCCCCGCAACCCCCGTTTCCGGGCTCGCCGGACGCCGGACTGTGACGGGGTGCGGCCTCATCACACCGTGGCGGACCGGGCGGAGCGGAGAGCGGCAGAGAGGCGGCGGCCGGATCGAGGCGGGCCAGCACACTGACCAAACCCCAGTCGATCCAGGCCCTGACCCACGCCGGTTCGGGCCCCTCCGGAGGGGCAGGAAGCGTCGACGGCGCCGGAGGCAGCGCCAAAAGCGTCAGACAAACCGCCTCCGACTCCTCCGGTAACAGCACCCCGTCCGCCAACAGGTACGGAGCCAGGACGTCCGCACCCAGAATGCGCACCGCACCCGCCGCGACAGCAACACCAGGCACCGCAGCCCGCTCCTCCTCGCCCTGCACGACGGCGGGAGCATCCTCCTGCGCCCCCGCTCGCAGATGCGCCGCCACGACGGCGGTGCTCCCGCCGCCCCGCAGGACTTCGAGAGCACCGCCTGCCAGCACTTCGGCCGACGCGCTGTGCGCATCGCGGAGTACTTCAGTGGTCACCGGCGCCGGAGCTCCTTCGGCTCCTTGGGAGAGATGAGCAGAGTCAGAGCCAGGAGCCCCACACCGCCGCTACCGTCGACGGAGGGCAGCGGAGCACCGCTCACCTCCGCCTCAGAAGGCGTCATCGCCGCCTCCACGAGTTCCGCATCCAGGACCAGACCGGCTGGCTGCAACGTCGCACCTGTCATGATCACTCCTCACAGTAGGTCGACACTTGAATGCCATCTTGTGCACGGGATGCCTCCCCCCTGCACACGTGAACGCCCAAACGGATGAACGACGGTTTTCTCGTGAATCGCCTCGTCAGCCGTAACGCGATTCGCCGCAGGCTTGTGTTCCGCAGGCCGATGACCTCGTACTGTGCCCGAGGGGCATCGGGGGTGTGCACGTACTCCGAGCCCGAGGGCCAGGGGGACCTCCGGGTCTACTTCGTGGACGAGCCGCTGGCCGACCCGGGCTTCCGCATCGTGCAAGACCAGACCCCGGGGCCGTGGTGCGTCTACACAGGACCGTACTTCGGGGGCGCGTAGCAGCAGGTAAACCGTGCGAAACCTGCCCTTCGAGGCGCTCTCCTTGTGCGCAGGTGAATGCTGGGCTGGCGGTCCCGGACTGACCACGTCGCTTTGCGGCGTTCAGACCTGCGGAGCGACGCGAACGCGCGCAGCCTCGCGCCGGCCGCGGCGCATCCGCAGGTGCTTGGGGGGCTTCCCCTGGTGGACCGCCTGAGGCTGCGAGCAGCAGCTGCCCGTCACCGCACGGGGCGGGGTCGGCCTGCTACCCGTGCAGCAGCCTTGTGCTACGTGGGTCCATGCAAATGCTGCGCTGCGCTGCATCCACGACACCGCCCTGCTGCCACTGAACGAAATCCCGCTGTCCACCACCGGCGAGCAGCACGACCAAGAGCAGCGGGATCCCGTCGCCGCAGGCCCTCGCCTCACACCCTCACACCGCACCTCGCCCACTTGGGAGAACAGGCTGTGTGCCACACAGGAGCACCCGAGGTGAGTGACCTACAGGACGGTGCCGTGCAGGGCGCGGCGGTCGCCGGATATCGCGTAGCGGCGGGCGGCGAGGCCGTGCTCGAGGGGCTCTCCGATCTGCTCGCACAGCAGCGTCAGGACGTCGGCGGCGTCGGTGTCGGAGAGGTAGGCGGGGGCGACTTTGAGCATCAGCTCCCCGATCGCGTGGGTGCTGGCGGCGAGGTCGTCGACGACGCGCAGTGCGGCGAGCGTGGATCCGCCGGCGGATCGGCGGGTGGTGGTGGGGCGGTGCGGACGTCGCGGACGGCCTGGCGGACCACCGCGCGCACGGTGGGCTCATCGAGGGCATGGAGGCCGCTGTGAGCGAGCGTGGCGAGTCGGCGGGTGATCAGCTCCGCGACGTCGCCCGTACGGCCGGAGACGGCGATCAGGGCGCGCTGGGACAGGCCGCAGTCGAGCGCGGCCGCGGCGGCCGGGTCGCTGTCTCGCGTGCGAGACGGATCGGTGCCGGCGGTGACGGCGTCGTGGATCGCGGCCAGGGAGCGGGCGACGTCCAGGAGCCGATACGCCTGCGCACGGGAGATGCCGAACTCCGCGTCGCAGTACGCCTCCCAGCTCGGGTAACCGAGGGGTGCCCAGACGCGGGCGGCGTGGGCGTCGCGGACCCGGGCGGCGAGCACCACGGAGCGCCGGACGTCGTCCATCGCCGCGCGCAGCCCGGCCGTCATCTCCCGGGCCTGCGCGGCCGTCAGCGGCAGCGGCGCAGGTTCGGCAACGTCGACCTGGTCCTGGTCGCGGGTGCCCATGACCCCATCGTCCTCCGGGCCAGCGGGCGGGCCAGGGCGTACGGAAGCACGGGAGTGAGCTCCACCTCACAGGCTCACACCCTCACAGCTCACCCCGTCCACCTAGGCAAACGGCCTGTGAGCCTCACAGTCCTCACAGCCTTCTCGGGCTACCAGTGGACGCAGAACGGCAAGGCTGTAACACCCGCTGCGGCACCGCGCATGACATGCGCACTACGCCATTCGGCCCCATCCTGAGAAGCGGCACCATCGGCTCCACAGGCCGACCATCCCCGGGAGGTCCTGTGATCCTGCTCGCCCTGCTCATGCCCGCCCTGATGATGGCGTTCCTCTTCGCCATGGACGCTCTGGAGAATCTCCTCTTCCCCCGGGCTCCAGACGACGAGACGCAAATGCACTCCCCCTGACAGCGCCACGGCATCAGCAGTGCTGGCCGCCGGTGGATACGCGTTGCCGCCCAGGTGGATACCAGTGGATACGGCGGTGGCTACGATGCGAACGCCCCGCCCCGCCCCGGCAGCTGGAATGCCGGGGCGGGGCGTTGTCACCGGGTGGCTATCCGAGCCAGACGATGTTCAGGACCGTCAAGCGGCGCAGGGGCCGGTTCACCCAGTAGGTGCGGGAGAGCTGGCCGACGGCCGCGTAGCGCACGTCTTCGCCCTCGGGGTCCTCAGCGTTCCACTGGCCGAAGCCCCACGGGTGGCCGGCGGCGGCGTCCAGGACGTCCCACACGGTGTCTTCGACGTGCTCGGGCAGGGCGTCGAGGACCTTCGCGGCCGACGCGGAGATGCGGACCGCGTACGGCTGTCCGTCACCGGCGCCTTCCCCGCAGCTCCGCCATGTCGATGGCCTCGCTGTCGTCGTACCCGGAGGCGGCGAACGCGTCGACGGCCGGGGCGTGGGCGAGGCGACCCTGCCAGTCCTGGACGACCTCGTACAGCCCGGCGAGGGAGAACGTCCGGCGCGATTCCTCGAGGGCCACCGCCCACTGCCGCTCGAAGGCCGGCACCCACTGCGCGGCCCGCCGGTCGGCGCGCAGCTGGGCGAGGAGTTCGGCCGGAGCCCCGGGCGCGGGGGCGTGCGGCGTTACGGGTGCGTGGTCGGGCTGCGCGCTCATCGGCTGGTCCTCCCGGCGGCGGGTCGTCACCTCACGGTACGCGCGCCGGGTGGCCGTGGATGCGGGCACGGGACATATCCCTTCACGGGCGCGCAGGGAGCGGGCGACGGCCTGGGCGTGCTGGCACAGCGGGAGGTCCTGCCTGTCCCCGGTGGGGGCAAACAGCAGCGCGCGGCCTCAGGGCTCACCGGTCGGAGTCGCTGTTCGGTGGCATCAAAATCGGTCGGCGACCTCGCCTTTGTTCGTTACGCAGCATTGAGCGGAGGTCCCTGACTAGGCATGTTTCCAAGTCTGCGATTAGCGGTACACCGCCGCTGACCGCCGGGTCCTCCATAAACGCGACCACCGGGTCGACAATGTCGTCGGCTCCGTCCCTGCACCATCTGACACTCCAACCCGGCGGAGCGGGGACAGCGTCGGCGTAGCCAGCACTCTCACGGACAGCCACAAAGCCGGGTTCATCATTGGCCTTGACGAGACGACCAGCCTTGCGATCCAGAGTAAGAACTCCTAACAAAGTGAGAGGTTGACCAGTCGGCGCCAGCAGATGATGCCGCAGGCCAGGCTGAGGAAGGCTTCGTGGATGTCGTCGCGGATCTCCCAGCGGATGCGCAGTCGGCGGAATTAGTGCAGCAGTGCAAAGCTCTGCTCGACCACCCAGCGGTGCACGCCCGGTCCGGAACCGTGCTCGACGCCGCGCCGCGCGATGGCCGGGGTGATCCCGAGAGCCCGTACCTGTTTGCGGTACGTGTCGTGGTCGTAGCCGCGGTCGGCGTAGAGCGCGATGGGTCGCTGTCGGGGCCGTCCGCGCCGGCCGCGTACGGGCGGGACGGCCTGGATCAGGGGGATGAGCTGGGTGACGTCGTTGCGGTTTCCGCCGGTCAGCGATACCGCCAGCGGGATGCCGTGCCCTTCGGTGATCAGATGGTGCTTGGAGCCTGTCCGGGCACGGTCGACCGGGCTCGGTCCTGTTCTGGGCCGCCTTTGAGCGCCCTGACGTGTGAGCCGTCGATCACCGCCCTCGACCGGTCCAGCGCGCCGGCGGTGTTCAGCTCGGCCAGGAGCGACTCGTGCAGACGCTGCCAGACTCCCGCGTCGTTCCAGTCACGCAGGCGCCGCCAGCAGGTCATGCCGGAGCCGAAGCCCAGCTCCTGGGGCAGGAACTTGCACGGAATGCAGGTGTACAGCACGAACAGGATGCCCGACAGCACCTTCCGGTCGTCCAGACGCTTGCGGCCGGGGTGATGAGTTCGGCGCGGCACAACCGGCAGCAACGGCTCGATCCGCGCCCACAGCCCGTCCGGCACGATCCACGGCGGTTGCTCACCCCTTCTCATGTGCAGGCTAACAACCCATCAGATGCCAACATTCCAAGGTAAGTTGCGGCATTCTGTTAGGAGTTCTTAGGGAGCGGGTGTACTCGGCTCTCGCGCCGGCTACGGCACGTGCCGCGCTGGAAGCCGACCAGGCCGCGACGCTCGAGCACTTGGAGGACCTGGACGCCGAACTTCAGCGCGCCTCGAAGCGACTGGCTGCGGCGCAGCGCATCGCCGCGTCCACTGCGGAGACGACAGGGCTCTCATCTGCCTGAGAGGGACGGCCGGGGGCAGAAATTCTGACCTCACAAGGAGAAGAGGTCACGCGAGTAGTGGCAGGCGGCTCCTTCAGAGCGGGCAGGCGGTGAAGTGCACTCGTCGCAGGCGCGGCATGTACGCCCTTCCGGTGTCCTTACACCGGCCCTGTCACCAGCCTCGACCCGTAACCCCTTGGCCCATTTGACCGTGTCCCGCTGACGCAGCCCCCGCTTGTGGATCACTCTGGACGAGCGGGGCTCACCGGCTCACCTGTCGCCAACGCCGACGAGCCCCTGGTGCCGCCGCCGCCGGCAGCCCAGCGGCGGCACCCATAACTCACCGCTGACAAACTCCAGCCGCCCGCCGCCCCCGGGCTGGTGGCCCGCCGTCTTCGTGACAATTCCTCACCCGGGAAAGCACGGCCAGTCTCAAGGGACCCTGCATGGGTGTGATCGGCTCTGGCCCGCAGCCGGTGGTGACGGCGAGTAGTCATCCGTGATCACACGTCACCTTCGACCTGCCACACGGCACTTTTCACGCGCTGCAGGGTGGTGATCCCGATGGTCAACCGACGCTCGTCTTGCACGGCTTCCCGGACCATCCGCCGACCGCGAAGCCCTTCCTTGCCGAGCTCGGCCGCCGCGGACGCTCACGTCGTCGCACCCTGGCTTCGCGGTTACGCGCCGTCCCCGACCGCGGGGCCGTTCGACCTCGCAGCCCTCACCAGCGACGTGCTCGCGCTGATCGACCGCTGGTCTCCCGGGCGAGCCGTGGAGGTGGTTGGCCACGACTGGGGCGCCGCGATCACATACCATGCCTGCGTCACCGCGCCGGAGCGAATCGAACGCGCGGTCACGCTCGCATTCCCCCACCCGCTCACGTTCCTGAGCGACGCGTCCCTCGCTGCTGGCCGGGAAGGTCCTCAAGCCGCAGTTCCTGCAGAACGTGCTGAGCTGGCCGGAGCCGGTGAAGGCGCTGCTCCCGACCGCGCCGAGGAAGGTGTACAGGAGGTACACGCCCAGCGCCCACAGCGTTGTGATGGCGACGAGTGCCGGACCGCCCCGTAGTCTCCCGGTCCCGTGCCGTTGGTCGGTGGCCGCCACCGTACTGCCGTGCGGGGCGGGAACCTCCTGCCACACCCGCCGTTGGCCAAGGCGAGCAGGGCTGTGGCGAGGGCGAGGACGGCGAACGCGTACTGCCACCCCAGGTGGTGGCCGAGGACGTCGCCCAGCGGGGCGCCGGCCCATAGCGCGGAGAGCAGTCCGGATCCCAGGAGCGCGAGGTGGGTGGCCCGTCGGTTTGCGGGAGCTGTGGCGCTGGAGAGTGCGTAGATCGTCGGTCCCGTGCCGGCCGCGGCCACTCCGGCGACGACTCTGGCCACCACAAGCAGCGGGTAGTTCGGCGCCAGGGCCGTGGCGAAGTTGGCGAGGGTGAACAGCAGGAGCGAGACAACGAGCACTCGCCTGCGACCGAGGCGGTCGGCCGGCCTGCCGAGCAGTGGCGCGGTGACGAGGTAGGTCCCGGGGCGGTTTGACGTGCAAGATCCACCTCGCCGGTGAAAGGCGGGTGCCGCCCCATGGCCTCCGTACGAAGTGGCGCACATTCACTTGTACGCCGACATCCCTGCACACGCCGACCACGAGCGGCACAAGGCCTGCAACTCGCAGACGCTGGTCATTTGTTAGACGCGAACTGCCCGACGCTCTTCAAATGCTCCAGGAGACGGTGCCGTCGGCGGTGACCAGGATCGCCAGGACGGCTAGGTCGGTGATGCCCAGTGCCATACCGAACCAGGCCCGCCCTTGTCGCTTCGTCCCGTTCCACAGGGCGATGGTGGCCAGCACGATGGCGGTGGGGCCGAGGAAGATGTTCCCCACCAAAAGGCCCGGTAGGCCGAGGATGAAGGAGGCTACAGCCATGCTGTCGGCGTCCCGGCGACGGCCCGTCCTTTTGGTTGCAGTGAGCGGAGTTGTCTTTTCCGGTGCGGTCAGCTGCATGTCAGGCGTCTCCTTCGCTGCGTCCGGATCGGCGTTCGCGCTCCGTGAAGATGGTCAGCCAGATGGCGAGCAGGGCCCCGGCGATCAAGCTGACGGGTATGGGGATGTGGGCGACGGAGCCCAGGAAGGGCCCCAGGAGCAGGAGCGCGAAGACGATGAACACCATGGCTTGCCTCTCAGCGCGTGATGGTTTCTCGTTCGGGGTGGGTCGGCCGTTCAGGAAGCCGAGGATGTGGAGTCGTCGAGGCGGGCGAGGAAGTCGAGGAGTGTGGCGTTGACCTCGGCGCGAGCTCCTGCTGCTTGCTTGCTGGGCATGACTGAAAGCCGTATGGAAACTGATTGGTTTCCTCACCGATGAAGGTGAGGCGGGCGGGTGACGGGCTGAGATCTCAGGGCTTCGAGATCATCGTGTGGCCGCTTGTGGGCTTTTCTCGGCGATCTCCTGGAGGGCCGCGTCGGTGTCCGCGGTGGCCAGCATCCTGTTGATGTCGGCACCGGCCAGTGCGCCGGCCGCTGCGGAGGCCCCGACCTGGGCGACCAGATCGGTGGCGTTGCCGGCCACCCACACACCCGGCACGTCGGTGGTGCCGGCCGTGCCGGAGGCGAAACCGCGGCCCACCGGCAGGTCCCGCACCGGCAGGCCCAGACCTTCCAGGCCCTGGGTGCGGGCCTGCATCCGCGGTCCGACCGCGAGGACGCGGCGGGCCACGACCTGGCCGTCGGTCAGGCGCACCCCGGCGAGCGCACCGTCGGCGTCGTTGACGACCTCGGTGACCGGGGTGTCGATGACGCGGATGCCGCGGGCGGCGAAGCGGGCGCGGCTGTCCTCGTCCAGGTCGGTGCCGTGGGGGAAGTAGGTCAGGTCCTCGGTCAGCTGGCGGAACAAGAACGCGTGGCCGATGGAGGCCGGGCCGGTGGCGAGGATGCCGATGGGCTCGTCGCGCACCTCCCAGCCGTGGCAGTACGGGCAGTGCACCACACTGTCCCCCCAGTGCTCGGCCAGCCGGGCACCTGTGGCAGCACATCCCTGAGGCCGGTGGCGACCAGGATGCGGCGGGCGGTGATGGGGCGGCCGTCGGCCAGGGTGAGGGTGAACCGCAGGTCCCCGTCCGCCGACGGGGCGGCAGACTCGGCCGAGACCACCTCGCCGGACACGACGCGTCCGCCGTACTGGCGCACCTCCTCCCGGCCCCGTCGAAGGATCTCCGACGGCGGGGTGCCGTCCAGAGCGATGAGGCCGTGCACGGCCTTCGCGGGCGCGTTGCGCGGGGAGCCGCTGTCGATCACGACGACCGAGCGGCGGGAACGGGCAAGGATCAGTGCACCGTTCAGCCCCGCGGCGCCCCCGCCGATCACCACCGCGTCGACGGTCCCCTCGGCCAGATCGTCGCTCGCCTCCGCAGGAGTCGTCACAGCCATGGCCTCCTGCCTTTCCTTGTCAGTCATGGTTCGGTCAACCCTTCGAGTTCTGGGTGATTGGCGGGGGTCAGCTGTTCAGGAAGCCCAGGATGTGGTCGGCGACCGTCTTGGGCTGTTCGAGGTGCAGGAGGTGCCCTGCGCCGGGTATGACGATGCGTTCGAAGCTGTTGGTGAACAGGTCGTCCATGCCGTCGCTCACCTCCACGGAGATGCAGTTGTCGTCGGCCCCGTGGAGGTAGAGCGACGGGACGGCGATGGCACCGAACGCCCGGGCTTCCAGGGCTTGGGTCGCCTCGTCCGCGGGGGGCGATCCGGCGGAGGCGGTGCCCGGCGATCCGGCGGATGCGTCCCCGGCGATCCAGTGGACGCCCCGTCGGCGATCTAGGGCCTGTGTGATGTCGTGATCAATCGGCTGCTTGCAGGAGATCTCCGAGCCAGATCATCGAGGCGCGGAGTTCGAGGCCGGCGAGGTAGCTCTCGGGCGTCTTATCGACGCGTGTAGCGATGCCGCGCCAGTCCTTCAGCCGATTGATCAGCCGCTCGACGGTGTTGCGGTCGCGGTAAAGAGCGGCGTCGAACGTGACGGGACGGCCGCCCCGACTGCCCTTCTTTTTGCGGTTGGCCACCTGGTCCTTCTTCTCCGGGATGACCGCCTTGATGCGGCGCTTCCGCAGATGGGAGCGGTTGGCGCGGGACGAGTACGCTTTGTCCGCGGCGACCGCGCCCGGCCGAGTGCGGGGCCGGCCTACCGGCAGACGGACGCGGATCTTTTTCAGCACGGGGATGAACTGGGGACTGTCCGCGGCCTGCCCGGCGGTCAGAACGAACGACAGAGGTCGGCGCTTGCGGTCGGCAGCGAGGTGAATCTTGCTGGTCAGTCCGCCGCGGGACCTGCCAAGCAGTGCTTCCTTCAGGCGGAGTCTGCGTCGACGGCGGACGCGTCGACGTTCGGCCCGCTCAGGCTCATTTCCGCCGTCCCACCCGTTCTGTTCCGCCTCGCCGCCCCTTTTTGCCGGGCCTGTTCCTGCTCGGCGGCGGCTTCCTCGAGAGCCTCCATAACGTCCTTGCCGACGATGACCCCGGCGGCGTCATGGTGAGCACGGACGGTCGTGGAGTCCACGCTGACCAGGGATAAGTCTGTCTTGCCCTGGCAGGCGGCCTCGGCGATCAGGCCCTCCAGCAGGGCGGTGAAGACACCGGCGTTCCGCCAGACCCGGAAGCGTCCGTAGACGGTCGGCCAGGGTCCGAACTCGCCGGGCATCTCCCGCCACTGCGCGCCTGTCCTGAACCGCCAGATCACGCCCTCGAACTGATCCCGCAACCGCTCGGGGTACGGGCCGTACTCGCCTATCGGCAGGAACGGCTCAATCAACTGCCACTGTTCGTCGGTGAGTTGCCTGCGCGTCACGACCATCTTCCTACCGGATCCGTCATCCAGACGGATCCGGATCGGCAAGATGATCACGACATCACACAGGCCCTAGCGGGTGGCCCCGGTGTGCTCCGGCGCAGTCGCCGCCTCGCTCGCCGTCGTCCCGGCCCCCGGCTCGGCGCTCTGCTTCGCGAAGCCGCGCCGGCCCGGCAGGATGGCGAGGACGATCAGTGTTCCGGCGGCCATGATGATGCCGCCGATGAGGCTGGTCTGGGCGACGCCGTGGGCGAAGGCCTGGTGGACGGCGTCCACGGCGGCCTGGGCCTGCTGGGGCCCGGCGGAGGGATCCTGCGCGACCCGCTCCGCGACGGCCAGGCCGGCGCCGACCGAGTCCTTGGCGGTCTCCATCGCCTCCGCCGGGAGCCGGTTGCCCACCAGGTCGGTCAGCTCGTCCCGGTAGGCCGTGCCCAGCAGCGAGCCCAGCACCGCGATGCCCAGCGCCCCGCCCAGCTCCAGCGCGGTGTCGTTGACACCGCCGCCGACGCCCAGCTCGGACTCGGGGAAGGAGCCCATGATCGTGTCGGTCGCCGGGGAGATGGCCAGTCCGAGCGCGAGGCCCAGCATCATCAGCGGCGCCAGGAAGTCTCCGTACGTCGACCCCTTGTCGATCTGGGTGAGCAGGAACATGCCCGCCGTGCCGACGGCCATGCCGGTCACGACCATCGCCTTCACCCCCAGCTTCGGGGCGAGCACCCCGGTCATCGCGGACCCGAGGAACACCGCACCGCCCAGCGGCAGCAGCCGTACACCCGTGTCCAGGGCGCCGTAGCCGAGGACGAACTGCAGGAACTGCGTCGAGTAGTAGATCACGGCGAACATACCGAAGAAGAAGAACATCACCGCGAGCATCGAGCCGCTGAAGGGCCGCAGCGCGAACTTTCGGACGTCCAGCATCGGGTGCGGGTGCCGCAGCTCCCAGGCGACGAAGGCGACCAGACCGACACCGGCGACCACGGCGGCGGTGACGGGGCCGACGCCCCAGCCGGAGTGCGGGCCCTCGATGGCGGCGTAGATCAGGGAGCCGACGGTGACGATCGACAGCAGACCACCGACGTAGTCGATCCGGCCCATTCCCTCCGCCTTGGACGGCGGTACCAGGGCGAGCGCGCCGAACACGGCGAGGACGGCGATCGGCACGTTGATCAGGAAGGTCGAGCCCCAGGCGTGGTCCTCGAGCAACCAGCCGGAGACCAGCGGGCCGACGGCTACCGCCACCCCGGAGGTCGCGGCCCAGGCGGTGATGGCCTTGGCCCGCTCGCTCCGGGGGAAGGTCGCGACCAGCAGGGACAGCGTGGCCGGCATCACGACCGCGGCACCGACACCCATGATCGCGCGGGCCGCGATGACCAGCGAGGTCTCGTCGACCATGCTCCCCATCACCGAACCGCCGGCGAAGATCAGCAGACCCAGCACCAGCGCGCCGCGCCGGCTGTACTTGTCGCCGATCGCGCCCAGCACCAGCATCAGCGCCGCGTACGGAACGGTGTAGCTGTCGACGACCCACTGCAGATCACTGCTGCTCAGGCCCAGGTCGGTGGTCATGTCGGGGGCGGCGACGATCAGCGACGTGTTCGCCATCACCGTGATCAGCAGGCTCAGGCACAGCACGAGCAGCGCCCACCAGCGCCGCGCGTACGGCCCGGGCATCTTCTCCACGGGGGTGTTCGCAAGGAAGGGCATCAGTAGCTCCTGAGAGGGGGCGGGGCGGACGGGCGGGAGCACTTAATTGCCCATCGATGTGCAGACTAGTTTATTGCCCCTCGCTGTGCAACTATCGCGATGACTCCCTCCCCCACCCGCTTTCGAGGTACCGACGTGAGCAGCCGACCAGCACGAACACCCACGACGAGGCCGAGACGGTCTCCGGCCCGGCCCCACGAGACGCCGCCCCCTCCTGCTCCGACTTCGACTGCGTCCCCCTCGCCGACTTCGACCTCAACTTCGGCGCAGCGTCGGGACGCGCGGGCCACCCGTGCCCGGATCCTCGACGCGGCTCAGCGGGAACTGACCCGCGACCCCGACAGCAGCCTGGAGGACATCGCCGCCGCCGCCGGTGTGGCCCGGCGCACCGTGTACGTCCACTTCGCCGGCCGAGCCGCGCTCGTCGAGGGCCTGGCCGCCGAGGCCGCGGAGGCGATCCGGCGCGCCGTCGCGGGTGCCCCGGCCCCGACCCCCGACGCCGTCGCGGACCTGGCGCGATTCGTCCTCATGGTGTGGCCCGTCGGCGACCGCTACCGCACCCTCATCCGGCTGGCCCGCGGCCAGGACCTCGCCCCCGCACGCGTCGACGAACTGCTGACCCCCGCCCGCGACATCGCCACGAGGGTCTTCGCCCACGGCCGCCGACAGGGCGTCTTCCAGACCACCGTCCCGCCCGACCCGCTCGGCCGAGCCATCGAGGCCCAACTGCTGGCCCTGCTCGACTGCGTCGACCGCGGCCTGTGCTCCGACGACGGCACCGGCGCCGCCGCCGCCGCCCTCATCGCCGCCGGAGTCGCCCCGGACACCGCCGCCGCGAAGGTCGATCACGTACGGAAGTCCGGGTCGCCCCCGAGTCCCGTCTGAAACCCGTGCCCGCACCCCATTCGCACTCACACAAATGTCCGCCCCCAACTCCCTGTCCTCCGAAGCCCTTTGGGGAGGGCCGATGTACCGCCCCCGCCCCGAGCACGACTGTGACCAGGAGTGCGAGTTTTCGTACTCGTACTCGCACGAACCCGCCGACGGCTCGGACCGCCCGCTGCCGGTGGCCGAACTCGCCCTGCGGATGGACGGGTTGACGAAGTCGGACGGCGACAGCGAGGCACGGGCCCGCTCGGCGGAGGCGACCGTCTTCCTGTCGTACGCGGACCTGTCCGACGCCCCAGGCCTGGAACTGACCCGGGGCTACGGTTCCGACCGGATCCGCGCCCGCGTCCTGACCACCCTCGGCTTCGAGGTTACCGCGACGACGACCGTCTCGGCGGCCTCCGGCAACCGCGTCACCTTCAAGGACTTCAAGGTCGCGGGCCGCGTCGCCCTGCCCGAGGCCGGTGAGACGTTGCCCGGCCAGGTCTTCGGCGAGCCGATCGCGCCGCGGAACACCCCCGACGGCCTCCGACTGCGCTCGGTCACCACCACGGAGCAGGGCCTCACCGCCCACTTCTCCGGCAAGTCGGTCACCTTCCGCCGCGACGACGCCCGGGACACCTCGTCGAACGGGTCGGCCGGAGAGAAATCAGGTGCCGTGGGCCGGAAGAGCCGTAGCCATCGCCGACGCAACCTCCTCGACCACCGCGCTCGCCCGATCCTCCGGCACGCCGGCCGCGATGAGGGTGGCCGTGGCGATCCGGTGTCCGTCGTCCTCCAGCGCGCCGGTGTTGACGGACTCCACCAGAGCTACGATCAACGCCATCAGGCCTGCGCTCTGCACGGCCGGCGGCAGATGGGAGTGGAAGACGCCGTCCCGCTGCCCGCGCTCCAGGATCCCGATGGCGGCCTCCCGGGCCGGCGCGAGCACCTCGGTGACGCGCTCGGAGCCGAGGTCCCGCCGGGTGAGCGCCAGCAGCATGCGGTAGCGGTCGCCCACGGGCCACATCCGGAGTACGAACCACGCCAACGCCCGCTCGGCCGACTCCCCCGGCTCCGGCCCGGCCTCCACCGCGTTCCGCAACGTCTCGGCGGCTTCCTCGGCGAGCGCCTCCAGTAGCGCCGCCCGCCCCGGGAAGTGCCCGAAGAGGGTGCGCCGGACGACCCCGGCGGCCCGCGCCACCTCCTCCAGCGTGACATCGGGGTTCCGCCCCAGCTCCTCACGGGCCGTGGCCAGGATGCGCGCCCGGTTGGACCGCGAATTACGGCGCAGCGGCTCGCGGGCCACGTGCTTGCTCACGGAGAACCTCGCAGCATCAAAGGACGGACGAACGGCCCCCATTTTGTCACGCCGAGCCGAAGCCCCCGTATCACGCCCCAGCGGCCGCTGCCTCACGCGGGACCCGCCCCACCTCATGGCCCCGAAGCTCGGCCGACGCGGAACCGAGCGCGCCCGGTGCGGCCCTCGCGCTTGTTCCTCGACGAGAGCCCCGGCGCGCCGGGCGCCGCAGCCGACCTCGTCCGTCGCGGTCATCCCACCGGCCACCCCCGTCGGATCAGACCGCGAACTCCCGGATCACCATGGCCTGGTCGCTCTGACTGTCCGCGATCATCAGCGTGTTGTCGGAGACGGCCGATATCTCCTGTCCCGGCTGCAGGTTGACCTTGTAGGTGAAGGTGCGCGGCGCATCGGCGCTGCGCAGCAGGTGGAAAAGTTCGACCCGGCTCTCGGTGTCGCGGACGGCGATGGTGTCGGCGTCCTTCTGTGTATTGGCGTAGATCACCAAACCGGTGTCACTCAGCTCCGCGACCGACGATGAGGCGGCCGGGAGGTCGATCAGGGTTTGGGCCGCGCCGTCGGCGCTGTTGCCGGTCACTGTGCCGTCGGAGGACGCGGGCAACTCGGTCGTCGCCGTCTGGCCTGGGAGTCCTCGGTTTCCGTCTTCTCCGGGTCCTCCGGCTCGACGTAGCCAGCGGGTGTGTCGTCCTCGTCCGGGATCTCGTCGGAGACTTCCTCAGTCTCCTCGAGCCCGTTGTCGGGGTGCAGGAGGCCGGCGAAGTGGGTCTCGGCGATCTCGTTGACGAACGGGACCGTGAGCGTCCCGGCGAGCTTGCCCACACGGAATGTGTACATAGCCCAGTCGGACCAGACGCCAGCGGCACTCCTGACCCGGCAGTCAGCGTGTGGGTGCCACGTGTCGCGGGCGTCAGGGAGACGTCGGTCTTGCCGGAGGTGAGGGGGGCGGTTTGTGTCGCGCCCTCGTCGAGGCGGTACTCGGCAGTGGTCGCCTTGCCAGTCGGGTCGGCGAGCGTAAACGGTCCTGCGTTGCCCGCGTCCCATGCCACAGGCCATCGGCCAGATACGTCGTCGACGTGATGATGGGTGCCGCCGGGACGGTCGGGTCCACGGTCAGAGTGCGCCAGCTGGACCAGGTGCCGTGCCAGTCCGCGCCGTCGTACGAGGTGGCCCGCCACTTGTAGGAGCCGGTGGCCAGGGCGGACGGCGTCCAACTGCCGACCGTTCCGGAGGCCACATATGCCGACGTGCCGGATGCGACTTTCGTGGTGCCTGCGGCATTCCAGACCTCGAAGCTGAGGCGCACCGTGTTGCCGTCGGCATCCGTGGCTTTGGCTTGGAGCGTCGGCGTCGTGTCGGCGGTGACCGTGTCGGCCACCGGGCTCACTGGCGAGGCCGCTTCCGGCTTGGTGTTGTAGGTGATCGACGGGGCCGGCTCAGTCGGGCCTTGGGCCCCATCGACGTAGTTGGCGGAGCGGATCCGGCGCCAGCTCTTGGAATCCTGCTCGTTCACGGCGCGGACCTGCGGGCCATAGTTGGCCTCGCCGCCGGCCCAGGCCTGGGCGATTCCCGTGACGTTCCAGCGCATGAAGTTGGCCGGACAGGCCGAGCTGTAACCGTAGGCATCCTTGGAGATGACGGCACCAGTCGTCGCGGTCGCCGGCTGGTCGCCCCACGTCACCGCGCTGGGATCCCAGTTCTCCGTGATCCTGCGCACCTCGACGCCAGAACCATCCGTGCCGCAGGTGGAGGACCAGTAGGAGTGCAGCCGCAGACTGGCGCTGAGGACATGCTTACCCGCGTACTTGGCTACGTCGAACTTTACGTAGGAGCGGGCCTTGGAGGATTGGCCCAGGTTGTGGCCGACTCGGTACGCGCATTGAGCACCTCAACCGGGTGGCCCTGCAGGACGGCGGCCAGCCTGGCCGCCCTCTCGTTAGGCGCTTGACGGCACCCAGGGCCGTCAGGGACCCAGTTCGATCAGACAGCCCGTCGGTGCCGGGAGACGCGGGCGCGCGGCGGGCGGGGCAGGCCTGTCGACGGTCACGCAATTCCCCACCGCTGTGGTCACGTAATTCCCCAGGCCGTGGGCCGTTGCATTGCATGATGGGGAGCGAGTCCGTCGGCTTGGGCCTGCCGCCATCGTGGCCTCTGCCAGCGCCGGTGGTGGCTGTCGCGGCGCCGGCCTGAGAAGCTGTCCGATGTCGGTGCCGGCTATTCGGTGAGGGACATTCGAGGTGCATCGCGACGATCAGCCAGTGCACCTTTCGACCGCACTGTCGCCGGAGCGCGTCGCTGAGATCAACGAGGTCATCGACCGGATCACACGCTGGGCGAGGGGCCGCGAAGACATCGTCGGCCTGCTCTTGGTGGGATCGTGCGCCCGCAACGCCGCGCGACCGGACTCGGACATCGACGTCGTCCTGCTCACCACGGACGAGTCCCGATATCTCCGTGAGGATGGCTGGGCCGTGGAACTCGGCTTGGGCGAACTGATCCGCACCCAGCCGTGGGGACCGATCACAGAACGACGCTATTCCACGGCCTCCGGCCTGGAAGTCGAGCTGGGCATCGGCTCTCCGACCTGGGCAAAGACAAATCCCGTCGATCATGGGACGCGTCGTGTCGTCACCGACGGTGCCCGGGTGTTGCACGACCCGGCAGGTATCCTTGCCGACCTTCTCGCCGCCTGCTAACTGACCGGCGGCTTGTCGGTGGGGCCCTTGGGCCGCTTGTTGGGCCGGTAGCTGAGGCCGTTCATGATGACCTGGTGGCTGGCGTTGATCAGCCGGTCCAGCAGGGACTCGGCGACGACCGGGTTGGGGAAGAGGGGATACCAGTCGCTGGGTGCCTGGTTGCTGGTGATGACCAGGGACCGGCCCTGCCGCTCGGAGACGAGTTCGTAGAGGTCGTCGGCCTGGGGTGCGGTCAGCTGGCGCATGGCGAAGTCGTCGAGGATGAGCAGGTCGGGGCGGATGAGTTCGCGCATGCGCTTGTCCCAGGTGCGGTCCGCGTGGCCGCCGGCGAGCTCGGCGAGGATGCGGCTCGTCTTGGTGAAGCGGACGTTCGCGCCCTGGCTGACGGCTTGGTGGCCGAGGGCCTGGGCGACGTGGGTCTTGCCGACGCCGACGGGCCCGAACAAAATGACGGACTCGCCGGAGTGGAGCCAGCGCAGGGCCGCCAGATCGCGGATCTGGGCGGCCGGCAGCTTCGGGGAAGCGTTGAGGTCGAAGCCCTCCAAGGTGGCATGCTGCTCGAACTTCGCCTTGCGCAGGCGGCGTTCGAGAGCGACGGACTCGCGGCGGGTGATCTCGTCATGGCAGAGGACCTGGAGGAAGTCGAGGTGCCCGAGTTCGCCGCCCTGGGCCTGGGTGATGCGGGCGTCGAGGGTTTCGAGCATCCCGGACAGCCGCAGGGTCTTGAGCGAGTCGCGCAGGGCGGTGGTCATCACGCTCATCGGGCGGCCTCCTCGGCGTCACCGCGGTCCTGGTCGTCGTGGACATTGCCCGGCATCTGGGTGGGGATGGTGGCGGTGAACAGGCCCTCGGGCCCGTGCAGGAAGGCCGCGGCTCCGGCGTCGCCGGTCTCGGGTTCCGGGTCGGTCTCGGTACCGGCGATCAGGATGCCCTTGACGGTGCGGTAGGACGGGTCGCCGACCGTGATCGCCTTGCGGCAGGGGGCCTCCAGGCGTGTGTCGCCGTACTTCTTGCGCAGGCCGAGCACTCCCTGGGAGGCCCGGAGCCGGTAGAGGGGGCGTTGACCTCCAACAGTTGGTCGATCACCTCGCGGCAGGCGTCGCCGACCTGGGAGGCTTGGCTGCGGCACCAGATCGGCGTCTTCATCTGGAAGGCGATCTTCTCGGGCGGGTAGTCGTTTTTGTCGGTGCACTTGCCCTGCTCGAGGGCGGCGTGGGTCTTGACCAGCTCGCCTTCGTGGAAGATCTGGACGATGGTGGCGGCGGAGCGGACGTCGACACGGCGGCCGATCAGCTTCCAGGGCACCGAGTAGAGGGTGCGGCCGACCTTGATGTGGATGTCCGGGCCGACCGTCGCGGTCGACCACCTGGCCAGCACGAACGGTGTCTCCGGCAGCGGCAGGAGGGCGTTGGCCTCCACCGCCTCGAAGACCGCCATCGGCCTGGCCCCCTCCAGTGGCCGGCACTGCCGCTGACCGGCAACGTTTCTCGCCCAGGTCAGGGCCTCGGCCTGCATGTGCTCCAGCGAGGTGAACGTCCGCCCGCTCCAGAACGAGTCGCGGACGTAGGGCATGGTCCGCTCCACCCGGGGCTTGTCCTTCGGCTTCGCGGCGCGAGCCGGGTCCACCAACGTGCCGTAGTAGGAGGCGAGTTCGGCGTACGACTTGTTGGAGTGCCGGGACATCTGCTGTCGGAGGACGGGCGCCGCGCGGGCTGACCACCATGTCGGCGCTTGCCGGGGCCGGGCTTGCGGTGAGTGACGAACACCGGGCCGCGCACGGCCCTCTGGCTTTCAGTCCGGCCTACCGAGGCCGGCCCTTCAGCTGTTTGCCGCACCGCTGCCCCTCGGCCTCGACGGCAGCTCACCCGTGCCGCCGCCCCATGCGGTGCCTGCTCGGGCTGTTTTCCCAAGGTCCTCCGGGCCCACCGATGGCAGCCCCCGGGCCACCCGGCCCTCCCCCTGCGGCCCGGGCTACGAGAAGAAGAGAAGCATGGAAGTGTCACCTGCTGACCACCAGGTGACCGCTGCCCGCCGGACGTTTTGTCGGCTCCCGGGAAACGATGGGGAACGTCACCGCGATCGAGCAGCCGAAGCACCGCGCGGAGACCTGAACCCCGCTGGAACAAGGAGTACGACATGAGCCACTCCACAGCAGCCGATGCCGCCGCACCGGCGACGATGAGGGCCGTCGTCGTCACCCGGCCCGGCGGCCTGGAGGCACTGGAGATCAAGGACGTCCCGGTGCCCGTCCGCAAGCCCGGCTGGGTGCGGATCAAGGTCAAGGCGTTCGGCGTCAATGAGTCCGAGGTCACCACCCGCAAGGGCGAGTCGGACGCGGTGGTCACCTACCCGCGGGTGCCCGGCATCGAGGGCGTCGGCGTGGTCGATGAGGCCGACGAGGACAGCGGGCTGCGGCCGGGACAGCAGGTGGCCACGATGATGGGCGGCATGGGCCGCTCGTACGACGGCGCGTACGCCCAGTACGTCACCGTCCCCGCCGCGCAGGTCATCCCGTTCGAGACCGGCCTGCCGTGGGACGTGGTCGGTGCGCTGCCGGAGATGTTCCAGACCGCCTACGGATCGCTGACCCGTGGCCTGGACCTGAAGGCCGGGCAGACGCTGCTGATCCGCGGCGGTACCTCCACGGTCGGGCTGAGCGCGGCCACCATCGCGAAGGACCTCGGCGCCACCGTCATCTCCACCACCCGCAGCGAGGTGAGGGCCGGGGAACTGCGGGCGGCGGGCGTCGACCACCCCCTCGTCGACAGCGGCACCCTCGCCGACCAGGTGCGCGAGCTGTTCCCGGACGGCGTCGATGCCGCCCTTGAACTGGTGGGCTGCTCGGTCCTCGCCGACACCCTGCGCACCGTCCGCCTCCACGGCACGGTCTGCTTCACCGGAGCCCTGGCGGGCCAGTGGTCCATCCCGGACTTCACTCCGTTCATGATCCCGTTCGGGGTGCGGCTGACCTCCTACGGCGGCCAGGCCGCCGACCTCCCGGCCGAGGCCTTCGCCCACCAGCTCCAGGCCATCGCGGAGGGGCGCCTCATGGTCCCGGTCGCGAAGGTCTACCACGGTCTGGAACAGGTCCGCGACGCCCAGGCCGACCTCGAATCCGGTGCCACACCGGGCAAGCACGTCGTCGTCCTGGATCACTGACCGCCCGGCCCCCGGAGAACCGGCTCTTCCACCCCGCACTGTCCTCACCGAAGGAGCCGCCCCTCCTGCGGTTGTGGCCGAGGACAGATGCCTCAGAAGGACCGCTGAAGACCCCCCAGGATCACCCCGGAGATCTCTCAGAAAGGAACATGTCATGGCCCTCACGCCCGAGGAAATCCAGACGCTCGTCGACTTCGAGCAGCAGATCCAGTGGCGCTGGACCAGCGGCGACCCGGCCGGCTACATGGACGCGCTGGCCGAGGACGTCACCTACTTCGACCCGTTCACCGAGTACCTCGTCGTCGGCCGTGAAGCCGTGCGTGGGCACTTCGAGCGCCTCCATTCGGGTGCGGGCGGGGGCCTCAGCCGGCAGGAGTACCAGAACGAGACCGCCCGCCCTCTCAGCGATGACGAGGTCCTGCTGGTCTTCAACTTCACCACGTACCGGCGGGACGACAACGGCGAGGAGAAGGAGTTCCTGACGTGGAACATGTCGCTCATATTCCGGAAGGCCGACGGCCAGTGGCTGCTGAAGCACGGGCACTTGTCCCTGCGCGACGCATGGGCCCGCTACAACCTCGGGCGCAGCATCGGGAGGTAGCGCCCCGCGGTGCGCTGCGGAGCAGCACACCCCGCCGCTGAGGCCGGCACGACGCCGGGCAAGCACGTCGTGCTGCTCGACGACCGACTCACACATCCAACCGACAAGGCCCCCCAACTCGCCGGTCAGGCCGGAACCGGCCGACCGCGGCTCACACGAGAGGAAACGCCATGAGCGTCAACAAGGAAGACATCAGCAAGACCATCATCGAGCTGGAGAAGTCCTTCAACGAGCGGTGGAGCGTCGGCGACAACACCGGCTACCTCGACGCGTTCGAAGACGAGGTCAGCTACTTCGACCCGATCCTGGAAAGCATCTTGGTCGGCCGGGACAACGTCATCGCCTGGATCAACTCCATCTACAAGAACCCGCACATCGTGCGCAGCGATTACATCAACCCGCAGGTGCACGTCAGCGACGAAGGAACCTTCGCCGTCCTCGCGTACAACCTGCACACCTTCGAACTCGACGAGAACGGCGAGGAGCGGCAGAAGCGCGCCTGGAACGCCTGCCACGGATACCGCCTCATCGGCGACCAGTGGCGCATCGCGCACTCCCACTGGGCCTTCTCCCAGACCGTGACCGAAAGGGTCGCTTCTTGACCGCGACGGTTACGAGAGGGCTATCACCGAGCGACTCCACCACCGGCAACAGCTCAGAGACACGCCCCGCGACACCGACGCACCTGAACCACCGTCGGACGACCGAACGTAAGGCCCCCTGATGACCGACACCGCGACGGATGCCTACAGCTCCTTCACCGTGAACGACCTGGAATCGACCCGCACCTTCTACCAGGACGTACTTGGCCTGCGTATCGAAGACCGGGACGGAATGCTCTTCATCCATCTCCCCGGCGGCGCGTACACCGTCGCGTACGCCCACCCCAAGCACCAGCCCGCACGATTCACCATCCTCAACATCGTCGTCCCCGACCTCCCCATCGCTGTCGCGGACCTCACCCGGCGCGGCGTGGAATTCGAGCACTACGAGGGAACCTCCATCAAGATCGACTCGGACGGGATCTACCGCGCCAAGGGCCCCTGGTTCGCCTGGTTCTACGACCCCTCCGGCAACGTTCTCGCCGTCTGCGAACGCGACGTCCGCCCGTCCGGCACCGCCTGACTCGCACGACTGCCCCTGACCCGGCCGTCGTCTCCCACGCCGTCGCCCTGGACACCGGCGACCCCGCCGCGGCCATTCGCTCGTACGCGCCACGGGGCGTCGACCGGATCATCGAGGTCGCGCTGTCCGACAACGCCGATCTCGACAACGCCGTCGCCGCCAACAACACCGTCATCGCCGCCTACGCCACCCGCTCGGACCGCACCGAAATCCCCTTCTGTCCTCTGCTGTTCAACAACGTCACCCTGCGGCTGCTCGGCAGCGACGACTTCCCCGTCGAGGCCAAGCGCCAGGCCGCCCGCGACCTCACCTCCGCCGCCGCCGTCGGCGCCCTCACCGTCGTCGTCGGTGCCCGTCACCCGCTGGACGACATCGCCAAGGCCCACGACCACGTCGACGCCGGCGGTGGCCACGGAGGCCGCATGCACGGTGCCGGCCTCCTGAACAACCGATCGCGATGCGGCTGGGACCGGCGGGCAGGTCAGCGTAGTCGGCGAGGTTGGCGAGCAACTCGCGGGCGCCGGGGGTGTTCAGGACGACGGCCTGGACGCGGGGGTGGAAGCCGTCCAGGTCGAGGATGTCGCGGGCGGCGGCCGGGTCGCGGAGCCGGTCACGGACGTCCTCGATCCGGTCGGCGGCGGGCGGGACGGGCTGGCCGTCCGGGTCGGTGGGCAGGTGCAGGTAGCCGAAGAAGATCAGGCTGATCGGATGCACGAAGGGGTGCCCTTCTGCTCGGTGGTGAGATATGACGGAGCGCCGCGCCCGGCCGGTGAGGTCGGGCGCGGCGCTCCGGGTTGGTGTTACTGCGGGATGGTGTCGGTGACCACGAGGAACTGGTCGCTGCCCAGGTCCATCACCACCCGTGCGTCCGTGCCCAGGGCGCGCTGGGCGGCCGCATACTCTTCCGCCGGCCACGAGCCGCGGGGGGCTCCGGCGGGGAATCGCTCGAGGACGGTGCGGGTCGGCGTGGCGACGGTGCCCATCAGGCGTCACCGCCGTTCACGCGCTCGTGGAACTCGATCAGCGTGCCGATGGTGTCGGGGCTCTTCGCCTCGCCGACCCACTGCCCGAGAGCGGTGAGGCACGGCGCCGGTGTCGGGGTCGAACACCACGACGTAGTCGCCATACCTGTCGAGGACCGTCTCCTGGAGGGCGCGGGCCGGTGCGGTGGCCAGGACCTCCAGGGCGTCGACGGTGAGCCGGGCAGGCTCCGCCGCGTTGTGGGGCTGGATGAGGACGCCGGAGACGTGCAGCAGGTCGCCGGGCTGGATCTCGGTGAGCAGCTCGTGCACGATCCCGGGCTTGCTGGTGGTGCAGGACCAGATCACGTCGTCCACGGCGTCGTCTTCCCTGTCAAGTTCTTGTGTTCAGGTCGGAGCTGGCCCGGGTGCACCTGAAGAAAGTTCGCGTACGGTCTGTCGAATTCGCGTCGCCCGTCCGACGTAGAGGTGTACCGACCAGAGGCACAGCCAAGGCGACCCATCGTGGCCCAGTACGCGAACTCATCTTCGACAACGCCGCGGCCGACGACTACACCCCCGAGCAGCAGGCGGCGAGCAAGCGGCACGCCGACGACCTCATCGACTCCGGCGCCATGATCACGGCGTACGCGCTGCAGTCCACCGACACCGCCACCTCACTGCGCGGCGACGTGGTCACCGACGGCCCCTTCATCGACTCCAAGGAAGTCATCGCCGGCATCTGCATCATCGAGGCTCCCGACCTGGACGCCGCCCTGGAGCTGGCGCGTCGTAACCCTGCCGCCCAGTGGGGCCGCGGCGGTGTCGAGGTGCGGCCCGTCGCAGGCGGCATCGCGCCCATCGCCCGATGACGGCTGCGACGGACGCAGGACAGGCGGTCGCCGACGCGCACCGGCGCGAGCGGGACTTCGTGCTCGCCGCGACGGTGCGCGTCGCCCGCGACCTGGACCTGGACCTGGCCGAGGAGTGCGTACAGGAGGCGTACGCCGCGGCACTGCCAGCCTGGGAACGCGACGGGATCCCGGGCAACCCCGCGGCATGGCTCACCACCGCGGCCAAGCGCCGGGCGATGGACGCGATCCGCCGCGAGCGGATGTTCCGTTCGAAGCTGCCGCTGCTGGTGGAGCCCGAAGAGGCCGTGGACCCGGAGGATGTCGTACCCGACGAACGGCTGCGGCTGATCTTCACCTGCTGCCATCCCGCGCTCGCGCAGGAGGCGCAACTCGCGCTCACGCTGCGGCTGGTGTGCGGGCTGCCGACACCCGACGTCGCCCGGGTGCTGCTGGTGACGGAACAGACGATGGCCGCCCGGATCACCCGGGCGAAGAAGAAGATCTCCGCCGCCCGCATCCCCTACCGGGTGCCGCGCCCGGCGGAGCTGCTGGACCGGCTGACGGCCGTGCTCGGCGTGCTCCACCTGTTGTTCACCGCCGGACACACCGCCCCTCGGGCCCTGCACTCATGCGCACCGACCTGGCCGACCGCGTGCTGCACCTGGCACGCACGCTGCGGGATCTCATGCCCGACGAGCCCGAGGTCCGCGGGCTGCTAGTGCTGTGCCTGGTCACGGACGCCCGGCGCGCAACCCGGACTGGCGCCGACGGTCGGCTGCTGCGGCTTCAGGAGCAGGACCGCTCGCTGTGGGACCGTGCCGCGCTGGCCGAGGCGCATGAGCTGATCGTGGCCGGGCTGCGCGGCGGCCGCGCGGGGCGCTACCTGCTGCAGGCAGCGATCGCCTCGCTGTACGCCGAGGCGCCGACGTACGAGGAGACGGACTGGCCACAGATCGTGGCACTTTACGACAGGCTGCTGTCGCTCTGGCCCTCACCAGCTGTCGCGCTGAACCGGACCGTGCCGGTGTCGATGGCGCAAGGACCGGCGGCCGCGCTGGCGCAGGTCGAGGCGCTGGAGCAGGACGGCCGGCTCTCCCGGTACCAGTACCTGCCTGCGATCAAGGCGGACCTGCTTGCAGCGACTCGGCCGTACGGACGAGGCGGCGGCCGCGTACCGGCAGGCGCTGGAGCTGACCGGCAACGAGGCCGAGCGGGCGTTCCTCACCGGGCGTGTCACCGATCTGGAGACCAACCCTGCGTGGGCAACGCGTGGACTGCCCGATCTACCTCGCCGACTCCAGGCACCAGCCCGACGGCTACTCCATCACCCACGAGCAGTGCGCGGGGATGCTCGACGTGTTCGTGGAGTCCGAGGGCGAGGCGGAGGTGGTGATGTTCTCCGGCGGGGAGCCCGCGGTGCGGTCCGGCGGTGCCGGCCGCCGCTCGATGCCGATCGTCGGATCGCATTCGAGCCCTGGCGCTGCCACCAGTCGATCGTCTTGCGCGCGATGGACAGCTCCCGGTTGACGGTGTCGGCGTCTATCTCATCCGCCCGCGCCGCCGCCAGCTCCGCCAGCACCTCTGGCAGCACCGGATCGTCGATCGCGGCGACGGGGAAGACGGAGAACTTCCGGACATCCTTCAGAACGAGCACCACATAGCTGGCGGCCCGGGTCCCCGATGCGCGACAGCCCCACCCGTGTGAGCCTGATGGGGACAAGGGAGCAGCATCTGGCAGCGTGCAGCGGCAGGAGGGCGCCAGGAGGGCGAGATGGTGGCCGGAGGGTGGGCTCGCAGCCTGGAAACCGGGAGAAAGCCACCGTGGAGCCGTCTGACCACGAGCAAGACACTGATGTGGGTCCTCGTCCTGCGCGGCCTGGCGAAGCGGGTGGCGCAGGCGTCGAGAGCCGGCTGCTTGAGCGTGAGGACGAGCTGCGGCGCATCGGCGCGGCGATCGCAGGGGCGAGGGCCGGCAGGGGCACGGTACTGGTACTGGAGGGGGCGGCGGGGGTCGGCAAGACGCGGCTGCTGCGGGCTGCGACGGAGCTTGCGGCGGAGAGCGACATGGCCGTGGTCAGCGCACGCGGCGGGCAGTTGGAGACCGAGTTCGCCTTCGGCGTCGCCAGGCAGCTGTTCGAGACGGTGTTGACCGCCGCGGAGGCCGGGGAGCGTGAGGTGTTGCTCGAGGGAGCTGCCGCTCCCGCCGCGTGGCTGCTCGGCGGCGGCCGCGCCGATCGTCTCAGTGAACCGGTCGGCGGCGGCGATCGCAGCTTCGCCGCGCTGCATGGGCTCTATGGGCTGACCGCGAAGCTGGCGGCGCGCGCCCCGCTGCTGATGGTGGTCGACGACGCGCACTGGGCCGACGTGCCGTCGCTGCGGTTCCTGGGCTATCTGGCTCGGCGCGTGCACGGCCTGCCCGTGCTGCTGATGGTCGCGGTACGCCCGGAGGACCCCGGCGCCCACGGCCTGCTGCTCACGGAGCTGGTCGCGGGCCCGGAGGTCGACGTCGTCCGGCCGGGACCGTTCACGCTCGACGCGGTACAAACCCTGCTGCAGGACGCATTCGCGGCAGCGCCCCTCGACCCGAGGTTCGTCCGTGGTTGCCGGACGACTACGGGCGGCAACCCGTTCCTGCTCACGCAGCTGATCGACGCCCTGCGTGCCCGGGGCGCGCAGCCGACCTCGGCGGCAGTCGAGCAGGTCGGCGAGATGGGCCTGGAGACAGTGTCGCGGTGGATCAACCTGCGTCTGGCGGGCCTGCCGCCGTCGGCTACGGCGTTGGCCGCAGCCGTGGCGGTGTTGGGCGACGGAGCCGATGTCGTGCAGGCTGCCCGACTGGCAGGGCTCGATCCGGGAAGCTGCGACGACGCCGTCGACGGCCTTGTCTCGATGAGTATCCTGCGCGGCGCCGATGGCCTGGCATTCGTGCACCCGCTCGTGCGCTGGGCGATCTACGCGCGGCTTCCCCCGCGCCGCCGGGCGCGAGGGCACCGGGACGCAGCCCGGCTGCTGTGGCACGAGGGGTCCGCGGTCGAGCGCGTGGCGTCGCACCTGCTGGCAGCTGCGCCGACCGGTGATGCGGAGGTCGTCGAGATCCTGCTCGACGCCGCCCGCTCGGCGACCCGCAAGGGCGCGCCCGACCTCGCGGTGCGCTACCTCAAGCGGGCACTCGCGGAGCCTGCACACGATCTGTCCAGGCCCGAGCTGTTGCGCGAGCTCGGTGCCGCCGAGCAGAGCGCCGGCCAGTTCACAGCGGCCGCGGAAGACCTGCGGGCCGCACTGGAGTGCACCGACAACATCGCGGCGAAGATCGAGATCGGGTTTCGCCTGCGCACCGCGCTGGTCTGGTCGGACCGCGCGCACGAGGTCGCGCCCGCTCTGGACGGTCTCATTGCCGACGCCACTGAGCGGGACTCCGAGGGCGCACTGCTCCTGGAGGCAGCCGTGGCCGGGGCCCTGCAGGTGGACCTCTCGACACCGCGCGGCCTGCGCGACCGCGTCCGCCAGGTCGTAGCGCCTGCCTTTGCCGGCGAACCCGTCCCTCCCCACATCTCCAGTCTGGCGGCCGTCGAGGCGCTCTTCGCCAACGAGCCGGCCGCACGGGTTCTCCGCCTGGCCGAAGAGGCGGCCCGCGGCCGGTATCAGGTGCCCGCGTTCGCACGTGCACCGATGAGCGCCCAGATTTTCGTGGCGCTGATCTTCGCCGAGGGCCACTCGTTCGCCCGGCGGTTGCTCGACGACGAGGTGGAGGATGCCCGCCGACACGGGTCGGCCGCACAGTTCCTGAATGCAGCCGTGCTCCGTTCGATGCTCTTCCACCGCTTGGGCATGCTGGCCGAGGCCGATGCCGATGCCCGAGCCGCGCTGGAGGCGGCGCACCTCCATCCGGGGACCGGGCCGACCGGCAGCGAGCCGCCGGCTCACTCCTTGCATGCTCCGATCGCGGTCGCCGTGCTGGTGGACACCCTGATCGAACGCGGGAAAATCGGGGACGCCGAGCGACTGCTGACCGAGACCGGGCTGGCCGACGCCGACAGTCCCTTGCTGCTCTTTTCCTTCCTGATCGGCACGCGCGCCCGGCTGCGGGCCACCCAGGGACGCACGGCGGAGGCGATCGATCAGCTGCTGGCCCTGGGCTCCCGGTTGGAGGGCGCGGTCGTGACCCCAGGAATCGTGCCCTGGCGGTCGCAGGCGGCGCTTGCGCTGACAGCCGCAGATGCTGGTGCGGCACATCGGCTGGCGTGTGAGGAGCTCGAGCTTGCCCGGGTGTTCGGCGCGCCGCGAACGCTCGGGGTGGCGCTGCGCGCGGCCGCGCTGACGGCCAGTCCGAACGAGCGGGTGGACCTGCTGCGGGAAGCGGTGGCGGTGCTCGAGGACCCCCCGGCGCGCTTGGAGCACGCGCGCTCGCTCGTCGAGCTGGGCGCCGTGTTGCGCCGCGAAGGCCGGCGCGCCGAGGCACGGACCGCGCTGGAGCGCGGCATGGACGGCGCCTGGTCCTGCGGGGCGACGGCGCTGGCGCAGCGGGCGCGCGAGGAGCTCCACGCCATCGGTGCGCGGCCCCGACGGCAGGCGCTCAGCGGGGTCGACGCGCTCACGGGCGCCGAGCGTCGCGTTGCCGACCTCGCCGACCAGGGCCTGACCAACCGGCGGATCGCGGAAGCGCTCACCATCAGCCTGCCCACCGTGGAGACCCACCTGCGCCACGTCTTCCAAAAGCTCGGCATCCGCTCGCGCCGGCAGCTCGCCGAGCACCTCGGTGGATCACGCAAGCCCGCGGCCCCGTAGACCAAATCCTCAGGGCCCCGGCCCGAGAGATTCAGGGTTGGTCCATCGACGCGAAGGTGGCCGCCGGCCGCCGACAATCAGGGCTGAGAACGGGAGAAGCCGGGGGAGGCTACCGAAACAAGGCCAACAACCGCGGGAGGCGAAGCGACATGGCGACGGCAAACGCTACGCGGAGGGGGCCTGAAGCGAGCGACTACGACTACGTGATCGTGGGGGCAGGCACGGCCGGCTGCGTGCTCGCAGCCCGGCTGTCGGAACGCGACGGTGCGCGCGTGCTGCTGCTGGAGGCGGGAGGTCCTGCGACCCTCGACCTGCTCACGGTCCCGCAGGCGTGGCCCGCGCTGATGGGGACCGAGGTCGACTGGTGCTACGCGACCGTGCCCCAGACCGGCACGGCCCACCGCGACCACGTCATGCCCGCCGGCAAGGTGCTCGGCGGCTCGAGCGCGATCAACGCCATGGCCCACATCTGCGGGCACCGGGCCAACTTCGACCGCTGGGCGCGCGAGGGCGCGACCGGTTGGGAGTACGACAGCGTGCTGCCGTACTTCAAGCGCTCGGAGCACGCCGAGGGACGCGACCCGGCCTACCGCGGCGTCGGCGGACCGCTGCGCGTCGCACCGGCGCGCAACCGGCATCCGCTCTCCCAGGCACTCTTCGATGCCGCGCTCGAGGTGGGAATCCCCGCGACCGAGGACAACAACGGCAAGCAGCCCGAGGGCGTCTGCTGGCATGAGCTCAACATCGTCGACGGCGCGCGTCAGAGCGCGGCCGCGGCGTACCTGGAGCCGATCCGCAGCCGCCCGGGCCTCACCATCGAGACCGGCGCCCTCGCGCTGGGCGTGTTGCTCGACGGCGATCGCTGCGTCGGCGTCGAGTACGCGGTCGATGGTCGGACCCGTCGCGTCCGGGCAACGGAGGAGGTCGTGCTCTCCGCTGGCGCGGTCGGCTCGCCGAAGCTGCTCATGCTGTCCGGGCTCGGTCCCGAACGCCACCTGCGTGAGCTTGGCATCGGTGTCGTCGAAGACCTCCCGGGCGTCGGCGCGAACCTCCATGATCATCCCCTCGCCGGCATCACCTACGAGGCGCGTCGGCCGGTCGAGCCCGGCGCCAACCAGCACGGCGAAGTCAGCGCGCTCCAGCGCACGGGGCCGGACGTGGACGAGCCCGACCTCCAGTTCGTCTTCATCGACGTGCCCTTCCATCCACCGTCCCTGGAAGGCCCCGCCAACGGCTACACCATCGGCTTCGCCGTCATGACGCCGGTCTCGCGCGGCACAGTGAGACTGGCCGGCCCGGATCCCACGCAGGCGCCGCGGATCGACCCCAACTACCTCGCCGAGCAGGAGGACGTGCGCCGCATGCTGATCGGATTCCAGCGGGCGCGCGAGATCGGCGCGACGTCCGCCCTGGCCGAGTGGCGCTCCCGACAGGTACTGCCCGGGCTCGAGGTCGTCGACGGGGCCGCCGCGCGCGACTACGTGGCGCGCTGCACCGGCACCTACTTCCACCTCGTCGGGACCTGCGCCATCGGTCAGGTCGTCGACCCGCAACTGCGGGTGCGCGGCATCGGGGGCCTGCGGGTCGCCGACGCGTCGGTGATGCCCTCGATCGTCTCGGCGAACACCAACGCGACCACGGTCATGATCGGCGAGCGGGCCGCCGCACTCATCGCCGACGGCGCCCAATGAATTGCGAAATCCCGGCCGCCCGGAGGCGAAATCCTCAGGGTCCCGCCCGGAAATTCTCAGCGTCGGCCCATCGACGCGAAGCCACCCACGGCCGCCCACCATCGTGAATGACCGACAACGAACGCGGGCCAGGACCGAGGTGTCCGTATCCCGCCGACAACCAGGAGGCCAGCAATGTCTTCCCACGTGACCATCCAAGCCCCGGCCCTCGTACGGGACCGACTCTTCATCGGCGGCGACATGGTCGAGTCGGAGGCCGACGACCTGATCGAGGTCATCTCTCCGGCCACCGAGGAGAAGATCGGCTCGGCGCCTTCCTCGACGCCCGCCGACGTTTCCCGGGCTGTCCGCGCAGCCCGTGCCGCTTTCGATGACGGCCCGTGGCCGCGCATGTCGCCCCAGGAGCGAGCGGACGCGCTGAAGCCCTTCACCGACTATCTCCGCTCGCGCGTCCCGCAGATCGCTCAGCTCATCACCGAGGAGATGGGATCGCCGATCAGCTTCTCCCAACACCTCCAGGCACCGATTCCCGTGATGCTCCTCGACTACTTCCGAGGGCTTGCCACGACCTTCCCGTTCGAGGAGGACAGAGCCGGCCTTACCGGACCGGCTCGGATCCTTCGGGAGCCGGTCGGCGTCGTCGGGCAGATCGTGCCGTGGAACGCCCCGCTCATCCTCACGATGGTGAACCTCGCCCCCGCCCTGGTCGCCGGCTGCACCGTGGTGCTCAAGCCGGCGCCCGAGACGCCGCTCGACGCGTACCTGCTCGCTGAAGCCGCGATGGAAGCGCACCTGCCTCCGGGCGTGCTGAACATCGTGCCTGCCGACCGGCCGAGCAGCGAGGCACTGGTGCGGCATCCACAGGTCGACAAGATCAGCTTCACCGGCAGCTCTGCCACGGGGCGACGCGTCGCCGCCCTCTGCGGCGAGCAGTTCAAGCGGGTCACCCTCGAGTGCGGCGGGAAGTCGCCCGCCATCATCCTTGAGGACGCCGACCTCGACAGCGTCGTGCCGGCCCTCATGCCGTTCGCGATCATGATGTCCGGCCAGCACTGCCTGGCGCAGACACGGATTCTCGCTCATCGCAGCCGCTACCGGCAGGTCGTGGATGCGGTCTCCGAGGCGGCGGCCGCACTGACGGTCGGTGATCCGCACGATCCCGCCACCGAGGTCGGCCCGCTGGTGGCGGAACGCCAACGGCGACGGGTCGAGGACTACATCGCCAGTGGGCGGCAGGAGGGTGCGACGATCAACGTGGGCGGCGGCCGACCCTCGAGCCAGCCGAAAGGCTGGTACGTCGAACCGACGGTCTTCGCCGACGTCGAGAGCCGCATGCGTATCGCACAGGACGAGATCTTCGGCCCCGTGCTCGTCGTGATCCCGTTCGACGACGACACCGACGCCGTCCGCATCGCCAACGACTCGAAGTACGGCCTGTCGGGAAGCGTGTGGAGCAGTGACGAGGACCGCGCCATGCGGATCGCCCGCCACGTACGCACGGGAAGCCTGACGATCAACGGGTACCGGATCGAGTTCGCCGCTCCCTTCGGCGGCTACAAGGAATCGGGCATCGGACGTGAGTTCGGGCCTGAGGGGCTCAGCTCCTTCCTCGAGTACAAGACGGTCAACCTCCCCAACGGAACTACCCACTGACTGCGGAGGGCTCCTCCGACAACTTCATCAACCCGGGGCGGCTCACGTCCAACTACCGTGTCTACGGGGCCCGGAAGGTCTGGCGCGAGCTGAGCCGGCAAGGGCATGCCGTGGCCCGCTGCACCGTCGAGCGCCTCATGCGTGAACTCGGCATCACCGGCGCCGTCCGCGGCAAGAAGGTGATCACGACGATCATCGACCCGGCCGCCGAGCGGGCCCCGGAGCTCCTCGACCGCGACTTCGTCGCCAGCGCCCCCAACCGCTGCTGGGTCGCCGACTTCACGCACGTTGCCACCTGGAACGGGGTCGTCTACCTCGCCTTCGTCGTGGACACCTTCTCCCGGCGCATCGTCGGCTGGTCCGCCGCTACCACCAAGGAGACCAGGCTCGTCCTGGACGCCCTGGAGATGGCGCTGTGGCAGCGCGACCGGGACGGATTCCCGCGCGCACAGGGCGAGTTGGTACATCACTCGGACGCCGGGTCGCAGTACACATCGTTCGCGCTGGCCGAGCACCTGGACCGGGCAGGCATAGCGGCATCGATCGGCTCTGTCGGGGACGCCTACGACTGTCAGTCTTTTCGCACCGGATCCCGCAAGGATCGGGGAGCCCGGCTGAGGCGGTCTGACTCTTGCTTATGACTGACCCCGTGAGTGTCCTGGCGTTGATCTGTCGACCGCCCGGCCGGGCACGCAGCAACCGCTGCCGCCGGACGGACGTGACCTGATAGCGCCTCTGTGTGTCAAGCGGCTTGAGCGAGGTGAGTCCGTTGGTCGCGTTTCATGATCCGGTAGACCACGTTGGACAGCCGTCGCTTGAGAGCCCTGCGGGCCTCCGAAGGCGTCTTCCCCTCACTGATCTTGCGGAGGTAGTAGTCCTGCCCGCGCCCGCCGTCGCGGATCTGGCAGACGGCGATGGTGTGCAGGACCGAGTTCAGCGCACGGTTGCCACCGGTGTTGAGCCGGTGGCGGACGTTGTTGCCGCTGGAGGCGTCCAGGGGCGCGCTGCCGGTATAGCTGGCAAAGTGGTGCTCGGTGGGGAAACGCCTGATGTCCCCGATGTGGCCGAGGACCTTCGCGGCCAGCACGGTCCCCAGCCCCGGCAGGGTAGTCAGCGTGGTGCGTGTCGCGGCGACGGCCTCGCGCATCTCGGTTTGGTTGTCCTTGACCTGCCGGTCCAGCCTGCGCAGGTCGGCCAGCAGGTCACGGGCTATGTCCCGGCGGCAGTTGTCGGTGGCCGTGACCGGCCGGATCCCCTTCATCAGGGCGGCGGCCTTGTCGGCCGACAGGCCGGTGGGTGCTCCGCCGGGCAGGAGATCGCGCAGGACGGCGTGAAGTCGGTTGAGGACGCGGGTGCGTTGGTGGACGAGGTCGTCGCGCCGCTCGGTCAGCAGCCGCAGGATCGTGGTCTGGTCTTCCTGGACCACGGGTCGCAGGTCATGGCGGAAGAGGGCGACCTGGGCGACGTGGAGGGCGTCCTTCGCGTCGGTCTTGCGGTCACCGCCGGTGGCCAGCAGCCGGGCCCGGGCCGAGAGGGTGGAGGGCACGTCGACGACGTTCTCGCCGGCGGCGGCCAGCTGCTGGGCGAGCGAGCGGCCCAGGCCGCCGGCGCCCTCGACCGCGAAGCGGCGGTCGGGCCACTGCTCGCACCAGCGCGTCAGCTGGCGGAAGGTCCCGGCGTTGACGACGAACCGGCGTTGGGCCACCTGGTGGCCGGCGGCGTCGACGGCGACGGCGGTGTGGGATGACTTGTGGGGATCGATGCCGATCAGGATCACAGGCTGGTGCCCTCGCACTCGATGAGACAGGAAGGGGAGTGCGGTGGGCACCCTGACTTGAAGTCACCGTGTCACCTTCATGCCTCTGTCGAGCCACACCGCGCGGGTGTCGGCCGGCGGCGGCACGCTATCAGTGAGCCAGCCCGAGGGCGGCAAGGAGCACTGCGGGCCCGTGCCGACCGACACCCTGGACGCTACGGCTGCAGACCGAGCATCTGGGCTCCATTCAACAAGTCAGGAGCCTGGAGCCGACTCGCCAAAGCGTCCCCGTGACAGTCCTGTCCGTCCGACCGGCGACAGCGTGAACTCCACGCTATCGACCGGAAGGAACTCCGTGCAGACCAGCGAGCAACCCAGATCCGGGCACGTCGTGATCGGCGTCGACACGCACAAGCACGTGCACGTTGCAGCGGTGATGGACACAATCGGCGGAATCCTGGCCACCCTCACGATTCCCACCGACACCGGTGGCTTCCAGCAACTGGCGGACTGGGCAGGCTCGTTCGGTAACGTCCTGGCCTTCGGGATCGAGGGCACCGGCTCCTACGGCGCCACGTTGACCTCATTCCTGCGCAGGGCCGGCCACAAGGTGGTCGAGGCCGGACGCCCGGACCGGCGGCTGCGGCGCATGAACGGAAAGTCCGACACCCTGGACGCCGAGAACGCCGCCCGCGCCGTGCTGGCCGGGTTCGCGACGGCCACGCCGAAGACCGCCGACGGCGAGGCCGAGATGATCCGCCAGCTCAAGATCGCCCATGACCAAGCCGTTGAACAGCGGGCGGCGGCGATGGTCACCATCAAGGCGATACTCGTCCATGCCTCGGACGCCCTGCGCCGGGAGACTGCCGGCAAGACACAGATCAGCCTGGCGCGGCAGCTGGCAGCTCTGCGTCCTCGCCGTCTGGAAGGACCCGAGGACGCCCTTCGGCACACCCTGCGGACGCTCGCCAAGCGGTGGCAGTACCTGGACGCCGAGGCCAAGGAACTGACGAAGATGATCGGCGGCCTGGTCCAGCGGGTCGCCCCGCAACTGCTCGAGCCCTTCGGTATCGGCGTGGACACAGCCGCGGAGATCCTCGCCGTGACCGGCGACAACCCCGAGCGGATCAAGTCTGAGGCCGCCCTCGCCAAGCTCGCGGGCACCGCTCCCGTGCCCACCGGCTCCGGCATGACCGGCGGCAGACATCGCATCAACCACGGTGGCCACCGCCAGCTGAACGCCGCGATCTACAGAACCGTCATCGTCCGAATGCGGTTCCACCAGCCCACGATCGACTACGTCGCCCGCCGCACCGCTGAGGGCAAGACGAAACGCGAGATCATCAGATGCCTCAAGCGCTACGTGATCCGCGAGGTCTACCACCTGCTTCGACCGGCCCCACGGAGGGCCTCCGCGGCGAGTTGACAACTATAGGAGCGTCAACGCCCTGATGGAATCGACGATCGGCCTGTTCAAAACCGGGCTGATCAAACCCGGCCGGCCCTGGAAGACACTCTCCCAGGTCGAACTCGCCACCGCCGAGTGGATCGACTGGTACTGCCACCGCCGACTCCACGGCGAAATAGGCCACGTCCCGCCCGTCGAGTACGAGACCAACCACTACATGAAATCCACGAAACCCAAGGTCACAACCGCAATCTGAGATCTCTACCGAACCCGGGGCGGTTCATGATCGACTGCCCCGGCAACCTTGGCCTGATCGTCGTCAACGCAATCGTCGCCTCCGACGAAGTCATCGCCTGCGTCAAGCCAGGCTGGAAGGAACTCCGGGCTCTGACCCGCATGGAAGCCAAGATCGACGAAATCCGGGACACGTTCGAAGTCACGGGAGCGGCGGCGGAGCTCTCCAACATCCTCATCGTCGACTGCCCGACGACGCGCAACCAGGGCGCGGTCTACGACGACAGCCAGCAGCAGGCGAAGGAAGCCTACGAGGACCTTGTGCTGCCTACTGTGCGACGGAGCCCACGCACCCCGAGGCGTACGCCGCACAAAAGGTGCTCCGCTTCTACGATCCGGCAACTGAGAACCCGTCGAAGCTGACACCCGAATCTGCCCTGTCCGCCACGGACGACTACTACCTCGTGGCCCAAGCACTCGGATTCACTCGACGGTGAAGTGATTGCGGCGCAATCACTTCCGAGGCTGGTGGAGCCCTCGGCACACAGGGCGCCACCAGCTTTTCGTGTCCGATGACGCGTAGCGGCTCATTTACAGCCAGTGCACACCGGCGTGGGCAGACCTCTGAGAGATGTATGGTCCGCCCTCCCAGACCAGGCTGCGGCGCCGACGTCGGCATGTCTCCGCGCCGGGCGGCTTCGGCGGCACGTCGAACATGCCGAGCGGTGCGACGGCGAGCACGGCGCAGGGCATTGCCGGGCCGCGTGCCGGAACTGGCGACCTGCGATCCGGCGGCGGCGCAAGCGGCAGCGCGCTCAGGCTGAACGGGAACTGCGGGGTCGCCGGGGACGGCGACGATTCCGAGATGGGCACCGGTGGCCTGGGCCGTGTCGCAAGCCTGACGTCCTCTCACGCCCCGACCGCGCCCCACAGCGGGTACGCGGCCAGGGCGATCGGCATTGCGCGCAGCAGCGACTGTACGAGGGTGTCGCTGTCCCGGCGGCTCGATGCCATGGCGTCAGCAGGTCATCGACTCGGGTGCAGGACGACCTTGGTGTAGCCCTCGACGCGCTTGTCGAACTTCTCGTACGCCTGCGGCGCCTCGTCCAGCGACAGCTCGTGCGAGACGACGAAGCCGGGCCGTGCGCGGCCATCGATGATCATGTCGCGCAGTTGCCGGTTGTAACGCTTCACGTTGCACTGGCCGGTGCCCAGACGCAGTCCCTTTTCGAAGAGCCTGCCGATGGCCACGAGCAGCATGCCCCGCTTGGCCTGATCGTCCGGCCCGCCGGGGTCGGAGGGGACGTACAGGCCCGGGATGCCCAGCGCTCCGGTCGGCCGCACCGTCTCGACGAGCGAGTTCAGGACGGTTGCCGGCTCCTCACGGTCCTCGCCGCGTGCCTGAGCCTGGTAGCCCACGGCGTCGATGCCCTTGTCGGTGCCTTCTCCCTCCGTCTGGTCCTGGATCTGCTCCACCGGATTTCCCTCAGCGAAGTTGACCGGGATCGCGCCGATCTCCTCGGCCTTCTGCAGTCGCTCGGCCACCCGGTCGACGACGAACACCTTCCGGGCGCCGCGCAGCAGGGCGGAGTAGGCGGCCATCAGGCCGACCGGCCCGCCGCCGTACACCGCGACGCTCTCGCCGGGACGGACGTCGGCCAGCTCGTTCCCGTGGTAGCCCGTCGGGAAGATGTCGGCGAGCAGGACGAAGTCGCTCTCGTTGGCATCGCCCTCGGGGAGCTTCAGACAGTTGAAGTCGGCGTACGGCACCCGTACGTACTCGGCCTGACCTCCGCTGAACGGTCCCATCGCGACGTAGCCGTACGCACCGCCCGCGAACCCCGGGTTTACGGTCACGCAGTAGCCCGTGAAGCCGGCCGTGCAGTTCTTGCAGAATCCGCAGGCGACGTTGAAGGGCATGACCACTCGGTCGCCCTGCTTGAGCGACGAGACTCCGTCCCCGGTCTCCTCGATGATCCCGAGGTTCTCGTGGCCGAAGACTATGCCCGGCTCGGCCGCAGTGCGGCCCTCGTACATGTGCAGGTCGGAGCCGCAGATCGCCGTGGACGTCACGCGGACGATCACGTCGTTCGGATGCTGGAGTCCAGGCTTCTCCACTTGCTCGATGGCGACTTCGAACGGTCCCTTGTAGACGACGGCTTTCATGGTCACGCACCTCCACGCGGTAGCGCTGCTGTCGTGCCCTCGTGTTTTGTGCCCTATCTCATGGTCCGCCCGTTGTGCGCCGTCGGACAAGTTGTCTACTGTCGTCACAAAGTTATCTCTGTGGAAATGAGAGAGCGCGAACCGTGATACGACGTCTCGGCACCCTGCTCGTCACCGTGTCCGGACTGTCCGGCACCACCTATCCGCCCGGCACCACGGTGTCGATCAGCGGGATGGGGTCGGCGGTCGACGGTTTCGTCAACGGAGACTGGCTGCCTCTTGCCTGGTGGGAGTTCTCCGAGGGCCGCGCGGAGGGCGCCGTCCCCGAAGCCTGAGCGGCATGTCCACCTCCTGGGCCCCGGGTACCAGGTGCCGGTTCACCGCGATCGGTCCGTCTGCGGATGCCGGCCGCGTCCGCGCCGCCGACGATCGAAATATGCCGGACCCCACATCGAAGGCACGTCTGACCTATTCATCACCCCGGCCGCAAGCGTCTGGACGACCGGAAGGTGCTGTCGGGCATCCTGTTCGTGCTGTACACCGGCATTCCGTGGGAGTTCCTGCCCCAGGAGCTGGGCTTCGGCTCCGGCATGACCTGCTGGCGGCGCCTGCGTGACTGGAACGACGCGGGAGTCTGGCAGCGTCTGCACGAGTCGCTCCTGGCCGAGCTGAACGCCGCCGGCGCGCTGGACTGGTCGAGGGCGGTGATCGACGGCTCACACGTCAGGGCGCTCAAAGGCGGCCCAGAACAGGACCGAGCCCGGTCGGCCGTGCCCGGACAGGCTCCAAGCACCATCTGATCACCGAAGGGCACGGCATCCCGCTGGCGGTATCGCTGACCGGCGGAAACCGCAACTACGTCACCCAGCTCATCCCCCTGATCCAGGCCGTCCCGCCCGTACGCGGCCGGCGCGGACGGCCCCGACAGCGACCCATCGCGCTCTACGCCGACCGCGGCTACGACCACGACACGTACCGCAAACAGGTGCGGGCTCTCGGGATCACCCCGGTCATCGCGCGGCGCGGCGTCGAGCACGGTTCCGGACCGGGCGTGCACCGCTGGGTGGTCGAGCAGAGCTTTGCACGCTGCACTGGTTCCGCCGACTGCGCATCCGCTGGGAGATCCGCGACGACATCCACGAAGCCTTCCTCAGCCTGGCCTGCGGCATCATCTGCTGGCGCCGACTGGTCAACCTCTCACTTTGTTAGGAGTTCTAAGGGCCGCCCTCGTACGACCAGCCGTCCGTGACAAACTGGCGCACCAGCGTGCGGAACAGCTCACCCCCGTGCCCCAGCCTCACGTGCACAACAACGTTGGCGGACGGCTCGTTGTAGCTCTCCCAGTAGCTCGACACCTTCCCGTCCCGCAGCAGCACCGGCTGTCCCTGTTGCGTGCCGTGCGCGTGCGCCCACTCCGTCAGCGTCGGCAGGACCGCCAGCACCGGATCGGCCGCGTACCACGACACCTTCCGCTGCGGATCGCACCAATGCACCTGCCACCGCGCCAACGGACCGGCTTCCACCTCAAGTTCATCGATCATCAACGAGTGAACGTACAGATACCCACAGTCACTGAAATCCCGGCAACAGTTGCTTGTGGCTAGTGCCGCGGCAGGCAACGTTCGCCCCGTCGCGACGCCCGGCACGCACTCTCGCCGCACCGGCCGAAAGCCCAAGTACATCCAGTACGAGGGCTTCCGGCCGGCACGCCGAGAGCACGCACCAAACGCCGCTCCTTGACGGGCAAACGTTGCCTGCCGCGGCACTAGAGACCGCCTGCACATCCGATGGCGATGCCGCGGGAGCCGACGGGGAGGTCGGCGTAGTCGGCGAGGTTGGCAATCAGCTCGCGGGCGCCGAGGGTGTTGAGGACTACATCCTGGACACGACGGTCGAGGCCGTCGAGGTCGAGTATGTCGCGGGCGGCGGCCGGGTCACGGAGCCGGTCGCGGACGTCCTCGATCCGGTCGGCGGCGGGCGGGACGGGGGAGCCGTCGGGGCCGGTGGGCAGGTGCAGGTAGCCGAACGAGATCAGACGAATTTGGTGGGTCGGGCGCACGAAGGTCCTACAGGTCGCTGGTGAAGGGGCGGGAACGCCAGAGCGCCGCGCCTGTCCGAGATGACGCAGGCGCGGCGCTCTGATGGTTGGGGCGTTGTGCCAGGGGTGATGCCACGACTGCGGTGAGGATAGCGGCACGGTCTACGGGAATCGTTCCGGCAGGTCGTCCACTCGATGAGCAGTACGTGGCGGCCGTCGCTGGTCAGGGTTAGACATCGGCGGTGTAGCAGAACGCTTCAGAGTAATGCCGTCGGCGGTATGGGGGAGGGTGAGGTGGCCGGTGACGCGCAGCAGGTCGCCGGGATGCCGCTCGGTGAGCATGGCGTGGGCGATCTCCGGCTGCATGGTGGTGCAGGGGATGAGCGCTTCTTCGACCATGTGGTCGGTGCCGGCCGAGCAGCTCAGCCGCCACAAAACCCTGCCGTCCTCGCCGGGGACGGGATCGGCGGTCAGGTAGCCGTCGAGCGCGAAAGGGATGGCGTCCATCAGCTCGCTTCCGCCAGGTTGCTGGTGCGGTGGGCGGCGTCGCAGGCATCCAGGACAGCCTAGGCTGGAGTGCCCCGGTCCGCGACGTGGTGGCCGTTGGCCCGCGCCCACTCCCGGATCGCGGCCAGGTGCTCCTTGCTGCGCCTACCGATCGCGTCCGGGGTCGTGGCCGGGACATTGGCCAGGAGCGTGGCGTCTTTGCCGTTCGGGGCGGTCCGGCCACCGGTCTTCACCTCACGCAGCCGCGCCTGCGCAGCTTCCAGCTCGGCCTTGGCCTTGGCGACCCGCTCCTCAGCTTCCCGCTGGGCGTCCTCGGCAGCGCGGCGTTCAGTCAGCTCAGCGAGGCCGCTGCGGACGCGGGCGGCCCGGGTGTGGATGCTAGCGGCCGGGTGGTTCTCCGCCCACGCGAGCAGGGCCTCGATTCCGTGGGCGTCCATCGTGCTGGTCGGGCGCCGGAGCGGCCGACTCCGGGGTGCCGGTGCTGTCCTCCGAGTCCGCCTCCGAGGCGGACAGTCCGATGTTCTGGACCGCCTCGGCGATCTTGGCGTGCTGGAGGGCGTCGGCGAGTTCGGCCTCCGACAGACCGAGGGTCTCGCGGACGTACTCGAGGCTGTCACCGTTGTTCAGCATGGAGACGGCGGTGGCGGTGAAGGCGTTGACGGGCATCAGATGGGGTGTCGTCGTGGGTGGTGAGGTGCGGGAGCAGCCGTACGGGGTCGTCTTCGCCGCAGGGCAGTCCGAGCGCGCCCAGCAGGTCAGCGAGGTCGTCCTTGTCGCGGGCCTGCTGGGCAACCACCAGGGATGCGGCGGCGCTCTGTCCGCTGTCACGGGGGGCGAGTTCGAGGGCCTCCGCTTCGAGGGCCTCTTTCTGGTCGGTGAACATGGCCGGGTCCTCCTTCGCGGCGGTGGTGCGGGGCTTGCGCTGCGCGAAATCCAGCAGCTCGCGGTTGCGTCGCTTCTGGGCGTCGGTGAGCGGCCGGGACTTCGCGCCGTGGCGGTGCCAGAGCGGGGAGGCGGGCGGCTCGGGGTAGGCGAGGGCGTGGTCGACCTCGCGTTGGGTGCTGCTCAAGGGAGCCTCCAGGTGGAGGAATTCAGGCGTGGTCGTCGTCGCGCCGGCGCTTGGGCTGGTCGGAGGCGAAGCGACCGAGGCGGGCCTCGGTGGGGTTCGCGGCGATCCATTCCTCAGCGCACGCTTTGTGCACGGGCTCCCCGGAGTGGGAGCGCATGGGCGTGGGCTTGTCGCACAGCGCGCAGGGGCGGTCCTGCCAGCGGTCGAAATGCTGGCTGTCGCGCCAGTCGAGAAGAGCGCCGGGAACCGGATCAGGCCCGGCTCCCACAGCGGCTTCCGTCGACGGCTGGCGCGCGGCGTCGGCTCCGGTGCGGGCTGCGCGCTCATGCGACGGGCAAGTGGGTGCCGGTCCGGCCGGCGCGGCGGCCATTGACCGTGTCGGCGTAGGCGTCCTCGCGGGTTGCCAGGTACGGGAACGTCTCCGCCCCCGTCTTGACCTTGTACATGGCCATGTCGGCGCCGCGCATGAGACGACTGGCGTCCTCGCCGGGCAGGTCCGCAGCGCGGGCGATCCCGACCGACATGCCCACGCACAGGGTGCGCCCCTCATGGGTGAGGGGCTGTTGCAGCTGCTCGCGCAGCGCCGTGATGTCTCCGAGCGCGGACGTGTGGGGCAGGACGGCGGTGACGGCGAATTCGTCCCCGCCCAAGCGGGCCGCGATCGCCCGGCGGCCTGACGTCCAGCGGGCCAGGCGCTGCCCCATGGTGCGGATGACGTCGTCACCGGCGGCGTGCCCGAAGGTGTCGTTGACCGTCTTGAAGTCGATGGCGTCGAGCACCAGGACGTGCACGGCGTCCCGGCGTGCGGTGTGCAGGAGCCGTTCGGTGAAGGCCAGAACGTCGGGGCGGCCAAGCAGGTCGGTCAGCGGGTCGCGGCGGGCCGCGGCTAGTGCCGCGGCAGGCAACGTTTGCCCGTCAAGGAGCGGCGTCCGGTGCGTGCTCTCGGCGTGCCGGCCGGAAGCCCTCGTACCGGAGATGTACTTGGGCTTTCGGCCGGTGCGGCGAGAGGGCGTGCCGGGCGTCGCGACGGAGCAACGTTGCCTGCCACGGCACTAGCTGGCGGCGAACCCTCACGTCGTCGGCGAGGGCGGCCAGGGTGAGTGGCACGGCGGCCGCGGCGATGACGAGTGTGCGGGACGGCTGCCGTAAGACAGCGGTTGCGGGCATGATGTTCTCCGTTCTCGCCTCTTCGGGGCGGGGATACGAGAGAGGCGCACCCCGGCTGTCCAGGCATGGGGGTGCGCCTCTTGCTGTGGGATCACGTACGTGAGCTGCGGAGGCAGACTGGAAGTGCCGAAGTCTTGTGACGGGGACTGAGGCGCCTCCGGGACGGCTGCCTGGCGTCGTAACCGGTGCTGCGGCCGTCCTGGAGACGGTGAGGCCGACGGGCTACCGCCAGGCGCCCAGAGGGGCGAGGGGCCGGACGCTGCGGCAGTCACCGGAGACCGCGTCGTGCACGCTGCGGCCGTCGGTCGGCCGCAGCTCGTTGAGGATCTCCAGCAGCATCTCTTCGCCGTCGAGGACGATGTCGATATAGCCGCGGCCGCAGGTGCACGGCACGACCAGCGTCAGGATGTCGCTGGCGCCGTCGCGCTCACTGAGGCGCAGGGTGTGGTGCAGCCACACTCCGCCGTCCAGCCAGGCCACCGCGCTCGGCTCGTATGAGCCGGTGCCGGCAGCCCGCAGGGCCGGGTAGCCGTGCCAGTCCATCGCCTCCAGGACCGTGGCGAGCGTGTCCGGGTAGGCCGTGTACACGTGGTGCGCGGCGGCCGTGACGGCGTCCTCGCACTCCTCGTCAGCGGTGGGCGCGCCGACGGCCTGCGCCATGTCGAGCAGGTGCTCACACGCCCGGCTCGCCGGGCAAACGGGCGCGAGGGCAGAGTCAGGGTGTCGGGCATGTGGAGCTCCCTCCGAATGTGCCGGGCCGGACTGTCCGGTCCTGCGCCAAGCCCCGCACCGTGGCGCCGGTTGGCGTGGTGCGGGGCGAGACGCAGCGCCGTCAGGCCAGGGCGGCGAGGGCGGCCACAAGGAGCAGGGCCAGGGCGGCGAGGCTGAGGTGCACCGCGTGGCGCAGGCGCGTGAACTTGCTGACGGCGATGGCGGACAGGACGCGGATGCGGGCCGGGCGGGTGTCACCGTCCATGCACGCGCGGATCTGCTCTTCGTCGAGCCGTGCCCAGTACGGGAAGGACGCCTGGTCGGCGCCGCTCACGTTGGGTCGGACGACCAGGAGGAGCAGCACGGCGGCGACGCCCAGGGCGAGGACGGCCGCGGCACCGAGGGCCTTGGTCGCGGGTGGCAGGTCCTCTTTGGGAAGTCAGGTGGATGGGTTCCTCGACGCTGGGGTGCAGATCGACTGCCTCAAAACCCGAGCAGGACTCGGCGAGAGGGGGACTCCGGGCTAGTACTTCTCCCTTCGGATCCCCCTCACGGGGGTGCGATAGGTTGCCCGCCATGACTGAGTTCGGAGCCGTCGCCTGGCCACCTGCTCCGATCGGGACCGAACGGCTCGTACTCCGGGAGTCCGAGGCCCGGGACCGTGCGGCGTTCATCGAGCTGTTCGCCTCAGCAGAGGTGCGCACCTACCTCGGTGGCCCTCGCCCGCGTGATGAGCTCGAACGCGCGGTGCCCGAGATACCCGGGCGGCGCCCTGGCCTTTTCGTGGTCGCTCTCGACGGAGCGATGATCGGCACTATCACGCTTCTCGATCGGCGCAACGCGGAGCGCCCGGGACACGTTCGTCCGGAGGCTGGGGAGGCCGAGCTCGGTTACATGTTCCTGCCGGAAGCGTGGGGTTGCGGGTACGCCGCCGAGGCGTGCGCAGCGGCACTCGACTGGTTCGCCGACGCGCTCCCCGGCGAGCCGGTGGTCCTCTGCACCCAGACCGCCAACGACCGCTCGATGCGCCTTGCGGCGAAGCTGGGGTTCACCGAGGTGGAGCGGTTCGAGGAGTGGGGCGCTGAGCAGTGGTTCGGCGTGTGGTCTTCGGTCCCACCGTTCGGCTGAGCTAGGTGTACTGACCCGTGAGGTTGGGGACGCGGCTGGCGGGTGGTTGGCCTTTCAGCGCGGTGTGTCCGCGGTGGTGATTGTAGGTGTGCAGCCAGCCGGGGTATGCGTCGCGTCGTTCAGTCTCTGTGCGGTAGGGGCGGGCGTAGGCCCACTCGTCCAGCAGGGTGCGGTTGAAGCGCTCGACCTTGCCGTTCGTCTGCGGCCGGTAGGGGCGGGTTCGCTTGTGGGTGATCCCGGCTGTGGCAAGGGCTTCGCGCCAGTCGCGTGAGCGGTAGCAGGAGCCGTTGTCGGTCAGCACCCGCTGGACGGTGATCCCGGCCTGGGCGAAGAACGTCTGGGCCCGGCCCCAGAAGGCGGTTGCGGTTTCCTTCTTCTCATCTGCCTGGATCTCGCTGTAGGCGAGGCGGGAGTGATCGTCGACGGCGTTGTGCAGGTAGCTGTAACCGACGCCGGAGCGGGTCTTGCGGCCGGCCTGGCGGCCCAGGGTCTTGTGGCCGCCGCCGTCGGGGATGTTGCCGAGCTTCTTGATGTCCACGTGCACCAACTCGCCCGGCGCTGACCGTTCGTAGCGGCGGATCACCCGCCCGGTAGCGCGGTCGAGATGAGCGAGACGGGCCAGCTTGTAGCGGGCCAGGACCCGGTGCACCGTGGACGGGTTCAACCGCAGCAGGTAGGCGATGCGGGCCGGTCCCCAGCGGCGCAGAACGCGGACCTTGATGATCCGCCGCTCGATGCGGGTCGGCATCCGGCGCGGGCTGGTGCGCGGGCGGCTGGAGCGGTCGCTCATGCCTGCCTCACCGGATCGACGGTAGCGGTCGGCCCACCGCTGGGCGGTGGTCGGCGAGACCTGGAAGCGTTCGGCGGCCCTGCGCAGGGTCCAGCCGTCCTCGACCACGCAGCGGGCCAGACGCAGACGGCCGGTCTCGGTCAGGGGTGCATTACGGTGGGGCACGAGGGCCTTTCTGTTGGTGTAGACGTCGCAATCCACACCGAACCGGAAGGCCCTCACTCATTTCAAGATCCCTCAGCCGAGATCTGGCTCCCTCGTCCACAACCTCCCGGGACAGAACACCTAGGGCGTGTTGCGAAAGTGCTGACCGTGTCGCACAACGATGTCTGATTTCCGCGAGCAAGATGCGCCTTTGCTGATCATGCTGACGCCATGACGATGTCATCCACTACAGACTCAGTGACAGTCCTCACCGGCATGTATGCGGCTGAAGCCGAGTACCTGGCGGCCGGAGGCCCTGGCGAGGCTTCGTTCAACTTGCTCGCCCCCTTCTTCGCGTCGAATGTCGAGCTGCACCAGGCGGATGCTCTGCCATACGGAGGTACTTGGCGTGGGCACAAAGGAATGACGCAGTTCTTCCTCACGATGGGACAGGTGTGGGAGACGTTCGACATGGTGGAGCAGGAGTTTCTGTCCACCGGTGAGACTGCGGTCGTGCTCACTCAGGTCCGTGCTCGCGCTCGTGCGACCGGCCGTGAACTCAGCTTCCCAATCCTGCAAACGATCAAGGTCAAGGACGGGCAGATCGCCGAGGTCCGTCCGTTCTACTGGGACACTCAGGCTATCGCCGACGCCTGTGCCGGGTCCGCGCCGACGGACTGAGACCGACTGCAAATCCGCTGGTCACAGCCACTCGTTGAGGACTGCGACCAATACAGTCGCCTCATAGCGGACGGCAAGTTTGTCGTACCTTGTCGCCACGGCACGTTGGCGCTTGAGACGGTTGATCCCGCACTCGACGGCATGCCGCTGCTTGTAGTCGGTCTTGTCGAACTTCGGCGGCCGGCCGCCCCGGGAGCCGAGCTTCTGGCGGTTTCGGACCTGGTCCGAGGGCACTGGGATCGTCGCCTTGATCCCGCGTCTGCGCAGGTAGGCTCGGTTGCTACGGGAGTCGTACGCCTTATCGGCACGCACTCGGTCCGGGCGCTTGCGCGGCCGCCCGAGGCCCAGCCGGGGGACCCGGATCGCTTCCAGGACCGACTCGAACTGCGGGGAATCACCCCGCTGACCGCCCGTGATCACCACCGCCAGCGGCTTCTGCCCCTGCTCGACTGCCAGGTGGATCTTGCTGGTCAGCCCGCCGCGGGACCGACCGAGACCGTGGTCGGCCGGCTCGACGGCAATGCCGCCGGGCGGCTCCTTCTGGAGATCCCCCTTTTCGCCGCCCCGGCGGCGTGCTGGTGGGCCCGGCAGACCGTGGAGTCGACGTTCACCTCCCAGGTGATCAGGCCCTTCGCGTCCGCCTCGGCCTGGAGCTGGGTGACGATCAGGGCCCAGGTACCATCGCGCTGCCAGCGCCGGAACAGGTCGTAGACCCGGTCTCACGGGCCGTAGCGCTCGGGCACATCACGCCACGGAGCACCAGTACGGGTCCGCCACCGTATGCCGTCTATCAGCTGCCTCCGCGTCCACACCCGTGGACGACCCGGCTTGACACCCTTCGGCAACAACGGCTCCAGCCGGGCCCACTGGCCATTCGTCAGATCACCACGCCCCACAAGAAGTGATCATTCACGACCAAGATCTACTTTCGCAACAGACCCTAGGACGCCGTCGCGGCTGGCGAGGGCGACGGTCAGCGCTGCCAGAGCATGCGGATCGGGTCAGCATCGCTGCACGCATCCATGCTGGGAGGGAGCCCTGACGTTCCAGCACGTCGATGAACGGCGCGGTTCCCTGAACGCGGAACAGCTCGGCTTCCCGTTGAACCTCGCCGGGAGTGGCGGTGACGCGGTCGGCATGGGCTCCGCCAACGATCAGTCCGGTCAGCCGTTCGGGATGGCGAGCCAGCAGGTTGAAGCCGACGATGCCGCCCATCGATGCTCCCCAGACACCGCCCGAGAGATGTTCAGCTCGTCGAGTACGGCGGTGATGTCCTCGACTTGACGGTCGATCCGGTAGCTGTCCACGTCGTGGGGTGCATCGCTTCCACCGTGGCCACGGGCATCGATGAGGACGAGGCGATGACTGCTGGCGAGGGCGTCGACATAGCCGGCCGACCGCCACGTGGTGCGGTCTCCGAAAAATCCGTGCAGCAGCACCAGCGGCAGTCCGTTGCCCACGGTCTCGAAGACGATCTTTACTCCGTCGCCACCGGTGACCTGCATGGCTACTCGACCTCCGACGCAACAGGAGTTGCCTGGTGGAAGTACATGCGCCAGCCCGTCTCCGTCAGCCGCCACAAGGAGCTTCGCCAGGCCCGACGCCCCTGGTTCTCGGCGAAGTACGTCAGATGAACGACGCCGGGAGCCAGAACGACCCCGGACATTTCGCTGACCTGCACCGGAGACTCCGATGTCACCGTTCCGCCGCTCGTGACTGCGAGGATGGACTTCACATCCCACCGGCGTCCCGACGCGCCGAACTCAGTGAACTCCGGATCCAAAAGCTCCAACACCCGGTCTGGAATGGCACGCACCTCAGGATCAAGCAGCCGAAATTCGGCATCTATGGCTGCTTGCACTGCACGCTCGCTCTCGTCGGTCATGGCGGACGGAACCCTACAAACGCTTCTCACCCGCGCACAGCGGATAGATCACCTGAAGCGAGCCACGGCACAAGGTGCTGTCAGAAGTCGTGAGCATCCTGCATCCACGTGATCACTGGCTGCCACCCAAGGCCAGCCGCGGTTCAAAAACAATCACTTGGCCGCGCAGCACGCCCACCCATGTGTGGACCTCGTCGGCGACGGGTTGCGGTAGCAGCATGGAGCGCTGTTTTGATCCAGGCCAGGTCGCGGTCCGTCACCCCAGAGGAATGGGACGAATTCCTCGGGTATTTCGAGCGCCGCAAGCTCGCCCTGGGCGACTGCGGCCGCGCATACAGAACCGACTGCGCTCATGAACACGCCTGTGTACGTTGTCCCGTCCTCATCGTCCACGCGACGGAACGTCCACGGCTCGTCGAGATCCGCGACAACCTCCTCGCGCGCATCCTGGAAGCCGAACGTGAAGGTTGGCTCGGCGAGCTCGAAGGCTTGCAGAGCAGCCTGTCCCACGCTGAGGAGAAGCTTGCCCAACTTGACGCGCAGATCTCCCGGCAGCAGCAGTCCGTCGACCTGGGAATTCCTTCCTTCCGAGAGATCGTTGATCGCACCACTGCCGTGGCCGCCCGCCTCCGGAGCCTTCGTAACCAGCTCTGAACGAACCCTTGGAGGAGGATTCGCGACGCGATCACTGCTTGAAAAATGACCGCCTTACGTGCCTCGACGGTCGTCTATCTCGATGGAGAGGTGTTGCCACGACTGGGTCAGCTGGGCCAGGTCGCCGAACGTGGTGCTGCTGGTGGTACGCAATGGCTCGTCTGGGAGGAAGTGCACGGTGGTCCCGGTCGTGAGGTCATCAGCGATCGGTCGCAGGTCAGTAGTGGGCACGCCGTGTTCGTACCGCTGGGTCCAGGAACCGTTGAGGCGGCGGTTGCTATGGATGAGCCACGTGCTGAGTGCAGCGACGACAGACATGCCCCGGCGAATGTGTGTGTCGGGGAGGGACGGCGCATCAGGGTTGTCGAAGAACCGGAGGTCCTTCGTTGCCATGACCGGCTTCTTCACGATGCGCCCAAGCTCATCGACGCGTGTGTCGGTGCCCCGTCCGTTGTCGGCGACGGCCACCGAGCCGTCTGCGTGCAGGGTGATCTGGCAGAGGCCGCCGTGGCCAGCTTCGGCCTCGTCCGCCACATAGGCGACGACTTCCAGGGTCAAGTGCAGGATGCCGCCGGGAGCGAAGGCGGCTGAGTTCTGGCGGATGTGCTCAAGATGGTCAAGGTCGACGGTGCTGGCCCAGCCGTGAGTGGTGTTGCGCCAGGAAGCCCTCGGTGTGTCCATCTGAGAAGTATGCGGGAGCGTGATCGCGAGCTACTGTAACAATGGGTGTCAGCGAAAGCATTCGGGCGCAATGTCCCGCTTCTTGACCGCTTTGTGCAACCGCCGGACTGCGGTTCGTTCTCCTCTTCTCAAGCTCGTCGGGCAGGGCATCGGCACATGCTCGGTAGTTCGGAGAAGGCAGCCGCCGAGGGTGCGCAGCGGTACTGGCGCAGAGCACCTATTCCGTTGCCGTCGTATTCCTGCGGGCAGTGGCAGCTCTTACCTGGACCAGCAACTCGGTGCCGTGGCGGTCGAGTTCCGCCGACGCGGGCATGACGATCACCACGCGAGTGGTGAAGACTGGATAGATGCGACCTCACGCCCCCGGCGGACTCCTGTTCGTGACGCTCGGTCTCATCCTTGTCGCCGCCGGCTACGTCTGGAGGGGACGTGTCCTGCGTCCCCTCTCGGCTAAACGGGCCCAGGCAGCCGTGATCCGGGACCGTTCCCGAAACCTGCTGCGCTCTGCGGACATGGCAATCGCCGGAGCGCGCCGCCGGGCCGCACACGACGAACCGGCCATCGTCACGGTCGGAGACGTGACCAGGGTGGCGCGCCAGCATTACGGGTACCTTTTCGTGGAGCGCGAAGAAGCAGCTGCCGCCCTCCGCCAGCGCTATGAGGCCTGCGACTGCCGGGTGGACTGCATGACCGACGCCTTCAACTGACTGCCTCCTCGGCAAGGTCGACGTCGGCCAGCTCCTTGTCCTGGTCGCGGTAGTCCATCACCCGCTCCAAGGCCCGGGAAGCCGGCGGGGCTGGTGCGGGTTGCGGGGGCCGGGGCGCATGGGGCGGGGCCGGCCGATCCGGCGGCGGTCGGGGACTGAGCACGGGCGGATCCTCCAGATGTGAGTGGGCAGCACTGCGCCCGCCGTCGTGGGGTCGTCGGCGGGCGCAGTGCTTCGATGATGCGCACCGGGACGCCGCCGATGACCGAGAGGTAGGAGGAGTCGGCGAGAGTTTGAAGGACTGGTGGGCGGCGGCGCTGGCGGATGCGGCCCAGGACCTGTGCGCCGGTGGCGTGCACGGCGGTGAGGAAGTCGTTGCTGTCGAAGCCCCGGTCCCACAGCACCAGCAACTCGGGGCCCAGATGGTGCAACAGCCTGGTGGCGTAGGAGGTTTCGCCCTCCCGGGTGGGGCCGAAGACCGCCGCGATGACGGCCCGGGTGCCGGTCTCGACCAGCGTCATCAGCTCGACCTGGGGATACCCGCCGTGCGGGCACCGCCCCAGCCAGCCCCGGTTGCGTTCGCTGTCAGGCACCTTGATCGAGCTGCCGCCGTCGAACGACACCGTCCGATACGGGCCGAACCGCACCCCCGGCATGGTTGGCCTGGCCAACGGCCCGGCCAGCACCTCGAACAACGCACGCACCGGCGCGCTGCCGAGTCGGCGGCGCAGATCACGGAGTGCCTTCGTGCTCGGGTGGACAACCGGGATTCCCGACAGACCGGCCGTCAGTTTGGCCCACACGAGCCGATAGCCGACCTCGGGGAACATGCACGTCGCCAGCAGAAAGTAGACCCCGACCCGTGAGGGAAGATCCCGCAGCCGCCGCTGCACGGTCCGCGTCTCCGACAAGACGGCATCGACCAGCTCGAACGGCACGACCGGCGTCAGCTCTCCCAGATGGCCCGGCGCGAACCGACTCGCGGCCACAGTGACCGTACGGGTGATGGTCGCCAGCGGCGACGGCAGGACACAATGACCGGGCAACGGAGCTCCTTCGGGAACAAGCTGTCTTGGACGACTGCCTGCCTGTACCAACGAGCTCCGTTGCTGCGCGTCAGGACTTCCTCAGCTCCCTTGCGTGACCTGCAAAAACGCTAACTACCCGGCCTTGGGCCAAGTCCCGGGTTCCCGTCAACGTCGGATTTGGACGCATGCCGTTCGCCCGCGTCCTGTCGTGGGCGGTGCCGGGAACGACGCGGATTGACGGACCGGCCGGGGACCCTCTCACGCGGCGGACGGTGCTGACCGCTCGCAGGGCGCCGGGCATGGCAAACGGGGTACAAGGAGCAGCGACCTGGCAACGACATGCGGCAAAGGCGGTCCTCCATGCAGTTCGACGACAATGCCCGTCTGGACACCACCGAGGTACAGGACGTGCGTGGCAGTCGGATCCCCGGTGGCGGAGCGACCATCGGCGGCGGTATCGCCGGCCTCGTCGCACTGGTCGTGGGACTCGCGCTCGGGATCAGCCCCGACCAGTTGGGCCTCTCCTCCGGTGGCGATGAGCCGGCGCCGGCGGCCTCGTCCTCCCTCGCCCGCGTCGAGCAGGCCTGCCGTACCGGACAGGATGCCAATACCAAAGACGACTGCCGCATCGTGGCGGTGGTCAACAGCGTTCAGGACTATTGGAGACAGGAGTCCGCGCGCCGCCAGGTCGCCTACACAGAGGCGCCGACGGTGCTCTTCAGCCGACGCGTGAGTACAGCGTGCGGTACCGCTACGTCCGAGGTGGGTCCCTTCTACTGTCCCGGCGACGGAAAGGTCTACCTCGACCTCAACTTCTTCGACGAGCTGCGGACGAAGTTCGGAGCGAGCGGCGGGCCCTTCGCTCAGGCCTACGTGGTGGCACACGAGTACGGGCACCATGTCCAGGACCTCGAGGGAACGCTGGACAAGTCCCAGAACGGGCTGACCGGTGCGGACAGTGCCTCGGTCAAGACGGAGCTCCAGGCCGACTGCTACGCGGGCGTGTGGGCGCACAACGCGACGACTGTCAAGGACGAGTCCACGGGCAGGCCACTGATCACAAGCCTTACGGACGCGGACATCCGGGACGGGCTGGACGCGGCTGCGGCTGTCGGCGACGACCGGATCCAGGAGAAGTTCCAGGGGCGGGTGACCCCCGACACCTGGACTCACGGCTCGGCCGAACAGCGGCAGGAGTGGTTCGACCGTGGCTACCGTACCGGGGACATGACACGGTGTGACACCTTCCGCTGACGCCGCCCTAGTACTACAGGGCTAGAGGTCCGAGCCGGCCGGGGGTCTGATGACGGTCCTCCTACCGGCGGGTCAGGCGTCCAGGGGGCGCCAGGCGGGACCGTCGCCGTCCCGCCGGACCTGCCCGAACACAACGTCGGCGAAGTGGATGCCGAAGCCGATTGTGTCGGGTTCTTTCAGCTCGACGACGAGACGGCGACGGTGGTCGGCGGACCGAACGGGGTCGTGGTCGACGGCCGCAGACCATTCGGGGTGGTCGACCTGGATCGGTGAGTGCAGGGCGTCGCCGAAGGCGATTAACCGCCGCCCGCCCGACGTGATGACGTACTCGGCATGCCCGGCCGTGTGACCGGCGGTGATCCGGACTCGCACACCGGGGAAGATCTCCTGACCGTCCGTCACCGTGCGCACATACGGTGCCAGGCCGGTGATCTCCTCGGCCATGCCGTGCGTCGCCAGGAGGTCTCGCTGGGCCCATTCCGGCTCGGACACCAGGTAGTCGGCATGGGCGAACGCGGGCCGGTCACCGCCCGGGGCGGAGTGCCAGGCCCAACCGAGGTGATCGGGGTGCAGGTGCGTGAACGCCAGCACCTCGATCTCTTCCGGCCTGCGGCCGAGTTCGGCCAGACTGCCCAAGAGCGCACCCCCATGGATGACGCCACGGGGGGTGCCCGGATCGGGCGGCAGCGTCTGCGGCCCGAACCCCGCGTCGATCAGCAGCGCGCGATCGCCGTTCTCCACCAGCAGGGCACCGATGCTCGCCACGAGGTGGCCGGAGGCGTCCAGGTAGTCCGGGTGTCCGGCCCACACCTCGTCGGTGGTGTCCGGGAGCCAACCGCGCGGCGGAAGCCGCACGTCCCCGTCCGGCACGAAGGACACCCTCGTGTCGCCCAGCCATACCGAGCGGATACCCGCGGGCCGCCGCAGCCGCTCGCTCTGGTCAACCGCGGAGTTCATCACCATGGTCCCTCTCCCCATTCGGTGTGTCAGCTCGTCGCCGGGTCTCCCGGCGACGACCACGCCACCATAAGCATCAAGCTAGAAGCATTCAAGCTCTAATTATTCTGGCTTGATGGACTTGCTAGGGTGGGACGCATGACGACGCCCCCGGAAGCGCAGGCCATCGCCGAGCGAGAGCTGTGCGGTCTGGTGAACGGACTGGCCCAGCAGATCGCGGATCACGTACGCGCACGCGCCGTCACCCTTGGCCTGACGGCAGCCCAGGCGACCGCGCTGCGGGAGATGACCGGGCCGATAACCATGCGGGAGCTCGCCGAGCGCATGAGTTGCGAGCCCTCCAACGCCACCTTCGTCGTCGATAAGCTCGAGAAGCAGGGCCTAGTCGAGCGCCGCGCGCATCCCACCGACCGGCGCGCCAAGCACCTCGTCCTCAACGCGGAGGGCACTGCCCTCCGCGAACGGCTCCTCGAACTCCTCGCCCAGGACTCACCGCTGGCCGGCCTCACCCCCCAGCAGCAGCGCGTCCTTCACGACTTGCTCGAGCAGGCCATCATCCGTTCATGACTCGGCAGCGCCCTCAAGCAGCGGTTCTGGCACAACGGCAGCCTGCCGCGACCTGGACCGGGCCCTCACACATCACGAACAGGCCCTGGCCGCCACACCGGACGACCACCCGGCCCGGGCCATGTACCTGAACGGCCTCGGGGCCGCCTACCAGGATCGGTCCCAGCGCAGCCGTGCCGCGACCGACTTCGACCGCGCCGTCGACCTCGTACTCCTGGCGGTCGCGGCCACACCGGCGGACCACCCCGACCGCGCGCTGCGCCTGTTCAACCTCGCGCGGGTCCACCAGACACGGTACGAGCACTCGGGCGACCCGGCCGACCTGGACCGCTCCGTCGACCTGGCGCGGGAGACGGCCGCCGCGGTCCCCGCCGGCCACCCGCAGCGCGCGCGGTAGCTGTTCGGCCTCGGCTATGCCTACCGGCTGCGGTTCCAGCGGACCGGCGACGTGTCCGATCTCGACCGTGCCGTCGACGCCGCGGAACAGGCGGTCACGGCCACCCCCGGCGACCATCCCAACCGGGCGGCACGCATCTACCTCCTCGGGACCTGTTACCGGAGGCGGTGGAGCAGCGGCGGCCCCCTCGACCGGTGTCGGATCGTCCGGCTCGCGCAGGACGCACTCGCGGCCACGACGTCGCCCCCCGCTCGACCGGGTCCGCGCCTGCTGGGCGGTGGGCCGGCTCGTCTACCTGCTGGACGAACCGCACAGTGCCCGGCTGCTGTTCGACACGGCGGTGGAGCTGCTGCCGTCGGTCGCGGCGCGGGAGACCTCGTTTGCGGACCACGAGCACCGCCTCGGCGCGAACCACGGACTGGTCGGCGAGACGATCGCCGTGCACTGTGCCCTCGACGACCCGGGCGGCGCGGTCCAGGCCGGTGAGCTGGGCCGGTCGGTCCTGCTGGCGTCCCGGCTGGCGCTGCGGACGCCCCTCGCGGACCTGGCGGCCGAGCACCCCGCACTGGCCCGCCGCCTGAGCCGCGTCCGCGACGCCCTCAACGCGCCGGATCCCCCGGACCTGGCCACGCCCGATGGCCAGGACATCGATCACGTGGATCGGCGCAGAAGGCTGTGGGCCGAGCACGACGCCGTCCTGGCGGAGATCCGGCGCCTGCCGGGTCTGGACCGGTTCCTGCTCCCGCCGGCGTGGAGCGAGCTGCGACCGGCCGCCGCCGACGGGGCGGTCGTGCTGCTCAACGCCGGACTGCAGAGGTGCGACGGCATCGTCGTCACCGCCGACGGGCCCCCGTTGCTGGTACCGCTGCCCGACCTGCGGCTGGCCGATGCCGAGGCGTGGGCCGTCGAGTTGACGGAAGCGACGCACGACGCCGGGTCGTTCACCGGCGAGTTGCGCCGGCAGCGGGTGCTGACGGAACTGCTCGGCCGGCTGTGGGACACGGCGGTCGAACCGGTCCTCGACGCAGTCGAACACCGGCTCCGTCCGGACGACGGAGTACTCCCCCGCGTGTGGTGGATGCCGACCGGTCCGCTCGCGCTGCTGCCGCTGCACGCGGCCGGGCACCCCGACCGGACCGGGGCGCTCGACCGGGTGCTCTCGTCGTACACACCCACCCTGCGGGCCCTGGCACGCGCCCAGAGACGTCCGGCCGCGACGGTCCTGCGCCGGCTCACCGTCGCCCTCGACCGGACCCCGGGCCTGCCGGACCTGCCGGCCACCGCCGCCGAGGCGGCGAGCCTGCACGCGGCCCATCCGGACATGCCGTTGCTCACCAATGAGCAGGCCACCGCCGCCCGGGTGACCGGCGCGCTCCCCGAGGCGAGCTGGGCGCACTTCGCCTGCCACGCCGGCACCGACCCCCACGCGCCCTCCGAAGGCGGGCTCCATCTCCACGACGGTGTGCTGTCCATCGCGGAGATCGGCCGCCGCGACCTCCACGAGGCCGAACTGGCATACCTGTCCGCGTGCTCCACCGGACACGTCGGCCGGCGGCACGCGGACGAGTCCATCCACCTTGCCTCCGCGTTCCAGCTGGCCGGGTTCCGGCATGTCGTCGCGAGTCTCTGGCCGCTGGACGACCGCGTCGCGGCCGGCGCGGCCGATCACTTCTACCGGCTGATGCCGGACACACCGTCCGCCGATGACGCGGCGACCGCGCTCCATCGCGTCATCCGGCACCTGCGCGCCGAGCATCCCGGTCGACCGCACCTGTGGGCATCGCTCCACAGCGGGCCGTAACGGAGTTCTCCCCCGGACGCGGCCGACGACGACCGTCCCGCCTTCGCACAGGCGAAGTCCTTACGTGCACCACCACAGGAAGCGGTCGCACTCCGTCGGGGAGGGGTCCGGGCTCGGGGCCGCGGTGGTGGGGGTGGCCGTGGGGGCCGAGCCGGCGCTCGTGAACGTGGGCGTGGCGGTGGGCCGACACGCCGGGGGGCTTGCCGGTCGCCGACCGGACGTCGGGGCTGCCGCTCGCGTCGGCGTCCTCGCTCTCGGACGCGGAGGCCGACCCCTCAAGGCCGCCGGTTCCACGAGGCGTTCGCCGGCGTCTTCGACGCCGCCTCCGAGGGCGTCATGGACGCCGTCGACGACCCGTACGACTTCGACGAGCGGCTGGGAGTCCAGGCGATCCGTTCAGCTGCCTGGGATGCCCCCATATTCAGCCGGGTTCCGACGGAGCAGCGCGTGGCGTCGTGTTCCCTGACGTCACGCGGGTGAGCATGTGCGGACCCAGCCCTCTTCCCGCACCGAGGCGATGCGATGCCCGACCACGCCGACCCTGTCCGCCCCGAGAACGTCACACCAAGGTGGATCTCGCGGCACCGGCCGCCGGAGCAGTCGCTGTTCAGCGGCATCTACGGACTGGTGCTGGCCAGCGCCCTGGTGGCCGCGCTAGACGCGACGGGCGAGAAGGCAGATCCCGGTCCGGACGCGCTGTGGGTCCTGCTCACCGCGCTGGCGTCAGGCGCTGCCCACGGGTACGCGCACGTCATCGCCCAGCGTGCGTCCGTCGACGAGGCAGCCACCACCAGCAGACTGCGGCTGGTGCTCGCCGAGTGGCCACTGGTCGCCGCCGTGCTGCCCACGGTGGGGATACTGCTTGGCGCGGTAGGCGGGTGGTGGTCAGAGACCACGGCAGTGGACGCGGCCCTGCTGTTCAACACCATCGCCTTGTTCGGCTGGGGCGCCTGGACCGCCCGCACCGCCGGGCACGGATGGCCGTCCTCGTGCCGGTCAGGGGGTCTGGACATGCTGATCGGCCTGGTGATCATTGTCGCGAACGCCCTGATCAAGTAAGCAGGCGATCGGGTGCCATGTCGGCGAGAAACGGCCGCGAGTCCTTGATCCAGGAACCAGCTGATCTCGAACGGGGTCTGTTCGGCGAGGTCGAACAAGGGGTCCAGGACGCCGTCGTACATCGGCCCCGTGCCCAAGGGCTGTTCTCGCTCAGCAGCGGCCCGGCACCCCAGGCCGGAGTAACAACCGTTGGGCTTGCTCGTGGGTGATCAATCGGTCCAACTTCGATAGCAGATATTCCGTCTTCGGTGATCTGGTCCCGATCTCGATTGATTTGGCCCATTTCACTCGCCATCTCAGTTGATCTGGTCCGTCCTGGCTCTGCTGCGCGGTGGCGTCGACCCCTATTACTCGCTGTCGACGTGCCGTGCTCGGAGCCATGCTGCCTCGAACTCGTCCGGGTGGATTTCCTTGTCCGCCCACTCAGGGTCTGATCCACCGCGCCCACGCCGAATCGGGCTGGTTCCTGTACGCCCCGACGTGCGCGTTAGTGAAAGCCGATCGCGCCCGGCCCGGGACGGCCGAACACCTGGCTTCCCTGCCGGGAATCACCGTCCTCGATCTGGACCTGGCCGCCGCCCTGGACATAGCGCGGCAGGAGACCTGGGCCGCGGCGCACAGCCAGTACGCGGCGCGGCCCATCCCGGACCGTCCCGACGGCGCGATCATCCGACCACCGCCCCGCACCGGTGGGCGGGCGAGCCGGTCCGCGTACTGGATCTCAGCCCCTGATCACAGCAGCAGACGTCTGCGGGCCTCGCCGGAATCCGGCGGGGCCCGCAGTGCCTCAAAACAACGGCGCCGAACGAAGCGACACAGATGACGGCGGAATCTCCACTGCATTGAGGACCTGGCGACCTGCCAGGTCGCGGGCTCCCGCAAGCTCGGCCGGACCCACGCGTGCGGAGACGTCAATGGCGGCTACGGCTACGCCGGCGAGCGATTGCTGTGGCCCCTGCGCCTACGGTGACGAGGACCGCTCCCGCCGCCAGAAGATACGGGGTGAGCGCGTTGCCACCGGTCTCGGCCAGGTCGGTCTCCTTGGAGTGGCTGGCCGTGCGCGGGAGGGGCGCTGCTGGGCTGCCCGTGTGCGGGAGAGGCGCTGTCGGGATGGCCGACTCGGCAGTGGGTCGCGGGGACTGACAGGTGGCCTGCGCCAGGGTCACGGTGCCCTCCACCTTCTTGACGCCCAGATTCAACGGGTCCACCGAGACCTGCAACTGGACTGAGGTGGCGGCGGCCGTACTGCTGGTCGTCTCCTTGTGGGAGAGGGCGAGCCGCACCCTGCCCACGTTCGGGACCTCCACGGTGCCCCCGTCCGTCATCGGCAACTCTCTGCCCAGCGCCGTGAGGGGACCAAGTACCTGGGACTCGGCGACCGGCTTGCGTCCGGCGGCGCAGGTCGCTGTGGCAGTCACCTCCTCCACCTCCACCACGGGCAGCAGCGGCAGCCCCGGCACATGGACCCGGACCCGCACGAGGCGGGTGGTTCCCTCCGCCCGGCCGCTCGCGACATCGGCTTTCGTCATGGCGACGTCGGCCTGCAGAAGATTGACCGGGCGGTCGCCGTTGACTCCGTCGAGGGCGACGTCGAGGGCCTTCTTCTCGGCGGTCGCCGGAGCCTGCACCTCGTTGAGCGAGGCTCGCAGGGGCACCGATCCGGCCATTCCGAGCCCGGAGACGTCCAGCGCGGCGCGGAAGGCCGCTGCGGTGGCGCTGCCCTTCGACGCGTCGGCTGCCGGAGCTGCGGCGGCCTCTCCCGCGACGGCCGGGCATGCCAAGAGGAAGCCGCAGACTGCGAGGGCGGCAAGGCGGCGGACGGATGGGGTCGGGGCCGGGATTCTGGTCAACGTGGGCGGTCCTTGCGCGCGAAGGGAGGGGGCAGAGGTGCCGTTCCTGCACCGGGACGGTGACCCGGCGATCAGGTGGCAGAGTCTCATCCTGCAGAGCCGGGGTGCGGCCCGACGGATGCCGCACGGAGGTTCACCACAAGGAGGAGGTTTGGGTACTCCTGTTTGAATCGCAAACGTGTGCGGTCGATGTACACCAGGCCGTACCCGCGTTCGGGGCCGGTCAGCAGCAGCGGCTTGGAGTCCGCCGACGCTTCTGGTCGTACGCCCGTCCGCCCACCAGTTCGCGGACCTCGGGACGCAGCGCCTGGGTGTCCTGGTCGAATGCAGCGAGCTTGCGGCGGATCATCGACTCGTGAGCGGCTCCGGTCACCCACGGCTGCCCGACGAGAGCAGCACGGGTGAGCTCCGCAGAGCCCCCGACGTGCCCGCACTTGGCCATAGCCGCGGCGAACCGGCGGGTCGCCCGCACGAACTCTCGAACGGTCGTCGCCGCGCCCGATCAACCCGCCTGCCATGTCGCGCACCAATTGTGGGTTGTCCTGCTCGGGCAGCTCCACCGTCGCGGTCGTGCCCTTGGTGAACCAGCAGACCAGCCGCACGGGCTCCTCCAGTAGTTGAGCGGCCACCAGACGAGCACCGCCAGCGGTGGCGGACATCGGGAGTGTCTGATCAACGGCCCTGTCTCACATTCGGTGGTGACGGAGAGTCGTGAGGTTCGTTGCCCTTCATGTGATGGATGTCAACGAGCTTGTGCAGACGGTGTTTTCGGGTCTGTCCCCGCTGGTCATTGGAGGATGTGGTCGACGAGGGTGAGCGGATCGTGGTGCGGGCCCGGAGGCCGCTGGACACCGCGGTCTGCCCAGCATGCGGGGCGTCGTCGGGACGGGTGCACGGCTATCACTGGCGGACGGTGGCCGACGTTCCGGTCGACGGGCGACGGGTGGTGGTCCGTGTGCGGGTGCGGCGCCTGGTGTGTCCCACGCGAGGCTGCCGCCACACCTTCCGCGAACAGGTGCCCGGGGTACTGGAGCGATACCAACGTCGCACCGTTCGTCTGACCAGGCAGGTCAAGGCCGTGGTCAAAGAGTTAGCGGGCCGGGCGGGATCACGTTGCTGGCGATACTCGCGGTGGGCCTGTCCCGTCACACGGCCCTGCGAACCCTGCGGATCGACGTGCTGCCCGACCGCACCGCCGACACACTGGAAGCGTGGCTGCGCGGGCATCCGGGCATCGAGATCGTGTGCCGCGACGGCTCAGCCACCTACGCCGAGGCCATCCGCCGCACCCTGCCCGACGCGGTGCAAGTCGGTGATAGCTGGCATTTATGGAAGAACCTGTGCGAAGCCGCCCTGAGCGAGGTGAAGGCACACAGTGCCTGCTGGGCCACCGTACTGGACGCGCCGATCTACGACGGGCCCCGCGCTCAGACCACCCTCGAACGCCGGCATCAGGTTCATGGCCTGCTCGAGAAGGGCGTGGGCCTGCTCGAATGCGCCCGCCGCCTGCAACTGTCCCTGAACACCGTCAAACGCCACGCCCGAGCCGACCGGCCCGAGCGCATGCTCCGCGTCCCCAAGTACCGTGCCAGCCTGGTCGATCCCTACCGCGAGCACCTGCGCAAACGCCGAAGTGAAGACCCCGGCGTCCCCGTCCAGCACCTCTTCGAAGAGATCAAGGCCCTCGGCTTCACGGGCTGCCTGAACCTTCTGCACAAGTACGGTGAACTCGTTCGTCCGTTGCACTTCGGCCTGGCCCCCGGTGTTCGAAGGTCTCCCGGCTCTGATTCCCCCGCTGCCAAGCCTGGCGAAGCTGGCAGGAACGCTCGCCCCGTGCTTCGCCATCCAGGTGGGAGTGCCGCGGATGATGCAGGAGGTCCTGCGCACCCTCCCGACGATGGCGGACCTCATCGGTGGCCATATGGCCGACCTCTTCGCCGGAGTCCGGTCTGTCGCCGACTGGGCGAAGCGGCTGAAGCCGTCCGTCCTTGCCGAGGCCCGCTCCGCCTATGACGCGTATAGGAAGGGCGACACGGAGCCGATGAAGGACTTCCTGCGCCGCTGCCTGCGTCTGTGGCCGGTGCTGGAGGACCACTGTCCCTCCCCTCGGGGCCATCCCCGCGCGTGCGAGTTTCCCACGGTCCCCGTACCGGCGTCGGCCGCCGCCCCGCGGCCGCGATGGAGCAGGCGGGACCACTCGCTGGGCCGCCGATCGGATGCTTCAGGCAACGGGACATTTTCCGACTGGTCTGGTGGCTTAATTGTCGGGATGGCGAATGCATTCGACCAAGTGGTGTTTCCTGTCGAGTGAATGCGATCATCTCGGCCAGGCAGGTGTAGGCCTCCGTATCGTCGGATAAACAACGGTACGCACCATCACCCGACCGGGTTGAGTCCGGTGCGTAGGGGGCGTCATCAATACTGCATTCATGGCCAGAGCGGCAGTGGTGCTGGCCGTACCGCTCCTTTTCGGTTGCGGCGGAGGGGGATCTCCCGAATCCACTGGCCAATCGTCCACTTTCGGTCTTCCCGCTCCGCCGCCCATATCCTCGGCGGCGCAAAGTGAGGCTGTCCGGGGCCGGGTTCCTGCGGAACTCGTCGGTGCATGGGACGGGGACGGGACACCCAGCTCGCCGGTCGACAAGATCACCTTCTTCGCCGACGGAACGGTGAGCCTGCTCTACCGGGGCGGCGCGACACTGGACGGTCCCGCAGTCGTGGAGAGCTCTCAAATGACCCTCTACGTTCCGGGCGGGCCGATCCTCTACAGGTCGTGGTCCATCGAGGAGTTCGATGCCGGTGACGGATATGTCTTCGAAAATCTCATGCTGGACGGCGTGAGTTATGTGCGGCAGATCAGCTGAAGTTCGGGAAGCGCAGAGTCAGGAGGGAAGACTGCGGTGAGCCACGAATCCGCTGTGGTGGACGACGACGTAGTGCGCGAGGTGGCACGCAGAGTGCTGGAGCAGGTCGCTCCAGAGGAACTGGTCCTGTTCGGAATGACCAGCCGTGCGTATTTCCGGGACCCCGCAGAAACACTCAAGAACGCGGCCGATGACTCGCCCCGGTCGCCGGGGAGCATGGTGGGCTCCGGCACCGCCGAGGTCGTGATGCTGCTGACCCCGTTCGCCCTCGCCATGGTCCAGGGAGCCCTCTCCTCCTTCGTCGAGGCGTTCACGGGCGATCTCGCCGGCCGGAGCGGCACGGCGGTGCGGACGTGGCTGAGCGCGCTGTTCCGGCGGCCCGGGGACTCCGGCGGCCTGGCCCCGGACGGCGAGGAGGCCGGGCTGCACAGCGCCCTCACGCCCGAGCAGGTGGAGTGGCTGCGGGCGGAGGCGTACCGGACACTGCGCGAGGCGGGCCAACCGGAGCAACAGGCACGGCTGTTGTCGAACGCGCTCGCGGGTGCGGCCCGCGTGCGCGCGTGACCGGCCGGTGGTGCTGTGACCACCGCACCGGCCGGTGCCCCCGCGCCCGCCCTGTCGCCCGATCCGTTCGCGCTGCCCAGCGGCACCAAGTTCCGCTTCGTGCTCGTCGTCACCGCGTTGGTGGGGACGATGGTCTTCATCCACAACCTGCTCTACTTCACGATCGCTCCCGACGGCGAACACGCCGTTGCCGTCTACCGGCAGTGTGCGGCAGCACCGCCGGAACAGGGCTCCGGGACCGACGGTCTAGCTCACGCGCAGGGCTTCCTGGCGTGCATCGCCCCTTATGAGCGGCAGAAAGCATGGTGGATTCTCACCGGCATCCTGTTGCTCGCGGCAACGGCGGCGGTCATCTACCTGCTCCTGCCCGGGTTCCTGGTGAGGCGCCAGCGGATGGAGCCACTGTCCCCGAGCGACCCTGACCAGGCTCCCCTGCTGGAGCGTCTGCATGCGCTGTGCCGGGAGGCCGGCCTGTCCCGGCCGCCCGAGTTCCTGGTGAGCAGCGTGCACGCGCCGGATGCCCGCGCCTTTGGGCGACGCAGTCACCACCGGGTGTTCCTGGACCAGGGCACCGTCCTGGCTCTCGGCCGGGCACCCGGGCGGTTCCGCGGCATCGTCTTGCACGAGTTGGCACACTTGCGGAACAAGGACGTCGACGTCACCTACCTCACAATGGCCCTGGCCCTGGCCTTCGTTCCGACGGGGCTGCTCCCGCTCGCCGTGGCATTGCTCGGCACCCCGCCGGGGGAGGTCCTCGGGGTGGCTTGGCGAGCCCTGGTCCTGGTCGCTCTCGTCGCCCTGACCTGCGCGTCCGTGCTGCGGGCGCGCGAGTACGGGGCCGATGCGCGGGTCGCCTCGTGGGGAGCGGGCCCGGGACTGCTGGAGGCGCTCGGCCCCGGCACCGCGCATCGCGCGCCATGGTGGCGTCGGGGGCCGCTGGCGCTGCACCCGCCCGTCGCACGACGGGCAGACGAGATCGGCTGCCCGAAGGAACTCTTCCGGATCGGGTTCGCTGAATGCCTCGCCGCCGGGCTCGCCGTCTCCGTCGCCGCCAACGGCCTGCTCACACTGCTGTGGCTGCTGAACCGACTGGACGCCCTCGACGCGCGGTGGACGATCGTGCTGGTCTGCGTACCCGCCGCCCTCGCCGTGGTCGGCCTCGGAGTCTGGCGCGCTGCTCTGCTTGCCCATAGCACCACCGGGACACCGCCCCCCACCGCGCTGCCGGCTCTGGGCCTGGCCGTCGGCCTGATCGTCGGCCAGCCGCTCGCCCCCCAGAACGGCATCGTCCTCACGGACCGCAACCTGTGGCCCGGCCCCGCCGCTGTGGCCTGGTCGGTCGTGCTGTGCGTGCTGGTGGTGGCATTCGTGGCATGGATCGCACGGACCGCCGCCGTCTGGTACGCCGTCCAGGCCCACCCTCCCGGCGCGACGTGGCCGGTCGGACAGCTGGCCGCCGCCGTCCCGTTCGCCGTGCTCCTGAGCGGGTGGATGCTCCTCTACGACACCTCCGACGGCCTCGGCCCGATCAATGCCTCCACGCACCAGCTGTTCGAGGTGGTCGACGCGGCGGCGCCAGTAGGCCCCTATTGGCTGTGGGCCGCAGTGGAACACCCCATGATGCTCCAGTTCACGCAGTGGACACCGGTGGTCGCGGCCGTCGTGGCACTGTGGCTGTTCCCGGTCGCCGCCCTGTGGCGGCGGGGTGCGTCCCCCGACCTGCGGTGGATCAGGACCGTACTGGCGACGAGCCTGCTCGCGGCTGGCTGTTTCGCCGTGTTCCAGCTGGTACTCCGGACGGCGCTCCACCAGGGCGTCTCCCTTCAAGAACGAGACCAGGACGGCTTCGTCCTGGCGTTCACCTACTGGCAGATCGGCGTCGCGATAATGCTCCAGGGCATGGCCGCAGCCGTTACCGCCCTGCTGGTACGTGAGCAGTACGCCCGGCTCACCGCTCCGTTCGCCCTGATGGCCGCCTTCCTGACCGGCTGCCTGCTGACCGCGCTGTTCTTCGGTGGAGTCGTCCTGGCCGGCTGCGTCGACGCCCTGGCCATCCGCCCGGGCACGTGTACGGCCGCCCTCCCTCTTCACCTCGTACGCAACACCCTGCTGAGGATCCTGGTCGGCGGGTTCCTGTGCGCGCTGATGGGGCTGGCGGCAGCCCTGCTCGTCCTCCGGATGCGAAGCGTGCGTCCGGCCGTACCGCCACCGCCGCGCCTTCCTTCTCCGCCCCGTCACCGGCAGCTCGCGATGACCGTGGCCTGCGTCCCGGCTGCGGCCGTCCTGGGGATCGCGCTCACCTCGGGCGCGACCGGCGAGACACCCAATACCACGCCCCCACAGCCCGGCGCTCCCACGGTGTCCTCGGCAGCCGCGTGCCGCACATTCGACGGCATGCTCGACCCCCGGCTGTCCCCCGCCGAGACGAATGCCCAGCTATACGAAGCCGTCCAGCTGGCCCGCCTCGCGGGCAACGATCGGCTCGCCACCGCCTTCCAGGGCCTCTTCACCGCAGCGCGGAACCAGGACACCCGCGCGTTCGGCACCCGGGTCGAGGAGATCCGCACCCTCTGTGCCGCAGAAGGAGCCGTACCGCGCAACCTTCCCTAGTGCTTTGTTCGCCCGGTCTCGCGTGGCCGCCGGAGGCGACCAAGGCGGGATCGCCTCCGGAACCGCCTCACGGTGTCGCCCCTGCAGATGCGGATCACGTGTCGCGGTTGGCCATGCGTGACAGCGCGGCCATCGGTTTGCCTTGGGAGCTGGTGCACCTGAGCGCAAGCCAGTCGGTCCCGGCAACCTCACCCGGGACGACCTCTTACGGGATCAGAGCGTTGTAGACCTCGACCACCTTCGACTCGAACGGCGGTGCCCCAAGTTCCTGCGCGGCTGGCTTGACCTGCTCTTCCAAGAAGCGCCGGAACGCGTCCTCCGACTCCCACACGTCAATGACCTGCCAGCCGCCCGTCTCGCCGGGCGCCCCGAAGTGGGCGATGAGCCCGGCGGGCGGATTCGTACGGTCCGGGATCGCCCGGTCGAAGGTCGCCTGGTAGAGCTCCTGATTCCAGCCCGCGGCCTGGTTGAGCACCAGAATCGCCATCTCGGTTCCTCGTTTCACGTGCGGAGACAGATGTGAACGACGCTAGATCCGAGTGCGGGCGACCGCGAGCAGTGGGGATGGCTGCTGCGCCGTCCGAGGGCCGGTGCCACTACTCGGCCAGTCCGTTCCCCCAGCGCTTGGTTGCGCAGGTAGAGGCCCACCAGAAGCGTGCGCCCTCGTCGGTGCCGGTCAGTTGCAGGATGCAGGCGAGGACCAGGGCGCTGCATGGGTCGGGGACCTGGTCGGTGCGAACGTGGTGACAGTGGCGGGCGGGGCCTCCCGACCACGGCCGGACCAGCGTGGTGACCTGCGGATTCGCGGGAGAGTGCGGGAGTGAGTGCGGCCGGTTGTCGGAGGGGATTACGATCTGGTCCACGGAGGCGTGGTCGCTTGTGACCGTGGTCGTGCCTTCTCCGTCGGGGCTCTGGTCCGGGCCGCTGCTGCCGTGACCGGTACATGCGGTGCTGGACAGCCCGTCGCACCGAGCGGCGAGCAGATCCGTGATGATCGGCGTGGACGCGGGCAGCGGAGACCGGCTGGCGCTGGGCGTGCTGACGCGGTACCGGATGGCTACCACCGAGCAGACGCACCGGGTGATCGCCGCCTCGGTGCGCACCGAACAGCCTCGCCCTCGCGCAGGCCGGCGGTCGCTTCCCCGGGCTGCGCGGTCGTCAGCGGCGTTCACGCAGGCCCGGCGACGTCGCCCTGGTCCTGGTCGTACTCGTCCGTCCTCCGGGTCAGCGGGCCGGGACGCGTGCACCGCGCACATTGCCTCGTTCGTCCGAAGCAGCCGTCCCGGCTCGGAACCCCGTCGCCTCAGTCACCGCGCACATCGGCGAGGACGACCTCGAACTCCTCCAGCCCGGTCACGGTGACATGCGCCTTGGCGGCCCCCTCTGCGCGGGCCGCCGCCTGGCCGGCGCGGGACGCGTCAAGGGACTCGCGGTCGGTGAACACGGCGCCGGCCAGCCCGCGTCCCCGGTCCCGGTCGATGAGCAGGGACGCCCTGGCCAGTCCCGGGAGCGTTTCGAGCCTGGGGATCACCGACGCCCGGAACGTCCCGGCAAAGCCGCGGGCGACCGCGAGGCCGAGGCCGACGCCGTTGCCTCGCGGGACGTCGCCGTAACGTTGAGAGGGTTCGAAGATACGGTCCTTGGCCTCGTCGGGGACACCGGGGCCGCGGTCCATGACCCGGACCTCGACCCGGTCGGCTATGGCGCTCGCTGACACCAGAACCCTCTCGCCCGGCGGGCTGTACTTGACGGCGTTTTCCACCACGTTGGCCACCGACCGTTCCAGCAAGCCTTTGTCTACGGCGACCATGGGCAGCGTTTCGGGGACGTCCAGGTCCACGCTGTCCTCGGCGACGCCGACCAGCGCCAGCGGGATCACTTCGTCGAGGTCGGTCTCGCGGACGATCGGAGAGACCATGCCGGTCTGCAGGCGCGACATGTCCAGCAGGTCGCCCACCAGGTGATCGAGGCGGTCGGCGCCCTCTTCGATAGCCTCCAGCAGCTCCGCCTGGTCCTCCTGTGACCACTCGACGTCGTCCGAACGCAGCGAGGAGACCGCCGCCTTGATGCCAGCCAGCGGGGGACGCAGGTCGTGGCTGACGGCGGCCAGAAGGGCGGTGCGGATGCGGTTGCCCTCGGCCAGCTCCTTGGCCCGGTGGGCCTGCTGTTGGAGGCGTTGGCGGTCCAGGACCACTGCGGCCTGGGCGGCGAAGGCGGCCAGGACCCGGCGGTCCTCGGCGGGCAGGACACGGCCGGACAGGGCGAGGGACATGTTGCCGCCCACGGGAACGTCGACGTCCGCCTCCTCAGGGGCGGTACACGGGCGCGGACCGACGCTGCCTGCGCAGGTCCACGGGGCAACGTCGCTCTCGCGTTCGAGCAGTGCGGCCGATTCCATGCCGAAGGTCTCGCGGACTCGTTGGAGAAGTGCCTCGAGGCTGGTCTCGCCGCGCAGAACGTTGCCGACCCAGGAAAGACAGTATCTCCACCTCGCCACGCAGCCGGGTCGCCTGCTGAGTGCGTCGTGCGGCCAGGTCGACCACAGATGCGTGCAGTTCAAGCACGGAGGTCCTCCGACACGTGACGTGCGGGTGGTGGCAGGCGATGTGGCTGGTCGTCCACATCACCGCCGGATACGACAAGAAGAACCCCGTCGTCCGCAACGCCTCCCTGACCGTCGCAGGCTGATCTGTGACGAGATGACCGCGATGCTGGACGCCTCCACCACGGCCGCACTGGTGGCGGCCGTCGAGAACTACCGCATGGCCACCGGCGCCGGGTTCCTCGCTGTCGGCCACGACCAGACACTCCTGGGCCGCTGGTGTGACCGCGTCCTGCACTGGGACGAGGTCACCAGCCGGGCCCTGTCGGGCATAGGAAAGCTCCCGCAGGCATCCGGCCTGCGGGAGCCGTCCGTTGTACCGCCTGCTACGTGAAGGGTGAGAAGACGATCACGAGCAGGACGTCTGTGGCGCTGCTACGGCGTCACGGGGCGAGCAGCAGGCTGTCGCCGCGCTCCTTGGCGGCGGTGTAGCGCCGGGCCACGTCCTGCCAGTTGACGACGGCCCACATCGCGTCGATGAAGTCGACCTTCTGGTTCTTGTACTGCAGGTAGAAGGCGTGCTCCCAGGCGTCGAAGACGAGGATCGGAGTAGAGCCCTGGCCGACGTTGCCCTGGTGGTCGTAGACCTGCTCGACGATCAGCCGGCCGCTGACGGGCTCGTAGGCAAGGACGCCCCAGCCGGAGCCCTGGGTGGTGGCGGCAGCTTTGGTGAGCTGGGCCTTGAAGCCGGCGAAGGAGCCGAAGGACTCGGCGATCGCGTCGGCGAGGTCGCCCACGCCGTCGGCGGCTAGGGGCTCGCCGCCGCCGTCCCTCGGGCCGGTCATGTTCTGCCAGTAGATGCTGTGCAGGATGTGGCCGGACAGGTGGAAGGCCAGGTTCTTCTCCAGGCCGTTGATGGAGCCCCAGGTCTCCTTGTCCCGTGCCTCCGCCAGCTGCTCCATCGTGTCGTTGGCGCCCTTGACGTAGGCGGCGTGGTGCTTGTCGTGGTGCAGCTCGATGATCTCGGGGCTGATGACCGGAGCGAGCGCCGAGTAGTCGTACGGAAGTTCCGGGAGCGTGTACACCGGCATGTCCAACGTCCTCCGACATAGTTGCGAATGATGTGCAGATGCACGCTAGCAGCAACAGTGGGACTTCGGATCAAGCATTGGACCTAGGACTCGGGGCCGTGTCGGGGCAGTTGGAACCAAGGCCTCGCCGTGTGGACAACGGTCATGGGAAAGGGGCGAAGCCGTGAGGGCTGTCCAGCAGTCGGCGCAGGACGCAGCGACACCATGGTCGGAGGCCCACGTGCGGCTGAGCGGGCGTTCACATACTGTTTTTTCGGTATGCGAGTTTTGCCCATGTCCTGCTTTGGGCGTCTTCGTCAGGTAGGAGCTATTCGTACTCTGCGGGGCCGAGCACTCGACTGTCCGTCTCATGTGGCTTCATACCCGAAAACCCGTCTGGTTTGAAAACACCACAGAATCGCCCGAGTCCAGCGGAACCTGCGCCTCCGCCGTACTCATGATCACGCTGCGCCGTGAGCGAGCGCAAGCCGTACCCCAGCGACCTGTCCGACGCCCGATGGGCCCTGATTGAGCCGACATTGACGGCCTGGAGAAAGGCCCGCCTCGAACGCCGGCCGACTGGACAGCCGGCCAAAGTCGAACTGCGCGACGTATTCGACGCACTCCTCTACATCAACCGCACCGGAATCCCCTGGAAGTACCTCCCGCACGACTTCCCGGGCCACGGCACCGTCTACTTCTACTACGCCGCCTGGCGCGACGAGGGAATCCTCGCCCAGCTCAACTACGACCTGACCGGCCTGGCCCGCGTCAAGGACGGCCGCAAGCCCGAACCGACCGCCTCCGTGATCGACATCCAGAGCGTAAAGGCCTCCACCAAAGTACCCCTGACCAGCCAGGGACTACTGGTCATGGTGACCGCGGCCAGCGTCTCCGACAACGAGGCTGGCAAGCAGCTGCTCAGTCGGATCGCCGCCGACCACCCCACGATCACCAAGGCGTGGGTCGACACCGGCCACAAGACCCAGGCCATCGAACACGGTGCCACCCTCGGCATCGACGTCGACGTCGTCCCGCGAAACACCCAGATCAAGGGCTTCTCAGTGGTACCGCGACGCTGGGTGGTAGAGCGAAGTTTCGGTTGGATCATGATGCACCGCCGCCTCGCCCGGGACTACGAGACCAAACCCGCCCACTCCGAAAGCATGATCCGCCTCGCGATGATCTCCAACCTCGCGAGACGAGCAACCGGCGAAACACCCATAACCTGGCACAACCCGTGAACTATCTCGTCTTCAACCGGAACGTCCTCTGAGAGGGCGTTTAGGGAGATTCGGCAGGTGTATGCCGCCTTTGATGTCGGCGGCTTTCGAGATAGTTCGCTCCGTAGGATCTCATTCGCGCACTCCGAGGCAGTGGTCGGAGCGTCCGTCCAGTTCGCACATGCGGCTCGAATTCCGTCTGGTTTAGAAATGCCGGGAAGCTCCCCACCGGTGGGGAGCTTCCCGGCATTTCAGGCCGTGCGCGCTGGCGACGAATGCGGCAACTCCCGCCGAAAAGGTAGATGTGAATCGACGTCAAACGCCCACTCACAGACCTGCGGTCCGGCCGCGTCCATGGCCTCCACCGCCGTCCTGTGTGCGGGATCGGTGTCGGCCGGGCGGGGCTGCGTCTGAACCAGCGTCAAAATGTGCCTGCTGCAGAGGTGGCCGGCTTCCTGACCACGAAGGTTTAGGCCACCGCGCCGAAGCCGGACTGGCGTACAGGGATGTGCCTGGTCGCCGAGGCGGGGCGGCGTCGGCCTCGGGAGGTGGTGCTGCGCTTGGGGCGTTCGACCACCGGTGCGGTGATGACGACCGGGATGCCGGACGGGGCCTGGGCTCCGGTGATCCGGTTGAGGGCCTCGTCGCCCGAGCGGATCTGAGTGGTCTGCGGCCGGATTCCGGCGTCCGACATCAGACGGACCATGCCTCGGCGCTGGTTCGGCGTGACCAGGGTGACGACGCTGCCGGACTCGCCGGCGCGGGCGGTACGGCCGCCGCGGTGGAGGTAGTCCTTGTGGTCGGTCGGCGGATCGACGTTGACGACCAGGTCGAGGTTGTCGACGTGGATGCCGCGCGCCGCGACGTTGGTCGCCACCAGCACGGTGACGTGCCCCGTCTTGAACTGCGCCAGCGTGCGGGTGCGCTGCGGCTGCGACTTGCCGCCGTGCAACGCGGCGGCCCGCACGCCACTGTTGAGCAGGTCCTGGGTCAGCCTGTCGACGGCGTGCTTGGTGTCCAGGAACATGATCACGCGGCCGTCGCGGGCGGCGATCTCGGTCGTGGCGGCGTGCTTGTCGGCGCCGTGGACGTGCAGGACGTGGTGCTCCATCGTCGTGACCGCACCGGCCGACGGGTCGACGGAGTGCACGACGGGGTCGGTCAGGTAGCGGCGTACCAACAGGTCGACGTTGCGGTCCAGGGTGGCGGAGAACAGCATCCGCTGCCCCTCCGGGCGCACCTGGTCGAGCAGCGCGGTGACCTGGGGCATGAAGCCCATGTCGGCCATCTGGTCGGCCTCGTCCAGCACGGTGATGCCCACGTGGTTCAGCCGGCACTCGCCGCGGTCGATGAGGTCCTTGAGCCGCCCCGGCGTCGCGACGACGACCTCGGCCCCTCCGCGCAGCGCACTGGCCTGCCGGCCGATCGACATGCCGCCCACCACGGTCGCCAGCCGCAGCCGCACGGAGCGGGCGTACGGGGTCAGCGCGTCGGTCACCTGCTGTGCCAGCTCACGCGTGGGTACGAGGATCAGCCCCAGCGGCTGGCGGGGTTCGGCACGCTGTCCAGCGGTGCGGGCGAGCAGGGCGAGGCCGAAGGCCAGGGTCTTGCCGGACCCGGTGCGCCCGCGGCCCAGCACGTCACGGCCCGCCAGGGAGTTCGGCAGCGTCGCGCCCTGGATCGGGAACGGCACGGTCACACCCTGCCTGCCGAGTTCGGCCAGCAGCTGCTCGGGCATGTCGAGATCGGCGAAGCCCTCGACAGCGGGCAGTGCGGGGGTGATCGTCCTGGGCAGCGCGAACTCACCTTGCACAGCGGCGGGCCGACGGCCGTAACCGCCGGAGCGGACGGGGGCGCCGGCGCCGGTACGACGCGGTGCCTGCGTGCCGTAGCCGCTGCCGCCCCTTCCGGCGTCGGCACGGCCGTCACGGGAGCGGGCGGGGCGGTCGTTCGTGTACGTGCGGTTCATGCGGAACCTTCCTCGATGGGGCACATATCAAGGAATTCCCGCCGCGATGAATGGCATGGAGAATTACAAGTATGGACCGGTGACAAAAGAAAGCAGATCTGACCGGTGGAAACATCCGCGGGCACAGGTGCGGAAATGGTTGACGCGCTGGGACCTTGCGATCCGGGTGCCGGATGCGGGGCAGCGCTTCAGGGTGCGTCTGTGTCCTGAGGGAGGACCCGCTTGTGGTGGTACTGCGAATTCCTCCGGGTCGTCCCGCGGGTGAAAGCCGCTGCGGGATACGCGCGCAGCTGGGGCCCGCACCCCGAAGGATGCGGGCCCCAGCTACGGATTGCGCGTGAGCGTCAGGCCGGAACGATGTTCTCGGCCGTCGGGCCCTTCTGGCCCTGCGCGATGTCGAAGTTCACCTTCTGGCCCTCGAGCAGCTCACGGAATCCCTGCGCGGCAATGTTCGAGTAGTGGGCGAACACATCGGCGCCGCCACCGTCCTGCTCGATGAAGCCGAAGCCCTTTTCCGCGTTGAACCACTTCACGGTACCAGCAGCCATGTCATATCTCCTTTGGGGCAGTGCAGCGGCGTCCGCACTGCGCGGACGCCGTGTCGCCGCGATGATTACCCCGCCCGGAAATGACCGGAAATACAAAAGTGCTCCCGGTCGGCAGAAGCCTGGTGGGGGCACTTGAAGTCTTGGGAACCACAACTGCAACTTGGATCGACAGTAGCACGCCGGAACGGCCCGTGCGTGCTGGATAATTCCACTCTGCTCTTCGCGGCAAAAACTCCCGCTGCGTAGCCCCCCAAAATCTGATCCCTCGGGAATAGATATTGATTCACTCGGAGTTCAACGTCTCAGGAGGAGTTGCCAGCCGGCACGCTGCGCGACAGCCGGGGAAGAGCGGCTGCCGCCCAGGAAACGCAGCTGCGAGACTGTGGGGATGACCACGCAGCGGCCGCCGTTCCTGGTTCCGATGAGCGAGCCCACCTCCTCAGTGCGGGTGAGGCAGCTGTTCATGAGACGGATGGCGGCCCGGCTGATCAGGCTCTCGGAGTGCTGGATGAACCGTTCGTACCCCCGCGCGCGCCGACGGGACGTCTTCGTGTACTACTCCGACAGAGTGGCCAGGCAGGCCGACGGTGCGACGTGTGCTGGTGACCGTCGGGTGAAGCGCCCGCACGCATCACATCAGACAACCGGGCCGATAGGTCAGGGCACTTCTTCCAACAGTTGTTCGGGCCAGATGGTTTTGCCAGCAACGGTGACCGGCTGCCCCAACGATGGGTCAGCTGCGCCACCAGGAACAGACCGCGGCCGCCTGCGCCCCTCATGACATCGACCCGGGGCACAGCGGAGCGGATCATCCGCGTCCTGGACAGCGTCCACGCCGCCCACGCCGGCCTCGTCCTCGACGACGCCCAGTGCCGGGGCCAGATCGAAGGCGCCGTCACCCGAGGGGTCAGTACCGCACTGGGGGAAGTACTGCTCACCGGCCCCGACGGGCTCAGCACCACGCCGGATCTGAGGAGCTACACCATCGCCCACCACGGCGACCTGCCCGCAACCACGATCCACTTCGCGCACACAGACGGTATTCCGGTCACGAAACCCATGAGTGAACTCCCCTTCAACCCTGTCGCCGCCGCGCTGGCCAACGCCCTGCGCGATGCCACCGGCATCCGCTACACAGCCCTTCCCCTGCGCCCCGACACCGCATGGACCGCTCTCCACAAGTCCCGCGGCGTCCATCTCTGCCCGGTGGTCACGCCGAGGGCCTGAGCTCTCACTGTGCGGCTGCCAGACGGTTCGGGGTCGAGCACGGCACCGGGCCGGAACGCGGGCACGCGTCGACGCCGTCGGCAGGGACCTGGATACGGGCTGCCGGAGCGGGACGCGCGTGGACAGGCCTGCGGGTGGGCTACCCGCAGGTTCGCGTCGTGCGGTCGATGCGCTGTCCCGGCCTGCCGGACGGACAGATCAGCGCAGCCCGGCGAAGAGATCGTTCTCGGGCAGGGCCGCGCCGCCGGCATCCTGGACGCGTACGAAGGTCTCCATGCCCATCAACTCGCCGAACCTCTCCTTGCCCATCTTGAGGAAGAAGATGTTCTCGCCCTGACTGGCGTGCGCGGCCAACGCGTCGAACTTCTGACCGCTGAACGCGGTGGTGTCCACCCACGTCGTGATCTCATCGTCGGGGAGGCCGATCTCAGCCAGCGCGGCGGCCTCGGCAGGATCCGGCTCCGGCATGTCCTCGTGGAACTCTCGCATGATCTCGCCGAACCGCTGCATCATCGAGCGGGGCATCGTGGTCCAGTACACCTTCGGTGTCAGCGTGGTCATCTCCAGCGCCGCCATCGTGATGCGGTGGGCCTGGATGTGGTCGGGGTGACCGTAGAAGCCATTCTCGTCATAGGTGACGACCACATCAGGTCGGTAGTGCCGCATGAGTTCCGCCAGTCGGGCCGCGCCTTCCTGTACAGGGGTCCGCCAGAAGGATCCGGGGGCGTCGTTGCTCGGCCAGCCCATCATCCCGGAGTCGGCATAGTCCAGCATCTCCAGATCGCTGACCTTCAGAACGTCACAACTCGCCTCGAGTTCCTGCCGGCGCATCAAGGCGACCGCCGCCGGATCGTGCCCGGGATCGCCCGGCTTGACACCCCCCGGTCCGTCGCCGCAACCGCCGTCGGTACATGTCACGAGGACCGTGCGGATGCCTTCCGCCGCGTATCGCGCGAGGACCCCTCCGGTTCCGGTGGCCTCGTCGTCGGGGTGAGCATGCACTGCCATGAGCGTCAAGGGCCGGTCAGTCATGAAACAGTCCTCCAGTAGAAATACGTCTTGGTCCCAGCGCGAGGCGGGCCAACCGCGCTCCGGGGGCCCGGATCCTCGTGAAGCGGACGACCGTGTGGTCTCCGTGTTCCCCGCCCGTGCGGCGCCGGTCCCCCGGTCGGTGCAACCGTGCCGGCCGGTCCGCCTGTTCCCGGTGCGGCCACTTGGCCTTCCGGACGTCGGCGGTTCAACGCGAAGGGGGCACAGGCGCCACCTGCTGCGCTGTCCCGGTTCATCTGGCGGGTAGAGCGCTGACCTGCTGGCGTACCACGTCGTGCGAGAGGGTGCCCTCAGCGTTCTTCCACGACATGACTCTCGCGGACGCCTGCGTTCCGCTGATGTGCGGTGATGCCATAGGCGAACGGGGCGGGATCCGTAACGGTGTATCGGCCGACGATCCGCCGACCCGAACGCCGCTGAACAGGCCGCTCGCGGACATCGATGCCCGGCGAGCACGAAGGGGTCGGAGGCGGCGGAAACTCCGCTCGGACAGGCGAACGGCCGTCCCCGGGCCTGAGGCGCCCGGGGGACGGCCGTGTGCGTCAGGGACGCCAGCCGTGGGGAACGCGCCCTGCCGCACCTGGGTGGTGCCGCTGTACGTCCCGGTGTCGGGGTCGCCCCAGAGGGACATCCGCCAGCAGCGATGTCCTCCGTCGCGAACGAGTCGGCGCTCACCTCCAGCTACACGGCTCCTCGTCCCACCTGGCCGATGCAGCCCCGGTGAGCGGGGCGCCGCAGACGAGGGCGGCAACGGCGCCTGGGTGACCTTCGACGCCGGCACCGACCGTGACGTCGTCGTCAAAGTGGGGCTCTCCTACACGGGCGTCGAGGGCGCCCGCAAGAACCTGAAGGCGGAGACGGACGACTCGTACGACTTCGACGCCACTCGTGCGGCGCTCCAGGCGACTTGGGAGCGCCAGCTCTCCGCCGTCACCATCGCAGGGGGGTCGACCGAGCGGCAACGCGCGTTCTACACGGCCCTCTACCACGCGCAACTCCATCCGAACCTCGCCGGCGACGTCGACGGCCGGTACGCGGGCTTCGACGGGAAGACGCACACCGCGTCGGGGTTCACGCCCTACCAGAACCTGTCGTTGTGGGACACCCACCGGCCGCAGAACCAGCTGCTCCAGATGCTCCAGCCGAAGGTCGCGCGTGATGTCGCGCTGTCGGTCGTCGCGATCGGACGGGACGGCGGCTGGCTGCCACGCTGGTCGCTCGCCAACAGCGAGACCAACATCATGACTGGCGACCCGGTGACGCCCTTCCTGGTCGAGGCGTGGTCCAAGGGCCTGCTCGAAGGTCACGAGAAGGAGGCGTACACGCTCCTCAGGAAGAACGCCCTCAGCACGCCGCCGGATGACTCCCCCTACAACGGCCGTGCGGGAGTCGATGCCTACCAGAAGCGTGGCTACATCCCCAGCGGGCTGGAACCGGGCACGGACTGTCCGGACAAGGGCGGCGACAACGACTGCCGTCACTCCGCTTCGGCCACACTGGAGTACGCGGCGGCGGACGCGTCGCTGGCCCTGATGGCCAAGGGACTGGGCCGCACCGCGGATGCCCGCATGTTCGCGGCACGCGGCCAGTGGTATCGGAACCTGTGGGATTCCTCCATCAAGCAGTTCCGGCCGCGCACGACCGACGGCACGTGGCTGACGCCCTACGACCCCGTCGAAGCAGGTCACCGGTTCCATGAGGGCGGCGCCTACCAGTATCAATGGCTGGTGCCCCAGGACCCTGCCGGGCTGGTGTCCCTGATGGGCGGCAGGCGGGAGACCGAGAAGCGGCTCGACGCCTTCTTCGCCTACGACAAACTCCTCGCGGACCCTGCCGGTACCGCTCGCAAGGACTGGATCTCGGCACCGTACGACTACTACGGGAAGCCGACCTACAACCCGAACAACGAGCCCGATCTGCACTCCCCGTACATGTACTTGTGGGCCGGCGCACCCGCCAAGACCGCCACCGTGGTCCGCGCCGCGATGACGCTCTTCACGGACGGACCCGACGGCATGACCGGCAATGACGACCTGGGCACCATGTCCGCCTGGTACGTCTTCTCCTCCCTCGGCCTGTACCCGACGACGAACGGCGGCGACTTCCTCGCCGTCTCCAGCCCGCAGTTCCCGTCGGCGGTCGTTCGCATCGGCGCGTACGGCAACACGCAGGGCGGCACGGCACCCTGACCATCAAGGCGCCGGGCACGAGCGACGCCCAACGCTACGTGAGGCAAGCGAAGTTCGGCGGGAAGGACCTGCGCGCCACCTGGCTGGACTGGGACGCGGTCGCCAAGGGCGGAACCCTCGCCTTCGACATGACCGGCACGCCGTCGGCCTGGGGGCAGGGGCAAGGGCGCGGAGCCGCCGTCCGTGAACCGCGCGGTGGCCGATTCCCGTCGGCACCTCGACGCGTCGCTGCGCACCGTTTCCGACGTCCTGCCGACGTCGGACACAGCACAGAGCGTCCGGCTGAGGCTGGACGTGCTGGGCCAGTCCCCCGGCGCGCTGCGGGTAGGCGTCGGCGCGCAAGCGCCCAGCGGCTGGACCGTGAAGACCTCGAAGCCCTTCTCCCTCACGTCCCATCGGCTCCCGGTCCAGCAGACCGCGTCGGTGGACGTGAGCGTGCCGGCCGGTACCGCGCCGGGTCCGTACACCGTGCGGATCACGGCGACCGCGAAGGGAGTGAAGAGCGTGGAACACGTCGCGGCCATCGAGGTGCGCGACGCGGCCCGTTGCGCTGCGGACATCGATGAGCAATGCGCCGTCGGCCTCGGCAAGGAGGTCGACCACGACGGTACGGCAACCGTCACCGCCTCCGACGAGGGCGACTTCGACGGAGCGGGATGGAGCTACGACGGTGATCTGCTGCCCGCGGCGGGTCCGGTCGTCTGGAGCGGCGTGACCTACGACGCTCCCGATCCGTCCGGGACGGCCGCGAACTTCGTCGAAGCCCGCGGTCAGTCCATGCTGCTCCCGGCCGGGTCGTACAGCTCGCTGCGTCTGGTCGCCGCCGCCCACCACGGCCCGGTGACGACCACGCTCACCGTCCGCTACACCGACGGAACCACCGCCGAGTTGCCGGTCACCGTGGGCGACTGGGCGGGATCGGCACCGCAGGGCAGCTCCGTAGCGCTGGAGATGCCGCACCGGATCAAGCGCGGGCAGGGCGTGGCCGGCCCGCCAGTGCGTCTGTTCGGTTCCTCCGCGGACCTCGATGCCTCGAAGACGGTGCGTGCCGTGGGCCTGCAGGACGATCCTCGCGTGCAGGTCTACGCGATCACCCTCAGGTAGGACTGCGTCCGCTCCCCGGCCCTCGCCTCTCGGCCGTAGGGTCGCTCGGTGGCGGCGTGACCGCGCCGGTCACGCTGCCACCCGCAGACGGGCCGACACCGGCCGACCGCCCAGATCCCCGCGAGGCGCACGCTCGTACCCGGCGGCCCGCTCCTCCTCGTACAGGCACCCCTTGCGCCGGCGCAGTCCCCGGACAGTCGACTGAGCGCCGCGCTCCGCACGCTTGCCGCCGGCTCGACAACCTCACCCTCGGCCGCGTTCTCACTGCCAACGGCGCATCCTCACGACCGGCAGTCACCCCGAACGATTCGTGTGTCAGAGTGACCTTCGTGAATGCCGATCTCGTGCTCCTGGTTCGGGGTACAGGGGGTGTTCGGTTCTCACCGGTCGGGACAACGCCTGGTCAGGGCGCTGGTGCAAGGGCGTCTCGCCATGTGATCGACACGGCGCTCATGCTCCTGAGTCGATCAGTCCGTCCAGGTGCTCCCCCCGCGCCCAGCGTTCCAGCGCTGCTCCGTCGACCAGGAGGGTGCCCCCCTGGCGCCGGGCCCATCGGACGTCACGGGCCCGGAAGGCGCCCCGGTGCACGACCAGACGGAGCTGTGACATCGCGTCGCCCTGGTGGACGTGGGGGTGCGGTGCGTCCTCGTCGGGCAGGGGTTCCGCCACCGGCCGGAAGACCACGTCGAGCTGTCGTCCGCCCGCGTCCCGGGCGCACAGACGCGGGCGGTCCGGCGCGGGCAGCAACCGCACGCGCCACCCGTCCCGCCGTAACATCCGTGCCACGGCCGACGCCAGTGCCTGCGTGTCCAGTTCGTGCAGCTGCTGCGGGGTGTAGTACCCGCGTCGGCGGCGCGCACCCGGGCGTCCGCGACGGATCTGGACCGTGCCGAGAAGAACCAGGAGAGCGGCCCCGGCGATCGGCACGACGATCCCGGCGGCGCGGTACCCGAGGGCGAGCCCGGCGACCACGGAGCAGAACACCACCACGACACCGGCCAGGGCGGGCAGGACCTCACGGAGCCGGGGACCGTAGCGGCCCTGGGCACGCAGACGGCGTACGGTGTGCCGCCTGCGCGAGCGCGAGGAGGGGCAACGGCTGGGCGTCCAGAACAGGCGTGCCACAGTTCCGGCCCCCCAATGCCCTCACTCGCACCCGTGAGGGGACCTACCCAGCAGGAGAGCCAAGTGCCCGGACGACGAGGGGATCCGGCCATGCCCGCCGGCGCACGAGGGCGTACGCCGGCGCGCGGAACGTGGGAGCGATGGCCGCACGGGGGCGCTGGTGCCGAGGTGACGAGCGGGCGAGCGTGAGGCCGGAACGCAATAGTCCACACACGGCACGCCATTGTCCACACCCACCGCTCTAGGCTCACAACGAGCCGACCGCGCGGCCCCGGTGGTGCACCCGCACAGCACAACACCTCTCCAGACCCCACGGACGGAGTTCCACATGCGCAGGACGAGCGCACGGTTCACGCTGGTCGCGACCACGGCGGCAACGGCCGTGGCGATGGCCGTGATCGGAGCCACCACCGCCAGCGGATCCGCCGCCGAGCCGACGGCGGTCGCCGCCGCTGGGCCCATCGGCTTCGGTGCCGCCACCACGGGCGGAAACGGTGGCGGCACGGTGACCGTCAGCACCGCCTCCGCCTTCACAGCGGCGGTCCAGAGCACCACCACTCAGGTGGTCCGGGTCAACGGCACCATCGCCCTGTCGTCGATGACGAAGGTCGCCTCGAACAAGACCATCGTCGGCGTCGGCACCGCCGGGAAGATCACCGGCAGTGGGCTCAACGTCGCCAACGCGAACAACGTGATCATCCAGAACCTCACGTTCACCGGGTCCAACGACGACGCCATCAACGTCCAGTACTCGACGAACGTCTGGATCGACCACAACGACATCTCGGGCGCCAACGACGGAGCCGTCGACATCAAGCGCGCCTCGACCAACATCACGGTCTCCTGGAACCGCACCCACGACCAGGACAAGAACATGCTGCTCGGCCACTCCGACGGCAACGCCTCCGAGGACACCGGGAAGCTGAAGGTGACCTACGCGTACAACTGGTTCGACGGCACCAACCAGCGCAACCCGCGGGTCCGCTTCGGCAACCCGGTGCACGTGCTGAACAACTACTTCAGCGACATCGGCTCCTACGGGGTGGCGTCCACCGAGAACGCGGGCGTCCTGGTGGAGAGCAACTACTTCGAGAACACCGAGGACCCCTACCACCTCGGTGAGGGCAGCTCCGACGAGGGTTCACTCGTGGCGAGGAACAACCACCTCGTCAACTCCGGCGCCGGACAGACCGGCGGCTCCGTCGCCTCGATCCCGTACAGCTACACCGCGCAGTCGGCGTCCACCGTCAAGGCGACGGTGACCGCGGGCGCGGGTGTCGGCAAAATCTGACCCGCACCGCCGCACGCGGCCGGACCGGTGACCTCCATGTCACCGGTCTTGCCACGCGCGGCCTCCTCCTCTAGGTTCCCCCACGCCCCGGCGGCACCGCACCTCCGCCGCGGGACCCCGGCGGAGGACGACCAAGGGGGCGCAGATGGCAGTGGATCCGTGCGCTGCGTCGGGAACGTCGCAGGCACCGAACCGTCCGCTCACCGTGGGACTGCTCACCGCCAACATCCATCTCGGCGTCGGCGCCACCCTGTGGTCCGGGGTCCGCGCCGCCGCCCAGCGCAACGACGTCAACCTCGTCTGCTTCCCCGGCGGCAACCTGCGCCACGGCGACGTGGCCCGCAGCGAGCTGTACGAACTCGTCGGACCGGCCCGGCTCGACGGTGTCGTGTGCTGGAGCTCCACCCTGGGCCTGCCCTCGGGCGGCCCCCGGGCCCGCGGTCTGCTGCGCCGGCTGGCCCACCTGCCGCTGATCAGTCTCAACCAGCAGCTCAGCGACCACACCGACGTACTGTCGATCGACTCGCACGCGGGCATGCGCAAACTGATCGGGCACCTCGTCGTCCAGCACGGCCGCAGACGGCCCGCCTGCATCCGCGGCCCGCTCGCCAACCCGGTCTCCGAGGAGCGCTACCGCGCCTTCGTCGACGCGCTGCGCCACCACGGCATCCGGCACGAACACACCCACGTGGGCGCCGCCGTCGACTTCGCCGCTTCGGCCGGCGCCTCGGCGATGCGGGCTCTGATCGAGGCGCGCCGCCTGATCCCGGGCGTCGACTTCGACGTGGTGGTGGCGTGCAGCGATGTCCTGGCGGCCGGAGCGCTGCGCTACCTGTCCGACCGCGGGGTGCGCGTCCCGGATGACGTCGCGGTGGTCGGCTTCAACGATTCCCCCGAGGCCCAGCTCGGCGACCCGCCCCTCACCTCGGTGGCCCTGCCCTTCGCGGAACTGGGCGCCCTGGCGGTGGACACCCTCGTCTCCCGACTACGCGGTACCCGGCCACCGGACCGCACCACCATCCCCGCCACTCTGGTGCCGCGCCGTTCCTGCGGCTGTCCCTGTCCCACCTCGTACCCGCCCGCACCGGTTCCCCCGGCGATGCCCGGGCACACGGCGGCGCCCGTCGAGCAACGGCCCGAGGGCTGGGTGGCCCTGGACTCGGTGCTGCCGTCCGCGAGAGCCCCGCTCGCCGCGGCCTTCCACGCAGAACTCCTGTGCGCAGAAGACGAGTTGGTTTCTCCCGGCCGGTCGGCCGCCGGGGCAGCGGACCCCGGCGTGCGGCCCGGCGGGTTCCTCTCACTCGTGGAGCAGCTGCTGCGCGGCCACGTCGGGACCCAGACCGAAGTCGACCACTGGCACCAGGCGTTGGAAGGCGCACGCCGTGGCGTCGTCGACGCACTGCCCCCGCCCCGGCGCGGGGACGCCGAGCTGCTGTTCGGGCGGGCCCGCCTCCTCGCGGCCGAACGGTCGCGCGCCCTGCTGGAGTACGAACGCTGGTCCCAGACCCAACGCGCGCGCAGACTGCGGCAGTTCGGCACTGCCCTGACCACGGTCGTGGACCTGGAAGGGCTCTCCGACGTGATGGAGCGGCACCTCACCGAACCCGGCGTCCCGCACTGCCGGGTCGTACTCTACGACCGCTCGGGCGCATCCGCCGACACGGCCGTGCGCGGCATGGCGCGAACCCTGCTGACCCCGACCGAGGAGCGGCCCGCTGGAACCTCCGGCGTCCTCGGCGATCCGGCGTTCTCGGCCAGCCTGCTGCTGCCCGACACCCTGCTGCCCCGCGACGGCCGCTTCACCCTGGTCCTGGAACCCCTGCACATCGGCGACGAACACCTCGGGGTGGCCGTGTTCGACGCGTCCTCCACCGAAGCCGTGGACCACGACGGCGCTCTCTACCGGGAACTGGGCCACCAGCTCAGCGCCGCGCTGAAGGGCATCGGCCTCTTCGACGAGGTGCGGCGGGCCCGCGACGCGGCCGAACAGGCCAGCCGCTTCCAGGCCCGGCTGCTGACGCATGTCACCGACGAGGTGCGCACCCCGGTGGAGGCCATGCTGCACCACGGCGGCGACCCGGCACAGGCGCTCGCCGAGGTGCGCCGGGACGCCGTACGGGTGCTGCACCTCATCGAGAACCTGCTCGACCTCGCCCGCTCGGAAGCCGGTGACCTGCTGCTGTCACGAAGACTCCTGGACCCGCGGCCCGTCCTGGATCGTGCCTGCACCACGATGACGACCGCACGGCCCGAGCATTCCGGCTGGCTGCTTGACCTGCCCGAGCGGCTGCCCTCGGTGTGGGTGGACGAGACACGGCTGGAGCAGATTCTGCACAACCTCCTGACCGCGGCCGCCGACCGGGCGGGCAGCAGTTCGCCCGAGGTCACCGCCGTCCTGGATCTGTCCGGCATACGCGTCACGGTGGCCGTCCCCGACGCCCGCACACCGTGCGCACGGCCCGGCCGGCTCCTCGACGTCGGTGTCTCCGCGGCCCGTCGGCTGGCCATGATGCACGGCGGGGCGCTGACCGTCGCCGAGGCAGCGGGCCGGCCGGAGTACATGCTGCACCTGCCCCTGCCGTCCCCGGACGAGCAGGCACACCTGGCCGGCGGTGGTGACGGGCCGCTCCTCGTCCTCACGCCAGGTGAGATCGGCACGGACGTGAAGGCGCTCGCGGCCCGGCACGGGCTGGAGGTGTACCGGCCCGCCACCGAGCACGACGTCATCCCGTCGGTGGAACGGCGCACCCCCGCGGCCGTCGTCTGGGACGCGACCCCCGACCGGCCGCAGGAGTGGCGGACCGTGCAGCGACTGCACGACCATCCCGCGCTGCGGCACACGCCGTTCCTGCTGTTCGGAGCCGACGGCACCGATCTGCGGCATGCGCTGCGGGTGTTGCGGCCCGACGGGTTCGCCGCCCCCGTGATCGTCGCGGGCGGCTCGCAGGAGTCCCGGGAGACGCTGCGCCGGCTGGCCGAGGCCGCGCTGCCCGGCCACCCCGCCCGGGTGGTGGCCGACGCGACGACCGTGCTGTCCCTGGTGGCCGAGGAGAGACCACGGCTGGTGCTGCTGGAACGGGCCCTGCCCGACATGCAGGGACTGGACGTCGTGGACCGCCTGCACGACGGCGCGGGCCGGGCGTTGTGCCCCGTCGTCGTCGCCGGGCACGAGGGACTGACCGCTGCCGACGCGCGACGCGGCCGGCCACACCCTGCCCTGCTCATGCTCGACCTGGACGTCTTCACACCGGATGAGGCGGCGGCCCTCGTCCATGGCCTGGCGAGCCAGGACGGCTGGCTTCCGCCGCGCACCCGGGACGTCCTCGACGAGGCCCTGGTCTTCCTCTACGAGCACTGGCGGCGGCAGATCTCACGCTGGCAGGTGGCGCAGGCCGCCGGGGTCAGCCCCGACCACCTCGGTAAGCTCTTCCAGCAGCGCTACGGCCTGACGCTATGGGAGTACCTGACCCGGGTGCGGATCGGGCGGGCCGCGGAGCGCCTGCGGCTGAGCCACGACAGTGTGCAGAGCGTGGCCCGGGCAGTGGGCTTCCGCGACCGTGCCTACTTCAGCCGGGTGTTCCGCCGGGTGACGGGCGTCGCCCCGCGCTTCTACCGCGAGGAGACAGCCGCCGGCTCGAAACCGTGAGGCGGGGCAGGGAACAGTGGCCGAAACGTGGTGCCGCACGGCCTACCGGCCCCACCACACGCCGTTTCCAGCGCACCGCCAGGGGGCTCAGTCGCTCTGGGGCGTAGTCTTCGATTCTTCGCGCGTGCGGGGACGTTGCGACGCGGCCTCTTCGTCGGCCAGGTCGGCTTGGTCCGGAGCGCCGCCACTCCACGCGACGGGCGGTGTCGGCGCCGTGATCGTCTGCGGCTCGTCGGAACCCGGGTGGACGCTCGGCTGGGATCCCGGTGTGTGGGACGTCTGCGCTTCGTCATTGGAGGTCGTCATGAAAGTGCGTGTTCCCGCCATTCTCATTCGAATGCCCTGATCAAGTTCAGCCGGTGTCATCGTCGTGCCGGGAGCCTGGGAGCCACGCGCTACGACGGGCTGCCTGGTGCGGGGCCGTGACGACGCCAGCCGGGCCCTGCCTGCGGTGCCGCCGCGCGCGGCGGCCAGTCGTCCGCCCGCTGTGGGCCGGACGTACGACGACGGGGGCGCGCGGGCCGACGCCGACGAGGTGCCGCCGAACGGAGCCGGACGGCAGTTCCTGGAGAACGGTCGCTTCCACTTCCCCGGCGCCGGTGGCCGACTCGGCCCAGAGGGCGGCCGGATCGCGCCGTCTGCAGAGTCGGCTCGTCGTGCGCACTCCTGCTGGCCGTGGGACGGCTCACCGTTCAGGGGCGTGCCCTGGTCTCGGGCCTGGCGCGCACGCGGACGGCTGGTTGCGCGAGCCCGGCCCCGCCTCCGCCCTCGCTCGGGCCCGTACGGCCGCCGCCCTGCACCGCACCGAGTGGCGGCTGCGGAACGTGGCGCCGACGGACGACGGTCGATCGCGCGGGCGTCTTCAACACCCCGACATGCCTGGCCGACAACCGGTGCCCCGCAGCCCAGCGCGACCGCTGCCAGCGCTCCGTCCCCGGACAGCAGCCAGCGACCAGGTCGGATGTCGACCAGCGTCTTGCGAAGATCGGGCACACCGGTCTGCCCTACACCCTCCCCCGGCGACCCGCACGGTGGTCCTCGGCGAGCCGGTCCCGCTACGCGACCCGCCACAACCTCGCCCAGGTCCCCGCCATCACCGTCCGCTCGCCCCAGGCCCCGGTGAACGCCATTGGCCCGCCGGCCGTCCGGCGGTCAGCCGCTGATCATCGACACCCGCTCGTAGAACTGCGTGCCTTCCGCACCGACTTCAGCGAACCGCCATGCCCTCCGTCATGGACACCGCGGTCCTGTTCTGGCCCCGCGGCGGCAGTGCCCAGGTCATCCGCTACCTCCTGCACGAACTGAACACCCGCGAAGGGGTTCCGCTCCGCGGGCTGAGCCCAGCACTTCCTGTCGGTCTTCGGCGTGCTCTCACCGCACTTCCGGCCCCGCAGTCACCGCTTCACCGCTCCCAGCTACCGCGCTCAGACGACCACCCGCTTCACGACCTGGAACGAGATCGCCGGCCTACCGGCCACTGCCTGAGGACGGGCCCGGTGCATGCCCCGACCCGGGCCCGGCCTATCCCGATCCACCTTGTGTCCAGCAAAGTCGACAGCGCCATCGCAGGTGGTCTCCGCGTTTCGCGGCGGAGACCACCTCGGTGTGCCAGGCCGCTCCGAAGCCGCCATCTACGTCGGGCGATGACCCATTCCAGGACGCGTCGCCTCGCCCACGAATCCACTCCCGCATGGCGCAGTCTGCACGTCTAGGCTTTCCGGGCCAGACCGGCGGCGATGAGATGTTCCCAGACCGTGAGCTCTCGTCTTTCGCCGCTGTCCCACGCGTTGTCGATCTCGTCGGGACGCCACAGGGATGCGGGGACGATCCCGGGGTCGAGGATCTCCAGGCCGTCCAGCAGGGAGGCGATCTCCGCGTCGGTGCGCCACCGGCCGCGGCCGAACGTCTGCTGGAGGACCTTCTCGGCCTCCGCGGTCTCCGCGTTGTTGCCGGAGCGGAAGTGGCTGACGAAGAAGTAGCTTCCGGACGGGACGTGGTCGCGCCAGTAACGGACGATTCCAGCCGGGTCCTCGTCATCGTTGACGTGGTGGAGGATAGCGCTGAGGATGACGGCGACGGGACGAGCGAAGTCGATGATGTCGACGGTGTCGGGGTGGGTGCGGACGCCTTCGGGGTTGCGCACATCGACGGCGACGACGCGGGTCCGGTCGTTGTTCTCCAGCAGTGCGCGGCCGTAGACCAACACTTGGGGGTCGATGTCGACGTAGACGACCCGGGACTCGGGAGCGTGCCGTTGCGCGACCTGGTGGACGTTGTCCGCGGTCGGCAGCCCACTGCCCAGGTCGATGAACTGCCGAATGCCGGTGGTCTTCGCGATCTCCCTGACCGCCCGTGTCAGTGCCGCACGGTTGGCGAAGGCGATGGCCACCGAGCCGGGCAGGTCGCGCTTGAACACGTCGCCGATCTCGCGGTCCACGGCGTAATTGTCCTTGCCGCCGAGCAGGTAGTCGTAGACGCGGGCGATGCTGGGCTTGGCCGGGTCGATGGAGGTGCCCTCGTTCGTCATGGCTGCCATTCTCCACCGCAACGTCGCCTGTGCAGCCTCATTTTGAGGCCGCCCAGCCGGTCAGGACGCGAGAGGGCGTGAACGCCGAGACTCGGGGCTCCACTGAGTCGAAGACCGGGTCCCGGTGGTCTACGTCACCGTCCCGCCCCTCGCGACCTCCCGCATGTCGGCCGTCAACGGGCCTTGTCCCAAGGCCGGGTAGTTAGCGTTTTCGCAGGTCACACAAGCCAGTTGAAGGATTTCTGACGAAAGACAACGGAGCTCGTTGGTACAGGCAGTCGACCAAGACAGCTTGTTTGCGAGGAGCTCCGTTGCCTTCGCATTGTGTCCTGCCGCTCGCACTGACGACCATCACCCGTACGGCTACGGTGGCCGGGGGCCGGTTCGCGCCGGGACATCTGGGAGAGCTGACGACGGTCGTGCCGTTCGAGCTCGTGGACGCGGTCCTTGCGGAGACGAGAGCTGTACAGCGGCGACTGCGTGATCTGCCGTCGCGGGTCGGTGTCTACTTCCTCCTGGCGATGTGCCTGTTCCCCGAGGTCGGTTATGGCCTCGGGACAAGCTTGAGGTTCCCCCGCTGCGCGGGAGCGGCTGACTAGCAGGTCAGGGCGGGTTGACGTGGTTTCAGGTTCACCGGTTCGGCCGCTGCCTGGTCGGCGTAGTGCTTCTCTTCGAACTCGATGGGGCTGAGGTAGCCGAGGCGCTTTTGGATGCGGCGGGGGTTATAGAAGCCGTCGATGTACTCGAAGAGCACGAGATTCGCCTCGGCCCTGGTCGCGAAGACGCGGCCGCGGATGCACTCGGTCTTGATCAGCATCCACAGGTTCTCCGCCAGGGCATTGTCGAAGGAGTCGCCGACCGAGCCCATGGACGCTTGAACGCCTGCTCCGACCAGGCGGGTTGTGAGCTTGATGGATGTGTATTGGGCTCCGTGATCGGCATGGTGGACGAGTTCGCCGGGGGTGACCTCGCGGCTGGCCAGCGCGTACTCGAGGGAGGTGAGGACCAGGTCGGCGTCCGCGCGGGCGGAGGTCTCCCAGGCCACGACTCTGCGGGAGAAGGCATCGCGGATCGCCGACAGCCACAGTGGCCCCTGCAGAGTGGGGATCATGGTCAGGTCGGTGACCCACAGCCGGTTCGGCGCGGATGCCGTGAAGTCGCGTTGCACCAGGTCAGGGGCAGGGTCGGCGTCCGGGTCGCGGCGGGTGAAGCTCTGGCTCCTACGGGCTGATCCCGGCCAGACCGGCTGGACACCCTCGCGCTTCAGGACGGCATGGATCCTGGGCGATCCGTAGATCCCGCCGGAGTCCTGGTGGATCTGCCGGATCTGCCCGGTCAGCTCGGTGTCCTTGAGGATCCGTTCGCAGGGGTCCTTCTCGGCCTGACGCCAGCGGTAGTAGGTGGAGGAGGGGATGTGCAGTTCCCGCAGGACGGGCTCGACCCCTAGGTGCGGGTGCTCGTCGAGGAGCGCTCTCACCTGGGCCGGGTCGGGTCGAGCTGCGCGGCGAAAAAAGCCGAGGCCGTCCGCAGGACCTCGTTCGCCCGGCGCAGGTCCCGCACCTCGCGCCGCGGCTGGGCGAGCTCGTTCTTCTCTTCGGTCGTGAGCAGGTCGTCCCGCTCGCCGGCGTCGGCCTCGGCCTGCCGGATCCAGTTCCGCAGGGCTTCGTGATGCACGCCGAGTTCCTCGGCCATCCGGCGGATCACGGGCTCCGGCTCGGCAGTCCGGTACATCCGCACCGCACGCTCACGCAACTCCAACGGGTACTTCCTCGGGGCAGGCATCGTCAGGGCTCCTCTCATACGACCCATCTGACCTGCTGTCACCTTTCCCCGCATCTCGGGGGAACCTCAACCCAGACACCGCACGGGACGCGTCGGCCGATTCCCAGACGAGTCGCCCCGGGGCGGTCACAGCGACGCCCACGCTGTGCTGGACGAGCGTCATGTCAGCATGCCCGCAGGCAAGCGAAAAATGCAGCTACCGCGGCGGGTCCTCGCGCAACAGACCCGACTTCCCACGCGCCCTGGTTGATACGAAGCTGCGCAGCAAAAGGTTTGGTCCAAAACCCATATTTTTTCCATGGAGTGAGCGGCCAATCCGGGAGCCGGTCTGTCTCGGATTCCCCATGTGAGCGAAGATCAGAGAGTACCAAGGGCCCAGGTCGCCTGGCGTCGTTGCCTGCTCGGGGCCGTCAGCGGGCTGGTGGCGGGCTATACGGCGCTGGCGGTCGCGGAGCTGGTGTCCGCGGCAGTGCGGCCGCAGGCAGGGCCCGTGGTCGCGGTCGGGTCCGCTGCCATCGACCGCACACCGGCAGCGGTCAAGGACTACGCGATCCGCCACTTCGGCACCAACGACAAACTCGTTCTGCAGCTCGGCATCCTGGCGACCCTGACAGCTCTCGCCCTGCTTCTAGGAGTGCTGGCCGCCCACCGGCGCAGAGCCGGCGCGGCGGGCGTGCTGCTGTTCGGAGTGGTAGGCGCGTGGGCTGCCACAAGCCGTCCTGACTCGACGAGCTGGACGGACGCCCTTCCCTCCGCAGTCGGCGCGGTCGCCGGGGCCGGCGTGCTGTATCTGCTGATGGGCAGGCTTGGCCCCGGCAAGGCCACACACACGCCCGCGCCGGTCAACCAGTCGCGCGGGGACACCCCCACGGCCGCCGGGCCAGCCGGCTCGGCCGCCGTGACGAGGGAAGCAGGCTGGGACCGGCGCGGGTTCATCATCGCGGTCACCGCCGCCGCGGCGGCCTCCACTGCCGCGGGCGCCGTCGGACGGACCCTCAACAACTCCCGCGGCCAGAGTGCCGTGGCCTCACGCAGCAACCTGCTTCTTCCGGCTCCGGCATCCGCCGCCGACGCGGTGCCGAAAGGGGCTCAGCTGCGCATCCCCGGCGTCAGCCTGTTCGTGACGCCGAACAAGGACTTCTACCGGGTGGACACCGCGCTGGTCGTACCGAAGGTGGACGCCACCACCTGGCGGCTGAGGATCCACGGCAAGGGCGTGACCCGCCCCATGACTCTCACCTTCGACGACCTGCTGCGCCGTGAACTCGTCGAGCGGCACATCACGCTGACGTGCGTGTCGAACGAGGTCGGCGGTCCGTACGTGGGCAACGCCCGCTGGATCGGCGTACGCCTGGCGGACCTCCTCGCCGAGTGCGGGGTGAAGCCTCCTTCCAAGGGCGGGCGGGCCGATCAGCTGGTGGCCCGTTCGGTCGACGGTATGACGATCGGCAGCCCGGTGGAGGACGTCATGGACGGACGTGACGCGCTGCTCGCGGTCGGTATGAACAGCGAGCCGCTGCCCTTCGAACACGGCTTCCCGGTCCGCATGCTGGTGCCGGGTCTGTACGGCTACGTCTCGGCCTGCAAGTGGATCGAGGATATCGAACTCACCACGTTCGATGCCTACGACTCCTACTGGGTGAAGCGCAAGTGGGCCCGCAGGGCGCCCATCAAGACGCAGACGCGGATCGACACCCCCAAACCGTTCGCCCGCCCCACGGCCGGAATCGTCATGGTCGCCGGGGTCGCCTGGGCCCAGCACCGCGGCATCGACAACGTCGAGGTCCGCATCGACGACGGCCCCTGGCAGCGCGCCGACCTGGCCACCGAGGACACCCGCGACACCTGGCGCCAGTGGTCTTTGACCTGGAAGGCCACCCGCGGCACCCACACCCTGACCGTGCGGGCCACCGACCGCACCGGCCGGATTCAGACCGAGCGGCGAACCCGCACCATCCCCGACGGAGCCAGTGGATGGCACTCGGTGGTGGTCACCGTCGACTGACCACGCCTGATTCCTCCAGGACCCATCCCCGCCCTTGATCCGGTAAAGCACCCCCACGAGGAGAATTGTTATGAACACCCGTATTCGCCGTGCCGCCGTCGCCGTGGCCGCCGCCGCCGTCCTGCCCATCGCCCTGACCGCCTGTTCCGACGACAGCAAGGACACCTCCTCCAGCTCCAGCAAGGCCTCTTCCTCTGCGAGTGACAAGGCCACCGACAGCTCCGGTGACCTGCCCGCCATGAACGAGCCGTTCGGCCCGGCCTGCTCCACTGTGCCCAAGGACGGCGCCGGCTCCTTCAACGGCATGGCCAAGGACCCGGTCGCCACCGCCGCCTCCAACAACCCGGCCCTGTCCACTTTGGTGACGGCCGTCAAGAAGGCCGGTCTGGTCGACACCCTCAACAACGCCGAGAACATCACCGTGTTCGCGCCGACCAACGACGCCTTCGCGAAGATCCCCAAGGCCACCCTGGACAAGGTCCTGGGCGACAAGGCCCAGCTGACGAAGATCCTCACCTACCACGTGGTGGGCCAGAAGCTCACGCCCAAGGACCTGGAGAGCGGCTCCTACCCCACGCTGGAGAAGTCCAAACTGACGACCGCGGGCTCGGGTGAGTCCTACACCGTCAACGACTCCGCCAAGGTCGTCTGCGGCAACGTCAAGACCGCCAACGCCAACGTCTACATCATCGACACCGTGCTGATGCCCAAGAGCTGAACGCTCACAGCGGTCCGGCTACGCTCTCCGCAAGCGTAGCCGGGCAGAGGGGCCGCCTGTCTTCACCCGGCCCCCGGACGGTGAAGGTGCCCGTTGCCGGCCGGAGTCGCGGACCGACAGCTTCCACGGCAGGGTGGCGGGCGCAGGACACCCCGCCAAGTCCGCCACGGGCGGATCGCGCGGCGAACCGACTGCGTGACGATCTGACAATGTCCGGCCATGCCAGCAAACCATCGAGGGCGGCAAGCCGGACGACCGGTAGCTTCGGACTATTGGTACAAGGCGAGTTCTTCTGACCCTGGAGCGTGGCGTGGTGAAAGAGCCGGTGCACATCGGGCGGCATCCATCGGCCCGGCCGGACCTGGAAAAGCTCCTGGGTGAGGTCGCGGGCGGGGACCAAGAGGCCTTCGCTGTCATCTATGACGCAACCGTCTCGCCGGTCCTGGGGGTTGCCCGTCGTGTGCTGCGCAACCAGGCGCAGTCTGAAGAAGTCGCGCAGGACGTGTTGGTGGAGGTGTGGCGGACCGCTGCCCGATACCGGCCCGAACGCGGTACGGCCATCAACTGGATCCTTACACTCGCCCATCGACGGGCTGTGGACCGGGTGCGCTCGGTCGAAGCCTCGAGCGCGCGGGAGCACAAGGCCGCGCTGCTGGACCAGACTCCCGAGTACGACGAGGTTACCGAACAGGTCGAGGCACGCTTCGAACGTGAACAGGTCAAGCGCTGCCTGCGCACGCTCACTGAACTCCAGCGCCAGTCGGTCACCCTGGCGTACTACCGAGGACTGACCTACCGCGAGGTTGCCGAGCTTCTGGCCCTTCCGCTGGGCACCGTCAAGACCAGACTCCGCGACGGCCTGATCAGGCTCCGGGACTGCCTAGGAGTGAGCGTATGAAGACCATCGACCTGCACACCCTCACCGGGGCCTACGCACTCCACGCACTGACCGCAGCGGAGGCCAGTTCCTTCGAACGCCACCTTGCGACCTGTGAGGCCTGCGCCCAGGAGGTGCAGGAGCTGAAGGAAACCGCGGCCCGTCTGGGCCTAGCCGCAGCGGTCACAGCTCGCCCCGAACTCAAAGAGCACGTGATGCGGCGCATCAGCACTGTCCGGCAGGTAGGACCGCGACTTGCCCCCGTCTCCTCCCCCAGCTCCCGCTCGCGCGCCCGCCGCGTGCCGCGATGGGCGCTGGCTGCCTGCCTGGCCGCTGCGACCGCCCTGGGCGGTGGTACCACCATCTGGCAGCACGAACGCGCCCAGGACGCCACCGAACAGGCCCGCCGCACCGAGCAGCGTGCCGGCTCCCTCGCCACCGTCCTGGCCGCCCCCGATGCCAAGACCCGCACCACCCGCTTCGCGGACGGGGCCACCGCAACCGTCATCGTGTCCAGAAGCCTCAACCAGGCCGCCTTCGTCACCGCAGGACTGGCCGAGCCCCCGGCAGGCAAGGTGTACGAGCTCTGGTTCGACGACGGCGGCGCCATGCGACCGGCCGGATTCGTGAACCCCACGCGTGCGGCCACCGCCGTCCTGATGCGCGGAGGAATCGGCAGCGCATCCGGTATGGGCCTCACTCTCGAGCCCACCGGCGGCTCTCCCCAGCCGACATCCTCACCGCTCGTACTCATGCCATTTCCTGCCTGAAGGCGCGCGATTGCGGTGCGCCGGCCCGGCGCGGACTCGGGAGCGATCATGCCGAGGAACCGGGAAAGGAATCGTCCTGAAGATGCGGCCGCGCCGTCAGCACGGGATCTAGTGCCGTGGCAGGCAGGGAGGACTGGCTGTCTGGGCCGGCCAAGCCGGCCGCATCCGCGATCAGGACGAACGGCGTGAAGAGGGCCAGCAGAAGGCGTTGCGGCATGCCGGGCCGCCGGGATCTCCCCGAGTGAACCACTGAACGGATCGTCATGCCGCAGCGCAGCCCAGTCAGCGAAACGCGGACACACGTAGGTCAGGCGCGGTGCCAGGGTGCGACTGTGGCTGCGGAGCGGAACGCTTCCTGCCGCCGCGGTACGCGCGTCAGCCATCAGAGTCGGTCAGCGCCACGGGCGATGCGTCGGCGCAGCACGTACGCGCCTGCTCCCAGGCCGCCCAGGAGCGCGAGTCCGCCGACAGCCGTCGAGCCGGAAGTGGCAAGACCGCTGCCACCGGTGTGCATGCCGCCTTTCGGCTTGTCGTGCTCACCACCGGCGTCCTTGTACTCGCCCTTCTTGTACTCATCCTTGTTGTACTCGTGGTCGCTGCTGTAGGAGTGGTCGTCCTTGTCCCCGTCACCGGCGCTGGAGGCGTAGGCGCCAGGGGCTGCGATGGCGAGGGCAGCCGTGGCCGCAGCCGCGGCGAGGAAAGTGCGGACAGAGCGCATGCGTGATTCCTTCCGTCGCAGCCTGCGTCAGCTGACGTGCTGTCGGCTGGCGTGCTGTCGGCTGGTGGAAAGCGCGGCGCGGATGTCATCGGGCTCCCACTTCGATCCGGCGAGGAGGTGCTGCAGGCCGTCGGGCGTGGGGTGGCCGGCCTGTTCGGCCAGCTGCCAGCTGTTCTTGCGAGCGACTGGAGCGAGTAGCCCGCGTACGTAGTCACGCATACGTCGGCGGAGCTCGACCCGACCGAAGCGGTGCCCGATGGTCAGGAAGAGATCGTCCAGTTCGAGGTCCCACTGCGCGGCGGCAGACCGGATGAGGCGCCTGTCCATCCTGCTCCTGTTGCTCAGCTTGTCACCGTTTGCGGGCCGCAGCGCGAGGGCGGCGTCCCGCCGGGCGTACCGATCGCCCCCAGCAGCGACTCGCGGTGGTCGGGCCGAATCGCCAGAACGTGGGCCCGGCCGGGCCGGCCAGGCAGCGAGGGCTCCGTCCTTCAGGCGGTGATAGCGATGAGGGCGAGGGGGTCGGTGGTGGGCTGCCGGGAGCCGCCGGCGGGTTCGATTGTGATGCCGACAGCCACAGCACCGGCCAGAGGGCCCTCCAGAACACGAGAAGGCCGCTCCGCGGTGCCCGGAAGAAGGCCGGCGGGACGCAGGTCGCCCGCTTCGGCGGCATACCAGAGTTCGTAGACCTTGTCTTCAGCCAGCACTGGAAGGTCGTCAGCGGCGAAGACCGCCCGGGCCTTGGATCGGGATACGACGACAGCTGCCGTGCCTCCGCCGGTCAGCGTACCGGTGTGCAGGGTGGCGTCGGGCGCGGTCACGACGTCGGTGAGTGCACGGTTGGCGGTGTGTGCTCGGGCGGACTGGACGCGGGCCTCGTCGGCTTGGGAGTACTGCCATGCGGCGACGCCGCCGAGAAGGGCAGTTGCGGCGATGCTTACAGCCAGTGCGAAGCGCACAGCACGGTACCTGGCCACCGGGTACGGATGACGAGGTTGGTCCTGAGGGATCCGGCTGATGGCGTCAAGGGCGCGGGCGCGCAGTTGCGGCCGTACAGCGGCATTCTCTGCACTGGCGAGGCTGGCGGTGATCTCCATGAAGGCGGCAACGTCCGCTCGGCAGTCCTCGCAGCCGGCGAGATGGTTTTCGAACGCGGCTTCCTCAGCCGGGGGCAGGGCGTGCAGGACGTAGGCGCCGGCGGCGAGGTGCGGATCTTCCTCGGGCGTCATGTGCCGGCCTCCAGGCAGGCGCGCAGCTGCCGCAGGCCCGCGCGCATGCGGGACTTCACCGTGCCCTCGGGGGTGGACAGCGCCTCGGCCACTTCGAGGTAGGTCAGGCCCTGGTAGAAGGCGAGCACCAAAGGGACCCGCTGCAGGCGGGTCAGCGCGGCCAGGCAGCGGTAGATACGCCGCTGCTCGTCATGCTCCTGGACGGTTTCCGCGACCTGGTCGAAGGCTCGTTCGGAAAGGAGCTGGCCGGCGCGCTGCTCGCGTTCCGAGCTGGCATGGGCGGCACGTACCCGGTCGACCGCGCGGCGATGTGCGAGGGTGAGTACCCACGCTTTGGCCGTCCCGCGCTCGGGGTTGTAGCGGTCCGCGGTGCGCCAGACCTCGACCATGACGTCCTGGGTCACCTCCTCTGCCTGAGCGGCATCCCGCAAAATCCGGCGGGCCAGTCCCATGACCGTGGCAGAGAAGGCGTCATAGACTCCGGCGAACGCGTCCTTGTCACCACCGGCCACACGGGTCAGCAGGTCCTCCGCTCGCGGGTTCGGTTCGGTTCTGTGCAGCAAGCCCTGCTCTCCTTAACCTGGTGCTCTCAGCTGATCCTGTCCCGCCGCCCGCCCGGGTCTGACCCTGGCATCGGTCAGCGGAAGGTGCAGGGCGGCCGTGGCAGGAGAGTGAGACCTGCGCTGAGCGGTGCGGGAGCTGTTGGGCGCACCCGGCGTTGGGTGTTGCGCTCACGGGTCCAGCTCGAGCAGGACGTGCACCGTCTTGCCACCGATTGCGGGGACCACGGTGACCTGCCCGCCCAGCTGGCGGACGATTCCCATACCGAAGCCGCCGTGCTCGTCCCCGGTCGTCTGCTGTCGAAGGTCGGGCAAGTCCTCGCTTTGGTCGGCGACAGCGATGTCCAACTGCCCATCCTGAACGGTGAGCGTCAACCGGCACGAGTCATGGGTGTGACGGACGACGTTGGTCACCAGTTCAGAGACAACGAGCACCGCGTCTTGCACATGGTCGGACGGTTCGGTGGCCTTCAGCCACCGTTCGGCGATACGGCGGGCGACAGCCGGGGCGCGCAGACCCTTCGGCAGGGCGACGGCGTGCTGCGCCGTCGCCGGCGCTGATGCGGTGGCAGGCATGACCGCTCCTCTGAACGAATCAGTCGGTGCAAAAGCACCCTTTGCAAATGATTCGTAGCCACAGAACCGGCAGATGGCACGAAGCTGCATCCCGATTGCTCCACCCCTGCAACCTGGATCGGGGCGGACGGCTCGTTCACGGTTCGCCTCTCAGGAGCGATCGCATCCTCGCTCCTTCAGGAGCAGTAACAGACTGTTGAGAGGAACGCACCGGGGATTGTGTCGCAACCTGGCGCAGCGCCGAGCCAGCCGAGTCTCGATCGAAGGCAGCGCCGCGGGACAAAAGATCTTATCACTTAGAGTGACGCGACTCCCACCGTCAGCAGGCATCGCGAGCCGCGAACATATCGCTCATCCCACTCCGTCAGTGGATGTTCTGCACAGTTGCGAGATTCTCGCCCTGTTTCCTCATCCGTCCTCCCGTCGGCTTCGAATCCCTCATGTCCGGCACAGCGAGGCGAAAGGCAACGCTCCTCCCCACAACCCGGCCGTGCCACCTGCATGACCGGGCGGGTCGGAAAAGGACACCTCCTCAATGTGCTCATCGCTCAACTTTCAAAGGAGATGCGTCGATGACCGCATCCATGCGAGTCCGCCGCATGGTGGCCGGAGCCGCCGCGACGGGACTGCTGGCCGGAGGCGCCGCGCTCGGCATGTCCGGCACCGCCAGCGCGGCTCCCGCGCCCACGTCTGCCGTCACCGTGGTCGCTGGCGACCACCATGACAGGTGCGAGTGGAAGAAGGGCCACTGGGAGAAGAAGTGGGTCAAGGGCCACTGGGAGAAGAAGCAGGTCCATCACAAGACCTGGCACAAGGGCCACTACGACAAGCACGGTACCTGGCACAAGGGCCACTTCAAGCACCACTACTCCTACAAGTGGGTCCACGTCCCCGGACACTGGGACCACCACTGGATCAAGGGCCACTGGGACTGCAAGCACCACTGAGCTGAACACCGTCGGCGAGGGCCGGGTCGTTCCACGATCCGGCCCTCACGCAAGTCGGCCAGCGCTGGTAGGGCTTGGTCAGGTCTATTCGCCTAGTGTCCTGAGTCGGGAATTCTGTTCAGATATCCGGCGAGGCGTTCAAGGATCTCGTCCGCGGTCTTCGTCCAGACGAAGGGTTTCGGGTCTTCGTTCCAGGTCTTGATCCAGGTGCGGATGTCCTTCTCCAGGGCCTGGACGTTCTTGTGGACGCCTCGCCGTATCTGCTTGTCGGTGAGCAGGCCGAACCACCGCTCGACCTGGTTGAGCCAGGAGGAGCTGGTGGGGGTGAAGTGCACGTGGAAGCGGGGATGCGCGGCCAGCCATCGCTGAATGGCGGGGGTCTTGTGCGTCGAGGCGTTGTCGCAGATCAGGTGCACGTCCAGCCCGTCGGGCACCTCCTTGTCGATCCGGGTCAGGAACTTCTTGAACTCCACGGCGCGATGCCGGCGGTGGATCTGGCCGATCACCTCGCCGGTGGCGGTGTTCAGCGCGGCGAACAGAGTGGTGACGCCGCCGCGCACGTAGTCATGGGTGCGGCGCTCGGGCATGCCCGGCATCATCGGCAGCACAGGCGCCGACCGGTCCAGAGCCTGGATCTGCGTCTTTTCGTCGACACAGAGCACCAGCGCATGCTCGGGCGGAGCGAGATACAGCCCGACCACGTCACGAACCTTCTCGATGAACTGCGGATCCCTGGACAGCTTGAAGGTGTCCACCAGGTGTGGCTTGAGGCCGAAGGTTCGCCAGATCCGCGCGATGGCCGACTGAGACAGCCCCACCTCCTTGGCCATGGACCGCGTCGACCAGTGCGTGGCGTCCTTCGGCGTGGTCTCCAGCGTCTTGACGACCACTTCCTCGACCTGGCCGTCGGTGATCTTCCGCGGTCCGCCCGGACGCGGTTCGTCAGTCAGGCCCTCCAGCCGGTCCCGGACGAACCGGGCCCGCCACCGGCTCACCGTGTGTGCCTCGACGCCCAGCCGGCCCGCAACATCCTTGTTCGAGGCGCCGGTTGCGCTCTCCAGCACAATCCGGCACCGCAGAGCCAGCGCCTGCGACGACGTCCGCCGTCTCGCCCAACGCGTCAGCGTCTCGCGCTCGTCATCGGTCAGTACCAGCTCGGCCTTCGGCCGTCCCATCCTCGCCACCCGGCCATCATGCCGAAGCAACAGAGACTTACGCAGCGAATTCCCGACTCAGGACACTAGTTTGCGAGTCGGTTTTTTTTACTCGCGGACAAAGCCACCCGGTTGCGCTGCGAAGGGCCGGCCGTTGAGTCAGGCCGCGGACGGCGGCCTCGCCACGTACCGCCAACCGGTTCCCTTTGGACTATTCGGCCGTGTTCTGCTGGCGCAGGCCTGCGCCAGCGGAACAGCCTGGACGGCGGGCTCACCGGCTCACCCGTCGCCTCCGCCGACGCGCCCTCTGGTGCCGCCGCCGTGCCAACGCGGCGGCGGCACCGGTAGCTCACCGCCGACAAGCCCCAGACGGTGGCCGCCCTCGCGCAAGCGCTGCCAGCTGACCCGCTGGATCCAGCGACGAGACCGGCTTCCCGCCGCCCATCAGGCCATCGCCGGCCTCCACCGCCTGAGCGACATCTCGTGAGCAGACAGGCGCGGTGCGGAGCGGAACTCGCCTGAATGACCGTCGTAACGTGCTGCAATCTTGTGAGCGTGTTTGTGTCACAGGTGACGCCCGGTATTCGGTCCGGGCCTGTCTCCCTGGGAGATTCACATGCGTGCAGCAGTACTCGCTCCTGCCCTGGCGCTCGCGCTGGCCCTGCCCGCCGCGGCGGTGGCGGCAGCGGACGAGAGGTACCCGGGCGGTCTGGACGTCGTCGGTCTCACGGTCGATCAGCGACTCGTCAGCTTCTCCGAGAACACACCGTCCTCGCCCCGTTCACTCGGCCACATCCGCGGCCTAAAAAAGGACAGCAAGCTGGTGGGAATCGACTACCGCGTCCAGAACAGAAAGCTGTACGGCGTCGGCGACCGAGGCGGCATCTACACCATCAGCAGCTACGCGAAAGCCACCAAGGTGTCCCAGCTGACAGTGGCACTGGAGGGCAGGTACTTCGGCGTCGACTTCAACCCGGCCGCCAACCGGCTGCGTGTCATCAGCGACACGGGCCAGAATCTGCGGCACAACATCGACGACCCCGCAGCCCCGCGGGTCACCACCGTCGACGGCAGGCTGACCAACCCGGCGGTCCCGCCCGCCACCACACCCACCCCCGCACTGGGCGTGACCGGCGCCGCCTACACCAACAACGACCTCAACCCCGCAACCGCGACAACGCTGTTCGACATCGACACCGTCAACGACCGAGTCTCGCTGCAGTCCCCGGCCAACGCCGGCACCCTCGCCCCCACTGGCAGCCTCGGCGTCAACGCAGGACCCAACGCAGGCTTCGACATCTACTACGCTCCCAAGGCCGGGACCAACCAGGGCTTCGCCGCCCTGAAGGTGAGCGGCGCCTACCGCTTCTACCGCGTCAACATCCTCAACGGCAGGGCCGAGCGCGTCGGCACCTTCCCCGCCAGCCGGCAGGTCTTCGACATCGCCCTCCCCCTGAACCAGGACGACACCGGCCCCCGCGGCGGCATGAACACCGGCGGCGGAGCCGCGGCCACCGTAGCCAAGTAGCCCCCGAACGCGGCCCGGCCGAGGTGCCGGTGAGGACCCCCGCGCCGCAATCCACGGGGGCCAGTACTTCCTCTACTCTGGTATCTCCAGCCGAGTGCAAATCCCCGTCCGGGCCGACACTATTCTCGTCTACCACACGCACCCCAAGGGGCTCCCTTACCCGAGCCCGGCAGACAGGAAGCCTCTGATCTGCAGCTCTTTGAAACCGAATTGGATGCCAGAGGAATCACAGCGAGTGTTCCGGAAAGCGAGTGAGGTTCCCCCGCTGTGCGGGGTGGCTGACTAGCTGGTCAGGGCGGTTTGACGTGGTTTCAGGTTCACTTGTTCGGTCGTTGCCTGGTTGGCGTAGTGCTTCTCCTCGTACTCGATCGGGCTGAGGTAGCCGAGTCGTTTCTGGATGCGGCGAGGGTTGTAGAAGCCGTCGATGACCCTGTTGCCCAATTCGAGTGAAGCCAGCGTGATCACGGGGCATGCGGCGTCCGGGGCCATGAGCGTGTTGGGCGACGGTCTCAAGGGCACGAGCTGGGTGTCCGGCCGCGGGGAACTGGGGGTGCGGCGGTGTCGATGCGCTCGGACTCGGGAGCGGAGGTTCCTGACCTGACGCGGGATGTGGCTCGCGCGGCGTTCCCCAAGGGCTGTCTGGCCATGAGGATCCGGGACGGCCTCGGTCCGCTGTTCTCGGATGAGGATTTCAAGGCAGCCTTCGGGGTCAGGGGGCGTCCCGGGATCTCGCCCGGCCGGCTGGCCCTGGTCAGCGTCCTGCAGTTCGCCGAGAACCTGACTGATCGCCAGGCCGCGCACGCGGTGCGGGCCAGGATCGACGTGAAGTACCTGCTGGGCCTGGAGCTGACCGACCCCGGCTTCGACCACACAGTGCTGACCGGGTTCCGGGACCGGCTGCTGGCGCATGGCATGGAAGCGAGGGTCCTGGACCTGCTGCTGGAGCGCCTCGCCGAGCTGGGGCTGGTCGGCTCCGGAGGGAGGCAGCGCACGGACTCGACACACGTACTCGCCGCGGTCCGCGGCCTCAACCGCCTGGAGTTCATCGGCGAGACGCTGCGGGCGGTGCTGGAAGCGCTCGCCGCAGCCGCGCCGGACTGGCTGCGCACGTCGATGGACCCGGCGTGGCAGGAACGCTACGGGGCGCGGGTCGACGCCTACCGACTGCCGACCGACGAGCAGGAGCGGCGCACCCTCGCCCGGCAGATCGCCACTGACGGATACCGCCTGCTCGAAGCTGTCTTCGCGCCGACGGCGCCAGGATGGCTGCAGCAGGTGCCTGCCGTCACCGTCCTGCGCACGGTGTGGGTGCAGCAGTTCACGCGCACTGTCACCGACGGCGAAGAGGAGGTGACCTGGCGGGGGAAGGACGATCTCCCGCCGAGCAGAGCAATGATCGCCTCGCCCTACGATCCTGAGGCCCGGTACGCCAAGAAGCGCGGATCCGCCTGGGTCGGCTACAAGATCCATCTCAGTGAGAGCTGTGACGACCCTGGGGCGTCGAAGCGCCCGCACTTGATCACCCACGTTGTCACGACCGACGCCACGGTCAACGACGCGATGGTCGTCGAGGAGGTCCACGACCGACTCACCAGCAAGGGTCTCTTACCAGGGGAGCATCTCCTGGACGCTGGCTACACCTCGGCCGAGCTGCTGCTCACCGCGCCGACCACCCGTGGCGTCTGCGTCGTCGGCCCAGTCCGGTCCAACAACACCCGGCAGTCGACATCGGGCGGAGGCTTCGGCAAGTCCGCCTTCACCATCAACTGGCAGGCCAAGCACGCACTTTGCCCGACCGGTGCCACCAGCAGGTATTGGACGGAGGGAGTGGACAACAACGGCCGGGACGCGATCCGCATCCGCTTCGCGACCGCCACCTGCGCGCCCTGCCCGGTGCGCGATCAGTGCACCAGATCCACCCAGTACGGGCGGCAGCTGACTATCCGGCCCCAGGAACAGGACGCGGTGTTGGAACGCGTCCGGGCGGAGCAGTCCACCGACGAGTGGAAGGACCGCTACGCGGCCCGCGCCGGCGTGGAAGGCACCATCCACCAGGCCGTCGCGACCGCCGGCGTCCGCCGGACCCGCTACATCGGCCTGGCCAAGACGCGGCTCGCGCACATTCTCACAGCAACCGCCATCAACTTGATCCGCCTCGACGCCTGGTGGAACGAAATCCCCCTCGCGCGCACGCGCATATCCCGACTGGCAGCCCTTGACCTCGCTGCGTGAGGTCAATTGGGCAACAGGGTCCGTCGATGTACTCGAAGAGTGCGAGGTTCGCTTCGGCTCTGGTGGCGAAGACGCGGCCGCGGATGCACTCGGTCTTGATGACCATCCATAGGTTCTCCGCCAGGGCGTTGTCGAACGAGTCGCCGACCGAGCCCATAGACGCCTGGATGCCTGCTCTGAGCAGGCGAGTTGTGAGCTTCACGGACGTGTATTGACAGCCGTGATCGGCGTGGTGAATAAGCTCGCCGGGGGCGACTTCGCGGCTGGCCAGGGCATACTCCAGCGTGGTCAGGACCAGGTCGGCGTCCGCGCGGGCGGAGGTTTCCCAGGCCACCACCCGGCGGGAGAAGGCGTCGCGGATCGCGGACAGCCACAGCGGGCCCTCCTCGGTCGCGATCATGGTCAGGTCGGTGACCCACAGCCGGTTCGGCACGTTCGCGGTGAAGTCGCGTTGCACCAGGTCAGGGGCCAGATCCGCGTCCGGAGCACGTCGGGTGAAACCCTTGCCCCGCCGGGGACTGATCCCGGCCAGGCCGGCCTGGCGCATGAGCCGTTCAACGCGTTTGCGGCCGACGTGGACGCCTTCACGCCGGAGGACGGCGTGCACGCGGGGTGAGCCGTAGGTCCCGCCGGAGTCGGCGTGGACCTGCCGGATCTTCCCTGTGAGCTCAGCGTCCTGGCGGCGTCGCTCGCATGGCTCCTTCTCGGCCTGGCGCCATCGGTAGTAGGTGGAGGAGGGGATGGAAAGTTCCCGGAGTACGGGCTCGACCCCCAGGTGCGGGTGCGCATCGACGAGCGCGGTCACCTGGGCCGGGTCGGGTCGAGCTGGGCCGCGAAAAAAGCCGAGGCCGTCCGCAGGACCTCGTTCGCCCGTTTGAGCTGGGCATTCTCCTTCCGCAGAGCGGCCAGCTCCTCACGCTCGGCGGTGGTGAGGATGTCGTCTCGCTCGCCGGTATCGGCCTCGGCCTGACGGATCCAGTTACGCAGAGCCTCGTGGTGCACGCCGAGTTCCTCGGCCATGCGGCGGATCACGGGCTTCGGCTCGGCGGTCCGGTACATCCGAACCGCACGCTCACGCAACTCCAGCGGGTACTTCCTCGGGGCAGGCATCGTCTGGGCTCCTCTCGTGAGACCCATCTGACCCTCTGTCACCCATCCCCGCATCTCGGGGGAACCTCAGAGAGCCGTTCAGACTTCTTGATGCCTTCGAAAAGGCAGGATCTCCGATGCGCTCGTCCCGGATCATCCCCGTCGGAAGGGGCGGCATGGTCGTCACCTTCACTAAGCATGGAGTAACCCCATGACGGACGGACGCGAGAGCCTGGATTACCTCTGGGACGGAACCGAAGATGGGTGGGTCGTCATCACATCCGACCTCGGGCTCGGCGCCATCTACAACACCGAGACACACATGGCTCTCCTCCTTGAGGATGAGACCGAATACGAGTACGTGATCGAAGCTATGCGCGAACACGGCCGTACCTTCCTAGACGCTATGCCATGAGAGACAAGGCGGCCCGCCCAGCTGTCAAGGGCGGGCCGTCGGATGGGCCTTCCCCCGGGAAGGTGGGCACGCGGTTATTGATCACGCGGCGAGCGTGAGTTTAGCGGTGTGGTGTGGGTGTTCGTATTCGTTGGGGCTGAGGTGGCCGTTGGCGGAGTGCCGGCGGCGGGTGTTGTAGCGGGTCAGCCAGGCGAAGACGGTCCTGCGGCAGGTGTCGGCGTAGCCGAACGCGAGGGCTGGCTCGGCGAAGTCGAAGGGCTCCATGTCAGCCTCGCCGGTGCCAAAGCCAAACTCGCTCAGATCCTCGGGCCTGAGCCCGGCCCACCAGCTCGTCAATCAGCCGGTCGTCCGCAGACTTCGACGACGCCGCCTCAGACGGCTCGACGGGTTCCACCTCGGTCACGTTGTCGCTGGTCATCGATGCATCTTCCATGATCGGGAGTTACACCGAATTTTTACAGTCCCCAACGAGGCACCCCGCAAGGTGCGGGGTGCCTCGTTGCGGGTAGGGCGTTGTCTAGCAGATCTAGCAGATGCCGGTGAGTTTGGTGTTGCTGTACGGGGTGCTGCTGGAGGAGGAGGTGATGATGTGGCAGCCGGGCTGGACGTCGTCGACGCGCAGGAAGCCGTTGTCGTAGGTGGCGGCGACGCTGTTGCCGTCCATGTTGACGCTGGTCGTGCCTGCCGTGCCACCGGGCAGGTACACCGAGGCGGTCGTGTTGGCCGGCACGTTCACGCTGATGTCGACGCGTCCGTCACTGGTGGTGTCGTAAGCGGCGCCTATGGTGCCCTGTGCCGTGGGAACTGTGACGTTCGCCCACGTGACCGAGTTCGGCTGCGGCTTGACCTGGAAGGTCCGGTAGCCCGGGGTTCTGGGCTGGATGCCGAACATGCTTTGGGGGATCGTGAAGGCGGGGGCGGATGCCCACGGGTGGGAGTAGGTGGTGTTGGACTTGAGCGACAGGTCCCAGGCCTCCATGGTGGCACCGGCCCCGTCGTTAATCATGTTCATCCAGCTTCGGGTGCCGGTCGATGTCAGCATGGTGTGGGCGAGGTCGGGCCGGTTTCCCTCATACAGGGACTGGATGACGAACGGGGCGCAGTACACGCTGCACGCCATGCCGCGGCTGCCCAGGTATGAGGCGACCTGCGCGGCCTGAGCGGAGTCGGCGATACCGAGGGCGGTCGCGAAGGCACTGGCCTGGACGGCGTGGTGGTTGATCACCGTGCCGTCGTTGTTCAGCCCGTCGCGGTAGGCGCCCTTGGTGGAGTCCCACATCCTCGAGTTGACCGCGTCCTTGATGGCGTTTGCCTTGGCGGTGTAGGTGGCGGCGTCCGAGCTCTTGCCCAGCGCGGTGGCGATGTCGGCCATGTCCCTGTAGGAGCGGAAGGCGATGGCGTTGACGACGGTGTTGTAGGAGGTGAAGACGTAGCCGTCGCGCTCGGAGGCGGGCCAGTCCACGATGTCGCAGTCGGTGCAACTGCTGGCACCCGAGCTGCCGGTGGTCTTGTGGATCAGGCCGGTCGCGGACTCGTACCACTCGTCCGGCAGCTTGCCCTGCAGCGCGGTGTACGCGGCGGACAGCGGCTCAGTGTTGCCGGTGGTCTCATAGCTGTCGTGCATGGCCATGATGACGTACATGGGCCACTCGGTGGGCCAGGTGCGGTTGGACTTCAGGAAGTTCAGCGAGTAGTCGCCGAGTGCGGTGTCGCCGCCCGTGTAGAGGTTGCCCATGAGCTGGAGGTAGGTGTCGGCCTCGTAGATGTCGCGCTCGCGCTCCCACGAGTCGACGTACAGGTTCAGGTTGGTCGCCTCGATGGTGTTGCGGGACAGTGCCCAGACCTGGTTGAGCGTGCTGTCGGAGGAGTCGAAGGCGCCTGCCGACTCGTCGAACGGGTAGAGGTAGGCCTCGGCCTTGAAGTCGGACGCGGTCAGCCCTGTGGGGGCGCCTATGACCTGGACGTAGCGGAAGACGCGCAGGCCCCAGGTTTCCAGCTGCTGGCTGCCGGTTTTCAGGACCCACTTGTCCTGGTAGGTGTTGCCGGCGGAGGTCTGGTACTTGACCGTGTTGGTGCCGGAGGTGACCTGACCGTAGCGGATGTCGACCACCTGCCCGGAGGTGCCGGTCAGGTTCAGGGACAGACCACCGACCCAGGTGCGGCCGTAGTCGATGAAGTAGTTGCCGGAGGAGTACTCGGTGACCGAGGCGGGCGTCTTGAACGTCTGCCGGACCTTTGCGGTGGGCGCGGGCTGGAGGTCGCTGAAGGCGCTCTTGGTGACCGCCGAGGGCCAGGCGGAGGCGTCGAAGCCGGGCGTGGCGAAGCCGAACGGGTATCGGCGGGCGTCGAAGTTCTCCTTGGGTGCCGTGTAGTAACTGGTGCCGATGGAGCCGACGTTCGGCAGGATGCGGGTGCCGTCCAGGGACTTCCAATGGGAACCGGTGCCGAAGGTCTTCGTGGTGCCGTCGGTGTACCGGACCACCAGTTTGGCGAGGAGGCGCCGGTCGCTGGTGGTGTAGGCGAGAGCGCCGACGGTGTTCGCGGCGCCCGCGTTCAGCAGGGAGGTGACGTCGTAACCGTCGTAGCGGGCTTCGGAGCCGACCGGGCGGGTCGGGCCGACGCCGACGAAGCTGCCGTTGACCCACAGCTTGTAGACGAACTGCCGGGCCGGGGTGGTCGAGGCGCCCGTGGCGTACAGGTGTGCCCAGGCGATGCTCTTGCCGGAGGCGAGCGTGGTGGTGCCGCGGAGGAAGGTCCAGCTCGGAATCGTCAGCAGCCCGGTGCCGCAGTTCTTGCTCGTGCCGATCGACAGGGCGCCACTGGTGAGGGTGCCGCAGCTGAAGTCGGCGTTGGTGGCGTCGCTGAAGTCGTTGCTGTACAGGAGTCGGTTGTTGGGGTCGGTGACGGTGAGGTCGTCGAAGGTGGCCTGCTCGGTGCTGCCGGTGCGGAACCCGATGCCGCCGGCGGAGAACGTGGCGTCGGTGGTGGTGTCGATCTGGGTCCAGGTGCTGTCGGAGTGCGCCTTCAGGGACGTGGTGAAAGTCGAGCCCGACGCGACGATCTTGAAGTCGTAGGTGGAACCGGTGGTGAGGGCGAAGGGAAGGGCTTGGGCGGTCTTCAGCGCGGTGAACGTGCCGTTCTTCTGGACCTGGGGGGCGATGGTGTTCTCACCGTTGCCCTTGAACTGCCACAGGTAGTAGTTGCTGGTGTCCTGCGCGCGGAAGGTGACACTGGCGTACTTGGCGTTGATGACGAAGCTGCCCTGGAAGGTGTAGTCCGTCCACGCCGTGGGGGCGCCGCTCCAGACCGGGGTGGCCCCGGACCAGGTGGTGCCGGGCCCGGTGCCGAAGGTGGCGGAGGTGGACCAGGGGGAGACCGCGCCCGAGGAGTCCCAGGTCCGGACCCGCCAGTAGTAGCCGGAGGAGGCGGTCACGGCCGGGCCGCCGTAGGAGACGTTGCTGTCGGCGGTGGAGGTGACCTGACCCGAATCCCACACATCAGGGGTGCCGGTAAGGGCCGAGGAGGTCGTGGCGACCTGGACCTGGTACGCCGTCTGGTGGTCGCCGCCGACGTGCCAGCCGAGCAGCGGGGTGGAGGCGGGGGCCACGTCGACGGGCGCGGTCAGGCCGTTCATGGTCAGCACCGTGGGCGCGGCCTGGGCGGCGCTCGCCTGGGGCAGCTGCGCGGTCACGCCGCCGACGACCACGAACCACATGGTGAGCAGAGTCAAAAAGAGGGCCCGTGGAGGTCTGACTTGGTGGGATCTTCTGTGTCTTCCGGCCATGCGGAAGAAGAGGGCGGGAGATGACACGAGGTCTCCTTGATACGTTTCAATCTGAGGGAGACATCTCCCTGACCAAGGACGGAGCGGAGTGGCTGAATCCTGCGGTGCTGCACGACGGGCTGTCAACACTTCTGACATGCGAGTGAAACGAGACAGCAGCATGGCATGGGCATGCTGAATTGATTTTGACCTTGATGTATAGGCGGCCGGCAGCCGATTCAGATTTGAAATGTTTCAGTTCCTGGGCGGAGATGACTCGCGTGCACCTGAGGAGAGGCGCTGATGGCCCTTTGATCGAGAACGTCGTCGCAAGCGGAAAGGCGCGGCAGAAGGCGCCGAGCTGTCGGCTCCCGTGGGCTCAGGCACTGCTGTCCGACCGGGCGGACCCCTGCTGACCGACACAGGCAGACCGTTCCCGCGTCAGATTTCGCTGCCAAGTTCGGCACGGACATGAGCATGGCGGCATCGTGACAGTCGCAGCTTCGCGCGCCGAAGAGGAGGCACCGGCCTCCTCATGGCCGTCCCCGCCCTACTGCTCTTGGGCCTTTCGGTCTCGTACCTCTCGCGTGCGTGGCGGCGCGCAGCCTCGCGCGCGGGGATGGCCACGGCTCCATCGGCCGGGTCGCCTTCAGGGGCCGGCGCAGCGACCTGACCGGCCGCGATCATCACAGATGCCGAAACTGGCCGGGCCATCGACCTGCCTCACCTGCGCAGCTTCAGCAACGGTCTCGAAATCGACCGGTCCGCCGTGAACGCCGGCCTCACCTTGCCCTACCACAACGGCCGCACCGAAGGCGTCAACACCCACACCAAGAGGATCATGGGACAGATTCACAGCGCGCCGGATTCGACCTCCCGCCACCGCATCCTCCTACCCTGACAGACACCGGGCGTCACCACCGACTACGGGAGAGCCGCTCGTTTGACAGACCCCCTCCTGATCTGCGGACACGGAGGATGAAAGAGGTTCACTGACCAGGAGACACAGCAGTCGTCACGACGAATGACCGTGTCAGAAATTATATTTGTCGATGTTTTTGATGGTGAAGACGTTCGGATCGCCCAGGTTGATAACGCCATTTCTTCCGACGTAGAAATGTCCGTCCATGGTCCTCAGACCTTGCCCTTCTCGTCCTGTGATCTTCCCCGAGGCAAGGGACTCCGCAGTCCACGCTGCGAGTTTCCCGAGTTCGGTGGGATCCCATAGTTGAAAACCCTCGACCGTGCCGTCCTTGACGTACTCCCTCATGCCATTGGGCGTTCCGAGGCCCGTCAGCTTGACCTTGCCCTTGAAGGGTGATTGTGACAGGTACTGAGCGGCAGCGTTGATGCCGACAGAGGTCGGAGCGATGATCGCCTTGAGGTTCGGGTACGTTTTGAGGAGACTCCCGGTGAGCCGATAGGACTTATCTGCATCATCGTCGCCGTAGGCGACGGTGACCAGTTTGATGTCTGTGTAGCGCGGGTCGGTGTCGAGGTTTTCCTTCATGTACTTGATCCAGTTGTTCTGGTTCGTCGCACTCTTGGATGCGCTGAGAATCGCTATTTCTCCCTTATAGTCAATCTGCTCCGCCAGCGACTGGACCAGCGAAAAGGTCAACTGATCCGGGTCAGCAGGCGAGACGAAGGCGTTACGACACTCGGGGCGCGTGTCGGAGTCATACGTGACCACCGGGATGCCCTTGTCCATCGCGTGCTTGAGCGCGCCACAAAGAGCGTTGGGGTCCTGCGCCGAGACGACGATGGCATCAACTCCCTCGTCGGTGAGTTGGTTGATGTATGCCACCTGCCCCGCTGTGTCGGTACTGTCAGGAGTGCCAACCTCTTTGAATGTCGAGCCGAGCTTCTCGACGACTTCCCTACCACCTTGGCTCGCAGCCGAAAAATAGAGACTCCCTCCCAGCTGCTTCGGGACGAAGGCGATAGTCATCCCCTTCTTTATGGGATCCAGGGGGTACCCTCTCCTTGCGGTAGTGGGGTTTGTCGGCACAGCGCTCTCGGGATCTTTATTCTCACTACCGCACGCGGCGGTGAGAAGCGTGAGCGGGATAATGACAGCCAGCGCCGATACTGTACGGCGTGTCATGAAATTGTTCAAAACACTACTCTTTCCTCGGGTCAGGGAAATGGTGCTGTACGAGCAGCCTCCCCGGCACTCCTGGCGGCTGCGGGCATCAGGAACGAGACGTCCTAGGCATGGCACCTGGACGGGTTTGGATTGAGGGACGACTTCCCCAAGAGCTGAGGAAATCGGGGCGTTGAGATCTTTCGATGCCGGTACAGAGCCGATGCCTCGGCTCTCCCTAGATCGACTCACAGTGAGGCAAAAGGGTGATGGATGTGCAACCCGAGCAGCAAGTTCGCGGGCCCGCTCTTCGCTCGGCACAGCGTGCCGCATGAAGTAGACCGGGCCGGCATAGGCGTCCGAGGTGTTTGGCGGAAGGTGTCAGCGATCGGAGGGGAGCTTCTCTCCGGTTTCTGCGTCGTACGCGATCCCGGTCGGGGACAGGCGGACTGGCCTGGAAGGTAGCCCGGGAGTCTTCCTTCCAGGTTCGTCCGCCAACCGCTATCCGGACTGTCACATCGGCGAGCGGATGGTCCCGTCCCGCCGGCTGCCCGCACACCGGGCACGGCACCGGATCGTCCCGGGTCCGCGCCGACACCCGGATGACCTCGCCCTGGTCCGTCACGCCCTCGACGACGAGGGCCGACAGGCCCGAAAACACCACATCCACAAGCTCGCCGACATCGCGCACACCATGCCAACCACGGCCGTCACCCTTCGCTATCACCGATTACGGGACAGAGCCGAACGTTTACAGTCCCGCACCGTCAAGGTGGTGTCCGCGGTACACGAGGAGTCCGCTGAGCTGTCCCTCATCTCCGCGTCATAAGCCCTGCCAGCAGGTACTCCGTACGGCCTTCCAGGCGTTTCAGCCGCCCGGAAGGCCGTAGGTGTTCCCTTCCATCCCCCACGGAAGGTGGATACCGCTACGTGATGCGGAGCTCGGCCAACTGCAGGCGGTACTGGCTGGTCTCGTCAGAGGCTGGCTTTCCGAGCCTGGTGGCCTTAAGGCGCAGATAGCGGCCGGTGGCCGAGGTGAGGGTGTAGGTCTCGGCGGCGCCGTTGGGGTTGGACTGGCCGCTGACCGTGCGGGCGGTGGTGTAGGAGGTGGCGCCGTCGGCCCGGGTCTGGATGGTGAAGTCGACGGGGAAGCCGGCCGTGCCGCCGCCTGTCGCGGCGATATCGGTGCGCGGGTGGAGGGTGACGGACCCGATAGCCCGATCGGCGCCGAGATCAACCTCGATCCACACCGGCGTGTCACTCACGTCGGCGGAGGGGAAGCCGATGCTGGTGAAGCCCTTGGCGCCGGTCGCGCTGGTGAGGGTGCCGTCCAGGACCCGCGTCTTGCCCCAGTCGCTGTTCTCCAAGGTGTAGTTGCTGGTGACGGTCGTCGCGGCGGTCGGGACGGTGAGTTCGGCGAGTTGGAGGCGGTACTTGCTGGTCTCGTCCGAGGCGGGGGTTCCGAGCCGCGTGGTATGCACGCGGACGTAGCGAGCGGTGGTCGTCCTGAAGCCGTACGTCTGTACGAGCCCACCGGGGTTGGGCTGGCCGGTGACGGTGCGGACTGTGGCGTAGGTGCTGGATCCGTCGGGACGGGTCTGGATCGTGAAGTCGACCGGGAAGCCTGCCGCACCGCCTCCCGCCGCTGGTGTGTCGGTGCGCGGGAAGAGGCGTACGGCGTCGAGGTCGGTGTCGGCTCCGAGGTCGATCTCGACCCATACAGGGTTCGCGCTCACGTCGGCGGAGGTGAACTCGTTGCTGGTGTAGCCCTTGGCGCCGCTCACGCTGGTGAGGGTGCCGTCGGTGAGCCGGTTCCTGCCCCAGTGGCTGTTCTCCAGGCTGTTGTTGCTGGTGACCGGCCTGCTCAGGGCGAGGTTGTCGAGACGGCCCGCGCCGGTGACCGTGAAGGTCCACGTGCCCGCCTGGAGCGTGAAGTAGACGTACGAGGAGTCCTTGCTCTGGTACGCCAGACCGCTGACGCTGCCCGTGGCGGAGCCCCCGGAGAATACGGTGGTGCCGTTCGCCTTGATGACGGGCTGGGAGCCGCCGTAAGTGGGCACGCCAACCCGGGCCGTCGTGCCGTTCGGTGAGGTGAGGGTCAGCGTCACCTGGGTGCCGTCGCGTTCGATCCCGAAGCGGATGTCGCCCTCGACGGTGGACACCACCGTGTTGATCTTCGTGAGCGTGCCGGTCTGCGGCACGACGTCGTATGTCTCCCAGCCGGGCTTGGTGGGGCGGACGCCCGCGGCGTAGGCGGACAGGGCGTACAGCGGGCCGCCGTTCCAGGCGTGGTTGTCGGTGCCGCCGGCCTTGTCCCACAGCTCCCACAGCGTGTGGCAGGCGGGGTCGGCGACCTGGGCGGCGAAGCGGTTGCGCATCCGCTCCTCGGCCACGGTGGCCGCGCCCATCAGATACAGCGCCTCCAGGACGTAGAACTCCATGTACGGGCTGGCGTTGAGGTGGGTGCGCAGCACCTCGGTGACCGCCCGGTGGCGGGAGGCGGGGGCCAGGCCGGCGACGACGGCCAGGCCGTTGGCGCGGTCATCGGTGTCGCGGGTGTAGCCGGGCGAGCGGTACTCGCCCCGCGAGGAGTTCCACAGCACCCGGTCGAAGTTGGCCTTGATGCTGTCGCGCCTGCTCTTCCAGCCGGCCACGTCGCCGCTGTTGCCGCTGAGGTCGGCGAGCTTGGCGGCGGTGTCCAGGGCGAGGTAGTACCAGCAGTTGTCCAGGACCCGGGCGTCGATGTTGGTGCCCCAGTCCTCCCAGTCCCAGTCCCCCGCCCGGTGGTTGACGAGGCCGTCGCTGTCCAGGGTCCACAGGTCGAGGTACTTCTTCACCGCCGGGTAGGCGACGGTGACGGCGTCGGCGTTGCCGGTGTAGAGGTAGTACGTCCAGAACGACCACACCGAGGCCAGCATCTGCACGGGCAGTTCGGCGGTCCAGATCGTCGAGGGGACCGGGGAATACAGCGCCCCGCTGGGTTTCTGCCAGGCCGCGAGCTGGGCGATGGCCTTCTCGCCGAGTGCGTGGGACTTGGTGTCGAAGGTGTAGAAGCCCTCCTTGAGCTGGTTGACCACATCTCCCCACCATTGGGCCCGCTCACGGGTGGGGCAGTCCATGTAGTTGTCCCGCATGTTGACGTACATCGTGCGCGCCGCCTTGGTCCACAGGGTGTCCAGGAAGGCGTCACTGCTGCTGAAGGACCCGGCGAAGTCCGTGTCGTAGCCGCTCTCCCGGTACTTCAGCTCCAGGATCGTCACGTTCGCGGGAATCGTGTACCGCACGGCCGTACCGCTCATCCACCCCAGCGCCTCGAACTCCTGTACCCCTCCCCCGCAGGTGTAGGTGGCGCGCATGTTGTACTGGGTTCCGGGCTCGATACCCACCAGGCCCGCACCGTCGTCGTAGTGATCGGTCTGCACGCCGATCACCGCACCGGCCGGCGCGTCCACCTTCAAAAACGGGGTCACCTGGAGGTTGGACGGCAGGGTCGCCCAGATCGCGGTGGAGCCCTGCCCGGTGGTCGGGAGGGACGCAGCGTTGGCGTACGACTTCAGGCCCGAATAGCGAAACTGCGGGATCGGCCGCTCGATCAGGGCGTTCCACGGTGCCGCGCCCACGGCACCGAAGTCGGTCGGAGCGCTCCAGGAACTGTCGTTGAAACCGGAGGAATGCCAGCCCGCCATGGCGGTGGCGTTGCGGGCGTCGTAGTAGACGTTCGACTCGGGCAGCCGGAAGTTGACCTGTGTGCCGCTGGTGTTGTTGAAGTAGCCCGGGTGGACGGTGTGCTTCCAGCTGGTGTCGCTGACCAGCCGGGTGGTGGTCGAGCCGACCTCGATGTCCGACTGGAACAGCAGCCCGCCTTTGCCGCTGCTGTTGTGCGAGAAGCCTTGCTTGCCGAAGTACCACACCAGCAGCGCGACCGTGTTGCTGCCGCTGGTGAGGTACGGGGCCAGGTCGATCTCGTCGTAGTAGGTGTCCGTGCGGTTCGGACCGCGCTTGAGCCCGCCCTCGAAGACCACCAGGGTGCCGTTCACCCACAGCCAGTACTTCGAGTCGGCCGCGATCTGGGTCACGGCCTTCGAGGGCGCGGAGCCGAGGGAGAACGAGCTGCGGAAGGCCACCCACTGGTTCGTCGTGCTGGAGGGAGCCCAGATCCACTTCGCCGTCCAGGACACCGCGGCGGACGCCACAGGGGCAAGCCCGGGAAGAACGAGAGAACCGAGGGTGGGCGCCAGGGCCACGCCTATGGCAGAGCGCAGGATGGACCGGCGGGAGACGTACTGCATGGAGGGAACCTTCCCAGAAGTGCTGTTGACGAGGAGGCGCGGTGGGGGCGGCGGGGCCGCATAAGACGCCGAAACCCCTGGCTCTGCGACATGGACCGAACCGGCTTCGGGAGGAGTGTGAGCCACCCAGGTCGACGAGCACATGAGCCAACGGCGGTGCGGAAATTTCTTGAATCGATTCAATCGAATACTTGTAGGCGTGATTTTTCGGCTCGTTGCAACTCCTTGTCAATGGGCCGGAAACAAGAAAGTCGCGCCATGGGTCACCTGCACCGCACGCCCACCTGATATCGACCGCCGCCGCAAGGCCCTGGATGCTCCCCTGCCCGGGGATGGACGACTTGCAGCAGCCGCAAGCGGTGTTGGAAGCATCCCCCGCAGGACGGCTCGCGCTTCGGTGGATACGCTCTGGATCCGGGAAGCCCTACCGCCCTGATGGCGCGGCGATGAGCGATGCCCCCTCGGCGTCGCCCGAGAGTTCATCAGCCGCCGACATGCCCGGATCTGCACAGCGCTCATCACACTGCCTCGGTCCGACACCGGTCGTATGGGGCGCCATCGCGGTGTCCTCGCGGTGTCCGAGGGCGCCGTCGCGGAGGATGGCGGTTACGTTCTCGGTGCTCGCGGCGGTCAGGTGCTCGCGGGCACCGTCGAGCTGGTGGTAGTCCTCGATCCCGGCATGCTGCCGAAGCGTTCGACCTCCTCCGCGAAGCGCAGGTGCTCGCACCGGGCGTGTTCCCGGCAGGCGAGGCAGTTGACTTTGTCCGGACGCGGCGAGGTCATCACGTACGGCACCCGCAGCCCGCATCCGGTAGTGACGAGGCTCGGCAAGTCACCCGTCAGACCGAACGTGGACGCCACCAGGTTGCGGACGGCGGCATCGCGGTGCACCACCTTCGACTCGACATGGACGTGCGGATCGTTCCCGTCCACGTGTCCTCCTTGCCCCGGCGACCGGACTGGCCGGGAGCGCCCCCGACTGGCCGCAGACTGCAGGATGAGTCTCCCATGTCACGGCCCGGCCAGGACGATCAGTAATTCCCTCGAGACCGTTACCCGTCCGGGTTCCAGCCGTCGGTGCCGGCCAGGTACTTCTGGGCGGTGTAGTTGACGGCCGGGTCTGTACGGTCAACGGTGGATCTTCGAACAGGAAGTGACACCTGATGACAGACGTGACCGTCTCGGCTGAGGCCGTCGAGGACGTGAAGCACGCCGGGGCACCGGACGTTCTGGACGATCAGTTGATCAGCCAGCTGATGGACCGGGCGAAGGCCGACGGGATCCAACTGACCGGCGAGGGCGGACTGCTGCAGCAGCTGACGAAGAGGATCCTTGAGTCCGCCCTCGAAGGGGAGATCACCGACCATCTCGGCCACGGGCGATCACCCAGACTTGCGTAGTTCACCTCCTGCGCGCGTCATTCCGCTACGCGGCCCGCCAGGACTGGGACAAGATCTCCAAGGCAGTCAAGCCCGTCTACACCGCCGCGACACAGGACATCGCCGAAGAGCGGTTCCTGGAGTTCTGCGAAGCCTGGGGCAAGAAATATCCGGCGATCGTGAAGCTGTGGGAGAACACCTGGGCCGAATTCGTGCCCTTCCTCCAATTCGACGCCGTGATAAGGCGAGTTGTCTGCACCACGAACGCCATCGAGAGCGTGAACGCACGCATCCGCAAGGCCGTTCGCTCCCGCGGACACCTCCCCAACGAGCAGGCTGCCCTCAAGTGCGTCTACATGGCCATCATGAGCCTGGATCCCACCGGACAAGGCCGCAAACGCTGGTCACAGCGCTGGAAGGCCGCCCTCAACTCCTTCGAGATCACCTTCGACGACCGGCTCTCCGCCGCCCGCCACTGAACCTCTAACAACTCCAGAAACACCGTTCACTGGACAGACCCAAAAACTCATCCGTCCTGGGGGGCTGGTGTACGGGTGGTGTCGAGCGCGGTTGCTTGGGCGGGTGCTCTGGGCGCCTGGTGAGTGTCCCGGCAGGCTGATCTGTCGTGGGGCTGCGACTGACCTGTCTCGCTGTGACGAACGTGTTCGCCCTGCTGCGCCTGCTGCCGATGAGCGATCATGGCAAGGACATCGAGATCCTCGCGCTGCGTCATCAGATCGGGGTACTGGAGTGCCAACTCGACGGCCGGAGAGTGCGGTTCGACGCGGGCGACCGGGCGTTCCTGGCGGCGCTGCTCCAGGGTCTGCCGCCCGAGGTGCTGCGTCGGATGCGGCTGCTGGTGCGGCCCGACACCGTGCTGCGCCGGCACCGCGGCATGGTCGCCCGCGGCCACGCCGCCCGGTCCCGGCCGAAACGCGGGGGCCGACCGCGCACCGTGCGCTCCCTCCGCGCCCTGGTCCTGCGCCCGGCCCGCGAGAACCCGGCCTGGGGCTACCGGCGCCTGCACGGTGAACTGCTCGTCCTGGGCGTGAAAGTGGCGGCGTCCAGGGTGTGGGAGATCCTCAAGGGCGCCGGGATCCCGCCGGTACCCGAGCGGACGTCCAGTACCTGGGCGGACTTCCTGCGCTTTCAGGCGCACGCGCTCCTGGCGTGCGGCTTCTTCGAAACCGTCACCCTGTCCGGGGCGCGGCTGTACGTGTTCGCGCTCATCAAGCACACGGGCCGGCGCATCCGGATCCTGGGTGTGACCGCGCACCCGACCACCTCCTGGGTCGTGCAGGCGGCGAGGAATCCCGTCATGGACCTCCAGGACGCCGGCTGCCACGCCCGCTGCCTGATCCGGGACCGGGACGGGAAGTTCCCCGGACTGTTCGACACGATCCTCGCCGACGCGGGGATCGAGGTCGTGCTCAGCGGCATCCGGATCCCCCGCATGAACTCCATCATGGACAGATGGGTGCAGACCTGCCGCCGTGAACTGCTGGACCACACCCTGATCTGGAACCAGCGGCATCTCCTCCACGCACTGCGGGAGTTCGAGCAGTTCTCCAACGCGCACCGGCCGCACCAGGGCATCGCGAACGCCCGCCCGCTGCACCCGCTCCCCGAACCGATCACCGATCACCGATCACCGATCCGGACGAAATCGCCCGCCTCGACATACATCGAACCGACCGACTCGGCGGCCTCCTTCACGAGTACCAGCATGCTGCGTGACCAGGCCGGATGAGGTTTCCGGCAAGGGCAGCGTCATGATCGCCGACAAACGCAGGCCCAAACACCACTGCCTCAAGCGACTTGACAAGACACAGAGGCACCGGCCTGTTTGCGCCTACGGCCGATCCTGCTGGCCAATTGCGTTGCTGGTCGGTTGTGATGCTCGTTGACTCCATGTAGTGGTCGCGTCTTCTTTTTTCTCCGGTCGTGCATCCGGCGCTGGGCCGGGTTCCCGGGTAGGCGTGTGACCGGCCCAGCCGGTGCCGGGGGGCGGGCGATTATCCGGTGGGGGTGGGGGTGTGGCGAGAGTCGAGTGCGTGAGGCGGGGCTGGGAGCCAGAAGACCTGAACGAGGTCTGGACGCCGGGCGAAGACGACATGAAGAGGGTGCGGAACAAGTCGAGGGCGACCCGGCTCCGGCGGGCGCCGCCGCCGTCCGCGCTGCTGCTGAAGTCCCTCGATGTGGAGTCCCCAGTTGCTGGGTAAAGCGCGCGAAGGCACAGGTTTTCACCACCGACGGTCCCCAGGGCGGCAGCGCCCTGGGGACCGTCGGTGATCACCTCCTGCCGGACCTGATCGGGCTCAGGCGGTCAGCTTGGTGTCGATGATGAAGCTGGTCTCGATGACCTGGCCGGGGAAGGTCAGTTCAGTGACGCCGAGGACTGTGCTGACCGGGCGGTGGTCGCCGAAGTACGTCAGGTTGCCTTCTGACGTCGCCCGGGCGTTCTGCTGCAGGTTCACCACATACAGGGTCTGCGAGATGATTTGGTTGCGGGTGGCGCCGTAGTGGTTCAGGACCTTGTCGAAGTTGGCGAAGGTCTGCTTGAGCTGGGCGGCGAAGTCGTCCGCATGGAGGAAGTTGCCCGCCTCGTCGAGCGAGAGCTGTCCGGAGACGTGGACCAGGTCGTCGCACTTGATCGCCTGCGAGTATCCGAAGTCGCTCTCGGCCGGCACGTTGTGGTTGAAGACGTCGATGGTGGTCATGCTGCCTGCCTCCTTGCCATGAGAGCCCGCGGGTTCGCTTCCGCGCAACCAAGACGCACGTGCTCTCTTGTGGTTACTCGGAAACTGTAGGAGAGTGGCCGTTGACCTGGAAGAACGCACTTTTCAGTGACTGGGGAACCTGATGGTGACCAAGCAGTACACGGGCTCGCCCGAAGACGCGGACCTGAGGCGCGCGGACTCTCTGGCGCGAGAGATCTTCTCGGACGTCGCCAACAAGTGGGCGTTCCTGATCATCGAGGCTCTCGGAGAGCGCACCCTGCGCTTCAGCGAATTGCGCAATGAGGTCGAGGGCGTCAGCCACAAGATGCTCACCCAGAACCTGCGCATGCTGGAGCGCTACGGCCTCGTCGAGCGGAAGGTGCACCCCACCGTGCCGCCGCGGGTCGAGTACACCCTCACCGAGCCGGGCCAAGCCCTGCGAGCCACGGTCGATGGAATGTGCGGCTGGACCCACCAGTACCTCGGTCACATCGAGGCCGCCCGCCGTCGCTTCGACGTCTGACGGGTGCATAGGACTCGCACGAGGCATCCAGCCGTTCAGACGCAGGCGTGTCGGCCACGCAGGCGTACACGCGGACCGGATCAAGACGCAGTATGTGCGGCCCCATGCAGTCCGCGGCAAGGCGACGAGCGTCCCGCATACGCATGCCATGTTGCCGCCATCAGTTCCGAGTGGCCCAGCCTGGGGTGCCGGTAAGAACCGTGTCGCCGACCCTGCTAGCCAATTGCGTTGCCGGTCGGTTGTGATGCTCGTCGGCTCCGTGTAGCGGTCGCGTCTTCCGTCATCGGCCGCAGGGTGGGGCGGGGGGTGTCGATGCAGGCGCGGTCGTGGCCGCAGGTGCCGGAAGCGACCGGGCGGGCAGCCAGGGCCGCGGCGGCGAGAGGACCGTATCCGTTGGCGATGAGGGTCCGTGACGAGCTCGGTGAGCTGTTCTCGACGCCCCACCAGGCCGTCGCCGTCACTGGCATGAGACGCGCCCGCTACCGCGGCCTGCAGAAGACTCATATGGAGCACGCGTACTCGGCGGTCGCGCTCAACTCATCCGCCTCGACTCCTGGTGGAACGGCCATCCCCTTGACCGAAGCCGCAGCAGCCACCTCGCCTACTCGACGTCTCCCTTACCGCGTGACCTCGAATTGGCCAGCAGGAACACGGCCGACGCGGTCTCGGTCCAGGTGGTGACCTCGGCCGCGGCATGCGCGAGCACGACTGGTGCCACCGCACCGACAAAGCCCCCTCAGCGGTGCCTCTTCAGAAGGCGATGCCCACCCCGTCGATCCGGCGCCACGCGCTCCTGCGCGGCGGACATGGCCGGCCACCGCAGGCCGCCGGGCCGCGGGTAGACCTGGGCGGCGAACGGCGTGGGACGGAAATCGGCGTCATAGAAGCAGCCGCTGCCGTAGGTGTTGCCGAAGTCACTGCAGGAACGCGCGATCGAGCTGGGAGAGGGCACCTGGCCAGCGCGCGACCAAGTGCCAAGCGCGTGAAGGAATTGGCGTACTCGGCATTGCTCAGTTCGCAGTGCCCTCTCGCTGACGTGTGCGTTCACTCCTTGCGCTGTCAGTTCAGCCTGCTGGTCTTCTCGGCGTACGAGCCCGTGGACGGCGTCTCCCCGCGAGCGCAGTTTCTGCGCGAGCAGACCTCCGCCGACACAGCACATCACCAGACCAGCACCACCGACTCTCACCACTACCGACCCCAAGCCGAGAGGTCGCACCTCGACCTCACGGAAGCTGAGGGGAAACGGGAAGTACAGCCACACACAGTGGGAGATGACCTCGGCCGGGTAGCGGTGCCCCTTGTACGACAGCGACGCGTTGCCCACGGACGACCCTTCCAAGCCTGATCAACCAGAAGATCATGCCATCGGTCAGCCAACGTGACAGCGCCATGCCGAGAATTCCGTCCTGCCTATTCGGCGAGGTCAGCGCTCTGACCGGCCTGGCCGCACACACCTTGCGCTTCTATGAGCAGGAGGGACTGCTCACCGCCGTACGGCGCAACGCTGCGGGGCAGCGGGTCTTCAGAGAGGAAGACGCGCGTGGCGCGGGGTGTGCAGGCCCCGCCGAGGGAGAGGGGACTCGGGACCGCGGAGGGCGGTTTCATGGTGCGATGCCCACGCCTTCGATACGGCTCCACACCTGTTCCTGCGCGGCGGACATTGCGGGCCAGTGGAGGCCGCCGGGCCGGGGGCGGACCTGGGTGGCGAACGGGGCTGGGCGGAACGCCGGATCGTAGAAGCAGCCACCACCGTGGTGGTTGTCGAACGCGCCGCACGCACGCGCGATCGAGCCGGGGGTGGGCTTCCGGCCGGTGCGCGCCCATGTGTCCAAAGCCGCAAGAGAGTTGGCGTACTCGGCGTTGCTGAGCCTGCTGTGCTCGCTCTCCCTCGTGAAGGTCTGGACGAGGTTCTCACTTCTGCCGGCGGCCCGGACCGTGGCGCGATAGGCCGCCTCGTGCTCGACGAAGACCTGTGGGTCGTCGATGGCGTGCAACGTGAGGACCGGGAGCGCGATCCGTCCGGTGAGGTCGCTGTCGTAGGAGAGGTCGCGGCGCGCGGTGGGGTCGGCCGAGAAGCGCGCCACGTCGGCGTTGAGCGCCTTGTCGTCGTGCGAACCGTCGTAGCGGACCCCTCGGTTGCTGAACGGGTTACGGCCGTCGAGCCGGTTGGACACGATGTCCCGGACGAGGAAGACCGCGTACTGCATGTTCGTGGCCAGGGACCGCTCCGGGATGCGGGTGACGGCCAGGATGTCGTCGAGGTTGCGTTGCTGCTCGGCGGTCCGGTCGGCCGGGGCGGAGCCGATGCCGGTGCACTCCTGGAGGCGGCTGTGGACCTCGTCGGGTGTCGTCGGGGAGTTCGCGGGCAGCCCTTGCCACAACGGGTACTGCGGCTCGCTGGGACGGGGCAGGTTGCGGCAGTAGTACTGGTAGACCGTTCGCAGGTCCACGCGCGTGTCGTAGCCACGCGAGCCGCCGGCCAGGAAGCCGTTGGTCAGCAGGACTCCGTCGTAGGCGCCACGCTCGCGGCCGTAGGTCTCGGCGACCTTGGCGACGACATTGCCGCCCCAGGACTGGCCGTGCAGGTAGGTGCGGTCGGGGCGGCCGAAGTGGCTGACGAACAGGCGGCGTACGTTCTCAGTGTCGGCGGCGGCCATCCTGACCCCGTAGCCGCCACGCCGGTACGAGGAGCCCACCCAGGCATAGCCCTCGTCGACCATCACCGCCCAGCGTTTCAGGTCCTCGGTACTGGTGGACTCGTCGTAGGAGAAGTCGGGACCGCCGTGGGAGTGGACGACGAGGGAGCCGTTCCAGTGTTCGGGGAGGGCCATCGTGTAGTACGCGCCGTTGGCGTCCCGGCCGGTGTAGCAGTTGGCCTTGTCCTCCAGGTGGCCCGGGCAGGCGGCGGGAGTGGGGCGCGTGGTGTCGGCCGGGGAGGCGGGTGCGATGCCGAGCGTGCCCACCATCACGGCCGCGACCAGTGCCGTCAGCATCACCGAACGGCGTCCGCGAACCCGAGGACGAGGACCGGGTCCGGGCACGGCAGGTGTGTTCAAGGAACTGCTCCTTCGGGTGCTTGTGGGGCGGATTGGTGAAGGACCGCGTCTGACAGTCGCGTTCGGGGCTACCGCCGGGGCCGCCCCTTCTTCCGGGCGGCGGTCAGGCTGGCACAGGCAGAACCGCCAGCGGCACATGGTGCTGACCTGAGTGGACGTCACGGTCACGCAGTGACGCCTGGCTTACGGGACGCGGGAAAGAGATCTTGACGACGTTCAGCGACGGGATGCGGAACATCCGCACGTCGGCCTCGTCGAGTCCGTAGAGCCGGGCGATCGTGCCCTCGTTGAGGAACCTCTCGTCGGCCGCGATGCGATAGCCGTCCGCGTCACGCATGAACAGCTCCATGGTGACCCAGAACGGCCCGGCGTTCTTGGAGCGGACTTCATACGCCAGGTCGCCCAGGGTGGTGGGGGCGGTCTCAGCCATGGTGGGAGGCCTCCGCGAACTCGGTGCGGAACATGTCGGTGGGGGTGATGGTGTCGACGACGTGGTTGAGCACGAACTCGTACGCCGGGCCGCGCTCGACCTCGGCCGGCGAGGTGGCGAACGCCAGGCTCGGCAGATAGTCCATGTCGGCCGTCGGCAGGTGGAGCATCAAGGGGTTGGCGATCTTCGCGACGGCGGTGGCGGTGCTCTGGTCCGGGGCATTGACGAGGAGCATGACTCCCACCTCGCGAGGCGGACCCACTGCCGGATCGAGATCCCCCAGGATGGCGTTGTGCCCGTACAGGCGCAGGTCGAAGGCGTACTTGTCCTCGCTGAGGCCGATCGTCTGCTCCACCCGCTGCCCGATCATCGTCCGCATGAGATCGGCCCAGTCGTCGATGTTGGCAAGAATGTGCGGGTCCCGGACTGCGCTGAACGACATCGTCTCGTAGCCGGTGATCCGGGCGCCTTCGAGTTTGATGGTGTGCTGGTCGGCGACATGGAACTGCGAACCCTCGACCCGCACCGTCCGGTCGTCCAGGGCGGTGTAGACGGCTTCACGGACGTCCAGGGTGCCGTCCGGCTCGCGCATCTGGAACGGGTCCACCGTCTCGTAGAGCATGTGGGCGGCGACCAGGATCGGTGTACAGGCGGCCGTCGGATCGAGCGGCTCGATGGTGAAGCCGTCGGCGTCGATGGTGGCCAGAACCCCACCCGTGCGCGGATTGCTGGTGCACTGTCCGCCGCACTCGATGATCTTGGCGGCGTGCCATGCCGGGCCGGCCGGCATCCCCTTCATCAGCGGATGGGCGGCGGCGATGGCGGTGTCGGTCGCGCGGCCGGCGAGCACGACCTGTGCACCTGCCTCCAACGCCGCGACGATCGGCTCATGTCCCATCGCACCCACGATGTGCGTGCAGCTCTGCAGTGTCTTCGGCTCCAGTTCGCCCAGCGGAGGCAGGGCATGGATGCGGCCCTCGTCCAGGCGCTTGAGGAGCGTGCCGGTCGACTGCTCGCTGTAGATACGCGCCACCCGCAGCCGGAGTCCCTCGGTCGCCAGGATGTCGGCGACGATGTCGGCGACCCAGTCGACACCGGAGTCGGTTCCGCTGGTGCCGCACGAGCCCACGATCAGTGGGATGCCGGCCTCCGCCGCCGCCCTGAGAAGGACGCGCAGGTCACGGGCGACCGCCGCGCGGCTGGTCTTGGGCTGCGACGCGCCGAGATAGTAGGGACCGGAGTCGGTGCTGCCCGCGTCGACGGAGATGACATCGGCGCCGAGCGCCAGGCCCCGCTCGATCGTGGCCTCGGGAAAGCCGGCTCCGAGCATGCCGGTCGGTGCCAGGACCTTGACCTGGTCAACCCGTTCGTTTTCCATGTTCCTCTTTCTTTTCGGTACCGGGCACGGGGCGGGCGGATGTCACCCGTCGACCCGGACTGTGGGGGCTTGGGGCAGCAGGTGGGCGTTCACCGCGAACCGGGGGCGGCCCGCGAGGGCGGCCACCACCTCGGCCGCGCCCTCGAGGCCGGCGGCTGCACGGGCTTCGGCGGTCTGGCCCGCGAGGTGCGAGAAGACGACGATCCCCTCGACGTCCCGCAGCGGGCTGTCGGCCGGGAGCGGCTCCTCACTCACCACGTCGAGCGCCGCCCCGGCGATCTCGCCGGTCCGCACGGCGTCGACGAGGGCATGCTCGTCGACGACGGCCCCCCGCGCGGTGTTGACCAGCACCGCCGTCGGCTTCATCCGCCGGAAGGCGGAGGCGTCCAGGAGACCGCGTGTACGGTCCGTCAGCGCGGTGTGCACCGATACGTAGTCGCAGGCCTCGAGTAACTCGGGGAGCGCGACGAACCGCACCGACGGGTCCGATCGCTCGTCCTTGGGCACACCGGTCGTGCACAGCACCTCCATGCCGAAGGCTCGCGCCAGCGGCACCACGGCGCGCGCTGCCGCCCCGTATCCGATCAGGCCGAGCGCCGACCCGCGCAACTCGTGACCGTCCTCCCTCGGCCAGCCGCCGGCAGCGACGCCCGCCGCGCTCTGCACCAGTCGCCGGGCGGCCGCCAGCAGCAGACCGAGGGTGTACTCGGCCACGGCGTTGGCGTTGATTCCCGGCAGATTGCTCACCGTGATGCCGAGCCTGCCCGCGGCGACGACATCGATCGAGTCGTAGCCGACGCCGGTGCGCACGAGGGCGCGCAGCCGGGGAGCTTCGGAGAGGACCTGGGCGGTCAGGGGCTCATGGGCGACGAGCGCCGCGTCGATCCCGTCGAGCGCGGCGACGAGTTGCTCCCGACCGTGTCGGCCGACGAGCGGGGCGTGTACCGTCGTGTGGCCGTGCGCCCGAAGATAGTGATCGACCTCGTCGCCGGGCCGTAGGTAGTCCGTGGTGATCAGAATGCGGGACACGGTTCCTCGTCTCTGGCTGCGTCCGGCGCTGGGCTCGCGCCGCGTTGCGGGGATGGGCTGGTTACTTGGCCAGGGTCAGGCCGGCGCGACGCTGAAGCGCGCTGATCCTGGCTACGACGATGATCGACAGCGCGGCGACCATGGCGACGTCGATGAGCATCAGAGGCCAGCCGGTGATGTCGACCATCCCGCCGACCAGCGCGGGGCCCAGCAAGCCGCCACCGGCCCAGCCGACGGTGTACATACCGGCGTACGTCCCGAAGACGCGCGCCGAGGGTGCGAGGTTCCACAGGACGACCACCGCGTTGACCAGAAAGCAGGTCGCGCCGGCCGCCGCGAGGCACAGGGCCACGGTGGCACCCGTCGGAGTCTGGATGAGTGTCCCCAGCACCATGGCGCCGGCGAAGACCGACATCCCCACGGCCATGACCCGCAGCCGCCCGTACCGCTCGGCGAGCACGGCTGCAGGGTAGGCCGCCAGGATGAAGGCGATACCGCTGGGCAGGGTGAGACCGCCGGCGGCTCCCCGTGACATGTCCAGGGCTTCCATCCCGTACGGCGTGATCAACGACCGGGACGCGGACCACGCGCTGCCGAAGAGGAGAATCGCGAGGAGCAGCAGGAGCCGGCTGCGATCGGCATCCCTGAGGATCTCGACGAAGGTGTCCCGGACCCGTGGCTCGGGGCGTTCGGCACTGTCCTCCGCAGCGCACTCGGCCACCGCTGCCTGGTAGGCCGGAGACCGGTTGTCGCGCACGGTGGCCGCGAGCACCCCGATCGAGATCAGCATGATGATCGCGGGTATCGCGAACGCCAGACTCAGGTGGTTGTCGACCAGCAAAATACTGATGAGCGCGCCGACGATGGCCGTGACACTCGAGGCGATCTTGACCGCGGCGTTGGCCCGGCTTCGCCGCTCGGGTGCGATGAAGTCCGGAACGAGCGCTTCGGCAATCGGCTTGAAGGTGTTGGCGACGAGCGCGTACGAGAACATCACCACGATCAACAACGGCAAGGACGCCGCGCTGTGCGGGATGAGGACGAACAGCGCGGCGGCGATCGGCATTCCGACCACCAGGTAGGGCATCCGCCGGCCCCAGGAGGTCCTCGTCCGGTCGGACCGGTTGCCGATCCACGGCTGGATGAAGATGCCGAGCAGGTTGTCCATGCCCATCAGCAGACCCACGACGGCCGCGCTGGTGATGTGCTCCCGCAGGAACGGCGGAACCTGAGACTCGTAGAAGTTCCAGGTCGACTCCTGTGCGAAGACCGCGAGAGCGACCAGAAACGTGATGCGCCGGGTCGGTGTGCGCTGCCCTGCAGACACCGTCGTCATGAGGGTCGTCCTTTCGCGCCGCCATCATGCTGGGCAACTGCTGGATAGGTTGTCGGTGTGGGCGTGAGCGGCGTCGGTCCGTTTGCCGCCGCAGGTGGGGCAGCCACTCCTCGGACGGGTCGCCGACCGTCCCGCCGCCTTCGGCGGCTGCGCGACGCTGCACTCTTCGGTGACGACTGGGGAGGGGGGTTCAGTCCCGGCCGACCTCGATCAGGAGGGTCAGGTCGTCGGTGACCCGGATCCTGCAGTCCGGCCCGAAGGAGCAGGACGATTCGCGCTCCTCGAAGATCGCCGGACCTGCCAGCTCGGTTCCCGGCGTGAGCTCGTAGCGGTTCCACACGGTGGCCTCGAGCAGGCCGTGTCCGGGAACGTACACCGACCGGACACCGCGGCTCGCCGCACCTCCCCGGGCATGGCTGCCCTCGGTCGACAGCTCATGACGGGGCAGTCGCACAGAAAGCCGCCAGTTCACGACTTCCACTGCACCCTCGAGGCAACGGCCGAACACGGCGCGGTATGTGGACTCGAAGGCGGCCCGGATGCGTCCGAGACCGGCTGGACCGAAGTCCTGCTCGGGCACGGTGACCTCGATCTCGAAACCCTGGCCGAGGTAACGCATGTCGGCCGAGCGGCGTACCCGCACGAGCTCCGGGTCTCCCGCCTGGAGCGTCTCGGTGGCGCGGAGCGTCATCTCGTCGTACAGCGCGACGACCTGGTCCCAGTCGATGTCGGCGAGAGGCGACGGCAGACTGCGGACCTCGTCGACCGTGGGAGCGGCGGCGAGGAGCCCGCAGGCGGACATCACCCCAGCCCGCATCGGCACGATCACTCGGGGGATCTTCAGCGACTTCGCCAGCCCGTAGGCATGGGCGGGTCCGGCTCCACCGAAGGCCAGCAGCGCGAAGTCGGCCGGGTCCTTGCCCTGCTCGGACAGGTGCATACGGGCGGCGGCGGCCATGCTTTCGGTGACCACCTCCACGATCCCGGCGGCGGCGTCAGCGGTGTCGAGTCCCAGGGGGCCCGCCACCTCACGGGTCAGCGCCTTGTGGGCCTCGCGCGTCCGCAGCCTCATCTCGCCGCCGAGGAAGTTCTCCGCGTCGAGATAGCCCAGCAGCAGGTCGGCGTCCGTCACGGTGGGTCGCTCGCCTCCACGCCCGTAGGCGACAGGCCCGGGGACCGAGCCGGCGCTGCGCGGTCCCACCTTCAGCAGCCCGAGTGCGTCGGGTGCCGCGATCGAGCCGCCTCCCGACCCGATCTCGATCATGTCGACGACGGTCAGGCGCACCGGCAGCCCCGAGCCGGGCTTGAACTTGTCGGCCCGCCCCGCCTCGAAGTCGTGCTTGAGCCTGGGCCTGCCCCCCTGGACGACAGCGATCTTCGCCGTGGTCCCGCCCATGTCGAAGGAGACCACGTCCTGCTCCCCCAAGGTCCTGGCGACGGCGGCAGCGGCGATAGCACCGGCCGCGGGGCCCGACTCGAGCAGCCGTACCGGGAACCGCTTGGCGTCCTCGAGGGTCGTGACACCACCGCCGGAGAGCATGATGCGAAGGGGCGCGTCGATCCCCATGACGGTCAGATCGTCACGCAGGTCGTCGAGGTAGCGCGACATCAGGGGCTGCACATACGCGTTCAGGCAGGCGGTACCGGCCCGCTCGTACTCACCGATGACCGGGGCCACGGCGCTGGAGAGGGTGACGGGGAGGTCGGGGTGTGCCCGCGCGATCAGGTCCCGCACCCGGTGCTCGTGACGGGCGTCGCGGTAGGAGTGCATCAGGGCCACGGCCAGTGCCTCGATGCCCTGGTCTGTCAGATCCCGCACAGACGTGAGGACGGCACGCTCGTCGAGCGGTTCGAGTTCACTGCCGTCCGCGGCGATTCTCCCGGGTACGCCACGGCGCAGAGGGCGCGGCACCAGCGGTTGAGCCGGCCGGGCGAGCAGATCGGTGGTGTCGAACCTCGTCTCCCGTCCCATTTCGAGGGAATCGCTGAACCCGCTGGTGCTCAGCAGACCGACGACCGCTCCGGTGCGTTCCAGCAGCGTGTTCGTCACCAGCGTGGTGCCGTGCACGATGCCCGCGACCTCTCCGGGGGCCGTGGACGTCTCCTCCAGCAGCCGGGCGATCCCCGCGGTGATGGCCTCGTTGGGAGCGTGGGGCGTGGTGGGCAGCTTCCCGGGCCGGATCAGTTGCCTTCGCGGGTCATGCAGCAGCAGATCGGTGAACGTCCCGCCGACGTCGACGCCGATCCGGACCGTGCGGCTCATCGGCCCACCTCCTCACATGCGCTACCGCCCGCCGTCCAGGCTGTGCGCGGGTTCTGCTGACTGGCCGGGACGGTGTAGCCGGCGATCTCGTCGGCGGTCAGGAACTCGGGCTCACGCTCCTTCGGGGGGCCGAACCCGCCGCCGCCGGCGAAGGAGATGACCACCGATGCGCCGGGGGCGAGCTGTGAGATCGACTTCAGGGGGACGCGCTCGCCGGAGTCCAGGACGACGTGTGCGGTGGCCCCGGGTTCGCCGCCGGCGAGTCCGAGCGCCGGATGTTGTTCGCGGTCTCCGAGCAGAACCATCTGCACGGGTCGGCTCATCGGATTCAGTACCTCGATGTCCTGGCCCAGTCCTCCGCGGCGTCGGCCGCGTCCGCCCGATCCGGCGCGCAACTCCTTGCGGAGGAAGCGCAGCGGAGACGCGGCCTCCAGTGCCTCGATGCTGCCGCCGCCGGAGTTGGTGGGGAAGGCGGTGGTGGAGAGCCCGTCCGACTCCTTGGACGCGCCCATGCCCGCGTTGGCGAAGAGCATGAGGCTGAAAGGCCGGCCGGAGTCGTCGACCCCGGCGAAGCGGACGCGCAGGGCGGGGGCGCCGCCGCTGTCGGCGATGACACGGTCGGGCAGCACCGGGGCCAGTGCCTGGTACACCGCGCAGGACAACAGGTGCCCGGTGAGGTGCCGTGCCACGACGGGCGCGGGAAACCTCGGGTTGACGATCGTGCCTTCCGGCGCAGTGACCTGGATGGACCGGTAGGAGCCCCAGTTGGTCCGCGTGGACGGATCCAGCAGGATCTTCAGCGGATACATGGAGTAGGCGCGGGTGTAGTTCAGCGTCGAGTTCGTCGCGAAGGGCACTTGGGGGGAGCTGCCGGTGTAGTCGATCTCGACCTCCTCGCCGCGAACGGTCACCGCGCACTCGATGTGCGTGGGATGCCCTTCGACGCCGTCCGCGTCCAGGGAGGCACGGTAGACGCCGTCGGGCACGTCGCGGAGGCCCGCGCGCATCGCGGCGTCGGTCAGCGCGTGGACCTGGTCCGCGAACGCCTCGAAGTCCGGTTCACGGAAGTCGGTGAGGAACTCCTGGGCGCGTCGGCGGCACACGGCGTGCGCCGCGGCCTGCGCCTCCAGGTCGCCCCAGACCTGGTCCGCCAGCCGTACGTTCGCCAGCAGCAGGTCCTTGACTCCCTGCTCGACTTGTCCGGCCCGGAACAGGCGCAGTGGAGGGATCAAGATGCCCTCGCAGAGCAGCTCGGTCGCGCTCATCGAAGGTGTGCCACCGATGTCCGGTGAGTGCGCCACGGTGCCCGCGAACGCGACGAGCCGTCCTCGGTGGAAGACCGGGGAGATCATCGCGATGTCGGGCAGGTGCCCGGTGGCGATCCACGGGTCGTTCGTGATGACGCTGTCGCCGTCCTGCCATTCGTCCGCCGGGAATTGTTCGATGACCAGCGCGGTCAGCGAACTCATCAGAGCGGCGAAGGCGGGGATGCCGGCTCGTGACTCGGCCATCGTGCGTCCCGCGCGGTCCATCAGGACGACGGTGTAGTCGTTCGACTCCCGGATGATCGTGGAGATGGCCGTGCGCAGCATCGTGGAGGCCGCCTCGTCGGTGGCGGCGGCAAGCCGGTCCCAGCGCACTTCGAGGCCGACCGGGTCGGAGAGAGGTCTGGTCATGACGCCGCGACCCCCTCTTCGACCGTGCGGCCGGCCGCGTCGCCGGCCGCCACTCCCCCGTCGTGGCCGGCGGGAGACGTCGCGGCGATCCGGGCCGTGACGGCCTTGCCCAGCCCCACCGTCGTTCCCGTGCCCCCGAGGTCGGGGGTGAGCACACCGGGCTGCTCGTCCAGAACGCTCTCGATCGCAGCCACGACATGCGCGGCCGCCTCGTGCTCGCCGAGGTGGGTGAGCATCATGGCGCCGCTCCAGATCTGGCCGACAGGGTTGGCCACACCGAGACCGGCGATGTCCGGTGCCGACCCGTGCACCGGCTCGAAGAGGCTGGGGAAGGAGCGGTCGGGGTTGATGTTGGCGCTGGGGGCGATGCCTATCGTTCCGGTGCAGGCCGGGCCGAGGTCGGAGAGGATGTCACCGAACAGGTTGCTGGCGACGACCACGTCATACCGTTCGGGCTGAAGTACGAACTTCGCGGTCAGGATGTCGATGTGGTCCTTGTCGGCGGTCACTTCGGGGTACCGGGCGGCCATCTCGGTTGCGCGCTCGTCCCAGTAGGGCATGGAGATCGAGATCCCGTTGCTCTTCGTCGCCCAGGTCAGATGCTTGCTCGGGCGGGACGCGGCGAGTTCGAAGGCATAGCGCAGGACACGGTCGACGCCGGTCCGTGTCATGACCGTCTCCTGGACCACTGTCTCGCGATCGGTGCCTTCGAAGATCCGGCCGCCGATGCTGGAGTACTCGCCCTCGGTGTTCTCCCGCACGACATAGAAGTCGATGTCGCCCGGCTGGTGGTCACGCAGCGGACTGCGCACACCGCGCAGCAGTCGCACGGGGCGCAGATTGACGTACTGGTCGAAGCCCCGCCGCATCTGCAGCAGACTCCCCCACAGCGAGACATGGTCCGGGACCACCTCCGGCCATCCGACCGCACCGAAGAAGATCGCGTCGAACGCGCCGAGTACGTCCCTCCAGTTGTCGGGCAGCATCATGCCGTGGCGCAGCCAGTAGTCGGCGCTGGCGAAGTCGAACTCGGTGACGTCGAGTTGGAACCCGTGCACCTCGGCGGCGGCACGCAGGCACCTCAGCCCCTCCGGGACGACCTCGCGGCCGATCCCGTCACCCGGAATCGCTGCGATGCGATAACTCTGCGGCACGAAGGCACTCCCCCTCCAAGGATCGATGCGCAAGTCCGGTGGCGAGCACTCTGTCCAGAGCGTTCCGGTCACGGCGCGGCTGAGTCCCACCTTGGCTAGCGGAAACGCTCGGTACAAGCCTGTAACGGGCAAGGTAGGTTTTCCCCTATGGAAAGCTCTCGGCGTTCTCGTCGCCCGTGGTCCAAGAGCCGTTCAGCCGTGGACGACCTGCAGTTCTTCCACGTGGTCGCGTCGAGCGAGACGCTGACGGCCGCCTCGCGTGAACTCGGTTGCTCCCTTCCCGTCGTCAGCAAACGCCTCAGCGCGCTGGAGCATCGCCTGGCTGTCCGGCTCGTTCAGCGCGGCGCCCGCCGACTGAAGCTGACTTCGGAGGGCGAGCTCTACGCGGCGCGCGTCGAGGCGATCCTCGACCAGGTACGCGAGCTCGAGGACACGATCACCGACACAGCCGGGGGGTTGCGCGGATCCCTCGTCGTCGAAGCCACACTGGGTCTCGGCCGCGCGCATATCGCGCCGCTGCTCGGCGAGTTCGCCGCGGCCCACCCCGAACTGCACGTCCGTATGCAGACATCCGCTCTGCCGCTAAGGCCCCACCAGCGTGAGTTCGACGTGGCCGTCCACGTCGGCATGCCGCCCGATTCCTCGCTGCGCATGCGGCGTCTGGCCAAGAACCGGCGCGTGCCCTGCGCGGCGCCGTCCTACCTCGCCGCGCACGGCACCCCGGAAAGCATCGAGGATCTGGCCCACCACAACTGCATCGTGCTGCGGGAGAACGAGAGCGATTTCGCCCTCTGGCGCTTCGGGGATGCGGACCGTCCCCGACACGTGCGAGTGCAGGGCAGTCTGTCCAGCAACGACGGTGACGTGGTGACCGGTTGGGCGCTGGAGGGCCGTGGTGTGATCATGCGCTCGGAGTGGCATGTCAGGCCACATCTGAATCGCGGCGAGCTCATCCGGGTCCTGCCGCACCTGTCGACACCGGCCTCCGACATCTATGCCCTCCTGGAGGAGGACGGGCATGTCCCTCGACGTGTCAACGCACTCATCGACTACCTCGCCGCACGACTCCCGCTACGGCTGGATCACGCCAGGGACCAGTCCGAGGACAAGCGGAGCGCCGATTAGTGCCGCGGCAGGCAACGTTTGCCCGTCAAGGAGCGGCGTCCGGTGCGTGCTCTCGGCGTGCCGGCCGGAAGCCCTCGTACTGGATGTACTTGGGCTTTCGGCCGGTGCGGCGAGAGGGCGTGCCGGGCGTCGCGACGGGGCGAACGTTGCCTGCCACGGCACTAGCCCATGCCTGCTGACCGGCATGCCTGACGGTGCTGGAGTCGAACCGTCAAGAAACCCTCAGGTTCTCTGTGAGGCGGTCGTCAAGTCCCTTGAAAAGGATGTGGCGAGTCGTCTTCCGAACAGTGAGGGAATCTTTGATGGCTACGCTCTTGTACCGGCTGGGGGCATTGGGTGCCCGGCGGTGGCGAACGATGTTGATCGGGTGGCTCCTGGCCCTCGTTGCGGTGGTCGGTCTGGGGGTTTTCTTCGCCGGCTCCTTCGCCGACAGCAGCTCCATCCCTGGATCGCCGGCCCAGACGGCCCTGACGAAGATGGAACGGCACTTCCCCGAGCCGGACGTCCAGTCGGCGCAGATCGTGTTCCAGGCTCCGCCCGGCCGCAAGGTGACCGAACCGGATCTGCGTAAGTCCCTGGAGACCACGCTGGAGGCCACGGGCCGGGTCTCCGGTGTCGGCGAGGTCAGTGCCCCGTCCGAGCGTGACGCCGTCTCCGAGGACGGGCGCACCGCGGTGGCGGAGGTCACCTTCACCACGAAGGAGGCCGACGACGTGCCGACCGGCACGCTGGACGCGGTGAAGGCCGCCGGGAACGCGGCCGAGCGGGCGGGCCTGCGGACCATCTACGGCGGTGAGCCTTACGAAACCTCGCATCCGCCCGTGGGGCCCAGCGAACTGATCGGACTGGGCGTGGCCCTGGTCATCCTCGTGATCACCTTCGGGTCGCTGCTCGCCGCCGGTCTGCCGCTGATCACCGCGGTGCTCGGCATCATCGGTACGGTGGCCGCGATGATGGGGTTGGCGACCGTGTTCGACGTCTCCGACAACGCGCCCACCCTGGCGATCATGCTCGGACTCGCCGTCGGCATCGACTACGCCCTGTTCATCCTCTCCCGTCATCGCGCCCAGCTGGGTACCGGTATGCCGGTCAGGGAGTCCATCGCCAGGGCCACCGCCACCGCGGGCAGTGCCGTTGTATTCGCCGGCGCCACCGTCCTCATCGCGCTCGCCGGCCTGTCGGTGGCCGGTGTGCCGATGCTCACCTCCATGGGGCTGGCCTCGGCCGGATCGGTCACGGTCGCCGTCATCACCGCACTGACCCTGCTGCCCGCGCTGATGGGGATGGCCAGCCACCGGCTCACGCCCAAAGCACCCCGGTCCGCGGCCCGGCGCCGCAGGTTCCTGCCCATCGGCCGTAAGCGCTCCATGTGGTCGGCGTCGCACAGCGGCCGGGCGGCCACGATGGGCGTGCGCTGGACCCAGGGCGTCCTGCGCCACCCCGTACGCAACCTGATCCTGGGCACCGTCGTCCTGATCGCCCTGGCCGTTCCCGGCATGGAGCTGAAGCTGGCACTCACCGACGAGGGTTCCAGTGCCACAAGCAACTCCAGCCGCCAGGCCTACGACGTGATCAGTGACGCCTTCGGTCCCGGCGCCAACGGCCCCCTCGTCGTACTCGTCGAGAACGACGACCCGGCCGCCGTCACCTTCACGGCCACCGCCGTCGAGGACGAACTGCGAGGGGTCCGGGGCATCGCGGACGTCAGCGATGTCGACATGGCCAAGGACAGGACGGCCGCACGCATCCGGATCATCCCCGACACCGGACCGCGGTCCGAGGAGACCAGCAACCTCGTCTCCCGGCTGCGCACCCAGATGCAGCCGTTGGCACAGTCCAGCGGCAGCCATGTCGCCGTCACCGGTATGACCGCGGTCAGCATCGACGTCTCCGACAAGCTCAGCGGCGCACTCGTGCCTTTCGTGATCGTCGTCGTCGGCCTCTCCCTGCTCCTGCTGATGATCGCGTTCCGGTCGATCGCCATCCCGGTCAAGGCGACCATCGGGTTCCTGCTGTCCGTGGGCGCCGCCTTCGGAGCCACCGTCGCGGTCTTCCAGTGGGGCTGGCTGGCCGGCCCGCTGGGCGTGCCCAGCGAGGGTCCGGTGGCCAGCTTCGTGCCCATCATCGTGATGTCCGTGCTCTTCGGGCTGGCCATGGACTACGAGGTGTTCCTCGTCTCCGCCATGCGGGAGGACTACAACCGCCACCGCGACGCCCGCACGGCCATCCTCAACGGAGCCCGCAACGCCGCCCGTGTGGTAACTTCTGCGGCGCTCATCATGATCTCGGTGTTCGTCAGTTTCCTGTTCTCCCACGACGCCGACATCATGCCGATCGCCTTCGCCCTGGCTTTCGGCGTCATGGTCGACGCCTTCCTGGTGCGGATGACCCTCGTGCCGGCGACCCTGGCACTCCTCGGGGACCGGGCCTGGCGGCTGCCGCGACGCCTTGACCGCGTGCTGCCCCATCTCGACGTCGAGGGCGAGAACTTCCACACCCCCGAACCGGCGGCCCCGCACGACCCAGTCAAGGAATCCACCCCAGCAACCCTGTGACGAAACCATGATCAGCACAGCCGCTACCGGGATACGCCCCAAGTCCGCCGCACCGGCAGAGACGGCGGACGTCGGTCAACCGCTGCCGCCACCAGGAGCACACATGAGCGCCGTCAACCCGCCGGGGAACACCGACCGCGTCCTCGTCATCGACGATGATCCCGGCATCAGGCGCCTGCTGATCTCGGCACTGCAGTTCGCCGGATTCGAAGTCGAGACGGCGGGCGACCTGAGCGAGGCCCTCGACCAGGTCGCCCGCCGCCCCCCGGACGTCATCGTTCTCGACGTGATGCTCCCCGGCGCCGACGGCTTCGAGATCCTCCAACTCCTGCGCGCCCGCTCCATCGACGTCCCCGTCCTCTTCCTCACCGCGCGCGACGCCGTCGAAGACCGGGTACGAGGACTGCGCCTGGGCGGCGACGACTACGTCACCAAACCCTTCAGCGTCGTCGAAGTCGGCGCCCGCCTGCAGGCCCTGCTGCGCCGCGCCCGCGGTGGAACCCCCGCCGCCGAGGAAACACGCCTGTGCTGTGGCAACCTCACGCTCGACGACCTCCGGCACGAAGTCCGCCGAGGCGGCCGGATCGTCGAACTCTCCCCCACCGAGTACCGTCTGCTGCACTACCTGCTGAGTCACCAGGGGCAGGTTCTTTCCCGCGCCCAGATCCTCGAGGCCGTGTGGCAGTACGACTTCGGCGGGGACTCCGTGGTCGTGGAGCGTTTCATCTCCAACCTCCGACGCAAGATCGACCATGGCCGCACGCCGCTGCTGCACACCGTCCGCGGCGTCGGCTACACACTTCGAGAGCAGGACGACACGTGAGACTCCGCGGCCGTCTTCCCTGGGCCTTCTCCAGCGTCCGCCTGCGCCTGCTCGCCGGGCTGGCCGTTCTCCTGGTCGTCGGACTGGTCGCCAGCGCCGTCATCAGCGCCCTCCTCCTGGAAAACTTTCTGGACAAGCGCAACCAGGACACCCTCAAAGCGAACGCCCAGCGGTTGACTCGGGTCATGGGCCAGGGACCGCAGACCGCCAATGCCGACCAGCTCGGTGCCCTCCTCGGTTCGCCCCTGGGCACGGTGGCCGTCGACGAGGACAACAACGTCCTGCTGAGCACCGGCTCCGCGTCCCGGGCCGCCGACGATGTGGCGGCACTCAGCGCGACGGCACCGACGGGAAGGGTGGTCACCCTGGATGGCGGCGACCTCAGCGCCGTACGCATCCCCAGCCCCGGCCTGATCATCGACCGCGGGCCTGCCGAAGGCACCGTGGCACCGGCGACGGTCATCCTCACCATCGACACCTCCGTCGACGACGCCACCACCGACGCGCTCATCCGACGTCAACTGAGCTTGATCGGCGGCGCGTTGCTGGTGCTGCTGGCCCTGTCCGTCATCGTTCTGCGTCTCGGCATGCGCCCGCTCGCCCGCATGGCCCGAAGCGCCGACGCCATCGCCGCGGGCTCCCTGACCGAACGGCTGCCCGCGCACCGCAACGGCAGCGAAGCCGATTTGCTGGCCAAGGCGGTCAACCGGGCGTTCGACGCCCAGGCCCGCGCGGAGGCGACCGTTCGCTCGCTGGCCGCCGACACCTCTCACGAACTGCGCACACCCCTGTCCACCATCTCCGGCTGGCTCGACCTGCACCGCCAAGGCGGCCTTTCCGGTCAAGGCCTGGAAACCGCACTCGACCACATCGAGGACGAAGTGGGCCGGATGCGCCTGCTCGTGGAGGATCTCGCGCTGCTCGCCCGCCTGGACGCCGGCCGACCCGTCGAGCAGGACGACGTGGACCTCACCGTCCTGGCCGCCGGCGTCATCGAGGACGCCCAGATCATCTACCCCCAACGCGACATCACCATGGCACCCGCACTGCCCGCACCCGTCGTCGGCGATGCCGCCCGTCTGCAACAGGTCCTGCGCAATCTCGTAGGCAACGCCGTCCAGCACACGCCGGCTCAGACCTCCGTGCGCGTCGAGGTCGCCCTCACCGGTGAGACCGTGCAGCTGAGTGTCATCGACAACGGCCCTGGAATCGCACCGGAAGACCTGCCCCGCGTCTTCGAGCGTTTCTGGCGCGCCGAGGCCAGCCGCAGCCGCGCCTACGGCGGTTCCGGTCTCGGCCTGGCCATCGTGGAGGCCATCGTCCACGCCCACCACGGACAGGTGGACGTGCACTCAGACCTCGGAGCCGGAACCACCGTCACCATCCGGCTCCCGCGCGGCCATCGCCCTTGATGACCCGCGCACGTCACCTGACCGGCTGACCCACGCCAGCCCCGCGCTCCCACGCCTGCCTCGCACGGTTAACACATGCTCCGGGCGTGACCACACCACCGCAGCGCTGCACCACAACACACAGACACCTATGGGGAATCGTCCACCGTCCGTCGCGGGCTTTCCTGGAGCGCGTGAAGGTCACCCCGGACGCCGATGCCTACCGCTACCCGGTATCGCCGTCCTCCGCCGAGGTCCCGGCCGACTGGAAATCACCCAGCTGGATGCCGGCAGCCGAGCGGGTCTACAACATCGCGGCCGGCCTGATCCTCCTGCGCGGCCCGGCGTCATGCAGGGCTACCACGGGCTGCCCGAGAAGACCGCCACGGTCCTGGAGCCCCACGGCTGGATCCATACCAGCGACACAGGCGAACTCTCGAACGAGGCCGCCCTTCACAAGCCGGCACCGCGCTGGCCGGCCTGGCCGGACTGCTCGGCGCCCTCGCTCCGCACGTGTGGGTACTGGTCGCTTCCCGCGTCCTTCTCCGATTCGGCATCTCGGCGGCATACCCGGCGTCCATGTCGCTGCTGCGCTCCGAGTCGGAGCGCACCGGCCGGAAGAACCCGAGTGGCGTCCTCGCCGCGTTGTCGATTTCCAATCAGGTCATCGCGGTCGTCGGGCCGACTCTCGGTGGCCTGCTGATCGGCACCGGTGGCTGGCACCTGATCTTCGGCATCAACGTGCCGCTGTCGCTCGTGCCTTGTCCTGGGCGCACTGTGGCTGCCACGCGCGACGCCACCGGGCAGGACGGTACACGTCGATGTGCCGGGCATGCTGTGGTTCGCCGGATCACTGACCGCGTTCATGTTCTTCCTGATGAACCCGGCGGTCGCACACTGGTATCTGCCGGTGCTCGGCCTGGCTGCGGGCTCGGTGTTCGTGCGTCGCGAACTCGGCATGGCCCAGCCGTTCATTGATCTTCGAGTCCTCGGCGGCAACGTACCGCTGCTTGTCACGTTCACCCGTCAGTGCCTCGCCTACACCACGTCGTACGCCTTCTTCCACGGCTACAGCCAGTGGCTCCAAGAGGGCCGAGGGCTCATCGCGTCACAGGCAGGTCTGCTTCTGCTGCCGCTGTCCGCGACGGCCATTGGTGTCACCGCGCTCACGGGACGCCGCAGCCGGGTACGGGGCAAACTCGTTGTCGGCGTGCTCTTCCAATGCCTCGGCTGCGCGGCATTGTCGCTCCTGCACGCCGACAGCCCGATTTGGCTGCTTGTCGTGCTCAGCGCGGTCGTCGGCATCCCGCACGGGCTGATCGGACTGGCCAACCAGAATGCCCTGTACGCACAGGCCGACCCGGCCCGCATGGGCTCGTTCGCGGGACTGCTGCGCACGTTCATGTACATCGGCGCGCTGTCCGCGGCAGCGGCGAGCGCCGTGTTCTTCCGCGACGGCGCCACCAGTCCCGGACTGCATGCCATGGCCTGGTCGCTCCTCGGTGTGGCCGCCGTGTTCCTGGTCCTGTGCACGGCCGACCGCTCACTGGGCCGCGGCACGACACCTGGCGAAGCGACCCCGCTCCCCGCAAAGGGGCTTATCCGTAGCCGTCGTACGTGGTCGGGCGTCCCCGGTTGACGGCCTGAGTTAACGTCGATAACTTATCGTACGTAACTCAGATGGGAGCAGCCCGTGCCCGCACTCGCAGCCAACGACGTCTACGCACTCGCGCCGTACGCCAAGACCCTCGGAGTCGTGTTCGACGAAATGACGGCAGCCGGCGTTCGAGCCACGCTGGCACACGATCTCTCGCTCTCCACGGTGGGCGGTGGCCTCCATGGAGGAGCGTTGATGGGCCTCGCCGATGTGAGCGCCGCCGTGTGCGCCGCCCTCAACGGCCCGGTCGGCGCCGCACCGGCCACTGTGGAGTCGACCACGCACTTCCTTCGGCCTGCACACACAGACGTCGTTGCCACAGCTCGCCCCCTGCGCGTCGGTCGTAACACCGTCATCGAGGTCGACGTGCACGACGCCGAGGGCGAACTGTGCGCCCGGGTAACCCAGGTGGTCACCGCCGTCAAGCAGAAGCCATCCTGATGCCGCTCCCTCCGGAAGGCCCCTTCCTGTGACCGGCTTCCGCGTTCGCGCCGCCAAGGGCCAGGGCGGCCTGCTCCGCGAGCAGCTTCTCGACATCGCCGATCAACTGCTGGAAGAGGGCGGTGCCGACGCTCTTACGATTCGGGCGGTGGCGACACGCGCGGGGGTCACCCCGCCGGCCGTCTACCTCCACTTCGCCTCGAAGACGGAACTCGTCCACGCCACGTGCCTGCGTGTGTGGAGTTCACTGTTCCTCGAGTTGGAAGAAGTGTCCCGGGGGGTCCCGGATCCGGTGACGGTGCTCTACGAAACCTGCGTCGCCTACGTCGCGTTCGGGCTTCGCCATCCCTCCCCGTACCGACTCGTGATGGATGGCGAGGCCACCGAGGCCAGTCGCCAGAACGCGGATGCGTGTTTCCGCTATTTCCGGGACAAGGTCACAGCCTGTCTCGATGCCGGGGTACCGGTGGAGAGCACCACCGAAACCGCCAGGCTGCTGTGTGCCGGCGTGCACGGCGCCGTCTGTCTCCTGATCCACCAGGAACGTGACACATGGCCTCGGGACACCGCTCGCTATGTCACCCGGGTGGCGTCCGCGGCCGTCCACGGCGCCCTTCTCACCGCTTCTCACGCGTCTCCACCGTCGATGTCCGCCGTGATGCAGTCGGGCTGAACCCGGTTCGACGACGGAGTCCGGTGCCCGACGGCTCACGGCGCCCAACGCAGCGGAGCCCTGCCGTACGTCGCCGCGGGCACATCACCCGAGCGAGCCTGCCCTCGAAGCACTCCAGCCGGGACAGGCGACCACAGGCCTTGCCGAGCATCGCACTGCTGTCTAACCTACGGGCTTCCTGGTAGGTGACCGTTTTCAGTGACTTGCCCAGCCACAGCCCGCCGGTGTAGCGGGCGGGGGTCCATCTGCCCGAGAAATACGGCAGCTGGGGAGGCGTCTACACCGGCTGCGGAGGTGGGCCGTCGATGGCCCTGGGAGCGAGTGTTCACCGCGCTGATGGTCCAGGCCGACGCCTAGGAGGACCTCAACTGGGCCGTGTCGGTGGACTCCACCATCGAGCGGGCTCACCGACCTCGCCAACGCGCTGACCTCCGCAGAGCGCGCCCAGTTGCTGTCCACCACCGCGGTGTTCAACAGCACCGGCACACAGGAGCTGGAGACTTATGGGCCGCTGCACTGGATCACCCTCGCGGCCGATCTGACCAGTGGATCCACCAGCCTCGCCGCCGCGGGCAGCCAGCTCATGACGCGGGAGTACACGGTCAAGACGTACGACACCGGCGTCCCACCGACGGCACCGCGACGGCCAAGGACCAGGTCACGCTGGAGACCATCGGCGCGCAGCCGCGGTCCTGGCCGGACCTGACCGCCGACGCGCGGTCCGTCGCGCCAGGATTCGACTGGGCCAAGGGCCTGCCGACCAGCTCCACCGAGGATCCGGGAGGCTGACACTCACCAGCACCACGGCCTACGACAGCCAGGGCCAGGTCATTGAGACCACCCAGCCCGCCTCCACCGGCAGCGACGCCGGGACGACGATCACCACGTACTACACCGCGGTCGGCTCCGACCTCTCCTCGTAGTGCAGCTCCTGGTTACTGAGGGTCTCCGTCGCGCCGCCCTGCTCTTCGTGGCGCCGCCAGCCGACCCGGACGACGTCCCGGAGGGCCGCGGTGAGGGCCAGAAACAGCCGTGAACACGCCCCTCACCACCACGATCTCGGCGGGCGGTGCGTCGTCCCGAGGCGGCATCGCGAACACCCGTACCTGGGGGCGCTATAGTGCACCCCGAAAAATGCTACTCCAGCCCACAGTGCTGGTCGTAACCGCCCGAGGCGGGCGCGTTCACGCGGACGGAACCCCCAGTACCTCACTCACCACTCGGTCCGGCCGCCGACTCGCGGACGACAGCGACGCCACCCTCGGGGACGGTGACCGAGCCCACGACCGGTTTTCCGGTGAGGAGTTCGACCCCGTCGGCGGGGATCTCGGCGCCACGGCCGGCGTGGTCGATCAGGAAGAGGTAGTCGGCATCCGTGCCGCGCCGCCTCACCACCTCGACGCCAGCCGGAACCTCGCGCTCCGGACGCACGCCCACCTCCTGGCAGATGCGCTCCAGGACGGCGGCCAGGGTGGTGGGGTCCGGGTGGGTGGCGACGTACCAGGCGGTGCCGCTGCCGTACAGGTGACGGGTGATGGCGGGGACGCCCGCCAACGGTCCGTCGGCGTAGCTGGCGACGGCCTCCGCCCCGGTGAGCCGGAGGCGTTCGGTCCACAGGTCGGCGGTCGCCTCCTGTGGGACCTGGCCGACGAGGCCGACCGACTGGCCGGGCAGCAGGGGGAACAACTCGTCGCCGTGCACTCCGAGGATCTCCCGGAAGGCGCCCGGGTAACCGCCCAGGCGTATGTGGCAGTTCTCGTCCACCGCACCGCTGTGGAAGCCCACCGCCAGGGTTCCGCCGCGCTCGACGAACGCCTTCAGGTTGGCCGCTCCCGCGTCGTCGACCAGATACAGGCTGGGTGCGAGTACGAGCTGGTAGCGGTCGAGGTCGGGGGTGTCGGGGCGTACGAAGTCGACCGCCACGCCGGCCCGCCACAGTGGCGTGTACCAGCGCCTCACCAGGTCCTGGAAGCGCAGTTCGGCGCTGGGCTGGGAGGGTTGCTCCATGGCCCAGCGGGAGTTCCAGTCCCAGACGATGGCGACCCGGGCGGGGCTGGTGCTGCCCCGGACTTCCGCCAACGCCCCTAGGTCCGCGCCGAGTTGTACGACGTCCTGCCAGATCCGGCTGTCCGTGCCCGCGTGCGGCAGCATCGCCGAGTGCCACTGCTCGGCGCCCGCCTTGGCCGCCCGCCACTGGAAGTAGGCGATGCCGTCGGCACCATGCGCGACGTGGGCGAGCGCGTTGCGGCGCATTTCGCCGGGCCCCTTGGCCCGGTTGACGGGCTGCCAGTTGACGGCTCCGGTGGAGTGTTCCATCAGCAGCCAGGGTCCGCCGGCCATGGAGCGCACCAGGTCGCCGCAGAGCGCGATGTCGATCTCCGACTCCGGGTCGGTGGAGCGCAGGTAGTGGTCGTTGGAGACGATGTCCAGCTCGGGGGCCCAGCGCCAGTAGTCGAGCGCGTCGAAGTTGTGCATCACCATGAAGTTGGTGGTGGCAGGGATGCCTGGGGCGGCACGGCGGAGCACGTCACGTTCGGCCGTGAACAGTGAGAGCAGCTCGTCCGAGCAGAAGCGCCGCCAGTCCAGCTGGTGGGTGGGGTTGGGGTCGGCGCCGGTGGCGCGGGGCGGGATGATCTCTTCCCAGTCGTAGTACCACTGGCTCCAGAAGGAGGTGCCCCAGGCGTGGTTGAGCGCGGTCAGGTCGTCGCCGTACTTCGCCCTGAGCCAGTCCCGGAAGGCGGCCCCGCTGGTGTCGCAGTAGCAGGCGGCGTTGTGGCAGCCATACTCGTTGTGGACGTGCCACATGGCGAGGGCCGGGTGGCCGGCGTAGCGCTCGGCCAGCGCGCCCGCGATGGCGAGCGCCGCGGCACGGTAGGCAGGGCTGGACGGGCAGAAGGTCTGGCGGCTGCCGTACGACAGCGTGCGGCCGTCGCGGTCGACCGGCAGGGCCTCGGGATGGGCGCGGAAGAACCAGGCGGGCGGGGCGGCCGTCGGGGTGGCGAGGTCGGCGGCGATGCCGTTCTCGTGGAGCAGATCCAGGATCTTGTCCATGCGGGAGAAGTCGTAGACGCCCTCGGACGGCTCCAGCAGGGCCCAGGAGAAGATGCCGACGCTGACCATGGTCACCCCGGCCTCACGCATCAAAGCCATGTCCTCGGCCCACACCTCCTCGGGCCACTGTTCGGGGTTGTAGTCGGCGCCGTAGGCGATGCCTGGCAGGCGAGGACGGCGTTCGGTGATCACTGGTGGTACTCCGGAAGGTGTGAGAGACGAGTGGCAGGCTTGTTTCAGCCCTTGTTGGCGCCGAGGGTGAGGCCGCTGACGAACTGGCGCTGGAGCGCGAAGTACACGATGAGGGTGGGGATCGCGGTGAGCAGGGCGCCGGCGGCAACCAGGTTGGGGTCGGTGAAGTACTGGCCGGAGAGGTTGTTCAGGGCGGAGGTGATCGGCATGTTCTCGCCGGTGGAGATCAGCACGATGGCCCAGAAGAAGTCGTTGTAGATCCAGATGGACAGCAGCGTGGCCAGGGCGGCCATCGCGGGCTTGCACAGCGGGAGCACGATCTGCCAGTACAGCCGCCACACGGAGGCGCCGTCGACGAGGGCGGCCTCGGTCAGCTCATGCGGCAGCGAGCGCATGTAGTTGGCCAGGACGAAGGCGCAGAACCCGGACTGGAACGCCACGTGGATCAGCACCAGGCCCAGCGCGGAGTCGTACAGCTTGCCGCTCATGGTGATGCCGGGCAGGTCGATGAGCAGGTAGAGCCGGTAGAGGGGGGTGATGATGACCTGCTGCGGGAGCAGGTTGCCCGCGGTGAACACCAGCAGCAGGAAGAGGTTGACCCGGAAGTCGAAGCGGCTGACGTAGAAGGCGACCATCGACGACAGGAACAGCGTCACCAGCACGGCCGGGACCGCGATCAGCAGGGTGTTCCCGAAGTAGTGCATCATGTCCGACTGCACATACGCGTTGGTGAAGTTGTCGAGGCTGAGCTTGTCGGGCCAGGAGACGTAGCCCTTGGTGCTGGTCTCGGCGTACGGGCGCAGGGCGGCGTACAGCGCCCACAGCAGCGGCGCCAGCCAGGCGAGGGCGGTGGCAACGAGAAAGGTGTGCAGCAGGATGCGGGCGGGGCGGAGAGGGGTGCGCTGCTTTCCGAGCGCGCTCACGGTGCTCATGCTCGCCGCTCCTTCCGGAAGGTCGCGATCAGGTACGGGATGATCACGGCGAGCGAGATCACCAGGAGAACGACGGCGATCGCGGAGCCGTATCCGATCCGGCTGGACTCGCCGATGATGTTGTTGGTGACCAGGATCGAGAGCAGTTCGGTGCCCTGGGCGCCCTTGTTGAAGACGAAGACCAGGTCGAAGGCGCGCAGCGCCTCGATGATCGTCACGACGAGGACGACGGTGTTGGTGGGGCGCAGGGTCGGGAAGATGACGTTCTTGAACGTCTGCCACTCGTTCGCGCCGTCCAGCGCGGTGGCCTCCCGCAGGGACGGGTCGACGCCTTTCAGGCCGGCCAGGTAGAGGATCATCATGTAGCCGGTGTGGCGCCAGGACGCGGCGATGAGGATGGCCCAGAGGTTGAGGTCCGGGTCGCCGATCCAGTCGATGTAGTGGCCGGGCTCGTTGGCGCCGATGAGGCTGTTGATCAGGCCCGTGTCGGGGTTGTAGACCAGCTGCCAGACGAAGCCGATGACGGCCATCGACACGACGACCGGGAGGAAGAACGCGGTCTGGTAGACGCGGCTGAAGCGGATCTTCTTGTCCAGCTGCACGGCCAGGAACAGGCCGAACGGGGTCGGGATCAGGATGAGCACGACGAACCAGATGACGTTGTGCTCGACGGCGGGCCAGAACTGCGGGTTGCTGGTGAACAGTTCACGGAAGTTCTGCAGCCCGACCCACGTGATGGAGTCGAAGCCGATGCCGTCCCAGGTGGTGAAGGCCAGCGCGATCGAGGCGAGCGCCGTGAGCCAGACGAGGGCTACGTGCAGGATCGTCGGCACGCCCGCCATCAGGCCGAGCGTGATGCGGTCCCGCCGGGTGAGCAGCCGTCGGTGGCCCAAGCGCACCCGCAGCCGCTTCTTCTGATGAGCCGTCATGTCATTCGGGGGGCCCGGGGGCGGCACGGCGGCCGTCCCCGGGGTGCTGGTGGTACCGGTCCCGATACCGGTGTCCGATGTGGCGGTCATGAGGACGCGAAGATCGTCTTCTTCTGGCGTTCGATCGACGCCAGCAGGCTGTCGACGCCCTTGGGATCGCGGACGAACTTCTGCAGCGCGGGCTGCATCACCGTGGAGGTGAAGTCCGGCCGACTGTCGCGGTCCATGAACTGGGTGAGGTGCTTGGCGCCGGAGATCGTCGCGTACGCCTTCTTCTGCAGGGCGGTGTACGAGGAGGTGTCGGCCTTGTTGGAGGCGGCGACAAGGCTCGGGTCGGACTTCAGGTAGATCTGCTCGGCCTCCGGCGTGCCCAGGAACTCCAGGAGCTTGACCGCGCTCGCCTTGTTCTTCGGGGCCTTGGAGAGCATGAAGCCGTCGGTGGGCGCCTCCACGGTGTCCTGGCCGTAGGCCGGGTCGATCTCCGGGAAGGCGAAGAAGTCGAGGTCGTCCAGGTCGGCCTGGTTGGTGAACTGCTGCGCCACGAAGCTGCCGAACAGGTACATGCCCGCCTTCTTCGACACCAGCGTCTGGGCGGCGTCCTGCCAGGTGCGGCCGACGGCGCCGTCCTGGTGGTACGGGAGGATCTCGGCCCAGTGGTCGAAGGTCTTGCGGACCTTCGCATCCGTCCAGGACGCCTTGCCCGCCATCAGTTCGACGTGGAAGTCGTAGCCGTTGGTACGGAAGTTGATCTGGTCGAAGGTGCCGAGGGCGGGCCAGGCGTCCTTGTCACCGAAGGCGAGCGGGACCAACTTGTCCTTCTTCATCTGCTTGCACAGGGCGACGAGTTGGTCCCAGGTGGTGGGGACTTCGTAGCCGTATTGTTGGAAGACGCTCTTGCGGTAGAAGACCCCCCAGAGGGACGTGGAGATCGGCACGAAGTAGTACTTGCCGTCCGCGCCCTTGCTGAGCGCCTTCATCGCGTCGGGGAAGTTGCCGCCGATCGTCTGCCACACGTCGTCGATCGGACTGGCCAGACCTTTGCCCGCGAAGAACTGCATGCGGTAGCCGGCGAACCAGTTGAAAACGTCGTCCGGGGTGCCCTGCAGATACGAGTTGATCTGCTCCTGGAACGTGTTGTGGTCCTTGGTGTTCACGTCGACCGTGATACCGGACTGCTTCTTGAAGGCCGCGTAGATCTCGGCGAACGCCTTTTTCGGTACCGCGTCCGACGCGTTCGAGCCGAGGGTGACGGTCTTCGGGTCGGCGGCCGTACCGCTGCCGGCGCAGGCGCTGAGCAGAGGCATGCCGGCCCCGAGGACGGCTGCACCGCCGACGCCGCGGAGGACGGTGCGGCGGCTGGGAGCAGGCATGGGCCAGCCGAGGGAGGGATAGTGCATTTCGGCTCCTGAGAGGGTGGGCCGTGCCCAGGCGGCACGTCGACCCGAGGGGTGTGACTGGGAAGCGGTCGCCAACGCGACCAATACTCAACACGATCGAACAAATGCGACCGGCGGCTGCGAGGAAGAGTGAATGCTCCGGGGAGTCGCTGTCAAGACCCTTCGACCGTGGGGCGCGGGGCCGGCCGCACAGCCGAGACGTCAGGCGCCTTGCGGCCGGACGGGAACGACGGCCCCTTCCGCGAGCGGACTCGAGTGTGACCATCTGGGGTTTGACCAGCACCTATACACCCGGCGAGAGGTGTCCTCGCGGCGGTTACGGCCCCCTGGCCGAACGGGCACCCTCCGCCGGATCCGCTGCCGTCCGTCGCAATCGATGCTGCGGGAACCCTTGACGTGCGCCCCTGGGCTACGTAGACATGACCACGCGGTCAGACCGCGTGGTCATTCGGTTGACCTCATTCGATGCAGGCATACGGCCGCCGGGAGACTTCATGGCACAAGTGGGGGGGCGGAGCGAGGGCTCCTCTGTGCCGCGCAGCGCGGACGTGGCCCGGCTGGCCGGGGTGTCGCGCAAGACGGTCTCCAGGGTCCTCAACAACGAGCCGTATGTCTCCGAAGAGGCCCGCACAAAAGTCCTCGCAGCCGCTGAGGAACTCGGCTACCGGCTGAACCAGGCGGCCAGGACACTGGCCTCCGGGCGTACCGGCTCCATCGGCGTGGTCGCCCTGGGCACCGCAGGGTACGGAACCGCTTCACTGCTCGTGCACATCGAGCGGGCCGTGCGCGACGCGGGCTACGCGCTCCGCGTGGTCAACACACCGGACGGCGACCCGGCGGGTATCGCCGGCGCCGTGGAGTCGCTGCTCGAACAGGGGGTGGACGGCGTCATCGTCTCCGAACCCATCGTGGAGGGAGACGTCAGCCTCCGCGTCGACGTGCCGGTGCTCTTCCTGGGGGCGCCGCCCGCATTCAACGCCGCCCGCACCGTGACCATGGGTGTGGGCGCCCACGAACTGGCCCGGGCTGCCACCGAACATCTGCTGGACCTGGGGCACGCGACCGTTCATCATCTGGCCGGTCCGCGGCGCTGGTACGCCACCAAGGACCGTATCGAGGGATGGCGGGCGGCGCTCGCGGCGCGGGGCGCGCACGAGCCACCGCTGCTCAACGGTGACTGGTCGGCCGCCTCCGGCCATGCCGTGGGCAGGGCGCTGGCCTCGGACCGTTCTGTGACCGCCATCTTCGCGGCGGGCGACGAGATGGCCATCGGCCTCATCCACGCCCTGCGGGAAACCGGGCGTCGCGTGCCGGAGGACATCAGCGTCGTCGGCTTCGACGGCAACCCGGTCTTCGCCTACGTCTCTCCTCCCCTGACCACCGTCCGTCAGCCCTTCGAGGCCGCGGCACGGGAGGGCATCCGCCTTCTCGTGCATGCGATCGAGAAGCCCGACACCGACCTGCCGCAGGCGAGCGACCCACCGGTCGAACTCGTCGTCCGCGGCTCGACCGCGCCTCCGCCGTCCCACTCCGACAAAGCGGTCCGGCGCACCACCTGAGCAGCCCGGGAGCAGCAGGGAGCACGCACACCCGCACTCCCCGGCACCGCTTGTCACTCGCCGGCTGTCTCACTGAGCGCCGGCCGGTCCGATCCGCGCCGCCGCGTCGCCGAAGTCGCGTACGCGTCGGATACGCACGCCGGGCTCGCCGCTGCCACCCGGATCCGTCCCGGGGCGGCGGGCACCGAAACACCCCATCCCTCCCCCGTCCTGAGAGCCGCACATGTCCCCTGCACTGTTGGACGTCAGACCCGACGCCGCTCGGCGTTCCCGCCCCGTCACTCTCCTGTTCCTGTTTCTGGCGCTGATCGTCGCCGCGGCGACGATGATGCTGCCTGCCGCGGACCGGGCACAGGCCCTCTCCCGTCCCTCGCAGACGATGTACACCCCGCCTTCGGGTGCGCCTTCGCCCGGTTCGCTGTATCCGCGGGCGCTGCGCCTGCAGCACAACGGATCAGCCAACGGCACCCTGCTCTCCACCTTCGAGCAGTACACCTCCGGTAAGCCCGTCTTCCCGATCTACCGCAGCACCGACAACGGCAACTCCTGGAGCAAGCTCTCCGACGTCGCCGACACCCAGAACGGCTGGGGCATGCGCTGGCAGCCCGAACTGTTCGAACTGCCCACAGCCATCGGCGACTTCCCGGCCGGCACGATCCTGGCCGCGGGTGACTCCGTGCCCTCCGACCGGTCGGCCACCAAGATCGACCTGTACGCCAGCACCGACCGCGGGCAGACCTGGAGCTTTGTCACCAACATCGCCATCGGCGGCGCCGCCTTCGACACCAACGGGAACACCCCGGTCTGGGAGCCGTTCTTCCTGGTCTCCGGCGGCAAGCTCATCGTCTACTACTCCGACCAGCGCGACCCCGACCACGGCCAGAAGATCGTGCACCAAGTCTCCACGGACGCCCGCACCTGGGGCCCCGTCGTGGACGACGTGGCCATGCCCACCGCCAGTAACCGTCCGGGCATGCCGACCGTCGCGAAGCTGCCGAACGGCAAGTACGTCATGTCGTACGAGTACGGCGGTGCTCCCGAGGGCAACTTCTCCGTCTACTACAAGATCTCCTCCGACCCGGAGGCGTTCGGCTCGGTCACCGGCATCCCGCTGCGGACGACGGACGGCGTGGTGCCGCAGAGCGCTCCCTACATGACCTGGCTGCCGACCGGGGGCGCCAACGGCACCCTCGTCGTCAGCGCGAACAGCGCCGAGGACCTGTTCATCAACACCCAGAACGGCGCCGCGAACACCTGGACGCGCATCAACGCCAACATCGTCGGCGGCTACAGCCGCGGCATGACGTCCCTCCCCGACGGGCACAGCCTGCTGATACTCAGCGCGGGACGCGGCGGCAGCAACCTCTCCAACCCCGTCAGATACAGCACGATCGACCTGGCCGGCGGCATCTCTGACGGCGCCACCTACACCGTCTCCAACGCGGGCAGCGGCCAGTTGCTCACGATCGCGGGCGGCTCCACCACCAACGGCACCTACGCCACCCAGCAGAGCGCCGACAACGCCGGCGACCAGAAGTGGCGGTTCGAGCAGCAGCCCTCGGGCCACTTCAAGATCTTCAACGTGGCCAGCGGCAAGGTCCTGGGCGTGGAGAACCAGTCCACCGCCAACGGCGCCAAGGTCCTGCAGTGGGACGACAACGGCACCGTGGACCACGAGTGGGCGGTTTCCCCGCACCCCGCGGGTGGCTACTCCCTGGTGAACCGGCTGACCGGCAAGTACCTGGAGATCCCCGGCGGTTCCACCACCGTCGGCACCACCGCCGGGCAGTGGGCCGCCACCAGCTGCGACTGCCAGCGCTGGAACCTCACCCAGACCGCCCTGCCGCCCCTGGGCACCGGTCAGTACGTGCTCGTCAACAAGAACAGCGGCAAGTACCTCGACATCCCGAACGGCTCCACCACTGCCGGCACCGCCGTCGGCCAGTGGCAGAACACGGCCTGCACCTGCCAGCTCTTCACCTTCCAGTCCGCGGGCAGCGGCGCCTGGACCATCAAGAACGCCAAGAGCAACCTCAACCTCGACATCCAAGGATCCTCCGGCGCCACGGGCGCGGCCGTCGTCCAGAACACCGCCTCCAGCGCCGCCTCCCAGAAGTGGACTCTCACCGAGGCGGGCGGCGGGTACTACAAGCTCCGGAACGTGAACAGCACCCTCGTCGCCGGCGTCGCCCAGTCCTCCACCGCCGACGGAGCAGCCGTCGTCCAGTGGGGCAGCGCCGACCTCGACGACCAGCTCTGGAAGATCGTCCGGATCAACTGACGGCTCCCACGGTCCATGACCAGGGGCGGGAACCGCCGACGAAGCGGTTCCCGCCCCTGCCGTCAGCCCCGACCGAGCGGCCGAGGCGCAACTGACCGTCCTCCCTGCAATGACCGATGTCACCTCCTGCCTGCGACACACGACCCCACCACGACGCGGACCCGCCGACAGGGCTGCCTGCGCGCGGTGGGTGTCACCACGCTGGTCCTGCTGGCCGCCGCGGACGTGCTCATCCGCGTCGCCAACGGCAAGACCCTCTGGCCGGTGCTCCTGCTCCTGTCGCTCGGCCTCGCGGCTGTTCCCTGGCCCGGTGCCCATCGGCCCGCGTGGCTCACCCCCCTGACTGCGGGCCGCCTACCAGCCGGTGCTTCCCTGGCGCTGACCGCCGTGGGCCGCGACGACGGAGCGGATACGCATGTTCGGCCCCGGTGAGGTGGTGGCGGTCCTGCTCCGCCTGCTGATGATCGCCGTCCGTACCCGCCCACCACGGTGGCGGCCTGTGCGCCGTGCTCACCGGCGGGGCAGCCACCGCGGCGCCGCTGTGCTTCTACCCGACCGGCACCCAGGACGACGCCTCACACTCCGTCAGAAACAGCGCCGACCGAGCGTCAAGACATCTCCCGAACCCGTCTCATACGGAGTTGAGGCAGAACGTTCCAGACCCACGCCCCCGCTGCGAAACCGCGGGTGAGCCACGTGGCTGGAACCTACAACATGCTCAACGCAGTGGACTTCGGGAAACAGGTCGAGCACCACCGACCACATCTGGAAAACCCAAGAAAGTCGCAGGTCAGAGCCCCTTTGCAGCAGGCTCCAAAATCGCCACGCACTCCACGTGCGAGGTCATCGGAAAGATGTCGGCTTGAACAAGTCTCGAAAAAGACCAGGTCAGAGGCCATTTCTCGGATCGCTGTCCCGCCTGCGGGAGCCCAGAGCGTCAAACGAGCGTCATGACGTACAGGCTGCCTTCAGAGGGACGATGAGCCCTTGTCGGTTCGTGAGGCCGGCCTACCGGTAGCCCGCCAACTCCGACGGCCGGTGGATCGGGCCGGTGATCTGGGTCAGAGGTCTGCCCGTGCCGTGGTTGGCCTGGGCGATGATCTCCGCGGTGATGGAGACGGCCGTCTCCTCGGGTGTGGAGGCTCCAAGATCGAGGCCGATGGGGGAACGCAGCCGGGCCAACTGGCTCTCCGTGACGCCCTGCTCGCGCAGGCGGCGCATGCGCTCGTCGTGGGTGCGCCGGGAACCCATGGCCCCGACGTAGGCGACGGGCAGGTTGAGGGCCAGGCGCAGCAGGGGGATGTCGAACTTGGCGTCGTGGGTGAGGACGCATACGGCGGTGCGTTCGTCCACCTCGGCGCGTTCGAGGTAGCGGTGGGGCCAGTCGACCACCACTTCGTCCGCGTGGGGGAAGCGTGCGGTCGTGGCGAAGACGGGGCGGGCGTCGCAGACGGTGACCCGGTAGCCGAGGAAGCGGCCGGCCTGGCTGAGGGCGGCGGCGAAGTCGACGGCGCCGAAGACCAGCAGGCGCGGCCGGGACGCTTGCACGTGGACGAGGACGGACAGCCGGTCGGGGCATCCGTCTCCCTCCCCGCCGATGTCGACGCGGGCGGTGCGGCCGGCCCGCAGCAGGGCCCGGGCCTGGTCGGCCACCGCCCGGTCCGCCGACCCGCCGTCCACGCGCCCGTGGTCGGCGTGGTCACCGCCGAGCACGCTCATCGTGGAGCCGAGGAGGCGCTCCGGGCCGTCCACGACCTGTGCCACGGCGACCGGTCGCCCTCGGTCGATCTCGGAGAGGGCCGTGACCAAGTGCGGCTGGGTTGCGGGATCGATGCGCTGGACGAGGACGTCGAGTTCGCCGCCGCAGGTCAGGCCGACCGCGAAGGCGTCGTCGTCGGAGTAGCCGAACCAGGCCCGCTGCGGAGTGCCCCGGTCGTGGAGCACCTGTCGGCACAGTTCGTAGACCGCGCCCTCGACGCAGCCGCCGGAGATGCTGCCGACCGCGGTGCCGTCCTCGTCCGCCGCGACCGACGTACCGACGGGCAGGGGTGCGCTGCCGTGCACGTCGACGACGGTGGCCAGGGCGAAGGGGCGTGCTTCGCGGCACCAGCGGTGCAGTGTGTCCGCGATGTTGAGCATGGCGGTTCTCCATGGCAGAACAGGATCGGAAGGTGAGCGGGCCGCCGCCACGACGCCGGGGAAAGCGTCATGCGGCGGCGGCCCTGGAAGGTCCGGCGACCGGACGGAGCGCGGGCCGCCGGTCGAGCGGTGTGCACCGCGCCGGGGCGAAGCGCACGGGTCAGAGCAACGCCTCCGCGGTGATGGGCAGTTCGCGAATGCGGCGGCCGGTGGCGTTGAAGACCGCGTTGCCGATCGCGGCCGCCACACCCACCTGGACGACCTCGCCGAGCCCCTTGACGCCGAGCGCGTTGCCGTCGTTGTCCTCGCCGTCCAGGTAGATCGCCCTGACGTCGGGGACGTCGGCGTTGACGGGGACGAGGTAGTCGGCGAGGTTGGCGTTGACGATCCGGCCGTCGCGGTGGTCGGTGGCCGTGTGCTCAAGGAGGGCCGTGCCGATGCCGCCCACGATGCCGCCGATCGCCTGGCTGTCGGCGAGCTTGGGGCTGATGATGCGGCCCGCGTCGTACACGCCGAGCATGCGCCTGACCCGCACGAGGCCCAAGGTCGCGTCGACGGCGACCTCGGCGAAGGTGGCGTTGTAGGCGTGGTAGGAGTGCCGCTCTGGGCTGGGCGGCCCGGTGTAGGAGCCGCCCGCTTCGAGGTGGGTGCGGTTGTTGCGGGCCAGTAGCGTCCGGTACGTCTCGCCGCGGGTCGGATTGCCCTGCACGTGCAGCCGGCCGCCGCGTACGACCACGTCGTCCGCCTTCACCCCGTACAGCGGTGACTCGCGGTCCTCGACGGCCAGCTCGATCGCCTGCTGCCGCACCTGGTTGCAGGCGTCGTGGACGGCGGTGCCGACGCTGGCCATGGTCGCCGAGCCGCCGTGCGGCGAGGTCGGCGGGTAGAGCGAGTCGCCGAGCCGGAAGGTGACCGTGCGCATGGTCAGCCCGAGGGCGTCGGCGGCGACCTGGGTCTGGGAGGTGTAGGTACCCGGCCCCATGTCGCTGGTGGCCGCCTCGACCACGGCGGTGCCGTCGGCATCGAGGCGGGCCCGGGCCTGTGCGGGGTAACGCCCGGGGTCGTAGACACCGGCGGCCATCCCCAGGCCGATCAGCCAATCGCCCTCGCGCCTCGAACGCGGCCGGGCGGAGCGACGCTGCCAGCCGAACTCGCGGGCGCCGACGGTGTAGCACTCGCGCAGCCGACGAGTGGAGAACGGCAGATTGCTCGACTCGTCCTCGTTCGGTTCGTTGCGCCGGCGCAGCTCGATCGGGTCGACGCCCAGCTTGTGCGCGAGCTCGTCCATGGCCGACTCGATCACGAACGACGCCGAGGCGAAGCCGGGGCCACGCATCCAGATCGGAGTGTTCACGTCCAGGGGGACCGTCCGGTACGCCTGGCTGACGTTCGGCATGCTGTAGAGCATCTGCCCCGCGCCCATCACGGCCTCGGTGAACGTCTCGTACGAGGAGGTCTCGGCGTCGATGTCGTGGATCGCGGCGGTCAGCCGGCCGCGCCGGTCGCTGCCGAGGCGCAGCCGGTACTCGTACGACGGCCGGAAGCCGGTGCCGAAGTACATCTGTTTGCGGCTCAGCACCAGCTTGACCGGACGCTTCGTCTCCCGCGCTGCCAGGGCGGCGACGACGCTGTGCGGCCAGCAGCGCAGCCCGCTGCCGAAACCGCCGCCGACGAACGGGTTGATGACGCGCACCGACTCCGCGGGCAGGCCGAACACGGCCGCGAGCTCGTCATGCGTGCCCATCACCCACTGCGTCTTGTCCCACACGGTCAGCTTGTCGCCGTCCCAGCGGGCGATGGTGGCGTGCGGCTCCATCGGATTGTGGTGATTGCGCGCCAGCTGGTACGTCAGATCCAGCCGTACGGGAGCGCCGCGCAGGCCCGCATCCGCATCGCCGCGCGCGTAGTTCGTCGGCTTGTCCCGCTCCGCCTCGTGCAGGTCGGTCGAGGGCTGTTCGCCGTCGTACTCGACCTTCACCAGGCTCGCGCCGTGCTGCGCGGCCTCCAGGGTGGTGGCGACCACGACGGCGACCGGCTGGCCGTGGAAGAGCACCCGGTCGTCCTGGAAGACCCGCAGCCGCCGGCCCGGCGGGTTGTTCGACCCGGCGTTGTCGCGGTACGGCAGCTTCGGCGCGTTGCCGTGGTGGATCACCCGCAGCACGCCCGGCTGCGCTTCGGCGGCGCCCGTGTCGATGCCGGTGATACGCCCGCGGCCGATGCTCGCGTCCACGATGACGGCGTGCACCGCCCCGTCGACATCGAACTCGGCGGCGTACTGAGCCTTGCCCGTGACCTTCAGCCGGCCATCCACCCGGGACAGCGGCGCACCCACGGCTGCCTGCGGCTGGGGGCTCACTTGGTACCTCCTACGATGCGCAGCTGGCGTTCGACGGTCCGCTGGAGCAACTGGATCTTGAACCGGTTGTGTTGAAGGGGACGGGCGCCTTCCGCCGCCTTGGCGGCAGCGGCCGTCCACAACGAGTCCGAGGGGCGCTCGCCGACGAGGTGCCGCTCGACGGCCGGCAGCTTCCACGGCACCGTGCCCACCCCTCCGGCGGCCACTCTCGCCTCGCGGATCACCCCGCCGCGCACATGCAGCGCGACGGCCGCCGAGGTCAGGGCGAACTCGTAGGACTGCCGGTCACGCACCTTCAGGTAGCCCGACTTCAGCGGACGCGGCACCGCGGGGATTTCCACCGCGGTGATCAACTCTCCCTTTCTGAGGGCCTGTTCACGGTTCGGGGTGCTGCCCGGCCGCAACAGGAAGTCGGCGAAGGGGACCTGGCGCTCCCCGTCCGGGCCCAGCAGGCGCACCTGCGCCTCAAGCGCCGTGAACGCCACGGCCACGTCGGAGGGATGGGTGGCCACGCAGGCGTCGGATGTGCCCAGGATCGCGTGCGAACGATTGACGCCGTGCAGCGCCGCACAGCCGGAACCGGGCTCGCGCTTGTTGCAGTCGGCGGTCACGTCCCGGAAGTAGGTGCAGCGGGTGCGCTGCATGATATTGCCGCCGATGGTCGCCATGTTCCGCAGCTGGGCCGACGCGCTCAGCTCCAACGCCTCGGAGACGACCGGGAACAGGGTGCGCACCTTGCGGTGGGCGGCGGCCTCGGACATGGTCACCAGGGCACCGATACGCAGCCCGCCGCGCTCGGTGACGGTGACCTCGTCCAGCGGCAGACCGCTGATGTCGACCAACGCCTCGGGGCGCTCGACGGTCTCCCGCATCAGGTCGACCAGCGTGGTGCCGCCGGCGATGTAACGACCGCCGCGACGACCGGCGTTGAGGGCTTCCCGCGTGTCGGACACGCGCGTGTAGGTGAAGGGATGCATGACGGCCGCTCCTTACTTCCGGGCGGCGGTCTGCTCGACCGCGCGCACGATTTTCACGTAACAGCCGCAGCGGCAGATGTTGCCGCTCATCCACTCCCGGATCTCCTCCGGAGAGCCGGTGTGGCCCTCCTGGATGCAGCCGACACCGGAGACGATCTGGCCCGGGGTGCAGTACCCGCACTGGAAGGCATCCTCGTCGATGAACGCCTGCTGCAGCGGGTGGAGTCGGTCGCCGTCGGCCAGGCCCTCGATGGTGGTGACCTCGGCGTCCTCCAGGCGAACGGCCAGCGTCAGACAGGAGTTGACTCGCCGGCCGTCGACCAGCACGGTGCACGCGCCGCAGGCCCCGGCGTTGCAGCCCTTCTTGGAGCCGGTCAGGTCGAAGTGCTCGCGCAGCAGGTCCAGCAGCGACGTGCGGTTGTCAACCGTCACGGTCCGGCGGGTGCCGTTGACCGTCAGGGACACGCGGCTGGAGGGCGGCGCCTCGGCGGCGGCCGCCTCCTCCGGAGCCGCGAGGAGTGATCCTCCGATCACCCCGCTCGCGACGACCGCACCACCGACCGCCGTACTGGTGGCGATGAAGGTGCGCCGAGTGGGCGCCGGGGCGGACTCGCCGGCTTCGGTGGGGGGCGGAACGGCAGACTCGGGGAGTTCAGTGGACATACGTACGCCTTCGGATCGCGGACGGATCGGCTGTACACACCAGCGGGACAGGAGAACGGAGCGTCGTCACCTCGGGGAACCGGGCCACTGCGCGCCTTGGCGGCGGCGACTGGTCGCGGGGGAAGTCTCGCACCACCGGCAACGCTCGTGACAGGGAGACTTTCCTCCCCCCTTTACGCTCCGTCAGGAGCGAATGGCCGACGTCATCGGGGGCACTTTCGCGCGGGGAGGGGCAGGAGACAGAGCCGCGCCGCCTCCCTGCCTGGGCCGTCGGACCCACACGCCCTCCTCCGGGGCGCCCTGACGTCTTGAGTGAGCCGGGGTTGCGGGATGGGTCGGCCGGGGCTACTGGCTGCGGGTGCGGGGGCTGTTGTACTGCTGGTCGGTGACCGGCTCGGCCCAGGTGGTCTCGGGGGTGCCGTCGTCTGTGCCGTCCCACATGGCGATATGCTCCATGAACCGGTCGGGGGCGGCGCCGTGCCAGTGCTCCTCGTTCGGAGGGCAGGCGACGGTCTCGCCGGGGTGGGCCTCGAGGATCGTGCCGTCGCGGGTGCCGATCAGGGCGATGCCGGAAACGACGTGCAGGGTCTGGCCCACGGCGTGGGAGTGCCAGTTGGTGTGCGCGCCCGGTGAGAAGCGGACCAGGTTGGCGCGCATCCGGGACGGCTCTTGGCCCGCCACGATGACGTCCCACCACACGTCGCCGGTGAACCAGTCCGCCGGGGCCTTGCTGCTGGGCTGCTGCTTGATGAATTCCATGATCTTTCTCTGCTCTCTTCGTGGGTCGGGCTGTCTCTAGCGGGCGACGTAGCCGCCGTCGACGGGGAGGGCGACGCCGACCACGAAGCCCGCTCCGGGACTGCACAGCCACAGGACCGCCTGGGCGATCTCCTCGGCAGTGCCGAGCCGGTTGATGGGCTGGTTGGCCTCGGCCTCGGCGCGGTCGAGCTCGCCCTTGGCGATCATGTCGCTGACCATGGGGGTGTCGATGGTGCCGGGGCACATCGCGTTGATGCGGATGCCGCGGGGTGCGTATTCGAGGGCGGCGCTGGTGGTCAGGCCGATGACTCCGTGTTTGGAGGCGTGGTAGGAGGCGCGGCCGGGGAGGCCGACGAGGCCGCCGAGGGAGGAGCAGTTGACGATGGCGCCGCTGCCCTGGGCGCGCATGTGCCGCAGTTCGTGCTTCATGCAGGCCCACACACCGCGGAGGTTGATGGCGTTGACGCGGTCGAAGCGCTCGGCGGGTTCGTCGGCGGCATCGCTGGGCGGGATCTGGATGCCGGCGTTGTTGTAGGCCATGTCGAGGCGGCCGAAGGTCTCGACGGTGCGGTCGACCGCTCCGGCGACCTGGTCCTCGTCACTGACGTCGCACGTGAAGGCGAGGACCTGATGACCGGCGTCGGTGAGTTCCTTCGCGGCCGCGTTCACAGCTGCTTCGTCGATGTCGGTGAGAGCGACGGCGGCTCCGGACTCGGCGAACGCGCGGGCGGTCGCCAGGCCCATACCGGCGCCGGCCCCGGTGACGAGAGCGACCTGGCCGGTGAAGTCGAAGCTGGGATTCACGTCGGGTTGTCCCTTCGAGCGCTGAGGGATGGCGGTGCGAGTAGTACTGGGGCTGCTTGATGAGCAGCGGCGGCAAGGTTTGGTGAGCCGCCGTCAGACGGTTTGGCCGCCGTCGACGACCAGGGCGTGGCCAGTGGCGAAGGAGGCGGCGTCCGAGCAGAGCCAGAGCACGGCGGCCGCGATCTCTTCCGGGGTGCCGAGGCGTCCGATCGGCTCGTCCGCGATCAGGGCGTCGCGTCCTCCGGGGGTGCTTTCGGCGAAGCGCTGGATCATTTCGGTGTCGATGATGCCGGGGCAGACGGCGTTGACGCGGACGTCGGACGCTGCGTAGTCGAGGGCGGTCGAGCGGGTCAGGCCGACGACTCCGTGCTTGGCGGCGGCGTAGGCCGCCTGTCCCTTGAAGCCCTTGACGCCGGCGCCGGACGAGGCGTTGACGATCGCGCCGCCCTCCTGCCGGAGCATCAGGGGGATCTGGTGCCTCATGCACAGGAACATGCCGGTGAGGCTGACGCCGATGACGCGGTCCCACTCGTCCTTCGAAATGTCCGCGGCCGGCTTGACCGGCTGCTCGACGCCGGCGTTGTTGAAGGCAGCGTCCAGGCGCCCGAACGCCTGCACGGTCTCGTCCAGCGCGGACTTCACGTCGTCTTCGCTGGTGACGTCGCAGGTGAGAGCCAGAGCTTGCCCACCTGCCTCCTCGATAAGCCGTGCTGTCTCCCGCAGCCCGTCCCGAGACAGGTCTGCCAGGGCGACGCGTGCCCCGGCGCGGGCGAAGGCGACGGCGGTGGCGCGGCCGATGCCGGAGCCGGCTCCGGTCACGAAGGCCACCTTGCCGGCGAAGGCTTCGTCGCTCACGGTCATGTGCGGAGTCCTCTCGCTTGCTGGTACGTCGTCGGGTTCGCATTCGGCAGTACGCGGATCCGGGCGTGGGTCAGTGCTGCGCCGGCACCTGGGCGGGTTCGTCGCGGCGCGCCTGCGTGGACGCGCTGCTGCGGGCCACGATCCGGCCCTTGGGGGAAGCGCCGTGGACGGCGAGGGCGATCAGGGGCAGCAGGGTGAGGGCGGCGATGACGGTGCCGACCAGGGGCGGGCCGGTCAGGCCGAGGGAGGAGTCCAGGGCCGTACCGGCGATCGCCGATCCGGCGGCGACGCCGACGTTGAAGGCGGAGGTGGTCAGCGCCGAGGTGAGGGTAGGTGCGTCGCCCGCGAAGCGCATGGCGAGGGCGGTGACGACCGGGTTGACCGTGAAGCCGGTCAGGCCCATGAGGAAGACGAGGACGGTGACTGTCACCGGGTTGGTGGACAACGGGATCATCAGGAGCAGAACCAGAGCGGTGGCCGCCGCAGCGGTGATGGTGGTGGCCATCGGACGCCGGTCACCCAGGCGGCCGCCTGTGGTGGTGCCCCCCAGGGCTCCCACGCCGAAGGCGATGAGGACGAGCGGTACGGCGCCTGCGGGGATGCCGGCGCGGTCGGTCAGCAGCGGCGTGACATAGGTGTACGTCGCCAGGACACCGCCCATGATCAGCATCGCGGCACCGAGCGCCAGCCACAGCCGGCCCTGCCGCAGCGCCCGGACCTCTGCCCTGATGGACGCCTCGAAGCGCTGCTCCTGGGCCGGGATGAAGCGGCCGATGAACACGGCGGCGAGCCCGGAGAGGACGGCCAGGGCCCAGAAGGGGCCGCGCCAGCCGGTGAACTGGCCGGCGAAGGAGCCGATCGGCACGCCGACGACGTTGGCCAGGGTCAGCCCGCCGATCATGACGCCCGTGGCGCGGGTGGCGTTGTGCGGGCCTGCGGCGGTGGTCGCGACGACGAAGCCGACGGACCAGAACGCTCCGGTGGCCAGGGCGGTGACGACACGGGCGGCGAGGACGATCGTGAAGGAGGTGCTGAGGGCGGCGACCAGATGTCCGAGGCAGAACACGGACAGGGCCAGAACCAGCGTCTGGCGCTGCGGCAGACGCAGGGTCGCCATGGCCATGGTGGGCGCGCCGATGATCATGCCGATGGCGAAGGCGGTGATCAGCAGGCCGGCGTGGGAGACGCTGACTCCGAGGTCACCGGCCAGCTCCGGCAGCAGGCCGGCGACGACGAACTCGGTGGTCCCCATCAGGAACGTGCCGACGGCGAGCACCCAGACGACGAAGGGTAGCTTGCCGGGGGTGGTCCCGGACGCGGAAGGCATACGTGTGGTCTCTCCTTGCGTGGACATCGGGGGATCGTGGTGGCGGCTGAAGCCGTCGGGGCGGACAGTGGACGGCGCGGCCACGTCTTCGACGGTCCCATGCGGCGAACCGGACGAAAAGGGGGAGGATCTCCTCCCCCCCTTCCTGTCGGGACGAACGGGGGCGGGTCAGGGCGCGGCTTCGATGGTGATCCGGTCGGCCCCGGCAAGCCGGTCGGCGTCGGCGTCGATGTGGCCGAGGATGAGCAGGTCGGGGTTGGCGGAGTCGCCGTCGCGGTAGAAGAGGGCCAGGTTGCCCCAGGGCGCGTAGTAGGTCAGGTCGCCGGCCTTCGGCGCGCGCGGCTCGGGAGCGCCCGAGGTGGTCAGCCTGCGCGGCAGGTCGGCGATCCGCTCCGTCTGGTGAAAGTCCTCCAGATCCAGGGAGAGCGGGAGCAGTTCAGCGAAGTCACGGGCGGCGGGACTGTCGTTCAGGGTGGCGTCGACGGGGCGGCCGTCGAGGGTGACCCGGATGTCCATGGCGGTGTTCCTGTCGGACGGTGCGGTGTTCCTGTCGGACGGTGCCTCGGCCGTCGGTGTCTGCTGCCGGGCCGAGGATGTCGCAGATGGGGAGGCCGGCGAGGTGTCGGTACAGGACGCCACGGTCAGGAGGACGGCGGCGGCCGTGGCTGCGGAGGCGAGGGCACGGAGGGCGGCCGAGTTCATGGGTGTCGTCCTGGGAGTCAGTCGGGCAGGGGCTCGGAGTAGTGCCGGAAGCCGTCCCGTTCCTGGTGGATGTCGTACAGGCGCTCGGCCAGCACGTCGGGGCTGCTGTGCTCGGCGTCGGGCCGGATGGCTCCGGGGATGATGAGCTGGGCGGCGTGAATGTTCTCCGGAGCGAGCGTGTCGTGCAGCATGCGGGCGTAGGCGCTCTCGGCGGCGAAGGCGATCGAGGTGCCGGCGACCTTCGGGTTGGGGCGTACGGCGCTGGAGCCGTTGACGAACAGCAGCGTGCCGCGGCCGAGTTCGCGCATGGCGGGCAGGACGGCGTTCACCGCGGTGACGAGGCCCTTGACGGAGAAGGCGAGCGGGGCGTCGAGGTCGTCGGCGCTGGTGTCGAGGACCGTCTTCATGAAGTCGGCGCGGGGCACGGGGCTGTACTGGAGGATCTCGATGGGCCCCAGGTCGGCCGCGGCTGCGTACAGGGCCGCGGTCAGGGACTCGAGGTCGAGGACGTCGGCGGGGTAGCGGCGCGCCTGGATGCCGTCCTGGGCGAGGTCGGCCGTCAGGCCGTCCAGCTTCTCCGCGTCACGGGCGATGAGGGCGACGGTGTGGCCGGCGGCTCCGAAGCGCCGGGCGGTGGCGAGCCCGAGGCCTGGGCCGGCGCCGACGAGGGCGAAGGTCGTCATGGTCGGTCCTTGTGTGAGCGAGGATGGCGTGCGGTCCGGGGCCGCACCGCCTGGGTGCGGCCCCCGGGTGTGGACGCGTGCGGTCAGGGCTTGAGGAGGGCCTTGATGGCGCGGCGCTCGTCCATCGCCTTGTAGCCCTCGGCGACCTGGTCCAGGGGCAGGGTGAGGTCGAAGACCTTGCCCGGGTTGATGCGGCCGGTCAGCACGCGGTCGATCAGGTCGGGCAGGAAGCGGCGCACGGGGGCGGGGCCGCCGCGCAGGCCGACATGGGAGAAGAACAGCTCCTCGCCGTCGATGGCCACCTCGTGCGGGACGCCGACGAAGCCGACGTTGCCGCCGGGCCGGGTGGAATGCAGGGCCTGCCGCATCGAATCCGCGGTGCCGACGCACTCCAGCACACTGTCGGCGCCGATGCCGCCGGTGAGGTCCTTGACGCGGGAGATGCCTTCGTCGCCGCGCTCGGCCACGATGTCGGTGGCGCCGAACTCCAGGGCGAGCTTCTGGCGGGACGCGTGACGGGACATGGCGATGATCCGCTCCGCACCCAGTTCCTTCGCGGCGATGACACCGCACAGCCCGACCGCTCCATCACCGACCACCACGGCCGTCGAGCCGGGCTTCACCTCGGCGGCGAGGGCGGCGTACCAGCCGGTGCCCATCACATCGGAGACGGCGAGCAGGCCGGGCACCAGCTCGGCGTCCGGGTGCTCGTCGGTGGCGACGAGGGTGCCGTGGGCGTTGGGGATGCGGACGTAGTCGGCCTGGCAGGTGCTCATGAACTCGCGGTGCAGACAGGAGGACTGCCAGCCGTTCAGGCAGTTCACGCAGGTGTTGTCCGAGGTGGCGAACGAGCCGACCACGAACTGGCCCGGCCTGACGTTGGCGACCTCGCTGCCGACCTCCTCGACGATGCCGACGTACTCGTGCCCCATCGGATGAGGCTCGTCGACAGGTTCCGCGCCGCGGTAGGGCCACAGGTCCGAGCCGCACACACAGGTGGCGACCGTACGGATCACCGCGTCGGTCGGCTGGAGGATCTTCGGGTCGTCGAGGCTCTCGAAGCGCACATCGCCGGGGGCGTGAATGACTGCTCCGCGCATGGGTCTTCCTTCGGTGCGAGGGTCGGTATGCCGCAGCCGAGATCAGGATCGGCTGCTCGGTACCGAGCCTCACACGCGAGGGCAAGCGCGAGAAGCGGAGAAATCAATCCCGGGAGGAAACCATCCTGGGAGGAATTTCTCCCCCCATCCCCAGGTGCGAACGGTGCCATGCTGGGCAGCATGACTGCCAACGTTCCCCTCAATGAGCTGGGAGAATTCCTCAAGAAGCGCCGCTCCGAGCTGAGCCCGCGCGCGGTCGGCCTCCCCGAGACCGACCGGCCCCGCCGGGTGGACGGGCTGCGCCGCGAGGAGGTCGCCCAGCTCGCCAGCATCAGCACCGACTACTACACGCGTCTCGAACAGGGCCGTATGCAGGCATCGGCGCCCGTACTGGACGTCCTCGCCCGGGTACTCCATCTGGACGACGACGAGCGGGGCTACCTCTTCCAGCTCGCCGGCAAGACCACCACCAGAACCCGGCGCCGCGGCCGGCAGAAGGTCCAGCCGCAGTTGCAGCGGGTCCTGGACGACCTCACCGCCACTCCGGCCATCGTGCAGGGCCGGCGCGGCGACATCCTGGCCTGGAACGCGCTGGCCGCCGCCCTGGTCACCGACTTCTCCCGCCTCGCGGAAAAGCACCGCAACTACCCGCGGATCATCTTCACGGACCCCGCCATGCGCACCCTCTACGCCGACTGGGAGACCTCCGCGCACATCGCCGTCGCCCAGCTCCGGATGGAGGCCGCGCAGTATCCCGAGGATCCCCGCCTGATCGAGCTGGTCGGTGAACTGTCCCTGCGGGACCAGCAGTTCGCCCGCTGGTGGGGCGATCACCACGTCGCCGCCCGCACCGTGGGCACGAAGACCCTCAACCATCCCGTCGTCGGCGAACTCGTCCTGGACTGGGACACCCTCACCGCCAACACGGACCCCGACCAGCACCTGACCGTCTGGACGGCCGCACCCGGCTCCCCCACCCACGAGCGGCTGCGCATCCTGGCCTCCTGGGCCGCCGACCAAGACCTGCCGGCCTCCTCCCCCGTCAGCTGACCGCGACGTGGATCGCCCCCGCGCCCCGTGGTGGGCGAAAGGCCGTCCCGACGACAGAAGGCCGGCTGTCCCGACGCGGGACAGCGGGAGGGAAGTCGCCGGTGAGAGCGAAGCCCGCGGCGCAGACGGTTCCAACGGCGGACAGCAGGGGGCAGTCGCAGGTGGAATCGATCAGCACTGCCCCGTCGCTCGTCGCGCGACGTGGCGGTCCTGATCGCGCAGATGTCGACTCCGGGCAGGCCGAGGTGTACGGCCCGCCCGGAGTCACCGCCGGACGGCGGTAGCGCTGCGCGTCAGACGACCATCCACTGCTGGTTCGCGCCGGCTGTGCACGTTGACTGGTCCAGGGCCGCGCCGTTGGCGGTCGACGCTCCGGCGACCTCGAGGCACTTGCCGCTGTTGACGTTGGCGAAGGTCACGTAGCCGCCGATCACCGCCGTCCTCGTCCACAGCTGGTGCGAGGCCCCGGTGCACGTGGACTGGACGGCCACCGCGCCGTCGGCGGTGGAGGCGCCGGAGATCTGCAGGCATTTGCCGCTGTTCACGTTGACCAGCCGGTAGTTGGAGCCGACGGCGGTGGGCACCCACTGCTGGTTCGCGCCGGAGTTGCAGTTGCCGGAGTTGACTGCGGCCCCGTCCGCCGTGTTCAGGCTCCAGACGTCCGCGCACTTGGCGCTGTTGCGGTTGAGAAGGTGGTTGTTCGGGGCCCCCAGCGGGTCGGCGATGACGGGCCAGCCGCCCGCGAAGGTCACCTGGCGGATGTCGAGTGTCTCCCGGCCGGAGTTGTCGCCGTCGTAGTAGTGGTATGCGAGGAACTTGGAGGCGCCGTCGTCGTAGGCGTCGGCGCCGCCGGCGGCCACCCTGGGATAGGCACCGGTCAGGACGGTCGTGCCGCCGCCGGAGGCCATGTCGGTGCCGTTCTGGTCCCGGTACGGTCCGGTGATGCTGGTGGACCGGCCGACCACGGTGTAGTAGGTGCTGTTGGTCCCGCTGCAGCACAGGCCCTTGGAGCCGAACAGGTAGTAGTAGCCGCCGTTGAGGATGATCGTCGGGTTCTCGATGTCGACGGCGATGCGCCAGAGGTTGTGGTCGGTGGTGGACAGCTTGCCGGTGGACTGGTCCAGGACGTGCATGTAGGTGCCGGAGCCGGTCCAGGAACCCCAGGAGATGTAGAGCCGGCCGTCCGGTCCCCAGTCGACGTTGGGGTCGATCGGGTAGTTGACGTCGGTGACCATGCCCTGGTCGGTCCAGGGGCCCTCGATGTTGGTGGCGGTGGCGAGGCCCATCACGGCGTAGTTGGTGCCCCAGCGGGAACCGGCGTAGTACAGGTGGTACTTGCCGTTGAAGTACTTGATGTCCGGTGCCCAGATGTTGGGCGGGGTCGAGCCCAGCGTGCTGGTGATCCAGGACGGGGTCGACTCCCAGACGTTCCCCACCTTGGTCCATCCGGATGCCGCGGTGCCGGCGCACGTCCTGCGGATGGTGATGGATCCACTGGGGTTGAGCGAGTCGTTCTCGAATCCGGTGGAGAAGCCGTAGTGGCAGCTGCCCACCTTGATGACGCTCGGGTCGTGCATGCGCAGATCACCGCTGAGTGCCTGTGCGGGGGAGGCTGTGATCAAGCCGAGAACGGTCAGGAGGGCGACCACGATCGTGGCGAGGACGGAATGCTGACGATGTCTGCGTATCCCGGGGCGGGACTCATCGGCGGCGTGATGGCTGCTCATGCGAGACTCCTTTGTTTCGCTGTGGTGTTGGTGCGAACCGGCAGGACGCGTCCGTCCTGGCCCGCGGTGGGCCGCGGGCCAGTGGGTACGTCCGGCTCCTGGAGGGCGGCCCTGCTGCGTACCCGAAGGACAGTCACCTGCCGGCTGTCTGGGCCGGATTCGGCAGCAGTGAGGCCGGGATCATGGACGGGTCAGTGTGAGTCGGGGCCGGGATACGGTCGTCGGGTGGTGGTGGTTCCGGTCGGCAGGGTGCTCACGCCGCCGTCGGGCCACTCGATCCGTCCGGTGGCTCCCGTGGGCACGGTCGTTTCTACGGTGAGATTCGCTTCCTGCATCTCCCACCGGATCGCCACGCGCCCGTACGGTGACTCGTGGGCGGCGCTGGCCCAGGTGAGGCCGCCGCCCGGTCGTGGGCGGAAGACGATGTCTCGGTAGCCCGGCGCACTCACGTTGAGTCCGGCGACCGTGGTGTGCAGCCATTGGGCGACCGCGCCGAGGGCGTAGTGGTTGAACGAGGTCATCTCGCCCGGATTGACGGTGCCGTCGGGCAGCATGCTGTCCCAGCGTTCCCAGACGGTGGTGGCGTCATGCTTGAGCGCGTACAGCCACGAGGGGCACTCGTGCTGGAGAAGCAGGGCGTAGGCGGTCTCGTCATGGTCAGTGGCGGTCAGCGCGGGGGCGACCTGCGGAGTGCCGATGAAACCGGTCTGGATGGTGTGCCCGCCGGCCTCGACCAGTTCGGCGAGGCGATGTCCCGCCGCGGCCCGGGACTCCGCGTCGGGGAGAAGGTCGAACTGTAGGGCGACGGCGTACGCGGTCTGGGTGTCGCTGGTCATGCGGCCGTCGGGCAGCAGGTACGCGTCGGCGAACGCCTGTTGGACGCGTCGCGCGAGTTCCCCGTAGTGGTCCCGGTCATCTTCGCGCCCCAGGACGTCGGCGGTCCATGCCACATGCCGCAGGGACCAGGCGTAGTACGCCGTGGCGATGAGGTGGCGGTCGGTGCGGCCGGCGCTGGGGTCCTCGGGGGGTGCGAACGGGTCGAGCCAGTCGCCGAGTTGATAGCCGCGATTCCACAGGCCCGACTCGTCGGCGAGTTCGGTGATGAGGTCGACCCATCGCCGTGCGCTCTCGTACTGTGCGGCGAGCAGACCGGAGTCGCCCGAGGCCCGGTAGAGATCCCACGGGGTGAGTGCGACGACATCGCCCCAGCCGGCGCCGGGTCTGGCAGGGGTCCACTGCTCGCCGCCCGGGATCTCGGGTACGTACCAGGGGACGGTCCCGTCGGCGTGCTGTTCGACGGCGACGTCGCGCAGCCAGGATGCGAGCATGCCGTGGCAGTCATACAGGAAGGCGGCCGTGGGCGCGAAGACCTGGATGTCACCGGTCCAGCCGAGCCGCTCGTCACGCTGCGGGCAGTCGGTGGGAAGGTCGACGAAGTTGCCGCGCAGACTCCACACCACGTTCTCGTGGAGCCGGTTGACCTGCTCGTTGGAGCATTCGAACCAGCCGGTGCGGGCCATGTCGGTGTGGTGGACGCGGGCGACGATGTCACGGCCCGGGTCGCCGCCGCCGCACCAGCCGGTGATTTCGGCGTACCGGAACCCGTGGATGGTGAAGCGTGGCTCCCACGTCTCGGGTCCTGCACCCCGCAGGACGTACCGGTCGGTGGAGACGGCATCACGCAGGGGGCGCACACACAGCTCACCGTCCTGGAGCACCTCGGCGTGCCGGATGACGACCGTGTGCCCTGCCGGACCGTCCACCGTGATACAGACCCTGCCGACGAGGTTCTGCCCGAAGTCCACCAAAAGACGGTCGGCGTCAAGAGCGGTCACCTGGACGGGGCTGATCTCCTCGGTACAGCGCACCGGCGGGCCGGTGGGCGCGACCAAGGTCGCCAGGTCCCGGTCGACGACGTCTACCAGTGACCAGTCGGCATCGTCGAATCCGGGCTTCGACCAGCCGGGCAGCTCGTCCCTCGCGTCGTAGGTCTCGCCGTCCAGGAGCCCCGAAGTGAGGATCGGTCCCTGGCCGGCGAGCCAGGAGGTGTCAGTGCCGATGACGGTGACGGTTCCGTCGCGGTGGAGGATCTCCAGTTGGGCGATGAGCGCGACCCGGTAGCCGTAGAGGTCGGCGTGGCCGCCGCCGAAGCCCAGGCGCCCGCGGTACCAGCCGTCGGCCAGCCACGCGCCGATGGCGTTGGCGCCGGCGCGCAGGTGCTCGGTGACGTCGTGGGTCTGATAGCGCAGCCGATGGTGGTAGCTGGTCCAGCCGGGCGCGAGGGTGTGGTCGCCGACCCGTCGGCCGTTGATCTCGATCTCGTACAGGCCGTGGGCAGTGACGTACAGCCGTGCGCGCTCGACGTCCGCGGCGACGGCGAACTCCTTGCGCAGCAGGGGTGGCCGGTGCTCGGCGTCCGGCCTCTCCGACCGGTGTGGCTCGTGCGGCGAGATCGCACACGCCGTCCAGTCCGCCGGTGTCAGCAGGCCCGTCTCGATCCGCAGCGGTTGACTCCAGTCGCTGGCCACCTGGTCGGTTCCGCGGACCCGCACCCGGACCTCGCAGGCTTCCCTGGACGCCAGTGGCCGCAGGGGCCAGGGGACGAGCACGGAGTCCTGGGAGGTCACCCAGCCCGTGCGGTGCGTCCCGTCGGCGCGGACGGCCTCGATCTCATACGCGTGCTGCGTCCAGCAGGCGGGTGCTGTGGTCTTCCAGGAGATCCGGGGCGACGACTCGCCGATGCCGAACGGCTCCCGGTGATGTTCCGCGGTCGGGACGGCCACCGCGGGTATCCGCTCGTCGCTCATCCCTTCACCGCGCCGGCGGTCAGGCCCTTGATGATGCGCTGGTTGATCAGCAGGTAGAGCACCAGGGCGCCGACGACGTTGATGCTGATCGCGGCGAACAGCGGTCCGTAGGCCGTCTCTCCGTACTGACCGGTGAAGTTGAGCAGCCCCACCTGGACGGTGCGCAGGCTGTCGTCGGTGGTGAACGTGAGCGAGACGAGCAGGTCGTTCCAGATGAAGAAGAACTGCACCAGCGCGACCGTGAAGACGGCGTTGCGGACGACGGGGAATCCGATCCGCCAGAACGCGGTGAGCATGCTCGCCCCGTCGAGGGTGGCGGCCTCGAAGATCTCGCGCGGGACGGCCCGGAAGTAGGTGGCCATCATGAAGACGGTGAGCGGGAGGCCGACCGCGGTGTAGGTGATGATCAGCGGCCACATCGTGCCGGACAGCCCGCTCTGGAAGTACACCCGGAACAGGGGCAGAAGGATCATCTGGCTCGGCACCATGATGCCCAGCAGGAAGACCAGGAGCACCTGGTGGCGTCCGCGCCAGATCATCACCTCCAGGGCGAAGCCGGCGGCCGTACCCAGGACGATGATGAGCGCGAGCGAGGGCACGGTGGCCAGGAGGCTGTTGCGGATGTACAGGCCGACGTGCCCGCTCGTCCACGCGTCGGCGTAATTGTGCAGGTCCCACTTGCCCGGCAGCGACCAGGCGGGGTCGTTGACGAACTCGGACTGGGTCTTGAAGGAGCTCAGCAGCAGCCACAGCAGCGGCGCCACCTCGACGACCACCAGAAGGGCGACGAGCAGGTTGCGCGTCAGGTGCCGGGCATGCGCCCGCCCTCGGACGGTGGCCGGCCGCGGGCTGCGCCGGAGTTCCCCCGGCGGTGCCGTCATCGTGTCGGTCATGGAGGTTCAGCCCTTGGTCAGGTCGCGGCGCGAGAAGCGGAAGATGACGAGGGTCACCCCGAGGCAGACGACGGTGAGCAGCGAGGCGATGGTGCTGCCGTAGCCGTAGTCGCCGTAGGAGAACGCCGTGCGGAACATGTAGAGGGTCAGGGGCGTCGTGTCGCTGCCCGGTCCGCCGTTAGTCAGGGCGAGGACCGAGTCGAAGACCTTGAGGGTGCCGTTGATGCTGAACACCACCGACGACAGCAGCACGGGCGCGGACAGCGGCAGGACGATGTGCCGGATCAGCCGCCATCCGGTGGCGCCGTCCATCCGTGCCGACTCGAGGGTCTCGTCGGGGATGTCGAGGAGCCCGGCGAAGATGAGGACGCCGTAGAAGCCCATGGAGCGCCATACGTCCATGACGACCAGGACCATGAAGGAGCCGCCCGCGCCGGCGAACCAGTCGCCGTGCTGGATGCCGAGCCCTTCGAGAGCGACGTTGGCCAGACCGTTCTGCGGGGCGACGGCGAAGAGCTTCTGGAACATGAGGGCCACGGCGACCGTCGGAAGGATCACCGGGAAGAACACCAGGGTACGGACGACCGCGGACGACTTGCGCAGGACGAACACGTAGAGCAGCGCGAGCAGGTACCCGCAGAGGACCTGCCCGGCGCTGACCGCGATCGCGTACTTGAAGGTGAACCACAGCGCCGAGTGCGCCTGCGGGTCGTGCCAGAGCTTGTCGAAGTTTCCGAGCCCCCCGAAGGTGAAGCCCTCGATGACGTTGCCCTTGAAGAAGGTGTAGCCGAGGGACCAGCCCATCGGTACCAGCATGACCAGGGTGTACACCAGCAGCGCCGGGCCCAGCAGGACGGCGATGGCACGGCGGTCTCCCAGAACTGAACGCATGTCGGCTCTCTCACGAAGGGGTGGGGCGGATCACGGTGGTGCGGCAGGGGTCAGCCGTTGTCGAGATCCGCCTGGATCTTCCGCATGAAGTCCCTGGCCGAGATGGATCCGTTGACGAGCGGCGCGGCGTTCGTCTGGCTGGTCTCTGTCGCCTTCGTGTTGAAGAGCGCCTCGAACCACAGGGTGCTGGTCTTGGTCTTGGTGATGGTGTCCTGGACGGTCTGGGTGAGCGGAGGCAGGGTGCCGGTGTCGCCGCCCGGCTTGAACCCGGAGACCGTGCCCTGGTCCTTCAGCGAGGCGGCGCCGTAGTTCTTGCTGATGCAGGAGAGCCAGTCGCCGACCTTGGCGTCGTAGGACTTCGCGGAGACGGCGACCGGGAGACCGACGTTGGCCGGGATCTGGTCCGCGCTGCCCTTGCCGCCCGCGACGGCCGGGAACGGCATGAAGCCGACGTTGTCCGCACCGATCTTGTTCTTGGCCGGGTCGTTGAAGTCGCCGAGCGCCCAGCTGCCCATGTAGTACATCCCGGCCTTGCCGGTCAGGAACTGCTGCGCTGCGGTGTCGTAGTCGATCGATCCGACGCCCTTGCCGAAGTAGCCCGCCTTGCCCAGGTCGGCGATGGCCTGTGCGGCCCTCACGTAGGCGGGGTCCGTCAGCTTGGCCTTGCCGTCCGCCACCGCCCGCAGGGCGTCCGGGCCGAGTTCGCGGTAGATGTAGCCGCTGACCAGACGGGTGAGGGGCCAGCCGTCCTTCCCGTCCGCGGAGAACGCGGTGACACCGGCGCCCTTGAGCTTCGCCGCCGCCGCGACCAACTGGTCGTACGTGGTCGGGACGGCGATGCCGTGGTCGGCGAAGAGCTTCTTGTTGTACCAGATGCCCTCGATGTTGAACTGGTAGGGCATCACGTTGAACTTGCCGTAGAGGTTCTCGACGGTCTTGACGGCGGCCGGCTGGATGTCGTTCCAGACGCCGAGGTCCTTGAGCGTCTTCTCCAGGTCGAGGACCTGCCCGGCCTTGTCCAGGGTCTTGGTGAGCTGCGGTGTGCCTCCCGCCGCGAACTGCACCGGCAGGGCGTTCTGGCCGGCGAGAAGCTGCACCTTCTGGTCGACGTTGCCGATCGGCAGCGTCTGGATCTTCAGCGGCAGAGCCTTGTTCTGCGACGCGCACGAGCCCTTGCCCAGGGCGGTGAGCTGCTGCTGCACGATGTGGTTGTCGTCGTTGATGGTGAGCGTGAACGCCTTGACGTCGCCGCCGGAGGCGCTCCCGCCGCCGCAGGCGCTGAGCAGCAGGCTCGCGGTGGCAGCGGTCGCCAGGAGGGCGATACGGCGGGTCCTGAGGGTCTTGTGCACAGGTGCTCCTCGGCGCGCAGTGCGTTGAAACGCTTCAATAGAGGGATGCCGGGAACCTATGACCCGCTTCGGCGCGTGTCAAGGATCTGTCCTGGATGTTTCCGAACCGCATCTGCGGGACGCCGGGACGGGCACCCGGCGGGCCACCACAAGCGTGAGGTGACGAACTGCCAGCCAGCGCGGCAGGCCGATGCGGACGAGTGCGCAGGTCAGGCGATGTCGGCTGGGGGTCCGGCAGCGCCCGGAAGGGCGCGGGGGAACACCCGGTCACGATGGTGCGTGGAGGACCTGAGGCACATGGCGGCACTTCCAGCGGAGCGCTTGGCGCGGCCAGTCAGCGCGCCGACGCGGACGATCAGCTCGGTGCGCTGGCGCGGACGATCAGCTCGGGCTCCAACACGACGGTGGCATGACGGTGCCGGCCGTCCGAAGCCACCTCGTCCATCAGCAGCCGGATCGCTTCCTGCCCCATCATCCGGCCCGGCATGTCCACCGCGGTCAGCGGCACCGCCGCGGTGCCGGCCGTGCGGTTGTTCTCGCAGCCGACGACCGCGATCTGGTCGGGCACGCGGATCCCCGCCACGGTGTGCATCTCATGGATGATGGCGTTGGCCAGCTCATCGGTGACGGCGATCAGGCCGTCCGGCAAATCTCCGGGGGCTCGCCGCGCGAGATCCTGTCCGACCACATGCCCGTGGGACGCGGTCAGGCCGACGCTGTCGATCTCCTCCAGGCTGATGCCGGGTCCCGCCTCCTCGACCGCCGCACGCACCCCCCTGCGCCTGTCGCGCACGGGCTGGTAGTCGTCGTGCGCCACCACATAGGCCAGTCGGGTGCGCCCGGTGTCGATGAGGTGGCGGGCTGCCAGATATCCGACGTGCTCGTTGTTGACCAGCACCGAACAACAGGTGCCCGGTTTCGGAGCGTAGTTGAGGAGCACGACCTGGCGCCCGTGCGAACGGATGCGGGCGATGCCGGCCGAGGAGTCCTCCATCGGAGCCAGCAGCACGCCGGTGACCCGGGACTCGTCGAAGAGGTCAAGGTAGTCGTCCTGAAGCGTCATGTCGCACGCCGTGTTCGCGAGCAGCAGGTTCTGGCCGACCGCGCGGGCGGCGTCCTGCGCACCGTGCGCCATGTCGATGAACAGGGAGTTCTCGATGTCGGCGAGCACCATGCCGATGCTGTTGGTCGATCCCGACACCAGCGACCGGGCGGCGTCATTGCGCACGAAACCCAGTCGGCCGATGGCTTCGCGGACGCGTTGCGCCGTCGCCGGACTCACCTTCGCCGGATGGTTGAGGACGTTGGAGACGGTGCCGACCGAGACGCCCGCGGCGTCGGCGACGTCCTGCATGCTCGGACCGGCATGCCCCTGTACTCGCGGACGGGCGGTTGCCACAGCGCTCCTCGACCTCCGGTCTCATTCAACCCCGGACCGCACGGCACTCACAGTGACCAGGCTGTCGCGGACAAGCCGCAGAATACATGACGCGCGTTGAAGCGCTCCAAGCCTTTGGGTTCCCGCCAGACTCCGAGGGCGGACATGCCCGTCGATAGAGGCGGTCACAGCTCCGGGCGACCGCGGCGAGCGCCCGCCACCCCACCAGCACAGACTGACGCCGAAGCGGAAGCATGGCTGATCAGGGAATCGCCGCACCCCGACGTGACGGCCCGCAGGGAGTAGGCGAGTGTCCTCCGCCGACCTGATTGAAGCGCATCAACCGGTGGCCGGCCTGCGCCGCCGCTTCACCGCCGACTGGCGGCCCGCCTGCCCGCTCACGTCCCTGATCGGTCCCGGCCAGGGAAACTGAGACAAGCCACCGCAATGGCGGAGACTCCGCCCGGCGACCGACGGAAAGACACCGCCGGCCCCGGGTTGCCCCCGTTGCCCGGGCCGGTGGTCACCATGCTGATGCCCGAGTCGCCACCACGCGCGGCTCGGGCATCAGCGGCTGCCGCACGCGGCAGCCTCGCAGGCGCCGCACCGCCACCGGCCTCCCCCGGGCAGTGGGCGGAGTTCTGTCCGGACGACCTGGGTTTTCCAGGCTCCCGGGACGGCCCGGGGCAGGTGCGGCGAGTCCGGTAGGCCCACTGAGCGAACTCATCGACACCCGCCTCGGCACGGAGCCCCGTATCCCTCCGACAGCACCGGGCCGTTCCGGGTCACCCTCGTGCATGATGCCGTTGGCGCGCGCCGCGGGTTCGCTCGCACCAAGGGCCACAAGTCCGCCACCGCTCGGCGATTCGCTGCGACGAGGAGATACGCCGTGCCTTCTTCATCGACGGCGTCAAACGATCCGTCGGGGCGGTTTCCCATACGCGTAGACCACCACGGTCAGACCACGAGCCGCTGCACATCCGTCAGGCCGCGCTCTCCCGTGCGGTGTTCCGCCGGCAGGATGTAGGTGCGCAGACCGCAGGCGGCCGCGCCACCGTCGCGGACCGGGTTGTCGCCGACCATGAGGGTGGCGCGGGGGTCCGCGCCGAGGTCGGCGCAGGCTTTGAGGAACAGGTGCGGGTCGGGCTTTTCCCGGCCCTGCTCGTAGGAGATGACGCAGGTGTCGATCAACGCGTCCAGCCCGTGGTGGGCGAGGTGGGTGCGCAGGTCCCAGGCGAAGTCGCTGACGATGCCGACGCGCATTCCGCGCCGGCGCAGGGCACGCAGGACCGGTTCGGTGTCGGGATAGGGAACCCAGGCGTCCGGAGCGGTGAGTTCCCGGTAGGCCATCTCCTCCGCGCCGCGCAGGAAGTCCACCTGCCCCCACCATCCCCACATGGCGCGGCGGTGCTGTGCGGAAGAGAGATCACGGCCTTCCTTGAGGGCTACCACGGAGGGCAGCCGGAAGGCGGCGCGCAACTGGTCGGAGATCCCGGCCACTGCGCCGGGCTCGTCCAGCACGGCCAGGCGGCCGACCGCGGAGCCGACCCGGCGCAGCCACGTCTCCAGGTCGATCATCTGGAAGATGGTGTTGCTGAAGTCGAACAGGACGGCCTGGACCGGGGGCACCGGTGCGGCCATCTCGGCGTCGCTGGGGCGGTAGGCGCTCGGTGTTTCGAACAGGGTCTGGATCACAGGGAAAACTCTTCGGGTTCGACCGTCTCGACGGGGACTTCGAGGTCGCGTATGGCCGCGAGTTCCGTGTCGGGGGTGGCGGTGTCGGTGATGACGGTGTGGTAGTCGGCCACAGTGCCGTACGCGTACGTGGCGGTCTTGCCGAACTTCGAGTGGTCCACCAGGAGTAGCGCCTGTTCGGCGGAGGCGAGCATGGCCAGCTTCACCTCGACGTAGTCGTTCAGGGGGTGGAAGAGGCGTCCTTCCAGGACGGCGGTGGCGGACATCAGGACGAGATCGGCCCGGATTTGAGACAGGGCGCGGGTGACGGTCGGGCCGGTGCAGGAGTTGAAGTCGCCGCGGTAGTGGCCGCCCAGCAGGGTGACGTTCACCGCGGGGGCGGCGGACCCGAGGCGCTGCGCGAGGCCGACCGAGTTGGTGACGACGTGCAGCTGATCCACCTCGGCCAGCGCCGGGACCAGGGGGAACAAGGTGGTCGAGTCCTCCATGAGCACCGTGCTGCCCGGTCTGATCCGGCCGGCGACAGCCGCGCACAGCGCGTTCTTGGCCGCGAGGGCGCTGTTCTCACGGAAGCGGGTGGCCGTCTCCATGGTGAGGGCTGGGAACGCCACAGCCCGCCCGCGCTCCTTGCGCAGCAGATGCCGCCCGGTGAGGTCGTCCAGGTCCCGGTGCATCGTCATCAGGCTGACGTCGAAGTGCCGGGCCAGGTCGTCGATGCGGGTCTCGCCATGATCGGCGACGTACCGCAGCACGGCCTGGCGCCGCTCCTCGACGGCCGCCTGGGACAGTCGCGTACGGGCGGTCACGGCGCCCCTCCTTCCCGCTCGCTCCGGTCTCGCAGTTTCCCACACGGGCCGGTACGGGTCGGGGTCCGTCCGGCTCGCGGGCCTCGGGCCGCTCGTGCGACGGCTGCTGCTGTTGCTGCTGCTGCTGCGTACGACGTGCGCATCTGCGTCCATGTCAGCATCCCTGCCCGCGTGGCCGGGGCTACGGTCCGTCCACCGTGACCAGCACCTTGACCTGCTCGGGGTCGACTGATGCGGCGAACGCCTTGGCGGCGTCCTCCAGCGGGTAGGTGGCGGTGACGATCTCGGCGGTGTCGATGGCGCCGGAAGTGATCAGGGACATCGCGGTGCGGTAGTCGTCGCCGGTGTACATCAGGGTGCCCTCGACGCGGATCTCCCGGTCCTGGATCAGGTCAAGGCGGACCGGGGTGGTGCCGGCGGCGCCGACGCCGACGACGATGATCGTGCCGCCCTTGGTGACCAGGTCGGTGGCCTGGGCGATGGACTGTTCGCGCGCCACACAGTCGAAGACCACGTCGGCCGGTCCGTCGAGCGCCGCGTGGGCCTGGTCGGCGAGGTCGGCGGCGTCGGCGGGCAGGGCCGCGTCGGCTCCGAGGCGCAGGGCGCGGTCCCGCTTGCCCGGCAACAGGTCGGTGACCGCGATCTTCGCGGCGCCGGCGTGCCGGGCGGCGGCGAGGACGAGCAGACCGATGGGCCCGGCGCCGAGCACGACGACCGTGCGTCCGGTGAGGTCACCGGCCTTCGCCACGGCGTGCACCGGGGTGGCCAGGGGCTCGACCAGGGCGGCCTCGATGTCCGTCATACCGTCGGGGACGCGGTGGACACGGTCGGCCGGGAGGGTGAACAGATCGGCCATGGCGCCGGGCGTCTGGCAGCCGAAGACCTTCAGTTCCTGGCAGATGTTGTAGCGGCCGGAGCGGCACTGGGGGCACCGGCCGCAGTACAGGTTGGGCTCGATGATCACCCGGTCTCCGGGTGCGAAGTCCTCGGCTCCCTTTCCTGCCGCGGCGACGATGCCCACCGCCTCGTGTCCGGGACGGTAGGGCAGGTCGACGAAGGGGTGGTGGCCGGCCGCGGCATGGGTGTCGGAGCCGCATACGCCGACGACCGTGGTGCGTATGAGGAGTTCGTCGTCCCCGGGGACGGGGGCTGGCACTTCCTCGAGGGTGATGTCGTCGAGGGATCGGACGAGAACGCGGCGGATCTGCTCGGTCATGGGGGTTTCCGTTCGGTTCGGGCGTTCACGCGGTGGCGAGGCCGGGCTGGATCTGGATCTTGCGGCCGATGCCTGCCTGGAAGCGGGTGACTGCGTCCGGGAACGCCGCCAGCGGGAGGCGGTCACTGATGAAGACGCGCGGGTCGATGACACCGGTGGCGAAGAGGTCCACCGCGCGTTCGAAGCTGTGCAGGACCGCCATGGAGCCGGTGATCGTGATCTCCTGGTTGTAGATCCTGTACGGCTCGATGGTGGCCCGGGTGGCGTAGTCGGCGACCCCGAACTGCAGGTATGTGCCGCCTTTGCCCACCCGGCCGAGGGCGTCCTGAATGGCTTTCGCGTTGCCGGTGGCGTCGATGACCAGATCCCATCCGTAGGGCGGCCGGTCGAGCTCATCGGCGGACGCGGCACCGGCGGAGCAGCCCAACTGCCATGCCGTAGGCCAGGCGTTCGGCGTTGATGTCGACGACGTCGACACTCGCGGCGCCGGTGGCCTTGGCGAGCTGGAGCATCATCAGGCCCATGGTTCCGGCGCCGTAGACGAGCACCCGGGAGGCGAGGCGGCTGCGCAGGACGTCGTAGCCGCGCACAGCGCAGGACAGGGGCTCGATCAGGGCCGCGTCCTGGGCGTCCACGTGGTCGGGCAGTCGTACGCAGTTGGCGACGGGCGCCACGGCGTACTCGGCGGCGGCGCCCGGATTGGTGACGCCGATGGCGGCCCAGCGTTCGCAGAGGTTGTTGTGGCCGAGGCGGCAGTAGTGGCACTCGAAGCAGTACAGCGACGGGTCCACGGCGACTTGGTCGCCGAGCGCGAGTTCGGTGACCTCGCTACCGAGGCCCACGACCTCCCCGGCGAACTCATGGCCGGGGATGATGGGCAGCTTCGGGGCGAACTCCCCCTGGAGGATGTGCAGATCTGTGCCGCACAGTCCGGTGGCCGCGACCTCGACGACGACTTCGCGCGGACCGGGAGCGGGGTCGTCGACGGTGGCGATCTCGATACTGCCGGGTTGGGTGATCACGGCCGCTCTCACTTCACCGCTCCCAGGGACAGGCCGCGGACCAGCTTGTCCTGGGCGGCGAAACCGGCGATGAGGACGGGCAGTGAGACCAGGGTGGCCGCCGCGCACAGCCGGGCCAGGAACAGGCCCTCGTTGGTGATGAAGCCGACCAGGAACACCGGCGCGGTGGACGCCTGCGTGGCGGTGAGGTTCACGGCGAACATGAACTCGTTCCAGCTGAAGATGAAGCAGATCAGCGAGGTGGCGGCGAGTCCGGGCATGGCGACCGGTGCGACGACCCGCCACAGCACGGTGAGCAGGCCCGCGCCGTCGACCTCGGCCGCCTCCAGGATCTCCTTGGGGACCTCGGCGAGGAAGGAGCGCATCATCCATACCGCGATCGGCAGGTTCATGGCGGTGTAGAGGATGACCAGCGTCCACACGTTGTCCAGCATCCCGGCGTCCTTGACGATCAGGTACACCGGCAGCAGGGCCGCGATGGCGGGGAGGAACTTGGTGGACAGGAAGAAGAACATCACGTCGGTCCACTTCTCGACCGGCTTGATGGACAGCGCGTAGGCCGCCGGCACCGCCAGGGCGAGGACCAGGATCGTGGAAAGGATGCTGGCCATGGCCGAGTTGAGGAGGAAGGGGGTGATGTCCCGGCTGAACAGGAGTTTGTACTGGTCGAAGGTGACGGCGGCGAAGGGGGTGGGCGGATTGGTGGCCGCGTCGGCCTCCTGGTGGAAGGAGGTGAGGACCATCCAGGCCACCGGTGCGAAGAACGCCAGGGTGGCGAGCCAGGCGACGAAGGTCCACAGAGGGGAAAGCCGGGACTCACCACCCTGGTCCTGCTTGCGGCGGAAGAGCTTTGTGAGCCTCGCCCCGGGCGCGGCGACTGCTGCATGGGTCATCGGGATGTCTCCTCGCGGAACAGCGACGCGATGGTGCGCAGCGCGAAGGTCGCGATGACGAACGCGCCGAGGACGACGACGACACCGGCGGCGGCCGCCTCGCCGTACTCGTACTTGCGGAACATGGTCAGGTAGATCTCGTAGGGCAGGTTGGTGGTCTGGGAGCCGGGGCCGCCCTGGGTGATGGTGAAGACCGCGTCGAAGGTCTGCACGACGTAGATCGTGCCGAGCAGAACGCCCAGTTCGATGTACTGGCGCAGGTGCGGCAGCGTGATGTGGCGGAAGGTCTGGAGCGCGGAGGCGCCGTCCATGCGGGCCGCCTCGAGGACGTCACCGGGCTGTGCCTGCAGGCCGGCCAGGAGGATCAGCATCATGAACGGGGTCCACTGCCAGACCAGCGAGATCACGACGGCGGGCATCGGGTAGGAGGAGATCCAGTCGACCGTGGGGCCGTTGTCCGCGCCGAAGAACCTGTATACGGCGTTGAGGGTGCCGTTGAGCAGGCCGTAGTCGGGGTTGTAGATGGCGTGCTTCCACAGGAGCGCCGCCGCGACCGGCATGACCAGGAACGGGGCGATGAGCAGGGTGCGGGCCAGCCCGCGGCCGGCGAACCGGCGGTCGAGGAGCATCGCCAGACCGAGTCCGAGGATCACGCTGATGACCACCACCGACGCGGTGAGCACGACGGTGTTGAGCACGGCTGTGCGCAGCCGCTCGTCTGTGAAGACGAACGAGAAGTTGGACAGACCGACGAAGTGCCTCTCGCCCGGCTTGAGGATGTTCCACTGGAAGGTGGAGATGATCAACGTGGCCACGAAGGGCAGCTGCGTGACGACGATGGTGAAGATCAGCGCGGGCAGCAGCGGGATGCGACGCTTCCACTTGGCCGCCGCGCCCGAGGACTTCCGGCTACGGACGGGTGGGGGTGCTGTCTTGGGGGGTGCGGTGAGCGTGGTCATGAATCGTTCCTCTGCCGGTGAAGGCCGGGGTTGCGGGGAGCGGCGCCCGGCCGGCACGAGGCCGGCCGGGCGCTGAAGGTCACTTCTGGTAGGTCTTGGCGACGTCCTCGGCGAGCTTCTGGCCGTCGTCGAGCGCCTTGTCCACGCTGGTCTTGCCGGCGATGGCGGCGGAGATCTCCTGGGTCACCTTGGTGCCCAGGTCCTGGAACTCGGGGATGGCCACGTACTGGATGCCCACGGTCGGCCGGGGCTGGACGCCCGGGTTGGCCGGATCGGCGCCCTCGATGGACTTCAGGGTGATGTCACCGAACGACGCGGCGGCCTTCTTGTACTCCGGGATCTCGTACGTGCTGGCCCGCTTGCCGGCCGGGACACGCGCCCAGCCGAGCTTCTCTCCGACGAGGTTCTCGTACTTCTTGCTGGAGGCCCACAGCATGAACTGCGAGGCGGCGTCGGCGTTCTTCGTGGTCTTCGGCATGGCCCACGACCAGGCCCACAGCCAGCCGCTGCTGTCCGTCTTGACGGTCGGCGCGTAGGCGTAGCCGACGTTGCCGGCGATCTTGCTGGAGGCGGGGTCCTCCAGCGACCCGGCCGCGCTGGTCGCGTCGTACCACATGGCGACCTTCTTCTGGCTCAGCGCGTTCAGGCACTCGGTGAACCCGGCCTGCGGGGCGCCGGCCTCACCGTGCTCGCGGACCAGGTCGACGTAGAACTTCGTGGCCTCCTTGAAGCCTCCGCTGTTGACCTGGGCCTTCCAGTCCTTGGTGAACCAGGTGCCGCCGAAGGTGTTGACCATGGACGTCAGCGGCGCACCCAGCTCGCCCCAGCCGGCCAGACCACGCAGGCAGATGCCCTTCATGCCGGGCTCGGCGCCGTCGACCTTGGCCGCGATGTCGGCGATCTGCTGCCAGGTCGGGCGCTCGGGCACCGTGATGCCCTTCGCCTTCATGACGTCCTTGTTGTACATGAGCATGGAGGACTCGCCGTAGAACGGCAGGGCGTAGAGCTTGCCGTCCGAGCCGGTGAGCGACTGGACCATCGGCTTGAGCAGGTCGGCCTTGTCGAAGCCCTTGTCCTTGTCGGCGTAGGAGCCCAGGTCGTGCAGCCAGCCGTTCTTCTCCCAGATGGGCACCTCGTAGGCGCCGATGGTGGCGACGTCGTACTGGCCGGCCTGGGTGGCGATGTCCTGGGTGACTTTGTCGCGCAGCTCGTTCTCGGGAAGGATCGTGAAGTTGACCTTGATCCCGGTGTCCTTGGTGAAGTTGTCCTTGGTCAGCTTCGCGATGTCCTCCATCTGCGGGTTGCCGACCATCAGGACGTTGATGCTCTTCCCTCCGCCCGAGGACCCGCCGGCTCCGGCTCCGGAACAGGCTGTGGCGAGCAGGGCGGTGGCGGCGGCGCCGGCTATGAGGGCGTATCTGGTCGATGCCATGTGACGGGGGGACCTCTCGTGCGGGTTCGCCGGGACCTCGACTGAGGCGCGGCGGGTCGAGCAGGGGTGTGGATGCGTCCTTGGGGAGTCGGGCGCGTTTCGATGGCCGAATTATTAGCAGGAGACTGCGCCGTTGTTAACACATCTTGCGAGAAAATCTCTTCGGACTTATCGTCAAGCGCTCCCTGAAGGGGCTACGGGCCTCCGCCGAACAGCCCCGCCATACAGCCCAGCCGAGCTCTCGGCCTGCCGTCGCCGTCCCCGAGGAACCCACATGAGCACCAGACCGGAACCCGCAGATCAGCCTGCCGTCGTCGTCGCCGGAGACGCGCTGGTGGACCTCACCCCCGCCCGAACGGCCGACGGTGCCGCGGCGTTCCAGCCGCGCCCGGGCGGCTCGTGCCTCAACGTCGCCGCCGGTCTCGGCCGACTCCGAGTCCCCACGGCACTGCTCGCGCGCATCTCCGACGACCACTTCGGCGATCTCCTGCGCGCGCACCTAGGGAGTGTCTTCAAATGTCACGCCCACATCAGGAGCGATGCGAGGGTGACGGCTGCTTGGTAGGACTCGGCGGTCTTGTCGTAGCGGGTTGCGATGCCTCGCCACTGCTTCAAGCGGTTGAAGCAGCGTTCGACCACGTTGCGTCGCTTGTAGAGCTGTTTGTCGAAGGCCGGCGGGCGTCCGCCCCGGCTGCCGCGTCGGAGCCGGTTGCGGATCTGGTCGGCCCGCTCGGGGATGGTGTGGCTGATGCCGTGCTGTCGCAGCCAGGTGCGGATGGCCCGGGAGCTGTAGCCCTTGTCGCCCAGGACATGGGCAGGCCGTACGCGGGGCCGTCCCGGACCGATGCGGGGCACCCGTATCGCCTCCATCACGGCGGTGAACTGGGTGCAGTCGTTGGTGTTCCCGCCCGTGACCGTGAAGGCGAGCGGGCGGCCGAAGGCATCGCAGGCGAGATGAATCTTGCTGGTCAGACCGCCTCGGGAGCGTCCGAGGCCGGGACAGCGGGCCCCCCTTTTCGGGCCCCGGCGGCGTGCTGGTGAGCACGGACGATGGTGGAGTCGACCGACACGAGCCAGTCGATGTCCCCGGCCGCGTCCGCCCTGGCCTGGGCGGCCCGGAGCATGCGCTCGAACGTGCCGTCCAGAGCCCACCGGCGAAAGCGGGTGTACAGCGTGGCCCACGGGCCGTACCGCTCCGGCACGTCCCGCCAGGCCGTTCCGGTGCGGAACTTCCACACGATCCCGTTGAGCACCTTGCGGTCGTCCAGCCGCTTCCGGCCTCGCAGTGACACCGGCAGCAGTGGCCGGACGAACTCCCACTCGGCATCGGACAGTTCATGGCGACGTATCACCCGACCATGATCCACTACTAAAGATCATTTGAAGACACCGCCTAGCGGCCTCCGGCACCCGGCTCACCCATACGCTGCCCGCGGCCGACCCCACCACCCTCGCCGCCGTGCATCTGCGCGAGGACGGGTCGGCCGCCTACTCCTTCCACGCGAACGGCACCGCCGACCGCGGCCTGCTTCCTGAACACCTCGCCGCTCTCCCGGACGGCGGCACGCTGCCTGCGGGGACTGCTCTGCACCTCGGGTCGCTGGGCCTGCTGCTCGAACCCCTGGCCTCCACGCTCGACGGACTGATTCGCCGGGAGGCGGGGCGGCGACTGGTGTCCCTCGACCCGAACGTGCGGCCGGGCCTGGTCACCGACCGCGCCACCTATCTCAGGCGGTTCGCCGAGTGGGTGGCGCTCGCCGACGTGGTGAAGGCGAGCGATGAGGACCTGGCCTGGCTCCACCCCGGTGAGCCGTACGAGGCGGTGGCCGAACGCTGGCTCGCCTCCGGGGCGGGACTCGTGCTGATCACGTTCGGCTCCCGGGGCGCCTGGGCCGTCGGCCGCGACGCCCGGGTCCATGTGCCGGCCCCGTCGGTCCAGGTCGTCGACACGGTCGGAGCGGGCGACGCCTTCACCGCCGGAGTGCTCGCCCATCTGCACCACACCGGCCGACTCAGCCGCGAAGGCGTCGACCATCTCGGCGCCGACAAGCTTGCCCGGCTGCTGTCGTACGCCGTGGAGATCGCCGCCGACACCTGCACCCGCGCCGGCGCCCAGCCGCCGTACCGCTACCACGGCGTGGCGACCCCCCTCTAGGGCCAGTCCGGATGCCCGTCGACTCCCTCATGTCGCCGGCTCGTCCGGCACTCACCCCGGACGCTCGAGCTCGTCCAGACGGGCCCAGACCGGTCCGAGAGCCTCCAACGCCTCTTGGTACACCGCATACGCCTCGTCGAGTACGGCGACCCGGTCGGGGTCGGGTTCATGTCGTCTGAGCACGGTGGCTCCGGCGCGCGGGTCCGTCACGTCGTCGAGCACTCCGACGGCGGTGGCGGCGAGCAGCGCCGCCCCCCGGGCAGCACTCTCTTGCACGTCGGTCACCTCGACCGGCCGCCGCAGGGCGTCGGCGAACATCTGGCTCCACACCTCGCTGCGCGCGGCGCCGCCGGTCAGTCGGGCCGACCCGCTGATCGGCAGCTTCGAGCACAGGGCGTCCACGTGCCAACGGTGATTGAGCACGACGCCTTCCATCAGGGCCCGCAGCAGATGTCCGCGGCCGTGCCAGCCGCGCAGTCCGAGGAACGTGCCGGACGTGGGATGCGGGTGCGGGGAGCCGTAGACGAACGGGTGGAACAGCACCTGCGACGGACCGTCCAGGTGTGCCTCGACCTCGCGGTCGATCACCTCGTGGACGCCGTCCCGCTGGTCGGCAGGCGCACCTGTCACCCTCAGGAACCACTCCATGTTCGCTACCGAGGCGGGTGAGGTGGACATGGTCATCCACTGGCCCGGGCGGACGAAGTGACGAACCTGCCAGCGCGGATCGACGACGGGGTGCTTGCCGACCACCTGGTTGATGCTGAACGACCCGGCGATCAGGCACAGTTCGCCCGGCTCCGTGCCGCCGACCCCGAGCGCGGCTGCATCGACGTCATGGGCGCCCGTCACGACGGGGGTGCCCGCGGTCAGCCCGGTGAGCGCCGCGGCCTCACGGGTGACGGTTCCGCTCAACGCATCGCACGCCAGGACGGGTGGCAGCATATCGGCGAGCGCGCCGAGGCCGTACAGGTCGAGCAGCTCTGGCGAGTAGCCGCCCCGCCGCATGTCGGTGAACGAGGCACTGGCGTCCGTGGGATCGGTGGCCGCCACGCCCGTCAGGCGCAGGCGCAGCCAGTCCTTGCAGGACAACAGCCAACGCGCCCGCTGAAGCACCCCTGGTTCGTGACGAGCGAGCCAGGCCAGCAGAGCGGCCGGGGAGCCCGCGAAGGGCACCGTGCCCGACAACTCCAGGGCACGGGACCAGACCGGAGTGCCCCGCCACTCCTCCAGCACCGGTTCGGCCCGCGTATCCATCGCCACGATCGCGGAGCGCACCGGCCGGCCGAGCTCGTCGACGGCGTACAGTCCGTCGCCGTGCCCGGCCAGTCCCACCGCGGCGACAGCCCGCCCCGCGTCCGGACCGGCCTCGGCGAGACAGGCGGCGATGGCCTGGTGCGCCGTTCGCCACACGTCGTCCATGTCCCGCTCGACCCAGTACGGGCGAGGGGTGGACAGCGGCAGCGTGCCGCTGCCCTGCGCCACCGGCCGGCCGGCGGCATCGAACAGAACGGCCTTGGTCACGGTGTGCCCCGCGTCGACACCGAGCACCAGTTCACGCGCCACCGCTCACACCCACCCCATGTCCCAAGAGTTGACCACCGTGATCCCACCGGCCGGTCGCGGCGAGGTGCGACGACCGTGGCGTTACGGCCGGACTCCGGTACGGCCACGCCGCGTGATGTTCCGCCTTGTTTCCCGGCCGGTCGAGGCTGCGGACCGGCCGGGAGCGGCGGACCGCACACCTGGCCAGGGCATCGACGCGGCAGGGACGCAACGATCACCGACGACGAGAACCCGCCATGCGGTCTCCTCGCGTGCCGAAGCCACACCGCTCACGAAGCCGATCGTCCCACGTAACAGGACGGCGGGCCCGGACCGCCGCCTGCTCAGGTGGGAAGCCCTGTCAGTACCCCTCAGTCGGAGACCGCAACTGGCCCCCATCCCCGGACCCCGCACAGCAGGCCCTGGCGTCAGCTCGCCCGCCCAGGCGTGAGGTATTTTCGCAGCACGCTCATCGGCCCGGCTCGCTCTCCGCCATGAAAGCGCGGGTGAACTCGACCATTACCAGGCCGAGGCGGCCCAGCCGATCGGCCGGCTCGGCCACGCGGACGAGATCGCGGCGGCAGTGCTCTGGCTCTGCAGCCCGCGAGCGAGCTTCGTGGTCGGCGTCGCCCTTCCCGTCGACGGTGGCTACGTCGCTCAGTGACGTCGGCTCATGGCAGCCGTGTGGCGGCCGCGTCGGTGATGTCATGGCGCCGCGGCGACGCCGGAGTCCCGGTCGTCGCCCGCGCGCCACACCGTCGTCAGCTCGCCGCGCCAGGGGCGAGCGAGTTCCCGTCAGCCACCCAGGCCGCAAGGAGGCGCAGCCGGTCGTGCGTGGGTGTGCCGGCCGCGGCGGTCCAGATGGTCAGTTGCTGATCGGGGTCGGTGCTGCAGGTGAGGGTGTCCCATTCGAGGACGAGCTCGCCGACGGCCGGATGGTTCAGCGTCTTGGCACCGACCCGCCGGGCTGCCACGTGGTGCTCGGCCCACCACCGCCGGAAGTCCGCGTCTCGCGCCGACAACTCTTCGACGAGCGCGACGAGCTTTGGGGAGTCGGGGTCGCGGGCCGCCTCCATGCGCAGTTGCGCGACGGACATACGGGCCGCGGCCTCCCAGTCGGCGTAGAGCCCCCTCATACGGTCGGAGAAGATCATCTTCGCGTAGTTACGTTCCTTCTCCGGGATCTTTCCGAAGTCCCCGACCAGCGCGGCCCCCATCTCGTTCCACGCCAGGACGTCCGTCTGGCGCCCGAGGACCATGGCCGGGATGGAGGCGAGGTCGTCGAGCAGTCGCTGCAGCTGCGGGTTGACGACCTGTACCTCGGGCCGGCGCGGGCGGCCGGTCGCCTTGCCCGCGAGCTCGAAGGCGTACTCCCGCTGGTCGTCGTCGAGCTTCAGGACCCGGGCGATGGCAGTCAGCACGGGCTCGGACACGTCGATGCGTCCCTGTTCCAGCCGTGTGTAGTAGTCCGTACTGATGGCGGCCAGCAGGGCCACTTCCTCCCGGCGCAGACCCGGTACTCGGCGCGGGGCTCCCGAGTCGGGCAGTCCGACTGACCGGGGAGTCAGCTCGGCGCGCCGGGTTTTCAGGAATTCGCCCAGCTCATGGGCTGCGCTGTCGGTCATGTCAGCCATTCTCCCAAGGATGGGGCCCCCTGGCGGGGCGAGTCCCGGTAGCTCGGACCTTCTGGTTGCGCCCTTGCGGGAGGGAAGGTCCGCAGGTCAGGCGGATCACGGCGGTCACGGCTCCGCGAGGGCGCGGCGCTGGGTTTCGGGGACGTTGCCCGCGGCACCGTCCGTCCGGTTCACGGGCGCTCCGGCCGCCGTGGCCGGTACGTGGCCCAGTTCGGCGACCGCACGGCTCGGGTCGCCGAACTGGGGGGAGCCGTTGTTCATCGAGGATCCCGTGCCGCGGCCCACACCGGCGCGTACGGCTGCCTCTTCGTGTCCGGGCCGGCCGCCGGTCGGGGTGGGCACCGGACGGTGGATCGGGCCTGTTCCCCGGGAGAGGAGCAGGCCGCTGCCGAGGCTTGCGGAGGCAACGATCTCGGCCACGATGGAGACAGCCGTCTCTTCCGGTGTGTGAGCTCCGAGGTCCAGGCCGATCGGGGAGCGCAAGCGGGCGATGTGTTCGTCGGACAGGCCCTGTTCGCGCAGGAGGCCAAGACGCTGTTCGTGCGTGCGCCGAGATCCCATGGCACCGACGTAACCGACCGGCAGGTCGAAAGCCAGCCGGAGCAGGGGGGTGTCGAACTTGGCATCGTGGGTGAGGACGCACACTGCGGTACGGCCGTCCACGGCCGTGTGCTCCAGGTACCGGTGGGGCCAGTCGACCACCACCTCGTCCGCGTCCGGGAAGCGAGCAGCGGTGGCGAAGACGGGACGTGCGTCGCACACGGTGACCCGGTAGCCCAGGAAGGCCCCGGCCCGGCTGAGCGCGGCGGCGAAGTCGACGGCGCCGAAGATCAGCATGCGGGGGCGGGACGCCGCCACCTGGACGAGGACGGACAGCCGGTCCGGGCAGGTGTCGCCGTGCCCGCCCAGCTCGACGCGGGCGGTACGTCCCGAGCGGAGCAGGGCGCCCGCCTGTGCGGTCACCGCGCGGTCCCTCAGCCCTCCGTCCAGGGTTCCGTAGGAGGCGGTGCCGTCGGCAAGGACGCACAGTGTGCGGCCCAGCAGGTGGTGCGGGCCGTCGACCACCTGCGCGATGGCGGTGGACCTGCCCTGAACGATGTCGTGCAGGGCGACGCCGAGATGGGGGTCGGACACCGGGTCGACGCGCTGGACCAGGACGTCGAGTTCGCCGCCGCAGGTCAGGCCGACCGCGAAGGCGTCGTCGTCGGAGTAGCCGAACCAGGCACGCTGAGGAGCACCCTCGTCTCCCAGCACCTGCCTGCACAGCTCGTAGACCGCACCCTCGACACAGCCGCCGGAGACGCTGCCGACCGCGTTGCCGTCCGCGTCCACCGCGACCGACGTACCGACGGGCAGAGGTGTGCTGCCGGTGACGTCGACCACGGTGGCCAGGGCGAAGGGGCGTGCCTCGCGGCACCAGCGGTGCAGTGTGCCCGCGATGTTCAGCATGGGACTGTCTCCGTGGTTCGCCGTGGGGGCGCGGGGCGGGCCGCCGCCGCGCCGTCGGGGAGTGCTTGGGCGGCGGCCCTGGGGAAGGTCCGGCATTCGGACGGGGGACCTGCCGCCGGACCGGTCAATGGACCTGCCGACGTGTGGGCTCAGAGCAACGCCTCGGCCGCGATGGGCAATTCACGCACACGCCGCCCGGCGGCGTTGAAGAGCGCGTTGCCGATCGCGGCCGCCACACCCACCTGCACGACCTCGCCGAGCCCCTTCACGCCCAGCAGGTTGCCGTCGTTGTCCTCGCCGTCTAGATAGATCGCCCTGACCTCGGGGACGTCGGCGGTGACGGGCACGAGGTAGTCGGCCAGGTTGGCGTTGACGATCCGGCCGTCGCGGTGGTCGGTGACGGTGTGTTCCAGCAGGGCGGTGCCGATGCCGCCCACGATGCCGCCGAACGCCTGGCTCTCGGCCAGCTTCGGGCTGATGATCCGGCCCGCGTCGTACACCCCGAGCATCCGCCGCACCCGCACCAGACCCAGGGCCGCGTCCACGGCGACCTCCGCGAAGGTCGCGTTGTAGGCGAAGTAGGAGCGCCGCGCGGGACTGGGCGCCCCGGCATACTCACCGCGCGCCTCCAGATGGGTACGGTCGTGGCGGGTCACCAGGCTGCGATAGCTCTCACCGCGCGCCGGATTGCCCTGCACATGCAGCCGGCCGCCACGCACCACCACATCGCCGGCGCCCCCCCGTACAGCGTTGACTCGCGGTCCTCGACGGCCAGCTTGATCGCCTGCTGCCGCACCTGGTTGCAGGCGTCGACGGATCGCGCGCTCGCGGAGCTCGTCCGGGTACTTACGGGGTGCTGCCATGATGCTGGTGGATCTCCTTCGCCAGGATCGTAACCCTGACATCAGGGACTCCACGAAACGGGGTACAGCTCAGTTTCGGGACAGGAAGTTGTTGGCTCCTGAGCGGGGCTTGCCTCCGGCTGCCGATGAGTGCTGGAAGATCGCGGAGCACGTGGACGTTGCCTCCAGGTATGAAGATCAGCGATGCATCCAGGATCAGTGGCGTGAGTGCGCGTTCGTTGCGGCATTACGAGGATGAGGGCTTGATCGTCCCCGGGCGTTTCAGCAATGGGTTCCGCGACTACTGTCAGTCCACTATCGACCGGGTGGTCGTCATCCGCTCGCTGCTGGAGTCCGGGCTGCCCGTGCGGTTAATCAGGGACGTTCTGCCCAGCCTTACTGACGGACCCGATGCCGGCACGGATGCGGTGTGCGCGGAGTTCCTGCACGAGGTGCAGAGCTATCGCGATCGGCTCGCTGCACGCATCGCCGTTCTCAGCGATCAGCAGGCGGCACTCGACGCCTACCTGCGAGAGGCCCGCCGCACTGATCTCTGACAGTCGCTTGACCTTGACGTAAGTGTCAGACTCCTACGTTCGGCGCATGGAGATCAACGAACAGCAGCACGCCGCTGAGCAGACGGTACGAGCACTGGTCCAGCGGTCGCACCGGGGACCGAAGGATCTGACCCTCGCGACCGCTCATCGCCGCCCCGCCCCGGGGCCTGGCGAGTACCTGATCCGCGTCGGCGCCGCCGGGGTCAATTTCGCGGACGTCATGCAGACCCATGGAACATACGGGGGAGGCCCGCAGGCGCCCTATGTGGCGGGCTTCGAAGCCGCCGGCGAGATTGTGGGCGTTGGCGCGGAGGTCGATCGCCCGCTGTCGGTCGGTACACACGTCGTCGGGGTCGGCCCGGGCGCCTTCGCGCAGTACATGACGATGCCATCCGCGGGTGTACTTCCTGTGCCGTCCGGCTGGAGCGACGCCGAAGCTCTCGGCTTGGTGTTGAACTGGGCAACCGCACTGGCGGCACTGAAGCCGTTGGGCCAGATCGCAACGGGTGACGTGGTGCTCGTTCATGCTGCGGCCGGAGGCGTGGGGCAGGCCGCCGTCCGTCTCGCCCGCCACTACGGTGCGCGCGTGATCGCCGCGGCGTCACCGGCCAAGCACGACACTGTCAAAGCGCTCGGCGCCGACGAGGTCCTGGACAGCCGACGTCCCGATCTGGCCATCGAGATCACCCGCCTGACCGGCGGAGTCGACCTGGTCCTGGAATCGGTGGGACAAGCCACGTTCGAGGTCAGCCTGTCGGTCACCAAACCCTTCACCGGACGCGTCGTCGTGTTCGGCGCCGCCTCTGGCGACGCCACACTCAACACGCACGACCTGGTCTTTACCCAGCAGGTCCAGGTCAAGGGCCTGCACATCGGTGCGCTGGCCACCGCAGCCCCGTCCCTCTACGAGTCACTGCTCGTCGAGATCGAGGCACTCATTGCCCACGGCGTCTACCCGCCCGGCACCCCCCAGGTCCACCCCTTGGCCGAGGGACCAGCAGTGCTGCAGCAACTCGAAGCAGGCCAGACCCGCGGTAAGCACGCCCTCGATCCCTGGCGCTAGGCCGTGGCCGATGGGTCGTATGAGCTGATCAGGGACGTGGCCTAGTGTTCCCTGGACGAAGGGGGTCGTATGCCGCGCGATATGGCCGCAGTAGAGGCGGGGATGAAGGGGATGAGGTTCCCCCGCTGCGCGGGAGTGGCTGACTAGCAGGTCAGGGCGGGTTGACGTGGTTTCAGGTTCACTGGTTCGGCCGCTGCCTGGTCGGCGTAGTGCTTCTCTTCGAACTCGATGGGGCTGAGGTAGCCGAGGCGCTTTTGGATGCGGCGGGGGTTATAGAAGCCGTCGATGTACTCGAAGAGCACGAGATTCGCCTCGGCCCTGGTCGCGAAGACGCGGCCGCGGATGCACTCGGTCTTGATCAGCATCCACAGGTTCTCCGCCAGGGCATTGTCGAAGGAGTCGCCGACCGAGCCCATGGACGCTTGAACGCCTGCTCCGACCAGGCGGGTTGTGAGCTTGATGGATGTGTATTGGGCTCCGTGATCGGCATGGTGGACGAGTTCGCCGGGGGTGACCTCGCGGCTGGCCAGCGCGTACTCGAGGGAGGTGAGGACCAGGTCGGCGTCCGCGCGGGCGGAGGTCTCCCAGGCCACGACTCTGCGGGAGAAGGCATCGCGGATCGCCGACAGCCACAGTGGCCCCTGCAGAGTGGGGATCATGGTCAGGTCGGTGACCCACAGCCGGTTCGGCGCGGATGCCGTGAAGTCGCGTTGCACCAGGTCAGGGGCAGGGTCGGCGTCCGGGTCGCGGCGGGTGAAGCTCTGGCTCCTACGGGGCTGATCCCGGCCAGACCGGCCTGACGCATGAGCCGCTCGACCCGCTTGCGGCCGACATGGACACCCTCACGCTTCAGGACGGCATGAATCCTGGGCGATCCGTAGATCCCGCCGGAGTCCTGGTGGATCTTCCGGATCTGCCCGGTCAGCTCGGTGTCCTTGAGGATCCGTTCGCAGGGGTCCTTCTCGGCCTGACGCCAGCGGTAGTAGGTGGAGGAGGGGATGTGCAGTTCCCGCAGGACGGGCTCGACCCCCAGGTGCGGGTGCTCGTCGAGGAGCGCTCTCACCTGGGCCGGGTCGGGTCGAGCTGCGCGGCGAAAAAAGCCGAGGCCGTCCGCAGGACCTCGTTCGCCCGGCGCAGGTCCCGCACCTCGCGCCGCAGCTGGGCGAGCTCGTTCTTCTCTTCGGTCGTGAGCAGGTCGTCCCGCTCGCCGGCGTCGGCCTCGGCCTGCCGGATCCAGTTCCGCAGGGCTTCGTGATGCACGCCGAGTTCCTCGGCCATCCGGCGGATCACGGGCTCCGGCTCGGCAGTCCGGTACATCCGCACCGCACGCTCACGCAACTCCAACAGGTACTTCCTCGGGGCAGGCATCGTCTGGGCTCCTCTCATACGACCCATCTGACCTGCTGTCATCTTTCCCCGCATCTCGGGGAAACCTCAGGGATGGGATGAGGTTCCCCCGCTGCGCGGGAGTGGCAGGGGAAGGGCGTCCATGTACGCGTTGGCGGGCTTGTCGGCCTTCCTCACCGCGCGGGCGTCGAGCGCGACCGGGGCGGAGCTCGTCCCGAGCGTTCCGCCCGCGTGCCAGTCCCCACCACGGTCACCCAGGTGTCGGCGGGCAGGTTCTTGGCCTTGCGGATCCGTACCTTGACGGACTGCACGTCCGCCGCACAGCAGTTGATCATGAGGCGGGTCAGGTACCAGCCCTCGCCCTGCTCGCCGGGGGTGACGAAGCCGGTCATCTGGACCTTGCGTTCCTTGATGGCCTGGCCGCGGTCCTGCTGGATGCGGCGGGTGAAGTCGCTCAGGGTCATCGGCAGCGGCGAGAGAGAAGGCAACGGATCGAACTCGTCCTGCTGGGCGATGGTTTGGGGGGTGCCTGGCGGGCGGCGGTGTAGGCGCCCAGGCTCGGCGAAGCGAAGAACAGCAGGCTCAGCGCGGGAAGGAACAGCAGCCACGCGGCACACGCGAAGCGAGTCCCTGATGAAGGGTGTACCGGCAGAACATTCCTATGGCCGTGTGAGGGACGTACCGTCGAAGCCATGGACAACCGTGAGGAGGTCCGCGAGTTCCTCACCTCGCGGCGCGCGAAGATCACCCCCGACCAGGCCGGACTGCTGTCCGGCAACCGGCGCAGGGTGCCAGGACTACGCCGCAGTGAGGTCGCGGCGCTGGCCGACATGAGCGTTGAGTACTACGCGAAGCTGGAGCGCGGCAACCTCGCCGGAGTCTCCCCGGCTGTCCTCGAAGCCTTGGCCCGCGCCCTGCGACTCGATGACGCCGAGCGCGCCCACCTGGTGAACCTGTCCCAAGCTGCCAACGGCTCCGACGCCCTCACCCGGCCTCGCCGCCGACGTACCAAGGACCAGTGGAAGCCGCACCGCAGCCTGCAATGGACACTCGACGCCGTCACCGCCGGGCCCGCGTTCGTCCGCAACGGTCGGATGGACATCCTCGCCGCCAACCAGCTCTTCCGCGCCTTCTACACCGACCTCTACGCCACGCCCGGCAATCAGCAGAACCTGGCCCGCTTCACCTTCCTCGACCCCTCCTCCCGCCGCTTTTACCCGGACTGGGATGCCTTCGCCGACGTCTCCGTCGCCATCCTGCGCACCGAAGCCGGCCGCAATCCCCGTGACAAGTACCTGCACGACTTGGTCGGCGAACTGTGCACCCGTAGTGACGAGTTCCGCACCCGGTGGGGTACGCACAACGTCCGCCACCACGGCACCGGCACCAAGTACTTCCACCACCGCGCCGTCGGGGACCTCACCCTCGCCTTCGAGGGCCTTGAAATGGCCGCCGACCCCGGCTTCACCCTCACCATCTACACCGCCGAACCCGGATCACCCTCCGAAGAGGGACTGCGACTCCTCGCCACCTGGGCCGCTACCGAGGAAGCCGCCCTGGACACGGAACGGTCCGCAGCCCGCTGAACGCCGACGGCGCCGACCTCGTTGGGTCCGGCGCCGTCGGCGTGCCGTTCTCCCACTCCCCAGCCGGACCCGCGTGGCGCCTTTCGGGGCCCACCGGCACACCGGGTCTATCTCAGGGTGACCTCGGTGCGCTGCGGGTAGGCGTCGAGCAGCCCGTCCTGCGCGTGGGCGTCGTGGACCGAGGAATGGATGTCATCCTCCGGTTCACGGTGGAAGAAGAATCCGCCGGATCCTCGGCTCGCAGGCTCGCTGCCCTCGGCCGGCCAGACCTGGGTCATGTAGCCGGCACGGAGGTCGTCGGGAGCGTACGGGCCGTTGGCGAACCCCATCAGGGTCGGCACCCAGCCCGGGGCCACCGCGTTGACGCGGACCCCGGAACAACGCCGGGCGACGGCCATGGCAAGCGTCCGGATCTGGAGTTTGCTGTCGTCGTAAGTGACGTCGGTGCCGCCCTCACGCAGCTCGTCGAGCTCGAGGCCGCCGCCCAGGTGCAGGTCGGAAGTGAGGTAGATCGACTGCTGGGGAGCATCGACCAGGCTCGTCACGAGGTATGGAGACGGGGAGCTGACGTTCAGGGTCTCCGCGTTCCCCGCGCCGTACTCAGTGGCCCGAAGTTCGGGCCGCAGCCCCCGCTGAAGGGTGCTCTGTCAGTACACCCCACGACAGGGACTCCCTTCTGCCCCGCGAGAGGAGGTTCGCTGGACGCCGAACACCCCAAGCCCTCTGGAAGGATCGATTCGGCATGCGCTTCATCACGATCGCGGCACCGCTGGCCGGCACCAGCATTCGTCGCGTCAGGCTGGCGACGGCGTCCCTGGTCTCCGCGGCGATGCTCATCTTGTTCTCGGCGGGTGCCGCTCAGGCGCATCACGGATTCGACGACTTCGACACCGACCGCCCCCACTACATAGCGGGCACCGTCTCGCAGGTCCGCTGGGGCGAGCCGCACTCCTACTTCACCGTGACCATCGACAGAGATCTACCCGCTGACACGCCCGAGCGTGATCTGCCTGACGGGCTGCGGGACGCCGCCGACAGCGACCCGATCAACGCCGCACCGTCCTACAGCGGTTCTCACGACCAGCTGGAAGTCACCATCGCACCGCCGAGTTTCACAGGAATGTGGGGCCTCGACCGCGAACTCGAGGACGGCGAGCGGATCGAGGCCGTCGGCTACGTCGGCAGGAGTCATGACGACGAGTTCCGTCCGGTCGTGTTCTGGGTCGAGGACGGGAAGCCGGTCAACCAGGTGCTCAACGAGGAGCTGCCGGCGACGCCGCTGCCGGTCCCGTATCCGGAGGACGACGCACCGGCCGCTGACGCCGACCAGGAGTCCCCGTCTGCCTCAGCGGACTCCGACGACACATCCCCGATGGCGGTGTGGGCCACGGTCGGTGGCGTACTGGTCGCGGTCGTCGCAGGTGGAGCCTTCTACCTGCGCGCCCGGTCGCGCCGGGCGTGAGGGCGCTCGTCATGGACAATGTCTTCTCCTGGCTGGAGGACAGCTGGTTCGCCGAGTCCGTCCGTGGCACGGCCTACCTGTATCCGATGCTCGAGAGCGTCCACATCATCAGCATCGCCCTCCTGATCGGCCCGGCAGCAGCCTTCGATCTCCGGCTGCTGGGGCTCGGTCGGGGGGCACTGCGGGTGACGACCGCGGCCACCTACCTCCTCCGCCTGTCGCACCTCGGCTTCGTGATCGCGGCAGTCACCGGTGTGGCCATGTTCCTGCCCGGCGCGAGCCTCATCGCCGACCGTGGCAGTGCTCCCTGGAAGCTCGGCCTCATCCTGCTCGCAGGCCTGAACATCCTGATCTTCCATCGGCGGACCTACCGCAGCGTGGCCGACTGGGACACGGACCAGCCGACACCTGCCGCCGCCCGCCTCGCCGCGGTCGTCTCCCTCACCTCGTGGTCAGGTGTCACGATCGCCGGGAGACTACTGGCCTACACCTGACCGCCAGAGCTGCCTTCGATCCTACAGCTCGCACGGCCGCCGCCTCGTCTCCACCCACGTCGACGGCGTCACCGTACGGGACGCACACCGGCGGCGCCTGACCGCGGGGAACGATGCTGGCGTGTGGGACGAACTGCACCACGCGCAGCGGGCCGCCGACATCCTCCTGAGGCACTGTCACGTTGTTGGGTGTGTGAAGACGGCGAAGGTCCCGAGCCCGCCCGTGCCCGGTGTCGTTACGTCACGGGCGTGCCCGAAACCGTCGACGACACGGCAGACAGACCGGCGGCGCATCGGCACAGCCCCACTCACTGCCGCGTGTATCACCTTGAGTCGGTACCGACCTGTGGGGTTCCTCGGCTGCCGCCGGGGACCCCACAGGGTGGGTGAGGTGTCAGTTCTTGCCGAGCAGGCGCCAGATCTGGTTCCTCTTGGTGTCCAGTGCGCCCGCGGGGTCGCAGGTCCACTGGTGGATCTTCGCACCGGGTGTGGTCGAGATCTGGCTGACGTCGACGCACTTGCCGCTGTGGGCCGCGACGAGCTGATAGTCCTGGCTGTTGCCGAGCGCGGTCACCGGGCGGAGCGTGAACTGCTGGTTGGTGCCGCCACTGCAGGTCCACTGGATGACGGCGGCGCCGTCGGCGGTGGACGCGTTGTTGACGTCCAGGCACTTGCCGCTGTGCTGGTTGACCACGGTGTACGTGTCCGGCTTGCCGCTCACCGGCTTGAAGTCGAGCATCTGCTGGTAGCCGCCCTCGCAGTGGTACTGCTGGTACCGCGTGCCGTTGGCCGTGGACAAGTTGGTGTCATCCAGGCACTGCCCACTGTGCTGGGAGACCGCGACCGTGGAGACAGCTGTGTTGGACGGCGGAAGCAAGGTGACCGTGTAACCGTCCCTGGCGTCCGTCCACGGAACGTTGACCGAGGCGGAGTTGGTGCTGACCGTCAGGTTCTGGTCGGAGACGGTGACCGGACCGGTCACGGCGCCACCGCCATTGTTCGGGACGCGCTGAACTATCGCGCGGACCTGCCCGTTCTCCACGACGGAGGTGGCGTCGAGACGGTCCAGGCGGACGGTCACATTGCCGGTGTTGTTGTTGCTGCCCAGCAGGATCTTCGCGTTCTTGGCCGTGTTGTCCTTGGTCGCCAGGCCGTCGGTGCCGGTGCCCGGCGTGACCTTGACGATGTTGCCGCTCTGGGAGCCGTAGTAGCGGTACAGGAACCACTCGCCCAACGGCAGGTACTGACTGCCGGTCTTGGTGAGCAGATTGGCCTGGAAGTCGTGCAGGTTACCGGCGGAGGCCCAGTTCGCGCGCAGACCGTCCGCTCCCGCCCGCTCCAGACGCGAGATGTACCAGCCGCCACGCCCGGGGTTCTGCTCGTCCGTGTTGCCGTACTCGTTCACCTGGAACGGACGACTCGTCGTCATCGACCGGGCCGACAGCTTCGACCTCACCGCGCCCGCGTCGGCGACCGGGTCACCCGGCAGGTCGTGCCAGCTGTAGATGTCCGGCGCGACGTTGTTGGCCTTGACGTAGTCCAGGTACGTGTTCCACCAGCCCGAGCCGTTCGAGGCGGGCTTGAACGCGGTGCTGGGGCCGACGACGACAGCGCCCGGGAAGGCGGCACGGATCTTCTGGTAGGCGCGCTTCCACATCTCCAGGTACTGGGCCTGCGTCCGCCCCCAGAACGGGGTCCAATCGGGTTCGTTCCAGATGTCCCACTGGATGTCGGTCATGCCGGCCGCCTGCGCGTCGGCGATGAGGCGGTCGTAGAAGGAGTCGAAGAGGGACCAGTCGCCGTTGTCACCGGGGAAGGTGGGGCTGGTGGTCCCGTCGGCACCCCACAGGTCGTGCGGCAGGATGACGAAGGTCCCGCCGAGTGCCTTGGTGCGCTGGTACTGGGCGAGGGTGGAGTTCCACCGGCGGTCGTACTTGCCGGCGACCCAGCCACCTGGGTTGTCCAGCTGTGCACCGCCGGCCCGCATGAGCTTCCACTTGATGTCCTTGTAGAAGTGCTCCGCGGGCAGTGAACCGTCCTCGGTCATCCCGTAGATCGTGCCCGAGGCATTGTAGGCGGGGGCGCCCCCGGCGGTCGCGAAGTCCACGGTCACGGTGGTGTCGGCGGCCTGCGCCACGGTGCCGGGCAGAGCGACGGCCGCGAGTGACGCGAACAGTGCGGCGAGCGCGGTGGACGTACGGAAACGACGGCCTGCCGTGCCAGTACGTCCGGGATCGCGTCTGAGCCGGGGAAGAAGGCTGAGTGAGCGCATTGCGGATCTCCCGAGGGTGGGTGCTCCTGGGCGCGGTTCGGCCCAGGAAATGTTCACCCGCCGATTGCCTCGGCGGGTGCGGCGCGCCGGAGTTCGTGGGCTTCGGCGAGAAGGAGGTAGCTGCTGGCGGTCCAGGTGTAGGCACGGTCGCGTAGACCCGCCCCGGTCAGTGCGTCGAAGTTCTCCGCGAACCCGTAGGTCTCGCACAGGGCGCGGAAACGGGCGCTGATCTCGTCCGCCAGGCGCTGGTGGCCAGAGCGGCGCAGGCCGTCCTCGACGAGGACCGTGGCGGGGGCCCAGATCGGGCCGCGCCAGTAGCCGTCGGAGAGGTAGTGCGGCGATGTGGGAAGTTCGGTGGCCAGGCCGTGCGGGGTCAGGTGGGCCTCGATACGGTCGGCCAGCACGCTGCTGACGCTTTCGGGCAGGTGCTCGCCCAGCGCGATGGGCATCAGGTCGAGCAGGCTGGAGCTGCTCCAGGTGTCCTGGCTGTCCATGCCACGGGCGACGAACCGCTCGCCGGTCCAGAGCTGGTCGAGCATCGCGGCCTGGGTCGCATCGGCCGTACGCGTCCAGGCGCGGGCGTCGTCGGGTCGGTCCAGTTCGGCGGCCAGGTCGGCCAGTTCACGCAGTTGGAGGATGAGGAAGGCGGCCAGATCGGCGGTGACGATCACGCGTTCGGGGTCGAAGGTGGTGGCGTTGTCCCAGCCGCTGTCGTTGCCATGCTGGTAGTGGGGCAACGCGGCGCCGGGGGCGCGGCGTGCGGTGAGCCAGAAGTCCGTCCAGCGGGTCACTCTCTCGTACACCTCGGCCAGTTCGGTCCGGCCGAGAGGTTTCGGAAGCCGTTGACGCAGCTGCCGCAGGGCCCAGCCGTGGATGGGGGGTTTGACGAAGTTGTGGAGGACCTCGGAGTGGGTGACCGAGTCGGGCAGCGCGCCGCTGTCGTCCTGGTGGTCGAAGGGCAGCGAGAACTGGTCCCAGGCGAGGCCGGGGTATCCGGGGGCCAGGGCGAGGGCGTTGAAGCAGTGGTCCCAGCTCCACACCTTGTCCATCCAGTGCTTGGACATCAGCACCGCGGGGCGGGTGACCAGACCCGCCGGGCGTACGGTCGCGGACCACACCACGTAGGCGGCGAGTTCGGCGGCCGGGGTGGCGGCCGAGCGCCACGGGGCGACCGTGTCGACGAACTCCGCGAACGACTGCCGCGCGGCCTCCACGACCTCGCCGAACGCCGCCGACGAGCGGTAGGGCTGTCGCGCACTGTCGAGTTCTTCGACCGCTACCTCCCACGAGCCGTCGACCGCGGCGGTGACGGTGAGACCGCGGTCACCGGCGCCCAGGGCCTGGGCACCGGACACGTCGGCTACCGTGCCGGACAGCACGGTGATCCGGTAGCGGCGCCCGGTCTCGTAGGAGGTGAACACGTGCGCCTCGGTGGCCGGGTCGCGGTAGAAGTACGTGCCGCTGAAGGGGGTCAGGGTGTGTGCCGCGGCGCTGATGCCAAACCCGAGACCGGTGCCATGCACGCGCACGGTGTCCGGCGACTCGTAGGCGAGGTCGATGCGCCCGTCCGTGCCGGTCCAGTTGAGCAGGCCCGGTGTCGCCTCGACGCGGGTCTCGGCCCGCTCGCCCGTCGCCGCGCCGAGGGGGACGAGGCGCAGGACGGCGTGCATGCCGTTCTGGTGTGAGACGAGGTGGAGGTCCTCGGCGCGCGTCTTCTCCGCCAGCACGGGAGAGATGCCGAACCAGGAGCCGTGCGTGCTGAAGGGAATGTCGTGGACGGAGAAGGCTGTGCCGGATGGGGCGGCGGTCATGAAGCGGCACTCATTTCTTGAGCGGAGGGGGCGGCGTTCCGCCTGGTGGGGCGACGGCGCTCGCACGGCGGCTCATGGAGAGGCCGGCTGCGTGCGGGCGGTGCGGTGTCAGTCCTTGACGGCGCCGGCGGTCACGCCGGCGGCGACGTAGCGCTGGGCGAGGACGAGGATGACCGCGGCGGGCAGCGAGGCCACGACGGCGGTGGCCATGATGGCGTTCCACTCCTGGTTGTTGTTGCCGATGTACTGGTAGATGCCGAGGGTGATCGGCTGGTGGGTGCCACCGGCCGCGAGGGTGCTGGCGAAGATGAAATCGGACCAGGACCACAGGAACGCGAACAGGGACACCGTGACGATCGAGTTGCGGCTCATCGGCAGGACGATCGACCAGAAGGTGCGCAGCGGTCCGGCTCCATCTGTCTTGGCAGCCTGGAGGAGTTCGCCGGGGATGCCGGACATGAACGCTGTGAAGATGAGTACGGCGAAGGGGACGGCCAGGGTGGAGTCGGCGACGATCAGGCCGGGGACGGACTGGAGCAGGCCGAGCTGGAGGTAGATGGCGTAGAAGCCCATCGCCATGATGATGCCGGGGATCATCTGGGCGGCCAGGAGGGCGAAGTTGAGGATGCCGCCGCCGCACGGGCGCAGTTTGGCCAGCGCGTAGCCGGCGGGTGCGGCCAGGGCCAGGGTCAGGGCCACGGTGCCCAGGCCGATGACGAGACTGGTGCCGAGGTAGGGCAACTGCTGGTCGACGACGGCCCGGTAGCCCTCCAGGGTGGCGTGGGCGGGGAAGAGGTCCGGTGGACTCTTGCGCATGTCCTGGTCGCGGGTGAGGGACACGTTCAGCATCCAGTAGACCGGGAAGAGCATGACCGCGGTCAGCAGGAGGCCGATGGCCGTCTTCCAACCCGTACGGTTGCTTCGGTTCATGACAGTTGCTGCTTTCGCTGGACCCTCATGTAGATGAGGCCGAAGACCAGGGCGGCGACGACGAGCAGGTTCCCGACGGCCGCTCCGGGGCCGAAGGCGGGCAGCAGGTTGCCGAAGCCGAGCTGGTAGGACCAGGTGGCGAAGGTGGTGGACGAGTCCGCGGGACCGCCCTTGGTCATGATCCAGATGATGTCGAAGACCTTGAGCGTGTAGACCAGGCCCAGCAGCAGGGTGATCGCGGACACCGGGCGCAGCAGCGGGAAGGTGATGCTCCAGAACCGCCGCCAGGAGCCGGCCCCGTCGAGAGCCGCCGCCTCGTACAGACCGACGGGAATGGACTGCAGACCGCTGTAGAGCACCACCAGGTTGAACGGGACACCGATCCAGACGTTCGCGATGATCACCGAGGCCAGCGACCAGGACGGCGAGGTCAGCCAGTTCACCGGACCGATGCCGACGGCGTGCAGTACGGCGTTGACGATGCCGGAGTCGCTGTTGAGCATCCACGACCAGGTGGACGCCGACACGATCAGCGGCAGCAGCCACGGCACCAGAAACAGGGCACGCAGGGTCGCGGAGAGCCGGAAGTGCTGGTGGAAGAAGACCGCGAGCGCCAGGCCGATCGCGTACTGGAAGACCAGGCACACGGCGGTGAACACCACGGTGTGCAGCAGGGCGGGGGCGAACGTCGGGGCGTCGAAGACGGCCCGGTAGTTCGCCAGGCCCGTGAACGGCGCGTCGCCCTGGACGAAGGAGCGGACGGTGTAGTTCCGCAGGCTCAGGTCGATGTTGCGGTAGAGGGGATAGGCGTAGAAGAGGGCGAGGTAGAGGGTGACCGGGGCGAGGAATGCCCAGGCGACCCACTGCTGGGAGGTGGGACGCCGTCGCGTGGTGGCGCGGGCAGGGGGCGGAGCGGCGGCGGCCGCCCCGTTCCCCTCGCGTGCCGCCAGCGGGTCCTGCGCTTGCGTCGTGCGGTTCATCAACGGGCCTCTGGCGCTGGTTACTTGACGGCCGACTGAGCCGAGCCGAGCGCGTCCTTCGGCGACGCCGACCCGCTGAGGGCGGACTGGACGGCCTTCCACAACTGCTCGGAGATCTTCGGGTACTTGGTGCCGAGGTCGTCACTCGTACGTCCCTTGGCCGCCTTGACCGCGTCGACCCACGGCTTCAGCTCGGCGTTCGCCGCGACCTGCTTGTCCTGGACCTCGGTGGTGGGGGCGACGTAGGACAGGGTGGTGTCGGTGGCGAGGAGGTTGTCGGTGCTGGTCAGGCAGGTCACGAGCTTCTGTGAGGTGGCGTAGCGGCCGGTCTCTCCCTGGACCGGGACGGTGACGAACTCTCCGCCGGTCGGGGCGGCCGCGTTGCCGCCGTCGGCACCGGGGACGGGGATGACCCCGTAGTCGAAACCGGCCTTCTCGGCGTTGGCGAGCTGCCAGGTGCCGTTCTCGGCGAACGCGTAGTCGCCGCTCGCGAACTCCTGCCAACTGGTCGTCTGGGTGTTGTTGATCACCGAGTTGGGGGCGTAGCCCTCGTCCAGCCAGTTCTTCCACAGCGACAGCGCGGACACGGACTCGGCCGAGCCGATGTCGGTGAGCTGGGCGCCCGAGCCCCAGAACCACGGCAGGAACTGGAAGCTGCCCTCCTCGGTTCCGATCGCCGAGAAGGTGATGCCCTTCTTCCCGGCCTTCTCGACCTTCGCCAGCGCCGCCGTCAGCGAGTCCCAGTCCTTCACGGACTCGATGTCGACGCGGGCTTCCTTGAGCACCTCCTTGTTGTAGTAGAGGGCGAGGGTGTTGGCGCCGACCGGCGTGCCGTACGTCTTCCCGCCCGACTGACCCGCTCCGAGCAGGTTGGCGTCGACGGCAGAGGTGTCGATCTTGTTGTCGTCGGTCGTGGTCAGCACTCCTGCCTCGGCCAGGGTGGAGACGACCGGGTTGTCGACGATGAGGACGTCCGCGGAGTTGTCCTGCTGCGCCGCGAGCAGCGCCTTGTTCGTCAGGTCGCTGGTGTCGAACGCGGTCCGCTTGATCTTCACTCCGGCCTTGGTGCCGCAGTCGTCCAGCAGTTTCGCCCACGCCGAGCCCCTGTTGAACTGCGGGTACGGGTCCCAGATCGTGTACGTACCGCCGTCCGCGGCCTTCGTGGAGGTGTCGCCTGAGCCGGAGGAGCACGCGGTGGCGCCGGCGGTGACGGTGACGACGGTCAGGACTGCGGCGGTGAGACGCCGTCTGGCAGATCGGTTCATGGCGTGTCCTCATGGGTTTTGGCACAGGTGTGCCCTGGGATCGGCACGGGTGTGCCCTGGGAGGGGTGATCGGGGGCCGCTGGGCTCGCCGAACCCGGGCGGTGAGTTGCTCAGCCGGCCGGTATGGGGTGCGGAGGGTGAAAGGGAGTGGTGCGGGCGGATGGTCAGGGGTGAATGGGGGTGCCGGAGTCCGGAGCCGGGTCGGCGGGCCCGGTGCCGACAGGGGCGGTGCTCGCCCGCAACGAGATCGGCGGGGCGAGCAGGTGATTCCGGGCCGGTGTGCCGGGGTGGTCGAGCCGCTCGACGAGCAGCTCGACAGCGAGGCGGCCCATCTGTTCCGCCGGTACGTCCGCCGCGGTGAGCTGCGGGGTCACCGTCTCCGCCCACCGGCTGGCCACGACCCCGGTGACCGAGAAGTCGCGCGGTACATGTCGGCCGGCCTGGGCAAGCCCACGGTAGAGGCCGCCGAGCGCGGCCTCGTTCAACGTGACGAGGGCCGTGGTGGCGGGCTCGTCGTGCAGGATCCGCTCCAGACAGGCCAGGCCCGCGGCGGCGTCGTCCCCACAGCAGTACGTCCGGACGGTCAGCCCACGTTCCGCCGCGGCCTTGGTGAACCCGTCCAGCCCCCGGTGGGCGGACTCGTACCCGGCCCGCAGGAGCTGCTCGGGCCGGTTGACGAAGGCCACCCGACGGTGGCCCAGGTCCGCCAGGTGGTGCACACAGGCCGCCGCCAGTGCCGTGTGGTCCAGGCCCACCCACCAGCTGCCCTCCGGGTGGGCGGTGCGGCCGATGGCGACGGAGGGGAAGTCCACCGCGGTGAGGTGGTCGAGCCGGTCGTCCTGCAGCCGGATCTCCATCAGGATCGCACCGTCGACCCGCCGCTCGCCCAGCAGCCGCTGGAACGAGCGGTCGCTGTCCACACCGCTCGGAGAGAGCAGCACGTCGTAGTCGTAGGCCGCGGCGGCCTCGGTGACGCTGCCGATGAAATCCAGCTGCATGCCGGTGTAGTGGTTCCCGGCCGGCGGGAAGACCAGACCGATGGTGTTGGTCCGGCCGTTGGCCAGGGCCCGCGCACTCGCGTTGGGCTGATAGCCCAGCTCGTCGATGACCCGCTGGATCTTCTGCCGGGTGTCCTCGGACACCGGGCGCTTCCCGCTCAGCGCGTAGGACACGGTGCTCCGCGAGACACCGGCCCGCTTGGCAATCTCACCGATGTTCACGGGGGGCTCCTTGCCGAGATCGGTCGAACCGGTTCGATGATTCCAGGGAAGGAAATCGGCCAGATGGTGGCCGTCGAACCGGTTCGCGTGAAGTGAAGGTAGGAGTAACCCGGACGGGTGTCAACGTCCCGTACCGAATTTTTCGTAACGGCCCGGAAACGTCAGCGTGCGGTGGTCTGGCGCCTGGGCTACCTCGGCGTACCTCCGCTCACCGGGCAGGTCAGGAGCCGGGTTCGACGGACTTGGGCGCCCTGACCCCGTCAGGGCGGGCGGCCGTGCGCGGCCGAAGAGATTCGTGTCGGGGGTATTGCTGGCCGGTTTCCTCGATGCTAGCTTCCCCGAACCGGTTCGACAAAGCATCGAGGGGCCATGACCGCCATCGAGACGTCACACGTCCATCGGGGCGTCTCCGAAGGGCCCCCATGCACCCGCTCACTGGAGAACGTTGCCGGACGAGAAGCGTTGTCCCGGTCGTCATGCCGTCGCCCGGAGCTCCCGGCCGGACGTCTCGCTCCTGGGCCCGTGGTCGCCGTCCGCATGATCGGCGCGGTCGGCGCGGTCGGCGCGACGATGACGGCGTAAGCCGGTAGGCCCGGCTCCCTGCGACCGGCCTCTTGGGTGCCCCTGGATCCCCGAACAGCCCAATTCCCGCCGTGTGTGGGCGAGCACCAATACGTGGGGAATGTAATGGTATCGGAGGAGTTGTCTTCAGTTCCGGATCAGAGGAGGCGGAATGCCGCAGGGCGGAGTCGACGATGACGTCGCGTGCGCTGTCGCAACAGCGGATGCGTGCGTGGCCTCGCGCAGCCCAGGGCGTGACTTCGGTCAGCTGAGCGCGGTTGCCGACGCCGTTCTGTATGAGGGCTACCTGCTCTACCCCTACCGCCGCTCGTCGCCCAAGAACCGGGTGCGCTGGCAGTTCGGCGTGCTCTTCCCGCGTGACTGGGTGGAGCGGGAGGGGGTGGTGACTCCCGGCATCTCGGGATCCGCCGACTCCTGGTACCAGCGGACCGAGTGCCTGCTACGGGTCCGGCAGCCGCGGGCGGTGGTGCGCGTGCGGGTGCGGTATCTGCAGATGCAGCACAAGCAGGTGGAGGAGGCCGGCCAGGACGGCAGGCACCGTCCGGTCGAGTCGCTGCGCGCGGACGACGGCACACTGCATCTGACCTTCGACGAGGCGGTACCGCGCGAGACGGAACTCGTCGTACGTCTGGACGATCTGCTTGGGCAGGAGTCCGCCGTTCTGGTCGGCTCACCGGCCGGGGAGGAGATCGAAGAGTTCCCCGGTGGCCTCGGTCGGGTGGTACGGCGGCGCGCCGCCGTGCGGGCGAGAACGACCGTCATCGCCGAGCGGCTCGGGGACGACGTCTGCCGGCTTCGGATCCGTACCGAGAACACAGGGACGGCACCGGACCCACGGGCCGTTCGCGATGAGGCGCTGCGTGACGCGCTCATCGCGACGCACACGCTCGTCGGCGGCGACGGCGTGGAGTTCGTCTCGCTGATCGACCCGCCCTCGGGCCTGCGCGAGCACGCCCGAGAGTGCCACAACGCGTTCACCTTCCCCGTCCTGGGTGGGCTTTCACTCGAGGACGCCCCGGGTGAAAGCCCCGGAGGGACCCCGGACGGGGCCTGTGGTCCCACCCTCATCTCCGCACCGATCATCCTGTCCGACTGCCCGCAGGTGGCGCCGGAGAGCCCGGGCGACCTGCACGACGCCGCGGAGATCGACGAGATCCTGACGCTGCGCACGTTGCTGCTGACCGACCAGGAGAAGCGCGAGGCGCGCGCCACCGACCCACGTGCCGCCCGGATCCTGGACCGGGTGGAGGCCATGCCCCCGGAGGTCTTCGCCCGGCTGCACGGCACCATTCGTTCACTGACCCATGCCGCGCCGTCGGATCCCGCCCCCTCCGCGGCGGCCGCCGCGCCCACGACTTCCCCGGGACCCGCGTCCGCGGCGAGGGCCGACCGGCTCGCATGGTGGCAGGAGGGCGCCGACGACGGCCTGTCGCCCACGACCGACACGGTGTCGGTGGACGGCGTACCGCTGGGAGCCGGCAGCCGGGTACGGCTCCGCCCCCGGGGCCGGGGTACCGACGCCCAGGACATGTTCCTGGCCGGACGGACCGCGCAGGTCGCGGCCGTCTTCCACGACGTGGACGGCAGCGTGCACCTCGCCCTGACAGTGGACGGCGATCCCGCGGCCGAACTGAACGGCTGGTACGGCCGCTTCCACTACTTCCGGCCCGACGAACTCGAGCCGCTGGAGGCCCCGATGTCCCCGGACACCGCGGGTGGGGCGAAGCCGCTCGAGCCGTCCCGGCCGCCGCGGGAGCGGCCCGAGCAGCCGGCCGGCGGGCCGGCAAAGAGGCGGCCCCATGGACCTGCCTGAAATCGCGGCACCGGATCACCGGACGGCCGACCGGCTGTTCCGAAGGCTGTCCCGGCGCCCGGCACCGGAAGAGCGAACCCGCCCGCTCGCCACGCGGCTGCGGCCCGAGGGCGAGCAGCTGGTCCACGACCACCACGACGACGGACGGACCGCACCGGTCCGACCGCACCCCCACACCCGGGACCGTCCACCCGCGCTCAGCGGGCCGTCGGCCGCGGCGTACGACCGACTCGGGGACCGACTGCAGCGGAGGCTGACGACATGACCATCGACAGCGGCACGCATGACGTTGCCACCGAGCCGAGCCGTGCCGAGGCGCGTGACGGCTTCGACGAGATCACCATCCTCTGGATTTCCGAAGGGATGAGCTGCGACGGCGACTCGGTGTCGCTGACCGCGGCCGGCCAGCCCGCCATCGAGGACCTGGTCCTCGGACTCATCCCGGGCCTGCCAAAAGTGAACCTGCACAACAAGGTGCTCTCACCGAGTCTCGGCGGCGAGGACTTCCTCGCTCCGTACCGCGCGGCTGCCCGCGGCGAACTCTCGCCGTTCATCCTGGTCATCGAGGGTTCGATCCCGAACCAGAACATCATCGAGGGCGACGGGTACTGGACGTCGTTCGGCAACGACCTGGAGACCGGTGAGCCCCTGACCCTCAACTGGTGGATCGACCGGCTGGCCCCCAAAGCCTGGGCGGTGGTCGCCGCAGGCACCTGCGCCACGTACGGCGGTATCCACGCGATGGCGGGCAACCCCACCGGCTGCATGGGTCTGGCCGACTACCTCGGCTGGGACTTCACGTCGCAGGGCGGCCTCCCGATCGTGAACGTCCCCGGCTGCCCGATCCAGCCGGAGAACTTCATGGAGACCCTGCTCTGGGTCCTCTACCACGGGGCCGGAGCCGCCCCGGCGCCCCCGCTGGATCAGATGCTGCGCCCGCAGTGGCTGTTCGGGAAGACCGTGCACGAGGGCTGCGACCGCGCTGCGTACTACGAGCAAGCCGACTTCGCCCGGGACTACAACTCCCCCAAGTGCCAGGTGAAGGTGGGCTGCTGGGGCCCCGTCGTCAACTGCAACGTGCCCAAACGCGGTTGGATGGGCGGCCTCGGCGGCTGCCCGAACGTCGGCGGCATCTGCATCGGCTGCACCATGCCCGGCTTCCCCGACGCGTTCATGCCGTTCATGGACGAACCGCCCGGCGGCAGCTTCTCCTCCCTCATGATCAAGCCTTACGGGGCCTTCGTCCGGAGGATGCGCGGCATCACCAACGCCGTCGTCAACCGCGAACCCAAGTGGCACCACAACAAGCAGGAACTCACCTCCGGCTACGACCCCTACTGGCGCCCGTGACCTGTGGCCCGGCAGCTCCTGCCGGGCCGCACCCGCGTACGCACGCTCCCCTCTCCAACTCCAACCGTCCGACGCATCGCGCAGCGAGAACAGGAACGCACATGACCACAACCGCGGACCGGGCCGGGGCCACCGAGCGAAAAGCTCCGCAGATCGTGGACATGTCGTGGGACCCGATCACCCGGATCATCGGCAACCTCGGCATCTACACGAAGATCGATTTCGCCAACCAGGAAGTGGTGGAGTGCCGCAGCACCTCGTCCCTCTTCCGCGGCTACTCGGTGTTCATGAAGGGCAAGGACCCGCGCGACGCGGGCTTCATCACCTCACGCATCTGCGGCATCTGCGGCGACAACCACACCACGTGCTCGAACTACGCGCAGCAGATGGCCTACGGCATCAAGACGCCGCCGCTGGCCGAACACATCGTCAACCTCGGCGAGGCCGCCGAGTACATGTTCGACCACACGATCTTCCAGGACAACCTCGTCTTCGTCGACTTCTGCGAAGCGATGGTCAAGGCCACCAACCCGAGTGTGCTGGCCCGGGCCGAACGGACCCCGGCCCCCCGTGGGGACATCCACGGCTACCGGACCATCGCCGACATCATGCGTGCCTTCAACCCCTTCGAGGGTGAGGTGTACCGGGAGGCCCTGAAGGTCAGCCGGATCACCCGTGAGATGTTCTGTCTGATGGAGGGGCGCCACGTCCATCCGTCGACGATGTACCCCGGCGGCGTCGGCACGATGCCGCAGCCGAACACCTTCACCGACTACCTGTCGCGCCTGACGAGGGTCATCGACTTCGTCAAGGAGGCCGTGGCGCTGAACGACGACGTCTTCGACTTCTTCTACGAGGCGCTGCCCGGGTACGAAGAAGTGGGCCGTCGGCGCATCATGCTCGGCTGCTGGGGCGCCTGGCAGGACCCGGCCGTCGTCGACTACCGCTACGAGAACATGAACCACTGGGGCAAGGCGATGTACGTCACCCCGGGCATCATCGTCGACGGCAAACTGGTCACCAACAACCTCGTCGACATCAACCTCGGCATGCGCATCCTGCTGGGCAGCTCCTTCTACGACGACTGGGAGCGCCAGGAGCCCTTCGTCACCCACGACCCGCTCGGCAACCCGGTCGACATGCGCCACCCGTGGAACCAGACCACCGTCCCGGTGCCCCAGAAGCGCGATTTCGACGCCAAGTACAGCTGGGTGATGAGCCCGCGCTGGTATCACAAGGAGAGTGATTCCCACCTCGCCCTCGACACCGGTGGCGGCCCGCTCGCCCGGCTGTGGTCCACGGCCCTGAACGGGCTGGTCGACACGCCCTACATCAAGGCCACGGGGCACAGCGTGCGGATCTCGCTGCCGAAGAGCGAGAAGCTGCCGGAGACGACTCTGGAGTGGCAGATCCCCCAGTGGAGCAACACCATCGAACGCAACCGTGCCCGGCCGTACTTCGTCGCCTACGCCGCGGCCATGGCCTTCCAGTTCCTGGAGGAGGCGATGCAGATGATGCGCGCCGGGGAGACCAAGGTGTTCCAGGACTTCGAGGTGCCCGACGAGGCCGTCGGAGTCGGCTTCCACGAGGCGGTGCGCGGGGTTCTCTCGCACCACCTGGTGATCAAGGACAAGAAGATCGCCAACTACCACCCGTACCCGCCGACCCCCTGGAACGCCAGCCCGCGTGACAGCTACGGCACCCCCGGCCCGTACGAGGACGCCGTCCAGGGCCAGCCCATCTTCGAGGAGAACGGGCCGGACGACTTCAAGGGCGTCGACATCATGCGCACCGTGCGCAGCTTCGACCCCTGTCTGCCCTGCGGTGTGCACATGTACCTGGGCAAGGGCAAGACGCTCACCACCATGCACTCCCCCACCTACGGGGCGTCCCATGACTGAGCCCGCACCCGCGGCGGTCGCGGAACCGAGTGAGGGCGCCGGGCCGGCCCTCAGGCTGGACGACGGCGAGGTGGCGGCGCGGATCGCCCGTATCGACGAGCTGTTGGAGAAGGTGCAGATCGCGCCCGGGCCCATGGCGCAGACGGCCATCGACGCCGTCCGTGTGCTCACCGAGGTCTACGGCGAGGCGCTCGCCCGGGTGCTGGACCACGCGGACGCCGCCCTGGCCGAGCGTCTCACCGAGGACGAGCTCCTCGGCCACCTGCTGGTGCTGCACGACCTGCACCCCGAACCACCCGATCGCCGCGCCGCCCGTGCCGTCGAGCGGCTGCGGCCCGCCGTGCGGGAGCGCGGCGGCGACGTGACGCTGGACAGCGTCGAGGGACCGGTTGCCCGCGTGCGGCTGCGCACCGCCGGCTGCGGCTCCGGGTGCGGCTCGGCGTCCACAGGGGTCGAGGAAGCCGTACGGGAGGCCGTGCTCGCCGTGGCACCGGAGCTGACGAGCGTCGAAACGGTGCCGGAGACGGAGTCCCGGCAGCCCGCGTTCGTGCCCGTCGACTCACTGATGCGCCGACCCGCCGCGCCGCAGGGATCCACGTGACCGCCGGCGGCGCCCTGGCCGCGCTCATCCGCTCCTCCGCCGACCGACGGGTGGGCGGCCCCGAGGAGCGGTGCGACCTGTGCGCGGCACCGCTCGCCGGCGACCACCGACACGTGTACGAAACCGGCCGCGAGGAAGCCCTGTGCGCCTGCCCGGCGTGCTCGGTGCTGTTCGCGGACAGCGGCGCGGGCGACGGCCAGTACCGGCTGATCCCGCAGCGGCGGGTGAAACTGCCACCGGTCGAGACGGGACCGCTCGGGGTGCCCGTCGGCCTGGCGTTCTTCGTGCCCCGGCAGGACGGCACGGTCGTCGCGCACTACCCGAGCCCGGCCGGGGCCACCCGGTGGGAGGTGGATGCCTCGGCGTGGCGGGAGGCGGTGTCGGAGTGTCCGGATCTCGCCGGCGTGGTACCCGAGGTCGAGGCGCTGCTGGTGAACACCTCCCGGAACCTGCGGCACCACTGGATCGTGCCGGTCGACGAGTGCTTCCGACTCGTCGCCCTCGTCCGCCGGGAGTGGCGGGGGCTGTCCGGCGGTGGCCGGGTCTGGCCCGCCGTCGAGGAGTTCTTCGCCGGGCTGGCCGAACGGCCGTGACCGGCGTGGCAAGGACAACAGGAGCCACCGCCGCGACCCCGCGGCGGAGCACCGGAGGAAAGGAGCACAGCATGGGCACGATCAAGGTCGGCAAGCGCCAGGCGAAGCCCACCACGCCCACGCACGTCAAAGGCCTCCACCAGGGCAACAGGGGCCCGCGCCACCACCAGCCCGGGCACCACGAGGACGGCACGGCCGACGCGCGCCGCTCCACCGGGATCCACTGGAAGCGGCACAACAGGGTCATGGACAGCATGCCGAGCATCTCCCCGGGCTGAACCCCGCGGTCGGGCACGGCACGATGAACACGAAAGCAGGGAGTGGCGATGAACGCCAAACGGATTGTGATGGCGGAGGCGGCGGTGCTCGGCGGAGCGGCTCTCGCGCTGCTGGTCGCGGAGTTCCCGGGAATCGTGCGGGAGGTCCGGTTGTGGCGCATGGCCGGCTTCCGCCGGCCCGGCCCCGGCAACCCCCTCCGAGCCAGGCGTGCATGAGCTGTCGATCGCGACCGCGATCGTGGAACAGGCCACCGAGCTCGCGCGGGCGGACGGGACGGAGTCCGTCTCGGCGGTGACCGTACGGGTCGGTGAGCTGGCGGGCGTGGTGCCCGAGGCCCTCGAGTTCGCCTTCGAGGTGGCCCGTGACGGCACCGCCCTCGCCGCGGCCCGGCTCGTCGTCGAGCAGGTGCCCGCCCGCGCCTGGTGCGAGCCGTGCGCCGCGGAGTTCCCGGTGGGCATGCCCCCGTTCTTCTGGTGCCCGGATTGCCACCGCCCCGCCCCGACGCTGCGCAGCGGCCGGGAACTCCAGATCACCGGGGTCGAGCAGGCACCGGTGCCGTCCTGACCGGACAACGGGTACGGCCCTGACGGTGCGGGTGATGTCACCCCTCCGTCAGGGCCGTTCGGCGTGCCGGACGCGTCAGCAGATACGCGGCAGCTGTTCCCCCAGGGGCATGTCCACGACTCGGGTGCCGCCCAGGCCGGTGGAGACCACCACCATGCCGGGATGCTCGGCGACGCACTCGCCGATGAGCGCGGCGCCCGCGCCCTGCGGGTGGGCGCGCATCGCGGCCAGGACCTCGTCGGCCGCCGGGCGGGGTACGAAGGCGACCAAGCGGCCCTCGTTGGCCACGTACAGCGGGTCCAGACCCAGGAAGCCGCAGGCGTTGGCGACGGCGTCCGGCACCGGGATGGCCCGCTCGCGCAGCCGTACACCGGTGCCGGAGATGCGGGCGATCTCGTTGAGCGACGCGGCGAGGCCGCCCCGGGTGGGATCCCGCAGCACGTGCACGTCGGGAGTGACCGCGAGCATGGCCGACACCAGGCCGGCGAGGGGCGCCGTGTCACTGGCCACCTCGGCGCCGAAGTCCATGCCCTCTCGTACGCTCATGATCGCCACGCCGTGCAGGCCGATCGGGCCGCTGACGATGACGGCGTCGCCTGGCCGCGCGCGCTGCGGGCGGATGTCCACACCGTCCGGGACGAGCCCGATCCCGGCGGTGGTGACGTACACGCCGTCGCCGTGCCCCGCCTCCACCACCTTGGTGTCTCCCGTGACCACCGTGACCCCGGCCGCCTCGGCGGCGGTGCCGAGGGCGCGCGCGATCCGCTCCACCACGGTCAGTTCCACGCCCTCCTCCAGGACGAACGCGGCGGACAGGTGGGCGGGCCGGGCGCCGCTCATGGCCAGGTCGTTCACAGTGCCGTTGACGGCCAGGTCGCCGAGGCTGCCACCGGGGAAGAACAGCGGCCTGACGACGTAGGAGTCGGTGGAGAACGCCAGTCGGACTCCGCCGAGCTCGAGGACCGCGGAGTCGCCGAGCGCGGCGAGAATGGCGTTGCCGTACGCGGGCGTGAAGACCTGCTCGACGAGTTCGGCGGACAGGGTGCCGCCTCCCCCGTGTCCCATCACCACGATCGGCTGGTCGCGCAAGGGGGCCGGGCACGTCCAGTCCGCGGGGTCGACGGGTGCCGAGGGGTCAGCGAGTTCAGCCAACGGGGTTCATCTCCTCCTGCGGGGCCCGGGTGCCGTCCGGCACCGGGCCGTCCATGCGGCGGTACAGGTAGTAGGCGGCGCAGGCGCCCTCGCTGGAGACCATGGTGGCGCCGAGCGGGGTGCGCGGAGTGCAGTCGGTGCCGAAGGCGGGGCACTCGACCGGCTTGATCAGTCCCTGCAGCACGTCGCCGCTGCGGCACGCCGCGGGTTCCTCGGTGCGGATGCCGGTGACGTCGAAGCGGTGTTCGGCGTCGAAGGCGCGGTAGGCGTCCGTCAGCCGCCAGCCGCTGGCGGGAATGCGCCCGATGCCGCGCCAGGACCGGTCGGTGACCTCGAACACCTCCTCGATCATGCGCAACGCGGCCGGGTTGCCCTCCTCGCGCACCGCGCGGGCGTAGGCGTTCTCCACACGGTGTTCGCCGCGCTCCAGCTGGTGCACCGCGAGGCGGATGCCTTCGAGGATGTCCAGCGGTTCGAAGCCGGTCACGACGAGGGGTACCCGATGGCGTGCGGCCAGGCCCGGGTATTCGGCCATGCCCATCACGCTGCACACGTGCCCGGCGGCAAGGAAGCCCTGCACCCTGCACGTGGGGGCCGTCATGATGGCCTCGATGGCGGGCGGCACCCGCACATGGGAGACCAGAAGGCTGAAGTTGTCGATGCCGAGGCGGCGGGCCTGATGGACGGCCATCGCGTTGGCCGGCGCGGTGGTCTCGAAGCCGATGGCGAAGAACACCACCTCGCGGTCCGGGTGCCGACGGGCGAGCTCGAGCGCGTCGAGCGGGGAGTACACCACGCGGACGTCGCCGCCCTCGCCCTTGACCCGGAACAGGTCCCGGTCGGTACCCGGCACCCGCAGCATGTCCCCGAACGAGCAGAAGACGACCCCGGGGCGGGAGGCGATCTCCAGCGCTTTGTCGATCATCTCCAGCGGGGTGACACACACGGGGCAGCCGGGCCCGTGGATCAGCTCCACCTCGTCCGGAAGCAACTGGTCGATGCCGTGCCGGATGATGGAGTGTGTCTGGCCGCCGCACACCTCCATCAGCGCCCACGGCCGGGTGACCGTCGCGCGGATCTCGTCCAGCAGCCGCCGTGCCAGATCCGGATCGTTGAACTCGTCGATGTACTTCATCGGGCCTCGCTCCCGCTCTCCCCGCGCTCGTCGGTGGCGGGGGCGCGCGGGGCGTCGCTCCCGGCCTGCTGCGCCGCCTGTTGCCAGGCGTCGCCGAACTCCTCCTCGAGGAGCCCGAGTTGCTCGAAGAGCTCCAGGGACGCCCGGGCCGACTCCTCATCCAGCTTCTGGAGGGCGAACCCGACGTGGACGATGACGTACTCCCCGACCCGGACGTCGGACACGTACTCCAGGCATGCCCGCTTCTGCACACCCCCGAAGTCGATCATCCCGGTGAGCGGGTCGGCACGGTCGTCGATGGCCACGACTCTGCCGGGCACTGCCAGACACATGGGTCACTCCGTCTCGTCGGTGCGTGCGATTGCCGTTTCCTCGTGCCGCTCCCGTGCCGCGACCACGAGCTGCCCGAGGGCCAGTCCCCCGTCGCCGGGCGGTACCTCGCCGTGGCGCAGCACCGTGAAGCCGTCCGCGGCCAGCAGTGCCGTGCACTCCTGCTCCAGCAGACCGTTGGCGAACACACCGCCGCTGAGGGCGACGGTGGCCAGCCCGGTGTCGCGGCGCGCCCTCCGGCAGATCTCGGCGACGGCTCCGGCGACTGCCCGGTGGAACCGGGCCGCGAGCACGGGCGCCGGCGTGCCGCGACGCAGGTCGGCGACGAGGGCGCGCAGCAGCGGCGCGGGATCGCACCTCACGGGGGCGGATCCGGCCGCGAACCCGAAGGCGTACGCCGCCGTGTCCGCCTCCCACGCGACGGCCGCCGCGGCCTCCAGCTCCAGCGCGGCCTGCGCCTCGTAGCCCGCGCGATGGCACACGCCCGCCAGAGAGGACACGGCGTCGAAGAGCCGCCCCATGCTCGACGTGGGCACACACGCGACGTTGCTCGCCAACTGCCGTTCCAAAAGGGCAAGTTCTTCGTGTGAGCAGGCGGCGACACTGGGCAGTGCGGGCTGCCACCGCAGGCCGGCGGCCCACAGTCGGGCCAGTGCCGTGCGGCAGGGGTTGGCGACAGCAGCGTCCCCACCGGGCAGCGGGGCGGGGGTCAGGTGAGCGAAACGCCGGTAGCCGGAATAGTCGGCGAGCAGGACCTCACCGCCCCAGACCGTGCCGTCGTCGCCGTAGCCGGTGCCGTCGAAGGCGACGCCGATCACGGGCGTGGTGCCGTCGAGGCCGCTCTCCGCCATCGCCGAGGCGATGTGCGCGTGATGGTGCTGCACGAGCGCGGGCCGCGCCTGCGGCAGCTCGGCGGCGCGGCGGCGGGCCCACCGGGTGGAGTGGTAGCCCGGATGCCTGTCGGCGGCGACGAGTGCAGGGGTGACGCCCGTCAGGCGCCGCATGTGCCGCTCAGCGCGCCGGGCGGCCTCCAGGCCGGCGAGGTCGCCCATGTCACCGATGTGCGGGCCGAACCAGGCCTGATCGCCGTCGCCGAGGCAGAGCGCGTTCTTCAGGTCGCCGCCCACGGCGAGCGCGGGGCGGACCGCGAACGGGAGCCGCAGCGGACGTGGGACATACCCGCGGGAGCGGCGCAACACCTGCTCGGTGCCGTCGGCGCGTACCCGCAGCAGCGAGTCGTCGCAGGGCGAGACGATGCCGCGGTCGTGGACGAGCCAGGCGTCGGCCACCTGCGCCAGCCGGGTCAGGGCCTCGTCGTCGTCCGTGACGATCGGCTCGCCGGAGCGATTGCCGCTGGTCATGACGAGCGCGCGAGGGCCGGGGGGATCCCCGGGCAGTCCGCACAGCAGGGTGTGCACCGGAGTGTAGGGCAGCAGCACGCCGAGGTGCGGACTGCCGGGACACACCCCGGGCGCGAGCCGCAGTCCGTCCGGCTCGGGGCGTCGGCGCAGCAGCACGATGGGGCGGCGGGGGCTGGTGAGCACGGCCCGTTCGCCGACGGAGAGCAGGGCGATCCGCCGCACGGTCGGCAGGTCGGCGCACATCACCGCGAACGGTTTGCCGCCCCGCGCCTTGCGAGTGCGCAGAGCGGCGACGGCCCGCTCGTCGGTGGCGTCGCATGCCAGGTGGTAGCCGCCGACGCCCTTCACGGCGACGATCCGACCGGCCGCCAGCAGCCCGCGGGCCGCCGCCAGGGCATCCTCGCCCCGCGCCGGGCGGACATCGGTGCCGGCCGCGGGTACCAGGCGCAGCCGGGGCCCGCAGTCCCCGCAGGCCACGGGCTGGGCGTGGAAGCGCCGGTCGCCCGGGTCGCCGTACTCCCCCGCGCAGGCGGAGCACATCGGGAAGTCGGCCATGGTCGTCGCGGCGCGGTCGTACGGCATGGCTGTGGCGATCGTGAAGCGGGGACCGCAGTGGGTGCAGGTGACGAACGGGTGCCGGTGGCGGCGGTCGGCCGGGTCGGCCAGCTCCCGCAGGCAGTCGGCGCAGGTCGCGGTGTCGGGCGGGAGCTGGGTGCGCCCCGGTGACTGCTCGGTGCCCCGGATGGTGAAACCGTCGGCGGCACCTGTGGCGGGGACGTCCTCCACGCCGATACCCGTCACGGCGGCCAGCGGCGGCGGCTCCTGGGCCAGCCGGGAGCAGAACCCCGCGACGCCCGTGGGCGGCCCTTCCACCTCGATCAGCACACCCTGTGCGGTGTTGCTGACGAACCCGGCCAGTGCGAGGTCGGCGGCCAGCCGGTGCACGTACGGGCGGAACCCCACGCCCTGCACCGTTCCCCGCACGGTGATGCGACGGCGCACGGCCTCGGCGGCGGGCGCTGTCACGTGGCGGGGGCGGACGTGGCGTGCGGGTGCGGATGCCCCGGATCTGCGCCGGGCTCGTGGGTGTGCCCCTGCGACTGGGGCGCGAGGGGAGGCCGGTGTTCGGGCGCGCCGTACCGTACGGCGAGGGCACGTTCCAGGACGGTGTCGACGCCGTCGCCGGTGCGCGCGCAGGACCGTACGATCTCCACGCCCGGGTTGACCCGGTGCACATGGCTGCGGAAGGCGGCCTCGTCGAAACCGGCCGCTTCGGCCAGGTCTGTCTTGGTGACCACCACCAGATGGGCGGAGCCGAAGGCGGTGGGGTATTTCAGCGGCTTGTCCTCGCCCTCGGTCACCGCCATCAGCACGATGCGCAGGGTTTCGCCGAGGTCGTAGGACGCCGGGCAGACGAGGTTGCCGACGTTCTCCACGAACAGCAGCTCGTTGTCCTCGGGCAGCCATCCGTCGAGGTGGCCGCGTACCTGACGGGCCTCCAGATGACACAGTCCGTCGGTCAGCAACTGCTTCACCAAAGCCCCCGAACGGGCCAGTCGGCGGGCGTCGTTCTCCGTGGCCAGGTCGGCGGTGAGCGCGGCCACCGGGACACCCCGCCGCACCGCCCGGGCCAGTACCAGGCCGAGCAGTTCCGTCTTGCCGCTGCCGGGGCTGGAGAGCAGGTTGACCACGGTGACGCCCCGCCGCGTGAGGTCGTCGCGCAGGGCGGTGGCCAGGCCGTCGTTCTTCGCCAGGACGGCCTGTTTGACGTCGGCGGACTGACACATGCTCGCTGCTCCTCAAGGTCGGGACAGGGCTGGACGGGGCGGTTCGGACCGCCTGCCGGGTCGGGCATGGTCCGGCCACGGACGGGCCGGGCGGTCCGGGTCGGTCCAGCCGCGGGCCGCTACCGATCCTGCGTGCCGCCGGCCGTCTCGTGCGGGCGACCGGCCGGGCACGGCTCGGCGGATTCCTCCGGGCGGCCCAACGCAGGCGTTGCCGCTGGGTCGGCGAGCAGAGCCGGGACCATCGTGTGCAGCGCGGTGACGGCCCGGCCGACCGCCTCCCGTACGGGCGCGCTGAGCCCGGCGGTGATGTCCTCGTCGCCGGTCGGCTGCACAAGCGGTTCGCAGGCCAGCAGCAGGACGCGCGGCAGTGGCCCGTCGCCCAGGTGCGCGGCCAGGGCCAGCACCCGGGCCGGGTCCATGCCGTGGGCCTCGGGCGGGGCCGCCGCGGCGGTGGTTCCAGGAAGCTCCGGCTCGATCAGGGACAGGGTCCCGGGCCGGTGTCCGCGCGGAGCCGCGTCGACCAGCACCGCGGTGCGGTACCCGTCCAGCAGTTCGTAGGCGAGATCCAGGCCGCGGATGCCGAAGTCCTTGACCCGTACGCCGGGCGGCAGCGGGTGGTGGTCGAGGGCGCGGATCACCTCGGGGCCGAAGGCGTCGTCGGCGAGAAAGATGTTGCCGACGCCCGCCACGAGAAGGGGGGTGGAAGAGCTCACCGGCTGCCCCCGGTGACCGGTTCGCCGACGAGGGCCAGCGGCCGGGCCGAGCCGCTCGGCGCCTTTCGGACGAAGGCGGAGCGCAACGCATGGTAAGGGGCATCAGGGTCGAAGAAAATGCCTCGCATACGGGCCAGTTCCTCCTGCCGGTACTCGGCGAGCGGCCGTGCCGTCTCGTCGCGCCGGCGCGCCGCCGCCTTGGCCGCGATCCGCCGTCCGAGGTCCGGTGCGGCGGTGAGCGCCATCGCCAGCCGGTCCACCTCGGCGGTGAACTCCTGCGCGGGGACCGGCACCAGACGGTCCACCAGGCCGATGTCGGCGGCCGTCGCGGCGCTCACCGGCAGCGCCTGCGTCGTCAGCCGATCGGCCGTCTCGGCACCCACCCGGCGCGGCAGCGTGTACGTCCAGAACTCCGACCCGTACAAGCCCATCCGACGGTAGTGCGGATTGAGGACGGCGCCGGTGCGGCACCACACCTCGTCGGCCGCGAGGGCGAACATGGCGCCGCCCGCGGCCGCGTTGCCCCCCAGCGCCGCGACCACCAGCCGGTCGGTGGTGCGCAGCACCGCCTCGACCAGGTCGTTCATGGCGTTGAGGTTGGTCCAGGACTCTGTGGCCGGGTCGGCGGAGGCCTCGATGACGTTGAGGTGGATACCGTTGGAGAAGAAGTCGCGTGCCCCGCCCAGCACCAGCACCGAGGTGGGGCGGGCGAGCGCGTACCGGTAGGCGGCGAGCAGCCTGCGGCATTGGTCGGTGCTCATGGCCCCACCGGGGAACGAGAAGGCCAGGAACCCGACATCACCGTGCTGCCGGTAGCGGATGTCGGTCAGGGTGCGCCGCCCGGATGCGGGATCCAGCGGAGCCGCCACCTCCGGGAGCCACGTCGGCCGGTCACCGGGGATGCCACCCCGCGGGTGGGACGGAACCGGGATCGAGGCGAGCACGGAGGCCGCCGGGCGCCGGAACGGTGCCGGATCACCGGAGGCCTTGCGCAGTCTGAGTTCGGGGATCCAGACCGCGCCGTCCCGGGTGGCCCGGCACACCGCACCCGCGCGCGTGGCGAGCAGTTCTCCGGGGCGTCCGCGCAGTTCGTCCTCGATGTGCCCGCCGTGCAGGAACACCTCCCGGCCGAGAAGTTCGTCGCGCACCCCCGGCTGCGTGTCCGCCCCACGCAGCTTGCGCAATACCGTCTCGGTGCTGTCGCCCTCCCAGTCGATCCGCCGCAGTTCCTGACGGAAGGGATCGCGCCAGACCACATGGAACGACGGGTCGCTCTGCGGCCGCGGTTTGAACGAGCCGTCGCCGTACCGCCGCACGGCCAGCAGGACCGCGGCCACGGCGGCGTCGGAGACCTCATTGCGGTACAGGTCGCTCTTGCCCACCGGCGGCACGTCGAACGGCACCGCGGCCCAGACCGGACCCGCGTCCATCGCCGCCTCGGCCTGCAGGACTGTTACCCCCCACCGCGGCGCGTCCTCAGCGATGGCCCAGTCCAGGGACGACGGACCGCGGTCCCCGGGCGGCCCGGGATGCACGATCAGGCAGGTGTGCTCGCACCAGACGTCCTCGGGCAGGGCCGTCTTGAGCATCGGCGCGATGATCAGATCCGGGCGTACCTCGCGTACGGCGGTGCGGATGGCGGTCGCACCGTAGGTGGCGAGCACGACGTCCACCCGGTGTCCCAGGTCGGACAGTTCGGCGTACACACGCTGGGACAGGCTGTTGAACGCGCTCGCGACGAGCATGATGTCCATATGCGGCAGTGTTGCCGGTTCGATCGAGGCCCGGAATGACCCTCGCCGCGTTTCGCCGCCCCCGCCCGCACTGTTCCTCCATACGGTCGCCCGCCGCAGCCCACCGGGAGCCACTCGCCTGTCAAGGCAGGCCTCTCCGATCGGATCGCCGGTCCAGGAGTCGATGGCAGTGGCCGGTTCGTCGCCGCAGTGGGACAACGTGGTGGTCATGGTCGGAGGCTAAGTGAGCGTTTGGTTAGCCTATCGAATGGTTCATGCCGATTTTCGGCGGCCAGACACAACACCGAACCAAGCGAAACGCCGGATAAACGGCTTCTGCGGCAATCAGCCGACCACTTATGCGCCGGGTTCCTTGCAAAAGCTCCCGTCTCATTTAGAAACCCACCGGTTCACGCGAGATTGAGAACGCACGCCCCGGTGCACCCAACACCCCCGCACACGCCCTGCTCAGGCTGGCCGCCACCGCATACCCAGGCATCATGCAGCCCTTACGGCCCTACCCCAGCGACCTGTCCGACGCCCGCTGGGAACTCATCCGCCCCACCCTCGAAGCATGGCGCCAGGCCCGCAACGGCATCCGCAAACCCACCCACGACCTGCGCGCCCTGATGAACGCCATCCTCTACGTCGACCGCACCGGCATCCCCTGGCGCTACCTGCCCCACGACTTCCCACCCCACCAGACCGTCTACGGCTACTTCGCCCACTGGGAAGCCGACGGCATCTTCGACCAGCTCACCGGCCTCTTACGCGGCAAAGTCCGCCAGGCCGAAGGCCGCACCAGCGAACCCAGCGCCTGTCTGATCGACAGTCAGAGCATCAAAACCTCCGCCACCGTCCACCTGACCAGCCAAGGCATCGACCCCGCCAAGAAAATCATCGGACGCAAGCGGCACATCGTCACCGACACGCTCGGCCTCCTGCTGGCCGTCACCGTCACCGCCGCCAGCGTCCACGACTCCGCCGCCGGCACCCAACTCCTGACCAAAGTCCGCGAGCGCCACCCCACCATCACCAAAGCCTGGGCCGACAACGGCTACAAGACCAAAGCCGTCGAACACGCCGCCCACCTCGGCATCGACCTCGAAATCGTCCAACGGGACCCCACCACCCGCGGCTTCCACGTCCAGCCCCGCCGCTGGGTCGTCGAACGCACCCTCGGCTGGCTCATGCACCACCGCCGCCTGGCCCGCGACTACGAAACCCACCCCCACCGCTCAGCAGCCATGATCCAACTCGCCGCCATCAACCTCATGACCCGCCGCCTCACCCACGAAACGACCACCAACTGGCGCGACAGCTAAGCCAAATGAAACGGACAACCGAGAACCAAACGCTCACTTAGCAGCTCGGATTCTGCCACGGTTCCAGGGTCGACCCGAAGCGGGGAACCCGGCTTCACCAGCGGGTTCGGAAGGCGAGGACTGCCAGGATTGACGCGACTCCGCCGATCACCACCGCCACGTCAGGGACGAGTTGGAGACTACCGACCGTAATCCACTCCACACCGTGATCACAGGAGCAGGATGTCGCGTGTCCGAAGCCCCCTGACCTCCCCCGAAGGCGACGTAGGCGCTGCTGGGTCTGTTGCTCCATCCTGGCTCGGCGTAGGGGGAGCTTGCTCATCAGTGCGTATCGGTCCTGCGCTCTGCGACGCCTGCCTCGGCACGGGTGGCCGATGATACGACAGCGCCGTGTAGATGGCCGCAGTGGCGGCCAGGATGAGCCCGATCACCTCCATATCTCCATGGTGAGCCTTCTCGGCTCATGTCGAAAGCTGAGCCGCTGACCGGCCTCACGAAGGGGCGGCCGGCAGGCCGCCACAGCCGTTTGCCGTCTTCACGATGTGTGCAGGTTGGTTGAGCACTGCGCAGTTTCAGCCCGGATCCACCGGCTTGATGCCGGTGGATCCGGAAACGAAGAAGTGCCTTGCGACCTGCGATGATGGGGTTTGTCTAGGACCACATCAGGCACGATCGACAAGGCACTTCCGAGATGCAATCTTCCCATGCCGCGGCGGCAGTCTCATCCGCGTTCGACGATCCGAACCTGATCGCGTACGGCAGGCTGGAGCCGGTGGTGCGGCTGGCCGAGCGGTGCGGTCTGCCCGCGATGGTCGGGGAGATGGACCCTAGCCTCGCGCTTTCATGAAGCAGGCTGTCCGGCAGGTGGTCAGCTCAGCAAAAAGTGCCCCTGACCAGCAAGAATGAGGATTGTCGAGGTCCTTGTTCCCGCTGAAACCAGAGGCACTTTCCAGGTGAAGCAGCCTATAGGTTCCTATCCCCTTGTGCGTGTTCAGGGTGACGGCCGTCAGGTCTTCTCCCAGGCCGGGTCCGTCCTGCTGGTCGAAACGGTCCGCAAAGCCGGTCTCGACCGGGTGTTGTCCTCAGCGCTTGCTCCGTGGCGGAAGCCGCGGGCCGTCCACGACCCGGCCAAGATCCTCCTGGACGTCGCGCTGGCGGTCGCACTCGGCGGGGACTGTCTCGCCGACATCGCAACGCTGCGGGCCGAGCCGGCCGTGTTCGGGCCGGTCGCCTCCGACCCGACGGTCTCCCGCCTGATCGACACCCTTGCCGCCTCGAGCGAGAAGGCACTGACCGCCATCCGCGCGGCCCGGTCCGAAGTCCGCGTCCGGGTCTGGACGTTGGCCCGCGACCGGGCTCCGGACGCCGGTGGGCAAGTCACCGTGGATCTGGACGGAGTGCTGGTCATCGCCCACTCGGACAAGCAGGACGCCGCCCCGACCTGGAAGAAGACCTACGGTCACCACCCGCTGATGGGCTTCGTCGACCACGGCCCCGGTGGCACCAGTGAACCTGTCGCCTGCCTTCTGAGGGCGGGCAACGCGGGCTCGAACACGGCCGCCGACCACATCGAGGCCGCCCGCCTCTCCCTCGCCCAGCTGCCCACGAAGTACCGGCGCGGGCGACAGACCTTGATCCGCTGCGATTCCGCGGGCGGCACCCACGAGTTCGTCGCCTGGCTCGCCCAGCGCGGGCGTTGGCTGTCCTACTCGGTCGGCATGGTGATCACCGAGGCCATTCACCAGCACGTTCTGAAGATCCCGGCATCGGCATGGACGCCGGCCGTCGAGACCGGCGGCGAGGTCCGCGACGGGGCCTGGGTCGCTGAACTCACCGGCGACCTGCTTGAGGGCTGGCCGAAGGGCATGCGGCTGATCGTCCGCAAGGAACGGCCGCATCCCGGGGCCCAGTTGAGAATCACGGATGCGGACGGCACGCGGATCACCTGCTTTGCCACCAACACCGCCGGCCGTCCCATCGCCGAACTCGAGCTCCGTCACCGGCTGCGGGCCCGGGCCGAGGACCGCATCCGAGCTGCCCGCGCGACGGGCCTGCGGAACCTGCCCCTGCACGACACCGCACAGAACAAGGTCTGGCTGGAGATCGTCCAGATCGCTCTCGACCTGCTGGCCTGGATGCCCATGCTCGCCCTGACCGGCCAGACCCGGCTCTGGGAACCCCGCCGCCTCCGCTTCCGCCTGTTCTCCGCAGCCGCCCAGCTCGTCACCACCGGCCGGCGCCGCATCCTCCGCCTCGCCCGCCACTGGCCCTGGACCCGGGAGATCACAGACGCCCTCGCACGGCTCGCACTCCTGCCGAACCCGGGCTGACCAGCAGCTTCCCTACCCCTGCGAGTAGCACCACCCCACCCGGAGCAGTGGAACCCGGCGCCCACCCGACGCGACACTCGGGCCCACAGCCTGCCCGGCATCAGCCACCGAAAGCGAAACGGCCCACCGACTCCGTCGGCGGACCGTCACGAAAGATCGAGGCTAGTTGAGCCTGTCGGGCTGAACCGCCGAGAGCCCGCGGGGCAAAGCGCTGACTACGGGCGCAGGCGGCAGCTGGCGTTGCGCTGTTGCCGAGTGCCAGCGGCCGCCTCCCGGTCTCGTCGAAATCGGCATCCCGGCACGGCAGGCGCCTCCCGCAGTCGTGAACAACTGCGGGCGTGAGTCGTCGATGAAGCCATGCTTCCGTACGCCCTGGTCCAGCTCGCCGGTGTGCAGGACGATGGCGTCATGGGCAAGCACGACCAGGAGCAGGACGATGTTGCCGGACCGGCGAGGCCGTCGTTGACGACCGCGCAGGCCTGCCAGGTGACGGCCGGGCTGCGGGAGGCGATGGACGACGTCCGGCGCTCCGTGGCGGTGCTCGCCGCCCGGGTCCGCGATGCGCACGCCGTCCGGGTCTGGGTGCCGCTCGGCTACGGCTCGTGGGAGGCGTACTGCGCCGCGGAGTTCGGCGTCTCCCGTGCGCAGGTGTACCGGCTTCTGGATGTCGCCCGCGCCCTCGCCGCGACCTGGTCGATGACCTCGCCGCCGGCACGCACGCGATCGGGGAGCTGATCCTTGAAGTCGCCCCGGCGTACCTGTCCGACCGCGACAGCGGCCGTCAGCTCGAGGTCAGAGGAGGCTACCGACGATGGGGAGGCCACCGGTGAGGCCGCCGAGGGCGCCCGTGAGGCCGTCGAGTTGGGCGGGGGCGGCTGCTGCGGTGGTGGTGGTGGTGAGCATGAGGAGTGCTCCGGTCCCGAGGATGAGGGCGGCGATACGGCGCATGGGCGGGCCTTTCACGAGTGGCGAATGAGTCGCACGACGTATTCCCCCACTGCTGCGTGGAAATGTGCTGTGTCACCCGTACGTGAACGGCGAACGATGCGATGTGTCGGCTTCGCGTCAGTGAGGGTGTGGCAGTGAGCGCAGGCCAGGAAAGCCATGTTCCTGCTGGTGGTCGGTCTGTGGCTGTAGCTTGCGCCTGACGGGGGATGGCATTTTCGCGACCTGGCGGCTGTCATGAGGCGGCATATCGCCAGGTGGCTCACTGCCACGACGAGGGCACATCGCAGGCCCCCGCGCCGTGGCCGACGCCCTCGGCATCTCGCAGCGCACCGTAGAGCGGTACGTGAAGGACCAGATCCGCCGGCCCCGCGCCGACCTCGCACAGCGCCGTGCGCCAGCGCTGGCAGCCCCGCATCCGGGCCGAAGCCAGGAAGCAGGCCGCCACCACCACCGGCTGGTCGTCGACACCCGCGCCCGCTTCGGCTTCACCGCAGCTCCCGGCACCACCGACGACGCACGCATCCGGCACCTCACCCTCGCCCTGCCCCCGCAGTAGGCGGCCCGCCTCTTCGACGCCCAAGAGGCCGGCGCGAGCGAGCGGCAGCTGCGCGACATCGCCGCCGAAGGCCTGGGAGAGATGTACTTCCGCGACGGCGGCCGCCACGCCCACGGCCTGGAAGTGGAATTCACGGACGTCGAGCACGTCGAGTTCGGCCTGTAGGCGGTGCGGCGTGCTGCCTACAGGTCGAACAGGAGTCCCGATTGGGTGGTCGCGGGGCGCTGGGCGCATGGGGGTAGGGCCTCCTGAACAGCTCGTTGGTGTCGAATCACCGAGCAGCAGGAGGGCCCTGGTGCTGCAGTCTTCCGTGTCGGTGTCTGGTCAGTCCAGTTCGGTTTGCCCGGGAGTGTGACTGCCTGGCTCATCGGTTCGGAAACGCTGCTGGTCCCGGCAGCCGGGCTACCCGACCAAGGATCGAAACGGCGAGTAAGAAATCTGTTACTTTCTGTGACTGATTCCTGGTCCGTAAAGGATCCGGCGCGCGAAGGAACTGGAGGAATGATGGCCAAGCTCAAGAAGGCCGCGGCCGTAGCAGTCATGGTCGGTGGGATGGTCCTCAGTGGCGGGGTCGCCCATGGCGGCGATCACATTGGCAACTTCTGTACGGTGATCGGCCCTGACTCCGGCGATGACCGAGGGCAGGACAACCCGTCTGACGTCATTGTCGACAATCTGCAGGGCGTGAAGTGCAACCAGGACTTCGAGTTGGGTACGAGGCCGCTGCTCGACAACTGATTCCGGGGCCTCGTGAAGAGTCGGGTCTGGCGCCTTTGCTGCGAGGCCCGCTCCTCAGCCTTCGTCGACGATGACCGCGGTACCGACGACATCGGGACCGATTCCGGTCCCGTTTCGCTACACAAACCTGGGAGGCCGCAGCCCGCGAGGAGGGTCAGATTCGGAGGTACGCCGAGTGGGCTGCGACCTGAGCACCGACCGGATGCATGTGTAGCCGTTGTCTTTCCGATCTTGAGAGATGCGCGTCGAACGGGAGTCCCAATTGGGTGATCGTGGGGCGCTTGGCGCATACGGACAGGGCCTCCCGAACAGCAGACCAGCAGGATGCGATGTGCCGGTTTGGTGTCAGTGGGGGTTGGCAGTGCCGGGTCGTCAGTCAGGTGTATTTGTGCTGGTCGTGCGCCTCGGAGGCATGTCTCTTGCTGAGCTTGGTGTTTAACCTCGGCCGTTCACCTGACCCGCTGATCTTGGTTCATTCCCGGGACAGCAGGGCGGCCGCTCTTCACGCTTCGAGGTGTCGAGCAACGTCGCGTGAAGGAACGGCCGCTGGTGAAAAGTCTCGCCGCTGAACAGACCGCTGACGCCGCGTTGGGCGTCCTGTCCCACTTTCGTGTCCAGTTCTACGACTGCCTCTACACCCGGGCGGATGCGCTCTTCGAGCTCACCGACGCGGTGCTGTGCTCGGACGGCCCGGTGACGTCGCTGGTCGAGTTGACGCTCACGGCCAAGCACCGGCGCGGGCACGGGGCGATGTACGACGCGGTCAATCACGGCTGGCTCGAGCCGCGTCGCCTGCGTCGGCTGCTGGCCTCCACGCCACTGCCGCGTGCCGCCGACGGGCGGATCGTGCTCGCGGTGGACGTGAGCAACTGGCTGCGACCCGACGCCCCCACCAGGCCGGAGCTGAACCTTCCCCTTGATGTTGGACACCTGGAGACTGGGACGTGAGGTTCCAGAGGAAGTAGTGCCAGGTGGGAAGTAAGAGCAACCGCAGCAGGCGGTACACGGCGGAGTTCAAACGGGACGCAGTCGCTCTCGTGCACTCCTCCGGGAAGACCGTCACCGAGGTGGCCCGGCAGCTCGGGGTCAGCGCCGAGGGCCTGCGGAACTGGGTCAAGCAGGATGAGATCGACCGCGGGCAGGGGGCGCCGGGAGAGCTGACAACCGCCGAGCGCGAAGAGCTGCGCCGGCTGCGGAGGCTGGCTGCCGAGCAGGCGGAGACGATCGAGGTGCTGCGAAAACCGGCGGTCTTCTTCGCGAAGGAGAGCGATCGATGAGCGAGGTGTACGCGTTCATCGAGGCGGAGAAGACCACCCACCATGTTGCTCTGCTGTGCCGGCTGCTGAAGGTGGCCCGCTCCTCCTTCTACGCATGGCTGACCGGAGAGAAGACCAGGCGGGCGAAGCAGGCCGCGGACGACGTCCTGGCGCACGAGATCACCGTGCTGCACCTCGCCTCCCGCGGCGCCTATGGAGTGCCGCGCATCCACGCCGGACTGCGCCGGCTCGGACACCCCGTGAACCGCAAACGGATCGAGCGCGTCATGCGCGAACGCGGCATCAGTGGCGTCACACGGCGCAAGCGCCGCAGCCTGACCCGCCCGGCCAAAAGGGCGGTGCCCGCCCCGGACCTGATCGCCCGCGACTTCACCGCACCGGCGCCGGGGATGAAGCTCGTCGGGTCGGGTAGCCGGAGGGAACTTCCCCCTCCGGCTCCCACAGAACCGTGCGTAACAGTCTCCCGTTACACGGCTCTTGTCACCCTGAGCACCAGAAGTGGCGGGCAAACCGCCAGTGGAAGAACGTCCCTGGGTATCGCTGTGTGATGCCCTGGAAGCACTCCTTGGCCTTCTTGAAGCCCGCGAGCCGCTTGTACTTTCGGCGGATCCAGCGCACCAGATAGGCGTTGATGCGCCGCAGGAGGGGCTCCAGCCGCGGAGCGGTAGTACGCCCCGTAATACTGGATCCAGCCCCGCACGATCGGGTTGATGAACCGTGCGAGTTGAACGAAGGTATGGCGGGTGCGCCGATGAATACGCCAGCTGCGTACCTCGACACTCATTCTCTTCAAGGCATCCTTGCTGACCGCCGGCAGAAAGCACCGGAAGGTCGCCCCGTGCCTGCTGCGGGCCGCGCGGGCTCGGAACGTGAACCCCAGGAACGTGAACGACGTCTGCGCGTATACGCCCCGCCGGTTCGCGTCCTTGCAGTAGACGATCCGGGTCTTGGCCGGGTGCAGACGCAGCCCGACCTCCTCCATCCGGTTCCCGATCGCCTCGACCAGTCTCCTGGCCTGACGCTCGCTGACGCAGTGCACGACCGCGTCATCCACATACCGCTCGAACGGGATGTCGGGGAACTCCCGGGCCATCCACATATCGAACGCGTAGTGCAAGAACAGATTCGCCAACACAGGCGAGACCGCTGAACCTTGCGGGGTTCCGCGGTCCCGCTCCTGCAAGGTGCCGTCGGGCAATTGGAGCGGTGCCCGGAGCCACCGTTCCACATACAACTTCACCCAAGCGGCGTCGGTATGAGCCTCCACCGCCTTGACGACGAGGTTCCAGGGGACGCTGTCGAAGAACTTCTGGATGTCCAGATCGACCACCCAGTCCCTCTTCCACGCCCTCTCCCGGCATTTCTCCACCGCGTCCAGAGCAGACCGCCCAGGCCGATACCCGAAAGAATCGGAGTGGAATACCGGTTCCACCTTCCGTTCCAGTCGGGCGGCGACCACGGTTTGCGCAATCCTGTCCGCGACCGTGGGAACACCAAGAATCCTGACACCGCCATGCGACTTCGGAATCTCTACCGCTCGAACCGGAGGGGAAAGTAACTGCCCGAAGACATTCGATTGCAGACCTTGTAGAGGTTCCCCCTCAGATCCTTCTCGAACTCCTCAATCGTGCAGCCATCCACCCCCGGTGCACCCTTGTTCGCCTTAACCTTCTCCCATGCCTCCCATACTTCCCACTTCGAGATAGTGAACGACTTCTCTGACGCTTTCAGCGCATCCATGCGACTCCTCCCAGGGAACGCCTGGTTGATCGAACGAACACAGCCACGGATGACCCGGTCCCTTCGCTCCACCTCCATTACAGAGGCTTCAGCACTACTACGGACCGGTCCGCCAGCGAGCCCCACATCGGTACTCAACCCCTCACGGTTTCCGCCGTTTTGGGGCACTCCCTGCGATCGCCCATACGGGCAACTGCACGAGGCTCGCCTTCCCACGTTCCACGCGAAAGCAGCAGACCAGGCTCGCGTCGCCTCCATGCCGGGCACCATCTGGCCGGTAAATCGGGTTTCCGCCAGACTTGTCCTGGAGCCATATCTACACCCCCAGTTTCGATGCCGTCTGAATAGGTTTTCGACACGTCATCAGCGATTCGCTTGCGCTCGCCTTCCTGATCCCCACCTGACGCCTCACGGACGCCTTTTCCACATCGCTCACCACGACGGTCTTCAGCCAACGCAGCATGTGGCGGTTTGAAGCCTCCCCCCGCAGGGCGGCTCCGAAGGGCCTACCTTCATCTTTCACGCAGCACCGCATTCCAAAAGGGCACCTACCTGAACATCAATTACCCCTCTTCCTGCGTTCGTGGCACACTGACATCACCTATCTCCCGCTGGCCGACGGGAAGTTCCTGTATCTGGCCACGGTCATCGACCTCGCCTCCCGGCGCCTGGCCGGCTGGACGATCGCCGACCACATGCGCTGCGACCTCGTCGTCGACGCCCTGGCCGCCGCCGAGCGGTGCCGCGGCAGCCTCGCCGGCCGCCGTCATGCACACCGATCACGGCGCCCAGTACACGAGCAGAGCGTTCGCCGACGCCTGCCGCCGGGCAGGCGTGGTCCAGAGCATGAGCGCCGTCGGCAGCTCGGCGGACAACGCGCTCGCCGAGTCCTTCAACGCCACCTGCAAGCGGGAGACCCTCCAGGGCCGCAGGGCCTGGGCCGACGAGCGTGAAGCCCGCCTCGACCTGTTCCGCTGGCTGCACCGCTACAACACTCGACGCCGCCACTCCAGCCTCGGACAACGCAGTCCCATCGCCTACGAGACAGCACTCGACACAACATCAACTACCCTGGCCCAAGCCGCATAGCCCGTGTCCAAGATTCCGGGTGAAGCCCCGTGTCTCGACCACGAACTCCAGCCGGCTCAGATCCCTGGTCACGGCCAGCACATGGGTGGCGTCCGTGCGCTGCCGGTTACCCGCCTTGACCAGCCCGGCCTCCCGGCGGCCGTCAGCACCGCGTCGAACACCGCCCGGCCCGCATCCGACTCGGCCAGCCGGGCCCGGAACTCGCTGAGCAGGGAGAAGTCGAACCTCATGTCGGCCAGCTCCAGCGACAGGGCGTACTTCCAGTCCAGACGCGAACGGACCGCGTGCGCAGCCTGCCGGTCGGTCAGCCCCTCGGCGAACTGCAACACCGACACCAGCGCCAGCCGCGCCGGCGAGACCACCGGCCGCCCCCGCGCCGAGAACAACTCCTCGAAGTCGGCATCGGCGAAGACTGGCCCGAGCGCATCCCGAACCCGCATCACCAGACACCCCTTCGGAAATGCCGCACGCGCCAGCCGCCGGTCTCCTCCGGAGTCCCCGCCAGATCCACCCCACGCAACGACACGAACCCACCCCACGAACACGACGACGGCCTGCACAACCCCAACGGGGTCGTGCAGGCCGTCGTCACGCAGGCCCCCGGATTTACCAACAGCGTCCGGGTACGGGCGGGACCCTCGTCATTCAGAGCCTGCGGAAGGCGATCTGGTCAGGCCCAGGGGTTCACGGCCGTGAAGGAACTGTCGGCGCGGAAGGTGTCCGTGGCCTGGTACGGGTCCACGCGCAGCGCGTAGTTGTAGTGCCGGATATAGCGGCCGGGGAAGTTGTACGACTCCAGGCGGACTGAGCCGGAGGTCGTACCCGGTCGGGCGCAGTACGTGGCGTCCTTCTTGAAGATGTCGGTTCCGTTGCTCACGTCGAACCGGACCCGGAAGTCCCAGTGACGCAGGTAGCGGCCGGAGGAGTCGCGGAAGGAGTAACAGTTCGCGTCGGCCAGGCCCGGGACGATCGTCCAGGTGGCGCTCTGCTTGACGGCGGTGGTGCTGGAGGAGGTCACCGGGTCGGCGTAGGCGAGGCTGTCGGAGCGGACGACGCCGTAGCGGCCGGTGAAGTTGACCGACTGGAGCGAACGGGTCGTGTTTGTCGGCAGGGTGGCGCCGCCGGACACCGTCTCCTTGAGCACGGTCAGGTGGCGGACGGTGCCGCTCAGGCCGGGCAGTTCGGTGGGCGCGGACCAGGTGGCGAAGTTGTCGTAGCTGTCGCTGTACCAGTACTTGGTGTCGCGGTAAGCGTCGTAGTAGATCCGCCAGCCGCCGTTGTCGAGCTGGACGAGCGCGGGGCCCTCCACGAAGTCGCCGAAGCCCGTCCAGTTGCCGGTCTTCTGGAATGTGTACGGACCGGTGAGGTTGGAGGCGGTGGCGTACTCGATGTACTTCGTCGTCTCGTTCTTGGTGAACGCGTGGTAGGTGGATCCGATCTTGACGATGAAGGTGTCGATGTAGTTGGGGCTGATGCCGCTCAGCGCGGTGGGGGTGCTCCAGGCCGTGAGCGCGGCGTTTGTGGCGGTGAGCTTGTACGGCTTGAAGGTGAACTCGCCACCAGCGGTCGTGGACGCCGACAGGATGATGTTGACGCTGCCGTCGGTGTCGACGAACCACTCCGGCGCCCAGGCGCGGGCCAGGCCGCTGATCGGGACCGTGTAGTCGTACAGGAAGGTCCAGTTGAGGCGGTCGGTGGAGCGGGCGAAGCCGATTGTGGTGCTCAGCGCGGACCAGGTACGAGTGGTGTAGGTGAGGTAGTAGAAGCCGTCGGTGTGCTTGAAGATGCTGGGATCCCGGATCATCCCGGACGGCGGAACGTAGGCCGGGCCCTTTCGCAGGGTGAACGCGGTGGCGTCAGGCGAGTCGTACACGTACATGTTCGACTCGCTGTTGTTGGTGAACGCGGTCATCGTGTACCGCGTCGCCTGCCCGGCGGGCGGGGCCGCGGCTCCGGCCGTGCCGCCGAGGGCAGTGGTGAGGCCCAGCAGGGCGGCCACCGAGGTGAGGAGGGCGAGGACCGCCCTGAGGGTTCTGTCCAACACTGCTTGTCCCATTTCTGCGTGAACTGCCCAGAGGTTTTGGGTATGTTCGAAATATCGGATATTGTGCGCAACTTCGAGGCAGTTCCGTCGGGTGCCCCGTGCGTGGAGAGGGGGCGCCGGAGGGAACTACGCCGTCCGGGAGGTGGGTACCGCTCAGGAGGTGAGCAGCGAGAGGTTCACCGTGTTGGCGATGGCCTGCATGCCGGCGCTGTTGGGGTGCAGATGGTCGCCGCTGTCGTAGGCGGGGAGCAAGCGCGCCGGGTTGGCCGGGTCCCGGAGTGCCGCGTCGAAGTCGATGACCGCGTCGAAGGCGCCGCTGGTGCGAATCCAGTCGTTGACCTGGGCGCGGATGGCGGCCTTGGCGGCGGTCTGCGAGGAGTGCGGCAGGATGGTCCCGCCGATGATCCGGACACCGGCCGTGTGTGCCTGGTCGATCATGGTCTGGTAGCCGGCGATGATCTGGTCGGCGGTGACGCTGCTGTTGTTGATGTCGTTGATGCCCTCCAGCACGATGGCGTTCTTCACGCCCGGCTGGGTCAGGACATCGTGGGAGAACCGGGTCATGGCCGCGATGCCCTGCTGCGCGCTCGGGCTGTCGGTGACCACGCGGTTGCCGCCGATGCCCGCGTTGACCACGCCGAGGCGCTGGCCGCCGGACTGGGCCTGGAGCCGCCGGGCGAGGTAGTCGGGCCAGCGCTGGTTGGCGTTGTCGGTGGCGCTGGAGCCGTCGGTGATGGAGTCGCCGATGGCAACGACGGTTCCCTTGGCCGTGGGTGACACCACGTCGAGTCCCGCGACGTAGAACCAGCGGGCCGTGGTGGTGGTGAAGTTCGTCGCGGCCTCCTCGGCCGCGCGGTTGCCGGTGCCCGCGGCGGACAGGTAGGAGGTCTGGTGGGCGTCGTAGTGGTAGGTCGAGGCACCGGTGGTGTTCGGGAGATAGACGCTCACCAGCAGGTTCTGCTCCGCGACGACCGGCATCGCGATGACGTCGCTGGTCAGTTCCTGCCCGGCGGCGATGGTCGGCGCGGCCGACCGGCCGAAGGTGACGGTGCGCGTGGTACCAGCGACTGCGGTGGCCCCGCTGGACTGGACGGCCACCGTGACGGCACCGACCGAGAGGGCGGTCGTGCTGCGCAGGTTGGACAGCCGGATGCGCAGCCCCGCACCGGAGGTGTTGTTGTGGACGACCATCCGGATGGTCTGCGCGTTGAAGGTCTGGCCGCCGCTGACCATGGCCGGGCCCCAGGTCGCGGAGCGCGGGCGCTCGGTCAGGCTCCACTGCTGGTTGGTCTGGCCGTTGCAGGTGTACTGGATGAGCGCGCGGTCCTCCGCGGTGGAGCCGCTGGAGACGTCCAGGCACAGGCCGCTGCGGGCGGAGACGATCGCCGCGCCGTCGAAGGTCCAGCGCTGGTTGCTGCCGCCGGTGCAGGTCCACTGGATGATCCCGGTCCCTGGTGTCATGGAGCCGCTCTTGACGTCCAGGCACTTGCCGCTGTTGATGTTGACCAGCGAGAAGGTGCCGTCGCCGTGGTCGACTGCCTCCCACAACTGGCCGGGGCCCCCGGAGGCGGTCTTCTGCACGACCGTCGCGCCGTTGGCCAGGGAGTCCGACAGCACGGCGGCGTTCTTGCCGCTGTGCGCCGCCGTCAGCGCGTAGACGTGGCCGCCCTGCGGCGCGCCCGCGGCCGAGGCGTCTGCCGCCGGGACGAGGGCGAGTCCGGCGGCGGCCAGGCAGGTGGCGGATGCCGTGGCCGTGAGTCTGGCGGAGAGTCTTCGGAAGGTGTGCATGCGGCCCTTCTTTCTGGGTGGGGACGTGCGGCTCTCCCGCGTGGGGACGTGCGCGTCTTCTTCGTGGAGACGTGCGGGTCGAGGGGGCTGAGGCGCTCAGCAGGTGACGCTCCGCAGCGTCAACTGCTGGTCGAGCCGGCTTCCGCAGGTCTACTGGACCAGTACGGCCCCGTCGGCGGAGGCCGAGTCGGCGACCCAGGAGCCGGCGAGGTGGACGGTGGCGCCGGCCATGTCGCCGAGTGCGGGGAAGCCGTGTGCGCGGACGGCGTGAGAGCGGCGTTGATGTACGGCAGGAGTGGGGGCTTGGGTGAAACCCGTGAAGTACAGCCGGACGTTGATGGTGACGTGCTCGGAGAAATGATGGAATCAGGCACACGTTCTGGGGGGCGCGAGGTGCCCAGGCGCCTCGCGCCCGCAGGGGACCGCCACCGCTGCCCCTCGCAACAGGCCGAGGAGGAGCGAGACGCTGGCCGAGTCGGACGCCCCCCCGCTTGTAGAACGGATGAAGCGGTCCGCAAAGATCACGGGGTGCGCAGGGAGGTCAGGTCGTGGGGACGAGGCGCCACTGCTGGCAGTTGTTGTTCAGCCAGGTCCACAGCCGTACGTCGGTCCCGTCGGCGGTGCCGCAGTTGGCGACGTCGGCGACCTTGCCGCTGTTCTCGTTCACGATCCGCACGTAGTCGCCGGTGGCCGTGTAGACCAGTCGGAATTTCTGGCAGTTGTTGTTCAGCCAGGACCACTGCTTGATGTCCGTGCCGTCGGTCGTGGTGCAGTTCGCGGTGTCCGCGACCTTGCCGGTGGCGACGTTGACCAGCCGGCTGGTGTCGTCGCCGAGGTCCTCGACGCGCCACTTCTGGTTGGCGCCGCCGTGGCAGGTCCACTGGAATATGTTGGCGCCGTCCAAGGTGCTGCCGCCCTCGACGTCCAGGCACTTGCCGCTGTTGCGGTTCACCAGGGTGTACGCGGTCGGGGTCGTCGCCGTCTCGCCCGAGGGGCCGGGCAGCGTGGTGCCGAGCGCGACCGGGGTGCCGAAGTTCGGCGTGCCGTCCGCGTTCCAGGTGAACTTCTGCGCCCGCGTCGTACGTTCGTTGCCGCAGCCGCTGCTCGCGGAGTTGTTGGCGTGGTAGACGATCCAGTTCTCGGTGCCGTCCGGCGAGGAGAAGAAGCCGTTGTGGCCGGGGCCGTAGACACTCGCCGCGTCGTTGCGCTGGAAGACCGGCGTGGACTTCTTCGTCCAGGAAGCGGGGTTCAGCGGGTCGGTACCAGTCAGTTCCAGCTGGCCCAGCTTGTAGTCCGGGGTCATGCAGTAGCTGGCGGAGAAGGTGAGGAAGGTGCGGCCGTCGTGGTAGAGCGGCTCGGGTCCCTCGTTGACCGCGGCCCCCGAGGTCTCCCAGCTCGCGGTGGGGCTGGAGATGATGGTGAAGGTGCTGCTGGCCAGCGTGTACGGGTTGCTCATCGGGGCGATGACCAGGCTCTGCGGACTGCCGTTGATGTAGCCGCTGCCGACCATGTACAGGCTGTTGTTCGCCTTCAGGACGGTGGCGTCGATGAGCCAGCCGCCGGAGCTGAGGTTGGAGCCGCTGAGCTGGTTCTTGTACGTGTACGGGCCCATGGGGTCGGTGCCCGCGCTCTCCAGGACGTGGGTGCGCTGGGAGTCGCAGCAGGCGACACCGCTCTGCGCCGCGGAGTAGTACAGGTACCACTTGCCGTCGAGGAAGTGGATCTCGGGTGCCCAGATGTTGGTGTTGCGGGTGGGGGTGGTGTCGCTCCAGATCTGGACGCTGGCGGCGGTGGAGAGGCCGGCCAGGGTCGGCGACTTCCGCATGGTCAGCACGCCGGTGAAGGATGTGGTGACCAGGTAGTAGTTGCCGTTGTAGTACTCGAGCCAGGGGTCGGCGCCCTTCTGCGACTTGATCGGGTTGGTGTACGGGCGGCCCTCGGCGGCGGTGGCCGGGGTCGTCGCCGACACCATGGCGATCAGTACGGCGAGCACGCACAGGATCAGGGATCTGTGGCGTCTGGCGGGGGGCTGCTCTGACGTCTGTGGCATGCTGGACCATCCCTGTCCGTGATTTCGAACGTGGTTCGTGAATGCGATCAGAAGATAAGCGGGGGCCATGGTTCCGTCAACGCTTTCGTCACACGCGCTTTACCTGCGAACACGTCCCGCGTACCAGGCCGCGACGGAGCCGCCCACTTGGGCGGCAGTCGCCATGCCCGTGCGGCTCGATCGGCATTGGCGCGAGTACCGGAGGGCAAGCGCGATGAACCAAGAACCGCCTGCAACTGACCTGACCTGCTGAAACTGCTGCTCGTCCAGTGGCGTATATCGGCTACCCCGGCCAGCAAAGGCCCTGGACAGGGTCGGGCGCCGGGTTGCCGGCCCGGGCCCGACCCTGTGTTGGTTCAGCTCTTGCCGGTCAGGCGCCAGACCTGGTTCTTCTTGGTGGCCAGGGCACTGGCGGAGTCACAGGGCCACTGGTGGACCAGTGCTCCGACGGCGGTTGAGATCCCGCTGACGTCCACGCACTTGCCGCTGTGCACCGCGACGAGCTGGTAGTCGTTGGCGGCGACCTGCCGCAGCGTGAACTGCTGGTTCGTGCCGCCGTGGCAGGTCCACTGGTGGACCGCCGCGCCGTCGGCGGTGGAGACGCCGCGGATGTCGAGGCACTTGCCGCTGTGGTGGTTCACCAGGGTGTAGGTGTCCGCCACCCCTGGCACCGGGTCGAAGTCGAACCGCTGTTCCTCACCGGCGCCGCAGGTGTACTGCCGGTACTGAGTGCCGTCGGCGGTGCTCTGGTTTGGGTCGTCCAGGCAGTACCCGCTGTGCTGGGCGACGGCGGTTGACGAGAAGGTGGGCTGGCCGGTGGTGAACTGCCACCAGTTCATATTGAACAGGTACCCGCTGCCACCGGCGAAGCGCAGGTAAAGATCGTGGGTCCCGGTTGCACCGGTAACAGGGCACGAGACCGTGCTCCAGGTCTGCCAGCCTCCGGTGCCCGACACAGTGCATGTCCCGACCGTTGGCCCAGTAGGACTGTCCAGATGCAGCTCAACTCGGCCGCCGCTGGTGCTTGAGGCCACCCTGGCGGTGAACGAGCTGGCACCGGTGCCGAATGCTACGCCCTTGACCTTGATGTAATCGCCGTCTTCGATCCAGCTGATGTTCATCCCGCCCTCGCTGGAGGGTTCGGTTTCGATGCCGCTGCCCCACGCGACGGTCTCGGCTTCCTGGCGGATATAAGGATCGAGCGTGCCGGCCTGCGGCGCCCCGGCCGTCGTCATATTGATCGTTGGAATGGTGCCGTCGGCGTTGTAGCTGAACTTCTCCACTGCGACCGAGCGGGTGAAGCCGCCGCCGCCCGGGAGGGCGCCGTTGTGGTAGAAGAAATACGAGTTGCCCTGAAAGTCCACGATGCCCGCGTGGTTGGTGAAGCTGTTGCCCTGGGCGGGCATGACTGTTCCACGGTAGGTCCACGGCCCGGTCGGGCTGGGTGCCGTGGAGTAGGCGATGAACTCCGAGCAGCACCTGGCCGCATACACCAGGTAGTACAGGCCGTTGCGCTTGTAGATCCAGGGTGCTTCCTCGTACAGCGTGGGACGGTCGGGGTTGTCGGTGCGGGTTCCGAACCCCGCGGTGGTGAGCGGAATTTGGGCGGGGCTGCCTGCGTAGGAGGTCATGTCCGCGTTCAGCTTGACGTACCACAGGTTCGGATTGCCCCAGTACAGGTAGGCTTGGCCGTCGTCGTCGATGAAGACGGTCGGGTCGATCTCAGTGTTCTCCATCAGCGGGTGGCCGAGGGCGTCCCGGAACGGGCCGGTGGGGCTGTCCGACACCGCCACGCCGATGGCCATCCGGCCGGTGGCCCGGGCTGTCACCGGCACGTACCAGTAGAACTTGCCGCCCCGTTCGACGGCCTGGCCCGCCCACGCGTCGGTGGACGCCCAGCTGAAGGTGTTCAGGCTGAGCGGTGAGCCGTGGTCGGTCCAGTTGACCATGTCGGCGGAGGACCACACCCGCCAGTCCTTCATCACGAAGGAGGTGGAGCCGTCCTCGTCGTGCCCGGTGTAGAGGTAGACCCGTCCGTTGTACACCAGTGGGGAAGGGTCGGCGGTGTAGACGTGCTGCACGATCGGGTTGTCGGCCCTGGCCGCGGTGGGCTGCACCGCGGCGGGAACGACGGCGAACACCAGCAGGAGGCCCACCACCCAGGCGGCTGCCCGGGTGCGTCTCGTACCGGTGGCGGGTGATCTCACTGCGGTCGGGTGAGCCGTTGGTTTGTGGACGGCGGTACTGGCCATGGCGTGGTCCTTCCTGGTGCTGCGGGTCGGGGACTGAGCAGCTGGTCAGATACGGGGAGGGGACGTTGCCGCGCTCGGGGTGAGGTCAGCGCGAACCCTGCGATGCGGACGGAGCCGCCGAGTGTCTGCGTGGCGTAGTCGGGAAGGGCGAAGCGGTGGCCCATGAAGAACTGCCAGGTGTCGCCCATGGCGAACGCGGGCCCAGGCGGGTGAAGTTGGAGCTGTCGGTGCTGTAGGAGAAGGTTCCCGGCGGGAGGCGCCGGGGCGGATGCCGACGGCCGTGCACAGCCGGATGCGACCGCCCGTGACGTTGGCGCTCGCGTTTCGGTGCCGGTGCCGGTGGTGTTCCAGTTGCTGTCCGTCGCGGATCGTCGCGTAGTCCAGCTGGATGGTCGCGGTGGAGGTGGGTCCCTGAATCCGGTGGGTGAGGGTATTGCGGGCCCAGTACAGGTGGTTGGTGGCCGGCGCGGTGCGCAGGGTAAGGCCGTTGTTGACGGACCACTTGTCGTGGTCCGGAGTGTGGTTCCCTTCCCGCTTCGGTTTCACGGACCGGCGTCGAAGGTGTCGACGCCGGTCAGCGGGGTGACCTGGCGGGGCGGGGAGCGGCAGGACGGGGCTGGGGTACGACGTGCCCCAGGCAAGGCCTACGCGTTGGACGACGGGCCGGCCGCGCCAGGCCTAATAGGAGGACCACGGCCGCGCGGCACAGGCGCGGGCGTGGGCATGGTGCGGGTGATGTCACACGATGCTCCGGGAGGCGATCGGGGCTCGCCGCACGAATGCCGGGTGAGCCCTTCCAGGTCCGGCACTTGGTGTGTGGGGGAGAGCCTTACTGGTACGGATACTGCGGGTGCTGTCATGCCCGGCATGTGCGCCATGCGCAAGCCGCTCCGGCCGGGCGTGTTCGGTACTGCGAACGTGAACCGATCCTTCGGACGGCAGGGATCCTAGGAGTTGAGAGCAGACAGCACAAGATCCTAGATCGACCCATTCATGCCAAAGTGAGGCCAAGCCAGCGAGCCGGCGCGTGTACCGCCCGGACGAGGGCATCGCCGCCGGCGTGCCACGGCACCTGCCTACGCCGCCGCTGCCGAGAAGCCCGGCGCGTCGATTCTCGCCCCTTCGTATGTCTGCAGGGCGGAAGACGGCGCGAAGCCGGGCCGGCGGTGGTGCACGCCACCCGGACTACGGCACGAACGAGCTGCTGAGGCGTTCCCGGCTGCCGGAGTTTTCCGCTGTGGACGGTGGTGTCGCGGGTCCATGGGCACCGGTGGTTGTGACACAAGGGGTGGATCAGATGCAACTGATCCACAGGTGAGTACTTCTGCGCCTGCGTGCTCAAATCATGAGATGCCGGTCTGCAACCCCGCGATGAGTCCGTCGAGTATCCGCAACTGGCGGGAGGGTGTGGTCAGGCGAGCCGTGAAGATCGCGTTGATCTGGAGTCCCATCAGCGTGGCCATCGCAAGGTCCAAGAACGCATCGAGATCGCAGGATGGGTTGATCTCTCCCGCTTCAGCCGCAGTGTGCAGATACGAGAGCATCTGATCGCGCCAGCGCGATATCGCCTGGTCGTAGACGCCGATCAGTTCCTGATCGGCTACCGCGTAATTCCAGAAGCCGATGACCACGCGGGCCTCATTGAGACGCTCGTCGTCCAGGGGCATGATCTCGACGCAGAACTTGCGGAACGCGTTCAGGCCGTCGGCGCCGGCGATGGTGCGGGCGGCCCGCTGCTCGGTGGCTGCGTTGGCGCGCTCCAGCGCGGCCCGCAGAATTGCTGCTTTGGTGGGAAAGTATCGTGTGAGCGCACCGTTGGTGAATCCAGCTTCGGCGGCGAGATCCCGCATGTTCAGCGCCGCGAATCCTCGCCGCGCGACAAGGCGCCATACGGCTTCGATGATCTCTTCACGCCGCGCGTCGTGGTCCACGATCTTGGGCATGGTGACACCTTACCAACGGGTAGACGCCTGAATGCCGAGGGCTTTGGTCGCACTCGCGGGCCTCACGGCGGATGAGTCCGAGGGGTCGTGTGACCCGCAGACCCAACCCTGTGACCTGGTGAACCTCTTACGCCACGTGCTAGCGGCAGGGGCGCACGGAGCGAGGGCGAAGAGCTGTCGTTCCCCGTGGGCGTGAGAGGGGTCCCCATGGCGCCCCCTTCCCAGCGGCCCCTTAAGGGATTACATTGGAGCTATTAATCTACAACTGTAGACGACAGACCCTGGTGCGGCACCAGTCGGTACGCGGCATCGAGGCCCTCTGAATCCGGTAGCGGCCAGCTCGCCCCGGGCACCTGATCGTCCCCAGCGCTCAGGTGGGCGCTCAGCCCTCGGCATGACCAACACCACCTCTTAGGACAGAGCATGCCTGATCTTGAGCCAGATGAATTCCGCCGCCAGGGCCACCAGTTGGTCGACTGGGTCGCCCAATACCGCACCTCGCTCCCTTCCCTGCACGTGCGGCCGAAGGTCTCACCGGGCTCCGTGAAGGCTCAGCTTCCTCGTGAACTGCCTGAGCAGCCGTCCCAGGCGCTGGGCGATGATCTCATCGCCTTGCTCAACGACGTGGTCGTCCCCTCGTCGCTCCACTGGCAGCACCCGGGCTTCTTCGGCTACTTCCCAGCGAACGCGTCCCTGCTGTCGCTCCTCGGTGACATCGCATCGGGCGGGATCGGAGCGCAGGGAATGCTCTGGTCGACATCGCCGGCCGGGACGGAGATCGAGCAGGTCCTGCTCGACGGCCTGGCGGATGCCCTGGGCCTTGGTCGCGAGTTCACTTTCGCCGGAGGCGGAGGCGGTTCGCTGCAGGATTCGGCTTCTTCGGCATCGTTGGCTGCCCTGCTGGCTGCGCTGCAGCGCAGCGACCCGGACTGGCGCGAACACGGCGTGGACGGCACCGAGACGGTGTACGTCACTGCCGAGACCCACTCGTCACTGGCCAAGGCCGTGCGTGTGGCCGGGCTCGGCGCGCGAGCATTGCGGATCGTCCCCTTTACCCAGGGCACGCTGTCCATGTCAGCGGATGCCCTGGCAGACATGCTGGCCAAGGACGCGGCCGCCGGAAAGAGGCCGGTCATGGTCTGTCCGACCGTGGGAACAACCGGCACGGGTGCCATCGACCCCGTGAGAGACGTCGCGCTGGCAGCGCGTGCGTACGAGGCGTGGGTGCACGTTGACGCCGCGTGGGCAGGAGTCGCGGCGTTGTGTCCCGAGTTCCGCTGGCTCCTGGACGGCGTGAACCTTGTCGACTCGTTCTGCACCGACGCACACAAGTGGTTCTACACCGCCTTCGACGCCTCGTTCATGTGGGTGAGGGATGCCCGAGCGCTGCCCACAGCGCTGTCCATCACGCCGGAGTACCTGCGTAACGCTGCGACCGAATCGGGCGAAGTCATCGACTACCGCGACTGGCAGGTCCCGTTGGGCCGTCGTATGCGTGCGTTGAAGATCTGGTCGGTGGTGCACGGCGCCGGACTGGAAGGCCTGCGCGAAAGCATCCGCGGCCACGTCGCTATGGCCAACTCCTTGGCCGGCCGGATTGAGAGCGAGTCGGGCTTCGCCCTGGCCACCCCGCCATCACTGGCACTCGTATGTCTGTACCTCGTCGACCGGGAAGGGCGCCCCGACGACGCCGCTACCAAGGCAGCAATGGAGGCGGTCAACGCCGAGGGGCATTCCTTCCTCACGCACACATCGGTCAACGGTCACTTCGCGATTCGCGTCGCCATCGGCGCGACGACGACGCTGCCCGACCACATCGACACCCTGTGGGACTCGCTTCGCAAAGCCGCTCGCCAGAGCGGTGGATGACTACTGACCTTGGCGGATTGGCTTCGGGTGCCGGGGTTGAGGGTCAGGCCGGTTTCGGTGAGGCAGCCGTCGATGAGTCCCGGGTGGCGCTGGATGTGAGCGAGGCCTCGACGGAGGGTGCGGGTGAGGTGGTCAGGGTCGGCGAATGCGGTGTTGGCCATCGGGTCTCTTCGTAACAGGGACCAAACCCCCTCCACTGGGTTCAAGTCGGGGCTGTAGGAGGGGAGCTGGACGATCGTAAGCCAATTGAAGTCGCCTGGTTTCAGCCTGCGAACGTTTTTTCCCGCGAGTTTTGCGCGAGGTATTGACGCTGATCACCGGAACCCTATTATCCAGTTTGCTCGAAACTTCGACCTTTGTTCGGCATAACGAACATACAGGGTCGCGCCACACCGCCTCCGGGCAGCCTCTGACGGGCCAACCGGAGCCGCTTGCTCAAGGATGACGAGGTCCTTATGCACAGACGTATTTTCAGCCGCAGACGCCCGTCCGCGGTGCTCGCCGCCGCGGTCGCGGCCCTGGCCGCGTTGGCGGCGCTGCTCGTCGCCGGCCCGGCCCAGGCGGCCACCACCAGCGACGTGCGCGGTGTTGATTCCGGCCGGTGTCTCGATGTGGCGGGCTTCAGCCAGACCGACGGCGCGAACGTACACATCTGGGACTGCCACGGCGGAACCAACCAGCAGTGGACGCTGACGGACAGCAACCAGCTGACCGTGTACGGCAACAAGTGCCTGGATGTCCGGGGCGGCGCCACCACGAACGGGACCCCGGTGCAGATCTGGACGTGCAACGGCAGCGACAACCAGCAGTGGCGGGTGAACCCCGACGGCACGATCGTCGGCGTGCGATCCGGGCTGTGCCTGGAAGCCGCGGGCTGGGGCAAGACCAACGGCACAGGAGTGCAGATCTGGTCGTGCCACGGAGGCGCCAACCAGAAGTGGACCGGCCTGTCCGGGGCGAACAACGTGTGTGCTCTTCCGTCGACGTACCGCTGGACATCGACCGGCCCGCTGGCGGAGCCGAAGGCGGGGTGGGCCTCGCTCAAGGACTTCACCAGCGTCGTCTCCAACGGCAAGCACATCGTCTATGCCACGACGCACAACACCCTCGCCGGTGACGAGGGGCGCTGGGGACTGACGACCTTCAGCCCTTTCACGAACTGGTCCGACATGGCCACCGCAACCCAGAACACGATTCCCTTCGACGGCATCGCGCCGACGCTGTTCTACTTCGCCCCGAAGAACCTCTGGGTGCTTGCCTACAACGGGGGTTGGCCCTACAGCTTCTCCTACCGCACCTCGAGTGACCCCACCAACCCCAACGGCTGGGGCCCGCAGCAGGAACTGTTCACGGGCACCCTCCCGAAGGGGGGCCCCCTCGACGTGACCCTCATCGGCGACGACACGAACATGTACATGTTCTTCGCCAACGACGAGGGCGACATCTACCGGTCCAGCATGCCCATCGGTAACTTCCCGGGCACCTTCGGCTCGGTCACGAAGATCATGAGCGACACGGCGCTCAACCTGTTCGAGGCGCCGGAGGTCTACAAGGTCCAGGGTCAGAACCAGTACCTCATGATCGTCGAGGCCCAGAACTACACGGGGTATGGCCGCTACTTCCGCGCGTTCACGGCCACCAGCCTCGGCGGCACGTGGACACCGCAGGCCGGGGCCGACACCGTGACCAGCCCCTTCGCCGGCAGTGCCAACAGCGGCGCGACGGCCTGGACCAGGGACATCAGCCACGGCGATCTGGTTCGCACCAACCCCGACCAGACCAAGACCATCGACCCCTGCAACCTGCAGTTCCTCTACCAGGGGCGCGACCCCAGCACCGACGGCGGGGACTACGGCCTCCTGCCCTACCGGCCAGGGGTACTGACACTGCAGCGCTAGCCGGTGGCATGACACAGGTCCGGCTCCGGGGTTCCTGACGTTCGCGGGCAACGACGCACGCCGAACCGGGCCCGGAGCCCGACTGAACCGTGCCTCGACACCCCGTCAGGCCCTACCCACCCGACAACGTGACAACGCCCACCGGTGGCCGGCCAGTGCTTTCCCTGCGAGGAGGCCGGGCATGCCCGCCCGCTGTGGGAGCGGTCGCGGACAGCCGGCTACGCACAGGTTCCGTGCCCGCCGACGCCAACGGGACGACACAGCAGCCGAGTTGACGACACAAACGTCGAGCAGCCCGCGCCAGATTCAGCACTCACTCGCAGAAGAGGACGACCGCATGAGAAAGCCTTGGATCCTGTCCCTCATTACGGTGGTCATGGCCACGCTCGGGATGACGGCAGCAGGTGTGGCACCTGCCTCCGCCACCTCGACCACGCCCTTGCGGGTCATGCCGCTCGGCGACTCGATAACGTGGGGCGTGGGAAGCAGTACGGGCAACGGCTACCGGGCCCCGTTGTGGGACAAGCTCGCGGCGGACGGCCATCCGCTGGACTTCGTGGGCACGGGGCGGGGCGGTTCGATGTCCGACCCCGACAACGAAGGTCACCCCGGATACAAGATCCACCAGATCGCCGAACTCGCCGACGCCTCGCTGACCCGCTACCGGCCCAACGTCGTGACGCTGATGATCGGCACCAACGACCTCAACGAGAGCTACCAGGTCTCCACCGCCACCGCCCGGCTGAAGTCGCTGGTCAACCAGATCACCGCCGACGTCCCCGACGCCACCGTCCTCGTGGCCTCCCTGGTCGTGTCCACCAGCGGCTCGGAGGAGCAGTACCGTGCCGCGTACAACCAGGCCATCCCCCAGATCGTGAGCGAGGCACAGACCGCGGGCAAGCGCGTCGCGTACGTGGACATGAGCAGCCTGACCGCGGCCGACCTGGCCGACGCCCTGCATCCCAACGACGCGGGCTACCAGAAGATGGCCGACGCCTTCCACCGCGGCATCCAGTCCGCGGACAGCGCCGGGTGGCTGAGGAACCCCGCCCCCGCTCCCTCACGTGTGCAGTCCGAGTTGGGCGGCAAGTGCCTGGACGTCAGCGGCTTCGGCACGGCCGACGGGACCGCCGTCCAGACCTGGAGCTGCACCGGCGCCGTCAACCAGGTCTGGTCCGCCTACACCGACGGCACCCTGCGCTCCATGGGTAAGTGCCTCGACGCCGCCGGCTTCGGCACGGCCAACGGCACCAAGGTGCAGCTCTGGGCCTGCCACGGCGGCTCCAACCAGATCTGGCAGCCCTACAACGGCGGCTACCGCAACCCCGCCTCCGGCCGCTGCCTCGACATTCCGGGCTTCTCCACGGCCGACGGCACACAGCTCCACCTGTGGGACTGCCACGGCGGCTCCAACCAGAAGTGGACCACTCTGGCCGCAGGATGACCCCCGCCCGGGACCGGAGCCCCTCCCCGCCCCGGTCCCGGGATTCGAGGGCCGCTCCTGGACCGGCTGGCATCACCACGTCACCTGGTCGCCGCCGCCCATGCGTTCCTGACCGAGCAGCGCCTAGTGTCCTGAGTCGGGAATTCTGTTCAGATATCCGGCGAGGCGTTCAAGGATCTCGTCCGCGGTCTTCGTCCAGACGAAGGGTTTCGGGTCTTCGTTCCAGGTCTTGATCCAGGTGCGGATGTCCTTCTCCAGGGCCTGGACGTTCTTGTGGACGCCTCGCCGTATCTGCTTGTCGGTGAGCAGGCCGAACCACCGCTCGACCTGGTTGAGCCAGGAGGAGCTGGTGGGGGTGAAGTGCACGTGGAAGCGGGGATGCGCGGCCAGCCATCGCTGAATGGCGGGGGTCTTGTGCGTCGAGGCGTTGTCGCAGATCAGGTGCACGTCCAGCCCGTCGGGCACCTCCTTGTCGATCCGGGTCAGGAACTTCTTGAACTCCACGGCGCGATGCCGGCGGTGGATCTGGCCGATCACCTCGCCGGTGGCGGTGTTCAGCGCGGCGAACAGAGTGGTGACGCCGCCGCGCACGTAGTCATGGGTGCGGCGCTCGGGCATGCCCGGCATCATCGGCAGCACAGGCGCCGACCGGTCCAGAGCCTGGATCTGCGTCTTTTCGTCGACACAGAGCACCAGCGCATGCTCGGGCGGAGCGAGATACAGCCCGACCACGTCACGAACCTTCTCGATGAACTGCGGATCCCTGGACAGCTTGAAGGTGTCCACCAGGTGTGGCTTGAGGCCGAAGGTTCGCCAGATCCGCGCGATGGCCGACTGAGACAGCCCCACCTCCTTGGCCATGGACCGCGTCGACCAGTGCGTGGCGTCCTTCGGCGTGGTCTCCAGCGTCTTGACGACCACTTCCTCGACCTGGCCGTCGGTGATCTTCCGCGGTCCACCCGGACGCGGTTCGTCAGTCAGGCCCTCCAGCCGGTCCCGGACGAACCGGGCCCGCCACCGGCTCACCGTGTGTGCCTCGACGCCCAGCCGGCCCGCAACATCCTTGTTCGAGGCGCCGGTTGCGCTCTCCAGCACAATCCGGCACCGCAGAGCCAGCGCCTGCGACGACGTCCGCCGTCTCGCCCAACGCGTCAGCGTCTCGCGCTCGTCATCGGTCAGTACCAGCTCGGCCTTCGGCCGTCCCATCCTCGCCACCCGGCCATCATGCCGAAGCAACAGAGACTTACGCAGCGAATTCCCGACTCAGGACACTAGGGAGTGTCTTCAAATGTCACGCCCACATCAGGAGCGATGCGAGGGTGACGGCTGCTTGGTAGGACTCGGCGGTCTTGTCGTAGCGGGTTGCGATGCCTCGCCACTGCTTCAAGCGGTTGAAGCAGCGTTCGACCACGTTGCGTCGCTTATAGAGCTGTTTGTCGAAGGCCGGCGGGCGTCCGCCCCGGCTGCCGCGTCGGAGCCGGTTGCGGATCTGGTCGGCCCGCTCGGGGATGGTGTGGCTGATGCCGTGCTGTCGCAGCCAGGTGCGGATGGCCCGGGAGCTGTAGCCCTTGTCGCCCAGGACATGGGCAGGCCGTACGCGGGGCCGTCCCGGACCGATGCGGGGCACCCGTATCGCCTCCATCACGGCGGTGAACTGGGTGCAGTCGTTGGTGTTCCCGCCCGTGACCGTGAAGGCGAGCGGGCGGCCGAAGGCATCGCAGGCGAGATGAATCTTGCTGGTCAGACCGCCTCGGAGCGTCCGAGGCCGGGACAGCGGGCCCCCCTTTTCGGGCCCCGGCGGCGTGCTGGTGAGCACGGACGATGGTGGAGTCGACCGACACGAGCCAGTCGATGTCCCCGGCCGCGTCCGCCCTGGCCTGGGCGGCCCGGAGCATGCGCTCGAACGTGCCGTCCAGAGCCCACCGGCGAAAGCGGGTGTACAGCGTGGCCCACGGGCCGTACCGCTCCGGCACGTCCCGCCAGGCCGTTCCGGTGCGGAACTTCCACACGATCCCGTTGAGCACCTTGCGGTCGTCCAGCCGCTTCCGGCCTCGCAGTGACACCGGCAGCAGTGGCCGGACGAACTCCCACTCGGCATCGGACAGTTCATGGCGACGTATCACCCGACCATGATCCACTACTAAAGATCATTTGAAGACACCGCCTAGCCCGAAAAGGCGCTGTCACGTTGTTGGGTGCGTGACCGCCTGACAGCGTGTTGCGGCGTGGTGGGGCCCGGTTCCGGGCTGTGCTCAGGCCGTGGCGGCGGGGCCGGTGACGCCGGTGACCTGCTCCCAGATTGCGAAGCGGACGGTCATCTCGGCTCGGTAGTCGTGTGCGGGCATCAGATGGCGGCGGGGCCGGAAGTGGGGTGAGATGCCGCTGAACGCGGACAGGAACCGCTGGGCTGCGCCGGTGCTGCGGAAGCCCTTCATCGCCCGTTCGCGCTGCCTGGTGGGCCGATGACTTTTCTCCGCCCGGTTGTTCAGGCCCTTGTGGGAGCGGTGCTCGACGGAAGGCATGACCTCGCGGTGGGCCGCGCCGTAGGAGCAAAGCTTGTCGGTGACGACCACCCGCGGCACTGTGCGAATCTTTTTGAGAAGCCTGCGGAAGAAGCGTCGGGCTGCGGCCTTGTCCCGCCGGTTCTGCACGAGGATGTCGAGGACGTTCCCGTCCTGGTCGACGGCCCGCCACAGGTACTGCAACCGCCCGTTGATCTTGATGAAGACCTCGTCCAGGTGCTTCCCAATGCTGATGTCAAGCCGCGGCTGTGGCTGGGGGTGTGACCTGGTAGCACCGTCGGTCACGGATCAAGGCCCACAGGACGTTGACGCGGCGGCGGGCGAGCGCGAGGAGAGCCTGGACGTGGCGTTTGCCCTCGGCGCGCTTGCGATCGTAAAACTGCCCCCAAAACGCAAAAGGCCCGTACTCCCTGCGCGTTCGCGGGGAGTACGGGCCTTCGTCATGCTCAGTCGTGTGCGTCAGGGTGCCCAGGTGGCGGGCGCTCCTTGGTCAGGGTTGGGGAGGCCGGTGGTGGTTGCCGGGGCGGCGGGGTGCCGCATGGCGGTGATCGGGACGGCGCCGGGCTCGGTAGACGGACCAGACCATGTGCCAGGTGCCTTCCCCACTCGCAGCCCCGCAGGTGGTGCGGGTGCGCCGGAACGGGAGGGGGGCCGGCATCGTGCCCGGCACCGCTTCCTCACCCGGCACCGCTGGCGCCCGACCGGATCCTGAGCCGTGGGCGGATCCCGGAACGGCATTCAGTTGGTGCACTGCTTTCCGTTGTCGACGGAAAGGTCCGGCATCACCGCCGGATGCATCCCGATGAACACCGGACGGGTAGTGACCCTCAGGCAGGCGTTCTCCTTGACGGCCCTGCCGGCGATGTCCGAGACCATGTTGTCCAGGACAATGACGTTGAATTCGCACAGGGTGATCAGTGCCGGATTGATGACTGCCATGCACGCGCCCTTGAGAGCGACGTCCTTGGCGATTCCCTTGGCGCCCGAGTCCCACTCGTTCAGCAGTGCCGCGAAAGCGGCCGTACCTGAACGGCTGGCGACGTTGTAGCAGGCCCCTGACCAGTCGCAGTCGGACCGCCCTCGTTGAGGATCTGGAACTTGGCGCGGGACCGGGTCCTCATGCGGCGCGTTCGCCCACCGGTCGAGTGAGGTCATGGTCTCGTGGCCCGCGATCCCGTCCACGGCCAGCCCGTGACGACGCTGGAAGTCCGTCACCGTCAGACGCGTCTCGCTGCCGTACCTTCCATCAACCTCGATTTCGTACCCGTAGGCTTCCAGGTTCTTCTGCAGCGACTCGACGCAATCGCCTTTCGCTCCGGTGTGCATGGTCTGGTTCGCGCAGTCCATCAAACGCGGGCCGCTCCAATCGGCCTGGGCTGCCTCCGGCGAGCCGATCAGACCCACCGCTACTGCCATCCCCAACGTCCCTGCCGCCAGCACCCTTCCGAGCTTCATACTCATGCCCTCCACCCCTCGGTCAGGGCGAAAGGTAATACCCGGCGCGCCATCCCGTGGCCGCAATCGGTGCCCATGGTCCTCCCGGGCATGCCGGTGCCCACGAGGCGAAGCACGGGCGCGCACCATGCCTGCGGCGAGCTCCCGTGCGCCCCGGCCGCTCATAACGAAGGGAACCTCCTGGGTGCGTTGATGAAGGGTGGGAACGGGGGAGCGCCGCGTCCGGCGGGGAAGGGCCGAACGCGGCGCTCGGGGTGGCACTACCGGGTGGTGTCGGTGACCACGAGGAACTGGTCGCTGCCGAGGTCCATCACGACCTGGGCGTCCGTGCCCTGGGCGCGTTGGGTGGCGGCGTACTCTTCCGCTGGCCATGAGCCTCGGGGGAACGTACGGCCTACCTTCCCGACGATTCAGAGGCATCTCCGTATGCCCAGAACGCTGACGGAATCGGACCGGCGCCAGCCAGCAAACCATGACAAACCTCTTCGGCAAGCCCGGCCATTCTCGGCTGAGGTAGAGGTTTCATGATGCCGGTGGCGCTAGTGTCCTGAGTCGGGAATTCTGTTCAGATATCCGGCGAGGCGTTCAAGGATCTCGTCCGCGGTCTTCGTCCAGACGAAGGGTTTCGGGTCTTCGTTCCAGGTCTTGATCCAGGTGCGGATGTCCTTCTCCAGGGCCTGGACGTTCTTGTGGACGCCTCGCCGTATCTGCTTGTCGGTGAGCAGGCCGAACCACCGCTCGACCTGGTTGAGCCAGGAGGAGCTGGTGGGGGTGAAGTGCACGTGGAAGCGGGGATGCGCGGCCAGCCATCGCTGAATGGCGGGGGTCTTGTGCGTCGAGGCGTTGTCGCAGATCAGGTGCACGTCCAGCCCGTCGGGCACCTCCTTGTCGATCCGGGTCAGGAACTTCTTGAACTCCACGGCGCGATGCCGGCGGTGGATCTGGCCGATCACCTCGCCGGTGGCGGTGTTCAGCGCGGCGAACAGAGTGGTGACGCCGCCGCGCACGTAGTCATGGGTGCGGCGCTCGGGCATGCCCGGCATCATCGGCAGCACAGGCGCCGACCGGTCCAGAGCCTGGATCTGCGTCTTTTCGTCGACACAGAGCACCAGCGCATGCTCGGGCGGAGCGAGATACAGCCCGACCACGTCACGAACCTTCTCGATGAACTGCGGATCCCTGGACAGCTTGAAGGTGTCCACCAGGTGTGGCTTGAGGCCGAAGGTTCGCCAGATCCGCGCGATGGCCGACTGAGACAGCCCCACCTCCTTGGCCATGGACCGCGTCGACCAGTGCGTGGCGTCCTTCGGCGTGGTCTCCAGCGTCTTGACGACCACTTCCTCGACCTGGCCGTCGGTGATCTTCCGCGGTCCACCCGGACGCGGTTCGTCAGTCAGGCCCTCCAGCCGGTCCCGGACGAACCGGGCCCGCCACCGGCTCACCGTGTGTGCCTCGACGCCCAGCCGGCCCGCAACATCCTTGTTCGAGGCGCCGGTTGCGCTCTCCAGCACAATCCGGCACCGCAGAGCCAGCGCCTGCGACGACGTCCGCCGTCTCGCCCAACGCGTCAGCGTCTCGCGCTCGTCATCGGTCAGTACCAGCTCGGCCTTCGGCCGTCCCATCCTCGCCACCCGGCCATCATGCCGAAGCAACAGAGACTTACGCAGCGAATTCCCGACTCAGGACACTAGTGTCCTGAGTCGGGAATTCTGTTCAGATATCCGGCGAGGCGTTCAAGGATCTCGTCCGCGGTCTTCGTCCAGACGAAGGGTTTCGGGTCTTCGTTCCAGGTCTTGATCCAGGTGCGGATGTCCTTCTCCAGGGCCTGGACGTTCTTGTGGACGCCTCGCCGTATCTGCTTGTCGGTGAGCAGGCCGAACCACCGCTCGACCTGGTTGAGCCAGGAGGAGCTGGTGGGGGTGAAGTGCACGTGGAAGCGGGGATGCGCGGCCAGCCATCGCTGAATGGCGGGGGTCTTGTGCGTCGAGGCGTTGTCGCAGATCAGGTGCACGTCCAGCCCGTCGGGCACCTCCTTGTCGATCCGGGTCAGGAACTTCTTGAACTCCACGGCGCGATGCCGGCGGTGGATCTGGCCGATCACCTCGCCGGTGGCGGTGTTCAGCGCGGCGAACAGAGTGGTGACGCCGCCGCGCACGTAGTCATGGGTGCGGCGCTCGGGCATGCCCGGCATCATCGGCAGCACAGGCGCCGACCGGTCCAGAGCCTGGATCTGCGTCTTTTCGTCGACACAGAGCACCAGCGCATGCTCGGGCGGAGCGAGATACAGCCCGACCACGTCACGAACCTTCTCGATGAACTGCGGATCCCTGGACAGCTTGAAGGTGTCCACCAGGTGTGGCTTGAGGCCGAAGGTTCGCCAGATCCGCGCGATGGCCGACTGAGACAGCCCCACCTCCTTGGCCATGGACCGCGTCGACCAGTGCGTGGCGTCCTTCGGCGTGGTCTCCAGCGTCTTGACGACCACTTCCTCGACCTGGCCGTCGGTGATCTTCCGCGGTCCACCCGGACGCGGTTCGTCAGTCAGGCCCTCCAGCCGGTCCCGGACGAACCGGGCCCGCCACCGGCTCACCGTGTGTGCCTCGACGCCCAGCCGGCCCGCAACATCCTTGTTCGAGGCGCCGGTTGCGCTCTCCAGCACAATCCGGCACCGCAGAGCCAGCGCCTGCGACGACGTCCGCCGTCTCGCCCAACGCGTCAGCGTCTCGCGCTCGTCATCGGTCAGTACCAGCTCGGCCTTCGGCCGTCCCATCCTCGCCACCCGGCCATCATGCCGAAGCAACAGAGACTTACGCAGCGAATTCCCGACTCAGGACACTAGGGAGTGTCTTCAAATGTCACGCCCACATCAGGAGCGATGCGAGGGTGACGGCTGCTTGGTAGGACTCGGCGGTCTTGTCGTAGCGGGTTGCGATGCCTCGCCACTGCTTCAAGCGGTTGAAGCAGCGTTCGACCACGTTGCGTCGCTTATAGAGCTGTTTGTCGAAGGCCGGCGGGCGTCCGCCCCGGCTGCCGCGTCGGAGCCGGTTGCGGATCTGGTCGGCCCGCTCGGGGATGGTGTGGCTGATGCCGTGCTGTCGCAGCCAGGTGCGGATGGCCCGGGAGCTGTAGCCCTTGTCGCCCAGGACATGGGCAGGCCGTACGCGGGGCCGTCCCGGACCGATGCGGGGCACCCGTATCGCCTCCATCACGGCGGTGAACTGGGTGCAGTCGTTGGTGTTCCCGCCCGTGACCGTGAAGGCGAGCGGGCGGCCGAAGGCATCGCAGGCGAGATGAATCTTGCTGGTCAGACCGCCTCGGAGCGTCCGAGGCCGGGACAGCGGGCCCCCCTTTTCGGGCCCCGGCGGCGTGCTGGTGAGCACGGACGATGGTGGAGTCGACCGACACGAGCCAGTCGATGTCCCCGGCCGCGTCCGCCCTGGCCTGGGCGGCCCGGAGCATGCGCTCGAACGTGCCGTCCAGAGCCCACCGGCGAAAGCGGGTGTACAGCGTGGCCCACGGGCCGTACCGCTCCGGCACGTCCCGCCAGGCCGTTCCGGTGCGGAACTTCCACACGATCCCGTTGAGCACCTTGCGGTCGTCCAGCCGCTTCCGGCCTCGCAGTGACACCGGCAGCAGTGGCCGGACGAACTCCCACTCGGCATCGGACAGTTCATGGCGACGTATCACCCGACCATGATCCACTACTAAAGATCATTTGGAGACACCGCCTAGGAGCCTGGTGGACCTGCTTCTGGCGTGAGTCCGTCGAGGATTCGTCGTGCGGGGGTGCCGGCGGCAGGGTGGGGGTCCTCTGGTCTTCTCGCTGGAGAAAGAGGAGGCAGCCGGTGAACCCAACCTGATCCTGTGCCGCATGCGCGAGCAGAACCTCCCAAGAACGCAGGCCATCACCCAGATCGTCCAAGAGGCGGACACCGCGGTACAGCGCTTCCTCGACCACGAACGCCAGATCCCGGCCCTGTGCAGCAGCCTGGCCCTCACAGCATCCGAACGCACCGCTGTCCACGCGTACACGGACGTGATGCGCACCATGATCCGCGGAAATTACGACTGGCATCGCACTGCCGGACGCTATTCCTCCCAGGCCCGACCTCTCATCGCGCCCACCGCGCGGAGCGGCGCGTAGGGGTGCCGTTCAAGGAGCCGACACCGGTGGCCTGAGGACGACGACGCGGAGGACGACGGTTACGCACCGGGGCAACGCCGCCGGCATTCACGACGCCCTGGTCGGCCTCGGCTCCGAGCTGGAGCGCCGTACTGACCTCGACGACCTCGACGGGGTGCCGCGGCTGATGGTCGTCTTCGACCGGGCCGACGACACCCTGCGGCACCTCGCCCGCTACTGGGGGACGTTCCGACAGATGGGCGACCCGAAGCGGTCCCCGGCCATCGCCGCCCTCGAGGCCGTTCTGTACGAGGGGCGCGCAGCCCGCATCCACGTCATCTACGACGGACCCACCACCGTCGGCGGCCGCCTCATCCCCGGCGCCCGCGAACAGTTTTCCACCGGCATCCTCGCCCGGGCCAGCGCCGGCACCTGGCAGAGGCTCGCCCCGAAAGCCGACCCCGCCCCCAAGAGCAGCCCGCTTCCGGGCCGCGTCCACGTCGTCCAGGACGGCGACACCCACCCGGCCCAAGCGGTGCTGATGACCGACGCCGAGGTCGCCGACTGGCTCACCGCCACGGCGGCCGGGGAGACCTGAGCCGGGCCGGACACGCCACGGGCCCCGGAGCAGACACCCGGGGCCCGGCTCGGAGCGCGCGGGACAACACGGACCCACCGATGTCAGTGGTGGCTGAGACCATAGAAGCGGGGCGAAATCGCCCTCACGGGACAGCAGTTGACGATGGAGACAACGCGCACCATGAGACTGGCACTGAACGAGGAGTGGGCCGTCGGCGCCCGTATCGGGGACGGCGGCTTCGGCGCCGTGTTCGAGGCGGAGAACACCGCTGGCGAGAAGGCGGCCGTGAAGCTCGTGCCCAAGGCGCCGGGCACCGAGCGCGAGATGCTGTTCACCAACCTGGACGGCGTCCGCAACGTGGTGTCGGTCATCGACAGCGGCGAGCACGAAGACCAGTGAGTGCTGGTGATGCCCCGCGCCGAGAAGTCCCTGCGCGCCCACCTTCAGGAGCACGGCCAGCTGCCCCTCAACGAGACGGTCGCCGTCCTGTCCGACGTCGCCGAAGCACTCGCCGACCTCAAGGACCGCGAGGTCGTCCACCGCGACCTCAAGCCGGAGAACATCCTGCTGCTCGGTGGCCGCTGGTGCCTGGCCGATTTCGGCATCGCCCGCTACGCCGAAGCGACCACCGCCCAGCACACCTACAAGGGCGCGGGAAGCCTGCCGTACATGGCACCCGAGGTCTGGAAGTACCAGCGGGCCACCGGCGCGACCGACATCTACGCCCTGGGCGTCCTGGCCTACGAGCTCCTGGAGGGCACCAGGCCCTTCACCGGACCGGCCGAGCACGACTACCAGGAGCAGCACCTGCACGGGACCCCGCCACCGCTCACTACCGCTCCGCCCCTCCTGGCCGCGCTGATCATTTGAGTGCCTCTTCCGGGCCCCGCAGGGCCGCCCAGCCGCTGGCAACGTGCTCGCCCGGCTGGGGCAGATCCCCGCTGCCCCGCTCTCCGGCGGCCTGGCTGCACTCGCGCAGGCCAACCAGGGCGCGGTCGCGCGCCAGGCCGAGGCCGACCGCCGGGCTTCGGCACACGCCACGGAGGCTGACCGCCGCAAGAACCTGCTCGAGGCCGCCACGACCACCTTCTCCTTCATCGCTGACGCCTTCCTCACGACCCTCACCAACGCCGCCCCGAGCGCGGAGGTCCGCAAGGGCAACCAGGGAGGCTGGACCGTCCGGATCAACGACGCCCAGCTGACCCTGTCCGGACCGAGGGAGACCGCCCCCGAGGTCTGGCGCACCGCCTCGACGCCGGCACCGTTCGACGTCATCGCCTCCGCGACCCTCTCCCTGAAGGTCCCCGCCAACTACCACGGGTACGAGGGCCGCAGCCACTCCCTCTGGTACGCCGACGCGCAGACCGAAGACCAGTACCAGTGGTTCGAGACCGCCTTCATGGACACCCCGCTGCGCCCCATCGCAAGAACCATGGAGCCCTTCGCGCTCGACCCTCACCACGAAATCACGCGCCGCCGTTGGCCCGGCGGTGACCATGCACCAGGTGGCCTGGCCCTTCAGCCCGCTCGTCATCGGGGACCTGGACGAGTTCATCAGCCGGTGGGCCGACTGGCTCGCCCAGGCGGCGACCGGCCGACTCACCTACCCCAGCACGATGCCCGAACGCGATCCCCAGGGTTCCTGGCGGAGATGACCACACGGGGCCGCTCGCCGTTCACCCCGATCGAGGGCGGGGTGAACGGCGAGATGGCGAGGGTGCTGCACGTCCTATCGCACGGCTGGCTCGTTGGACGGGCATGAGGTTCCCCCGAGATGCGGGGAAAGGTGACAGCAGGTCAGATGGGTCGTATGAGAGGAGCCCAGACGATGCCTGCCCCGAGGAAGTACCTGTTGGAGTTGCGTGAGCGTGCGGTGCGGATGTACCGGACTGCCGAGCCGGAGCCCGTGATCCGCCGGATGGCCGAGGAACTCGGCGTGCATCACGAAGCCCTGCGGAACTGGATCCGGCAGGCCGAGGCCGACGCCGGCGAGCGGGACGACCTGCTCACGACCGAAGAGAAGAACGAGCTCGCCCAGCTGCGGCGCGAGGTGCGGGACCTGCGCCGGGCGAACGAGGTCCTGCGGACGGCCTCGGCTTTTTTCGCCGCGCAGCTCGACCCGACCCGGCCCAGGTGAGAGCGCTCCTCGACGAGCACCCGCACCTGGGGGTCGAGCCCGTCCTGCGGGAACTGCACATCCCCTCCTCCACCTACTACCGCTGGCGTCAGGCCGAGAAGGACCCCTGCGAACGGATCCTCAAGGACACCGAGCTGACCGGGCAGATCCACCAGGACTCCGGCGGGATCTACGGATCGCCCAGGATTCATGCCGTCCTGAAGCGCGAGGGTGTCCATGTCGGCCGCAAGCGGGTCGAGCGGCTCATGCGCCAGGCCGGCCTGGCCGGGATCAGCCCCGTAGGAGCCAGAGCTTCACCCGCCGCGACCCGGACGCCGACCCTGCCCCTGACCTGGTGCAACGCGACTTCACGGCATCCGCGCCGAACCGGCTGTGGGTCACCGACCTGACCATGATCCCCACTCTGCAGGGGCCACTGTGGCTGTCGGCGATCCGCGATGCCTTCTCCCGCAGAGTCGTGGCCTGGGAGACCTCCGCCCACGCGGACGCCGACCTGGTCCTCACCTCCCTCGAGTACGCGCTGGCCAGCCGCGAGGTCACCCCCGGCGAACTCGTCCACCATGCCGATCACGGAGCCCAATACACATCCATCAAGCTCACAACCCGCCTGGTCAGAGCAGGCGTTCAAGCGTCCATGGGCTCGGTCGGCGACTCCTTCGATTGTCAGTCTTTTCGCACCGGATCCCGCAAGGATCGGGGAGCCCCGGCTGAGGCGGTCTGACTCTTGCTTATGACTGACCCCGTGAGTGTCCTGGCGTTGATCTGTCGACCGCCCGGCCGGGCACGCAGCAAGCGCTGCCGCCGGACGGACGTGACCTGATAGCGCCTCTGTGTGTCAAGCGGCTTGAGCGAGGTGAGTCCGTTGGTCGCGTTTCATGATCCGGTAGACCACGTTGGACAGCCGTCGCTTGAGAGCCCTGCGGGCCTCCGAAGGCGTCTTCCCCTCACTGATCTTGCGGAGGTAGTAGTCCTGCCCGCGCCCGCCGTCGCGGATCTGGCAGACGGCGATGGTGTGCAGGACCGAGTTCAGCGCACGGTTGCCACCGGTGTTGAGCCGGTGGCGGACGTTGTTGCCGCTGGAGGCGTCCAGGGGCGCGCTGCCGGTATAGCTGGCAAAGTGGTGCTCGGTGGGGAAACGCCTGATGTCCCCGATGTGGCCGAGGACCTTCGCGGCCAGCACGGTCCCCAGCCCCGGCAGGGTAGTCAGCGTGGTGCGTGTCGCGGCGACGGCCTCGCGCATCTCGGTTTGGTTGTCCTTGACCTGCCGGTCCAGCCTGCGCAGGTCGGCCAGCAGGTCACGGGCTATGTCCCGGCGGCAGTCGTCGGTGGCCGTGACCGGCCGGATCCCCTTCATCAGGGCGGCGGCCTTGTCGGCCGACAGGCCGGTGGGTGCTCCGCCGGACAGGAGATCGCGCAGGACGGCGTGAAGTCGGTTGAGGACGCGGGTGCGTTCGTGGACGAGGTCGTCGCGCCGCTCGGTCAGCAGCCGCAGGATCGTGGTCTGGTCTTCCTGGACCACGGGTCGCAGGTCATGGCGGAAGAGGGCGACCTGGGCGACGTGGAGGGCGTCCTTCGCGTCGGTCTTGCGGTCACCGCCGGTGGCCAGCAGCCGGGCCCGGGCCGAGAGGGTGGAGGGCACGTCGACGACGTTCTCGCCGGCGGCGGCCAGCTGCTGGGCGAGCGAGCGGCCCAGGCCGCCGGCGCCCTCGACCGCGAAGCGGCGGTCGGGTCACTGCTCGCACCAGCGCGTCAGCTGGCGGAAGGTCCCGGCGTTGACGACGAACCGGCGTTGGGCCACCTGGTGGCCGGCGGCGTCGACGGCGACGGCGGTGTGGGATGACTTGTGGGGATCGATGCCGATCAGGATCACAGGCTGGTGCCCTCGCACTCGATGAGACAGGAAGGGGAGTGCGGTGGGCACCCTGACTTGAAGTCACCGTGTCACCTTCATGCCTCTGTCGAGCCACACCGCGCGGGTGTCGGCCGGCGGCGGCACGCTATCAGTGAGCCAGCCCGAGGGCGGCAAGGAGCACTGCGGGCCCGTGCCGACCGACACCCTGGACGCTACGGCTGCAGACCGAGCATCTGGGCTCCATTCAACAAGTCAGGAGCCTGGAGCCGACTCGCCAAAGCGTCCCCGTGACAGTCCTGTCCGTCCGACCGGCGACAGCGTGAACTCCACGCTATCGACCGGAAGGAACTCCGTGCAGACCAGCGAGCAACCCAGATCCGGGCACGTCGTGATCGGCGTCGACACGCACAAGCACGTGCACGTCGCAGCGGTGATGGACACAATCGGCGGAATCCTGGCCACCCTCACGATTCCCACCGACACCGGTGGCTTCCAGCAACTGGCGGACTGGGCAGGCTCGTTCGGTAACGTCCTGGCCTTCGGGATCGAGGGCACCGGCTCCTACGGCGCCACGTTGACCTCATTCCTGCGCAGGGCCGGCCACAAGGTGGTCGAGGCCGGACGCCCGGACCGGCGGCTGCGGCGCATGAACGGAAAGTCCCACACCCTGGACGCCGAGAACGCCGCCCGCGCCGTGCTGGCCGGGTTCGCGACGGCCACGCCGAAGACCGCCGACGGCGAGGCCGAGATGATCCGCCAGCTCAAGATCGCCCATGACCAAGCCGTTGAACAGCGTGCGGCGGCGATGGTCACCATCAAGGCCATACTCGTCCATGCCTCGGACGCCCTGCGCCGGGAGACTGCCGGCACGACACAGATCAGCCTGGCGCGGCAGCTGGCAGCTCTGCGTCCTCGCCGTCTGGAAGGACCCGAGGACGCCCTTCGGCACACCCTGCGGACGCTCGCCAAGCGGTGGCAGTACCTGGACGCCGAGGCCAAGGAACTGACGAAGATGATCGGCGGCCTGGTCCAGCGGGTCGCCCCGCAACTGCTCGAGCCCTTCGGTATCGGCGGGGACACAGCCGCGGAGATCCTCGCCGTGACCGGCGACAACCCCGAGCGGATCAAGTCTGAGGCCGCCCTCGCCAAGCTCGCGGGCATCGCTCCCGTGCCCACCGGCTCCGGCATGACCGGCGGCAGACATCGCATCAACCACGGTGGCCACCGCCAGCTGAACGCCGCGATCTACCGAACCGTCATCGTCCGAATGCGGTTCCACCAGCCCACGATCGACTACGTCGCCCGCCGCACCGCTGAGGGCAAGACGAAACGCGAGATCATCAGATGCCTCAAGCGCTACGTGATCCGCGAGGTCTACCACCTGCTTCGACCGGCCCCACGGAGGGCCTCCGCGGCGAGTTGACAACTATAGGAGCGTCAACGCGATGGCCGAGGCGCTGAACGGCACCTTCAAGGCCGAGCTGATCGAGATGCAAGGGCCGTGGAGGGACGTCGACCAGGTCGAGCGGGCGATCTTCCAGTGGGTCACCTGGTACAACGAAGAACGCCTCCACTCCGCACTCGACTACGTACCGCCCGCCGAGTACGAACGCGACTTCTGGCGACAACAGGAAGCCACCCCGCAGTCCGCCTGAAACAAGATCACCGGACTCTACGAAACTCGGGGCAGCTCAGGCACCGGCACTGCCTGCTGTGGCGCTCGGCGATGAACGAGAGCCAATGGACGGACTTCGCTCTGTCCCTCGACGTGCATCACACGTGGGACGGCGAGGGCCGGGCCCTGGAGATATCTCGGTCCGAGCCAGGCACCCCACCACAGCCCCTCGACATGAACTGGCACTTCCGCTACCCGCGAGGCAGTGGAGGCCCAGGCTGGTCACGGTCGTACTGGGACGAGCTGTGGCACAAAACGGCCGTGTCCGGCGGAACCAATGACTCGGTGATGCGGCATGCCCTGGACCCGGTATTCCGGTGGCTCGGCCAGGCCGTGACCATGTTCAGTCCGGTCGACGGTGCTCCGGCCTCATGGCTCGCCCACGACCTGCTCGAACTGCTGCTGGCCGATCGCACGACCATGAGCGACAGGGAACTCGGTGATCTCTACGACCGGGCGCTCCAGGGAACGCGGCTGCTGATGGACATGCGCCACCCCCACCTGGTGTCGGCCGTGCACGCCCTTCTCACGGCCTTCAGCCAGGACAGGGGACGAGTCCCCGGCGACGCACACGACGACGTCCTGCAGTTTCTGGCACAGCTCATCCAGCTCATGTTCGGTGACAGCGAGAGGGCACAACCATTGCCGGTGACCGTCTTCGATGCACTGTCCCATGCGCTGGCATCCCACCGCCCCTTGGTGCACGCCCTCATATCGGCGGAAGACCGGGCCCTGATCGCGCGCCACCACGATCCGGCCACCGGCCCACCGGAGTGAGCAGGCGGGCCGACGGCCGGCGAGGCAGTCGGTTGGCGACCCCGGTAGCGAGATCGACGCCTCCCTGCCGTACGCCTCGTCGCTGTGCGGCGCCTGCTACGAGGTGTGCCCGGTGGCCATCGACATCCCGGAGGTGCTGGTGCACCTGCGGGAACGGGTCGTGCAGGGCGGCCCGGTGACGGAAAAGGGCAGCAAGGTCGTGCTCAAGCCCGCGAAGGGGCACGCCGCCGAGCGTGCCGCGATGCGTGCGGCACGCTGGGCGCTGAGCCGGCCCGGCGCGCTGCGCGCCGGGCAGCGGCTCGCCTCCCGCACCCGCCGCCTCCATCCCCGTACGCTGCCCGGCCCCGGCAAGGCGTGGAGCGACAGCAGCGACCTTCCCGCGCTGCCGGCCGAGCCGTTCCGGGACTGGTGGCAGCGTACGAACGGCGGAAAGGACATGGGCAATGAGCAGCAGGGATCTGATCCTGGGCCGGGTGCGGCGGGCGCTGGCCGACGTGCCCCGGGACGACACCCCGTACGAGCGCGCGGTCGAGCGGGGGTATCTCCGGGAGCACGGCGGGCTGAGCGCCGACGAGACGGTGGAGTTGCTGGCGGAGAACCTGGCGGACTACCGGGCAATCGTGCATCGTACGGACGCGGACGGGCTGGCCGGGGTCCTCTCCGGGCTGTTGCGCGAGCACGGTGCGAAGACGGTGCTGGTTCCGCCGGGGCTGCGCGAGGACTGGCTGTCGGCAACGGATCTGCCCCGGGTGCCGGACCGGGGCGAGTGCACCGCGCACGAGCTGGACCAGGTCGACAGCGTCGTCACCGCCTGCGCCCTGGCCATCGCCGAGACGGGCACGATCGTCCTCGGCGGCTCCCCCGACCAGGGCCGCCGCCGCATCACCCTCGTGCCCGACCACCACATCTGCGTCGTACGCGTACCGGAACAGGTCGTGTCGTCGGTGCCGCAGGCCCTCGAACTGCTCGATCCGACACGCCCGTTGACCTGGATCTCCGGGCCGTCCGTACTTCGCGGGTGGCAGCGGATGGCGGATTCTGGCGGCATCGCGCAGTGGTCTGGCGCCGCGGCTATCGGCGGCTGTCTCGTTTACGCTCGCTGCGCCGCAGTGCGCGACGCTGCTTTCCTGGCAGGGTGGCGGCCAACTCGCCCACCGGGGAGACGTCGTGGCACTTGCCGTCCCGGCTGCCACGGCACCACCACACCGGGGAACAGGCCGCGTGCGATTCGCCCTGGTACCAGTCATCAGCGGTGCCTGCGGGACGAGGGTGCATTCCGATCTTGTGTTCCCAGCAGAGCGGCCAGACCTGCCAGAGCAGCTCCATGATGGTCTCCTGCGCCGCATCCGCGACCAGGGTCAGGACCGTCGTCGCATCGTCCGGCTCTGGCGGGTCGCCCTCCTCCAGATCACACGCATTCACCGGATTACCGTGCCAACGGCCGTCCGGCATCGCCACGTAGACCTGCCTGTCGATCCCGTTCGAGGGCAAAGGCTGCCAAGACGGGACATCCATCAGTATCAGCGCGTCCTGACCCGGCAGGGTCGCCATCAGGTCGCGATTGACCACAGCGAGAGCAGCCTCCAACTTCGGCCACTGGCCGGGCTCGGCTCGCCTGGGCTCCGGGGGATGCTGCCGGTCATGACCAGGACCGATGCTGAAATACGAGAAGTAGTTCACCGAGGCATCGTCCCAGCCGCGCCGTCCTACACTGGTGGCTGAGGGCGAAATCAGCTCACTGCTTCGCTGGCAGTTCGTTCAGGTCTCCGGCCAGCGGGGACGTGTCGGTTCCAGGCCAACGAGGTCGAGCAGGTGGAGTTGGATGCCCCGGGTGATGGCGATGACGGGCGGGTCGGCGGCGCTGCCGACCCGTAGCCGCAGGTCGGACAGGTGGTAGAGGATCATCCGGCCGGTGGGCCGCACCTTCTGGTTGCCCGGATACAGCCCGTGCATCTTCTGTTCGCCTCCCAGGGCCTGGCGGACCTGGCGTTCGATCAGGCAGAACATCAGCAGGGCGAGGCAGATCACCGCGATGAGTGCGGCGACGCGCTTGTTGTCCTGCACGAAGACCGGGGGTGACGGCCAGCGGGCCCTTGAAGTCACCGCCGCCCCACTCCGATCGACCACATCCTGCACTGGTCACACTGGCGACGACGACGCCAACACCAAGCCGACATCAGCCACTACAAACGACGCGGACACAGCCGCTGAAAGTGCCCGGCAATCAGAACAAGCAGCGTTGCAGTACCAGCGCGGACGCGGTAGTCGTCGGGGTTGTCGAGCGCGTCGGCGGGGGTCTGCCAGGCGTTGTGTTCGTAGCGCCACCAGACGGGCTCGTGTCGGCCGTGCGCGGCGAGCAGGCGCACGGTGGTGGTGAGCAGCGGCACTGTGCGGTCGAGTCGGGGTAGCCGTCCGGCCGCTCCCGTTCGCGCGGGTAGCTGTCGGGTTCCAGGTGCCGCGCCGAGGGCCGGCCCCGCAAGTACTGCGGCGACGCCTGCCGTCAGGCCGCCCACCGCCGTCGCCTGCACGAGAGCATCACAGCCCCGCCGGACGCCTCACCCCCCACACAGGCCCTGACCACCCCGGACCCCGCGCGGATACGGCCCCACACGGACCCTCTGCCGGCGACGACCTCTGCGCCGAAATCGCCAAAGACATCCAAGACGGCGCCCGCGACCTCGCCCGGCTGCTTGCATCCTCGGACGGAGAGGAACCCCTGCAGCGGATCGCCCAGCTGCAGGAACAACTCGACGGCCTCATCGCGGGAATCGTCGGACGCGCCCGCTACCGACGCATCACCTGGGCCACCATCAGCTCGATCCTGCGCATCAGCGAGGACACCGCCCGCCACCGCTACACCGAGCGCTACATCCTGCGCCGCCTCACCCGCTTCAACCGCTCCGAAACGGCGCTCACCACACTCCCCGGCCTCTACAGCAGCACCAGCCCACGCAGCACCGACGCCGCGGAGCCCCCGGCCGACAACGACACCGCAGCAGACATCTGCGACACCGGCACCGAACGCAGCGACGGCCCCGAGCAGGGCGCCCCCATCGAATCCTCCGGGGCGGCCTACAACCGCCTCTCCCCCATCCTGTCCATGCTCATCCGCTCCGCCCAGCTCACCAACAAGGAGGTCAGCTCCCGCATCGGATGCTCCGCCTCCTACCTCTCACGGATCCTGTCCGGCGAACGCGTACCCACCTGGGAGATGACACGCAAGTTCGCCCAGGCCTGCGGCGCCGACCCCGACGTCCTGCGCACCGTATGGGAAACCGAAAAGCTCAGCCAGAAATACCGCGAGCCCGACACCCCCGACCCCGATGCCCCGCCCATGCCCGCCACCGAACAACTCCGCGCCGCCATCCACACACTGCACCTGCGCGCCGGACGCCCCGCACCCAGCGACATCGCCGTCGCCAGCCGCTGGCTCCTGAGCGCAAGCGCCGTCGCCTCCATCCTGGAGACCACCGTCCTGCCACACCGCGACGTCCTTACCACCTTCGTCCGCGTCCTCGGCGGCGACGTCGACCACTTCACCATGCCCCTGGCCCACGCCCACCGCGAAGCAGCCCACGGATCAGCACTCCTGCCGGCACCCCCACACCACGAACCCGACCCCGTCGGCGCAGACGCCGTCATGAAAACCTTCAGCAAAGTCGTCACCGAGGACCGGACCGTCGAAGACGGCCGCGCCCGACTCCTGCACAAACACGCCAAGCAGCACAACACATCCAACCAGCAGTCCGCACACGCCCCCGACCGCCCACCGCGATCACCGAGGCACTGCGCCACCACACCCTGACACCCTCCGCCCTCACCCCACTCCAAGCCCCGTCATGACCGACTGACTGCCTGCCACATCAAAGAGGTGCCGCCCACGCAACGCCCCGCGCCGGCCCCGACCTCTGCCCTGGCGATGTCGGCTTCAGCGCATGAGCCGCGGCGGGACCGCCTGCACCGAGCCCGGACGGCGCACCGCCCAGAAAGGGCAGCGCGCCGTCGTGGCGTCATACCGACCGGTGAGGCCGCCGTGCGATGATCAACGGCTGAGGTGCCAGCCGGTCAGCGGTGGCCGTGGTGGTGGCCGCGGTCGTGGTTGTCGCCCCACGACTCATCATCGACGAAGCGGCCGCGGTCATTGCGCAAGGTGGCCGTGTCGGAGCTGTCCCGCACGTAGTGGCGGCGGTCCTGGTACAGGTTGCTCTCATCGGGCCCGATGACGTCGGCGACGCGACACCGGTGTCGGCATCAGTGTGTCGGCATCGGTGACTGCTCACCCGCCCCCGTTCATCACGTACGCCGCGTACGGGATCAGGACCGCCGGCAGGGTCAGCAAGCGTGGTCTGAGGGGGCGGCCAGCGTTCAGGGGGCGGAGGACGTCGAAGACAAGGAGCAGGAGGAGGACGAGGCCGCTGATCAGGATCAGCGCGATCAAGGCGAAGCCGCTGTTCTCGATCTGGTCGTACGTGCATCCGTCCAGGTCACGGCGGCCCAGGTCGTCGTACTCGCAGTGGCCGTAGGCGATGTACCAGCGCAGGCACAGGACGGCGAGGGCCGCGGGGACACCTATCAGGAGGTGAACCAGGAGCGGCGGCAGACAGCCGCGCAGAGCGGTCAGGGCGGTACGCATCCGGCCACCCCAACACGGCACCGTGGCCCGGGCTATGACGGAAGCCACTCCTGCGGCCACAAAGCCGTCACAGCGGCCTCGAAGGGCGAAGGAAAGCGCTGGCTGGAAGGCCACCTCGTCGAGCGGCAAGCGCCAACGGCGCCTCCTCAGGAGCGGGGACGTGGCCCTCGTCGTCGCGCGCCGGCGTGCTGGGTCACCCCTGTGCGGCGAAGGCGGCTGGCGATACGTCCCGGGCCAGGACACCGCCGTGGAAGCCGTAGGTGCTGATGGACTCCGCCCTGACGACGAGGCAGAACCGCTCGGTCGTCCGCAGCTCGGCGGCGAGTCGTCGGTGGGAGTGGCTCAGAAAGTGCAGGGCCGCGTGGTTGGCGATCGAGGTCTGCCCGCTGATCAGGATGACGGGACGCTCCGCGCCGGGTGGGACGAACTTCGCGACGAGCGCGTACTCAACTCGCCGCGGTCCCAGCGGTACACCTCTCCCCCGACCTCGATGGCCATCGGCGCGGTCGGCGAGTCGAAGGGGTGCACGGTCACCCCGGGCAGGTTGTGCCGCAGGTGCCCCCGCGTGCGCACGTTGGAGACGCCCTCCGGTCCGCCTAGGCAGAACTCGGCGCAGGAGCCGTTGCTGCCCCGGAACTCGTCGCTCGACCGCATGGAGACGGCACAGCCCATCTCGCGGGCCAGGAGCGCGGCTTCTAGCATCGCCGGCACGTCATGGTGCTGTGTACTGCCGGGCGCGTTCCACTTGTTGTTCAGCACGACGATGCAGGTGTCCCCGGGACGCAAGCCGAAGAAACGCGTCTTCTCCCGGAGGCGACGCCTCCTGCCATGACGCTGCCAGACCCAGACGGCTCCGCCGCTGATCAGACTGGGGACCAAGCCGATCGCCAGGTTCAGGGCCACGTCCGCCATCCAGATGCCCCCCTGCCGTGGCATGCGCCACAGCGGCGCGAGCCGTGCGATCGCCCCACATCTTTTCCGGTCCGGCCGTCCGCTGTCGGCGTACAAGTGCACGTGCACCACCTCGTACGGAGGAATGTGCGCCGTTTGTGGTGCGGGGGTGGGGTGGAGACCGTGAGTCTGCTGCTGTCGGTTCGGGGCGGCAGGGAGGCGACTGACGGTGGTCCTGGATCCACATCGGTGGCTGGAGTTGAGGCGGTTTCGTCCGCTGTATGAGTCCGGTGCGATGAGCCTGCGGGAGATCGCTAAGGAGACGGGGCTGAACCGCCGGACGGTCAGCAAGTACCTGAAGAATCCGGCGTCGGCCGCGCCGCCGAAGCGGGAAACAGCCGGTCGCCGGCATCGCCGGGTGGTGGACGAGGTCGCGCCGCTGATCGACTCGATGCTCAGGTCCGAGGTCCTGCTCAAGGCGTCGGTGATCCATGAACGTCTGATCCAGGACTACGCGGTCACCATCAACTACCAACGGGTGAAGCTTTACGTGCAAGAAGCCCGGCCACGGATCGCGGAGGAACTGGGCATCAGTCCCGGCGAGCTGGCGGGTCTGCACCGGCGGTTCGAGGTCGTTCCGGGTGCTCAGGCCCAGGTGGACTGGGGCGACGAAGGAAAGATCCTCGCCCATGTCGGCATCCCGAAGGTCTACTCGTTCCACATGACGTTGTCGTACTCGCGCGATCCGTTCTGCTGTTTCACCACCAGCCAGGACCTGGCGACGTTCTTCGACTGCCACCGGCAGGCGTTCGCGCACTTCGGCGGAGTGCCGATGAGCATCGTCTACGACCGCACCAAGACAGTCGTGCGCCGGCACGTCGCCCCGGGCGAGGCAGTTCCGCTGCACCCGGAAGCGGTCGCCTTCGCCGGGCACTACGACTTCGACATCGACGTGCTGGCCGCCTACCGGCCCCAGGGCAAAGGCCGGGTCGAGCGCCAGGTCGGCATCGTCCGGGACCACGTGCTCGCCGGGCGGGCCTTCTCCTCCATCGAGGAGATGAACGCCGCCTTCGCCTCCTGGGTGCCACTGCGGCGAGCGAAGGTCCATGGCACCCACGGCGAGATCATCGGACACCGGGCCGTGCGCGATCACACGGCTCTCCGGCCGCTGGCGACGACTCCGTATGTGGTCACACAGCGGCATCTGCGGCATGTCGGCAAGGACTGCCTGGTTGCGTTCGACGCGAACCTCTACTCGGTTCCCGCTCGCAAGGTCCGCCCTCGCCAGCTGGTCGAGATCCGGGCCACGAAGTCCCAGATCACACTGCATTCCACCGTCGCCGACGCGAACGGTCAGACGTTGTTGGCCGCCCATCCCAGGGCAGTCGGCCGAGGTGCCCGCATCGTGGATGAGACCCACTGGGACGGTCTGCCCACCGGCGCCGGCCGCCGCGTCACCACCGGGGACGGTCTGCCTGCGCCCCGCCGCGGCCAGACTCTGGGGGCGCCAGACGGGCCACTGCAAGCTCTGCTGAACCGGGCCGCCGCCGCAAGCGTCGAGGTCGGCCGCCGTCCGCTGTCGGTTTATGACGAGCTGACCGGCACCCGCCCCTTCACCACCAACGCACCGACGAAGGAAGCCCGTTGAGCGAGCTGACCAGCAATCGCATCCGCGCCACGGCCGTCAAGCTCGGCTTGCCGCACCTGGCCGAAGCCCTGAACCAGTACATCCAGCGGGCGGACGAGGCCAAGATGGGCTATCTCGATCTGATCGACCTGGTTCTGGCAGAGGAACTCGCGGTCCGTGACGACCGCCGCTTCCGCAACGGCCTGCGGCTGTCGAAGCTGCCACACCACAAGACGCTCGAGGACTACGACTTCTCCTTCCAGCCCGAGCTCGACCCGCGCAAGGTCAAAGACCTGGCCACCCTTTCCTTCGTCGAGGACAAGGCCAACGTCGCCCTGCTCGGGCCGCCCGGGGTCGGCAAGACACACATCGCTGTCGCGCTGGCCGTCGCAGCTTGTCGGGCGGGCTACTCGATCTACTTCACCAGCCTCGACGACATGGTCCGTCACCTCAAGGCCGCCGAGGATCAGGGGCGGTTGATGAGCAAGCTCACCAGCTACCTCCGCCCCGCCGTCCTCGTGGTCGACGAAGTGGGCTACCAACCCCTGGAACGGGCCGAGGCGAACCTGGTCTTCCAGGTCATCTCGAAGCGTTACGAGAAGGGCTCGATCATCCTGACCTCGAACAAGACCTTCGGCGAGTGGGGCCAGGTCTTCGGCGACGAGGTCCTGGCCACCGCGATCCTCGACCGCCTCCTGCACCACTGCGAGGTCGTCCCGATCAACGGCAACAGCTACCGGCTCAAGAACCGCCTCCAGGCCATCGAGCGGGACACTGACGTGGCCTGAGCACTGGTGCACATAACTCCGTACTCGGTGGTGCACTCGGACGAGTACGCGGACATCCGCCAAACGCCAGGCGTCCCACAGGACTTGTCTCCGCGCATAGCGGCACGCCAGCAGGCGGCAGGCGAGTCAGCCCAGGGTCGGTCCCAGGTCGGGCGCGCTCCGTGCCGCTGGGGTGCGGAGGACGGTCTGTGTGAAAGGTATGGGGCCGTGACGTGGACGCTGCCGGAACCGATGCTCGCCGCTCCTGTGCCCCTTCCGGTGCTGCTGCCGGGGTGGGCGGGTGAGCCGAAGTGGGACGGGTTCCGGGCGCTGGTCTCTCTCGACGCTGGCCACGTGACGCTGCGCTCCAGGCTCGCCACGGAGATGGCGCCGTCATTCCGGAGGTGGTGGGCGGGGCCGTGCAGCTGCCGGATGCGACCGCGCTGGATGGCGAGCTGATCGTGTGGGAGGAAGGCCGGCTCGGGCGCTGTCACGTTGTTGGGTGGGCAGGTTTCTGATGGCACGTCGTGGCGTGGTGGAGCCCGGTTCCGGGCTGAGGTCAGGCCGTGACGGCGGGGCCGGCGACGCCGGTGATCTGCTCCCAGATTGCGAAGCGGACGGTCATCTCGGCGCGATAGTGGTGTGCGGGCATCAGATGGCGGCGGGGCCGGAAGTGGGGCGAGATGCCGCTGAACGCGGACAGAAACCGTCGATGGTGGAGAGATGCTCCACCCGTTCCGGCGACAGCCTCGCGGCCCTGCTCCGCTGGTTCCCGATCCAGGCACCCAGCTTGAGGTCCCGCTCCTCCGAGGAAGATGCCCGCGATGTGGAGTCCGGCCAGGTAGATGGTGGCGGTCTTCGCGTAGCGGGTGGCGATGCCACGCCACTGCTTGAGGCGGTTGATGCACCGCTCGACGGTGTTGCGCTGCTTGTAGGTCTCACGGTCGAAGGCCGGTGGCCTGCCGCCCCTGCTGCCCCGACGTAGCCGGTGCGTGCGCTGGTCAGCAGGAACAGGGATCACTGCTCGGATGCCGCGCTTGCGCAGGTGCTCGCGGATCGCGCGGGAGGAGACGCCTTGTCGGCCAGGACCAGGTCCGGCCTGGTGCGAGGCCGTCCTCGCCGACGGGGAACGCGCAGGCGGGCCATGACGTCGGTGAAGGCGGGTACGTCACCCGCCTGGCCTGCGGTGCGAATGAACGCCAGAGGCCGGCAGCGGGCATCGGCCGCGAGGTGGATCTTCGTGGTCAGCCCGCCGCGGGAGCGGCCGATGGCATGGTCGTCGGGTTCGCCGGCCGGGGCCCCTTTTTGCGGGTCCCGGCCGCGTGCTGGTGGGCCCGCACGATCGTTGAGTCCACCGAGACGGCCCAGTTGAGGTCCTCGCCCGCGTCGGCCTGGGCCACCAGAGCGGTGAACACCCGCTCCCAAGTGCCGTTGACAGCCCACATCCGCAGCCGGTTGTAGACGCCCCGCCAGTTGCCGTACTTCTTCGGCAGGTGGACCCACTGCGTGCCGGTCTGGAACTTGTAGGCGATTGCGTCGATCACCTCACGATGGTCCCGTCAGCGGCCACCCCGCTTCGGCGTGCGGTCCGGGAGTAAGGGCTCAATCCGCGCCCACCGCGCATCAGTCAATGGCACACCCGGACCAACGACCAACTGATCCAAACGAAACTGCTTAGCGGTGGCTCCGTGACTCCTCGGTGGCCTCAGGAGTTCCAGCCGCTCCCTCGACGGCCTCCGATGAAGGCGGAAAGGCGTCGCGCAGGCGTTGCAGGGCCGCGGTCACGATTGCACGGACATCTGCCTCGCGCAACGGGGCGGAGAACAGCGCCGAACTGAACGAGAAGCCCTCGACCAGGGCGAACAGCAGGAGCGCCTCACGGTGGAGCGCCTCCTCGTCGACCGAGCGGTCGGCCAGCGCATCGCGCAGCAACGAGAGGAACACCTCTGCGCCCGCGAGGGAAGTAGCCGCGACGTCGGCCGCGAGTTCCGCGTCCGTGCGGGCCAGGACACGGTATTCGACGAGAGCGATGTTCTCCCGGCGCTCCTGCTCAGTGGTCGGAGCGGCGAATGCGATCACATCCACGATCCGTGCGACCGGGTCGTCGGACATCGTCGCGGCGCGGCGCGCGGCGCGCTGCAGGAGAACGTCCAGTGTGAAGCGCATGACCTCGCGGACGGTGTCGCCGAAGTAGTGCCGGATGCTCCCGATGGCCAGGCCGGTGCGTGCGGAGATCCGGGCGAGGGTCACCGAGCGGATCCCGTGCGCGGCGATCTCCTCGATCACGGCGTCGGCGACCTGCTCTCGGCGGATATCCGGGTTGGCTCTCTTGGGCATGACCCCATCCTAGTCGTTTTTGGCATGCCCGTGCTACTTTGCTAGCACGGGCATGCTAGAAGGGCGTCGTGGCGGTGCTCTGCCCGGCCACGACCCCGGACAGGGGAGACATGAACGACCGGCACGATCCCTGGACCGGTGCGGCGCGGGAGGATCCTTACGGCTTCGACGGGTTCAAGTGCCTCGACGGCGATGCGGGGGCGTGGTCGAAGCCCGCCCCGGAGCCGGGCGCGCCATTGCCACCGTTCCGCCCCTCCCTCTCATTGCAGCGCACACGGTTCGCGATGCGCCTTCCCGATGCGTCGACGGCAACGGTCGATGTCGATCACCTGTCGGGCCGGGCCTCGCTCTACTGGGACGACCGGCACGTGCAGACCTCCGACATGCGGTCCGGTTCCCGCTCGGACCGGACCGCATCGAGGTCGCCTCGAGCAGGTACGGCATGCGGCGGATCCACCTGATCAGGGCGGACGGCAGCCAGCGGCGTCTCGATCCCGCGCCGGGAACGCCCGAGCACTGGCGCGCCCAGCTCTCCCGCCGGCACCCCGGAGTCGGGCGCGCCCTCGCCGCCTGCGCCGTCATCGTGCTGATGACGAATCTGCTGCTCCTCGCCCCGCAGCTGCTCGACCTCGTCACCCACCAGCCACTCTGGGCTGATCGATTCCCCCCGTTCCTCTCGCCCAGCGACCTGCCGGCATGGGCGAACACGGTTCTCACCATCACGGCCGGCCTCGCAGGGATCGAACGAGCCCTCACCTTCCGCCATCACCGGCTCCTGGACGCCGAGACCGACGGGATCGAGAGCTGACACCCCGCACCGACCGGTCACGTTGCCCCCGCTATCGGGTACCTCAGCGCCCCGACCGAGAAGAGTCCGTCAACCACCGCCGCGCCCTGGCGCACGACCGCGGCTCGACGCAGGAGAAACGCATGCGCTCAGACCCTCGATCCCGACACCGCCAAACCGTGCTCGGCGCGGCCGCTACGACTTTCCTCCTCCTGCTCGCCGGATGCGCGCCCGCCGCTCCTCCACCGGGCTCCGGCACGACCGCGGACCTCGGCGCCTACCTTGAGCAAGAGCTCAACTGGGTCGGGTGCAAGGACACCGCGACGAGCAAGGCGGACGCCGAGCTGTTCGCGAACCCGGCGCTCCAGTGCGCCTCGGTCGAGGTCCCGCTCGACTACGACAAGCCGGAGGGCAAGAAGGCGCACATCGCGCTCACGCGCCTCCCCGCTGCGGGCGACGCCGAGGGCTCACTGCTGCTCAACCCGGGCGGACCCGGAGGATCCGGCACCAGCTTCGTCGCGTCCACCCTGCCACAGTGGCAGGTGAGTCCCGTCGCCGAACGTTTCGACATCGTCGGCTTCGATCCTCGCGGGGTCCGGTCGTCGACTCCGGCCCTCGACTGCTACACCGACGAGGAGTACGACGCAGGCGACGCAACCCGGTTCGGCGCGGTGCACGACATCCCGAGCACCAAGGAGGCGACCGAACTCGCAGAGCGCTGCGCGGACGGCTCTGGCGGCATCGCGAACCTCGTGAACGCCGGGTCCACCAACGTCGTGCGCGACATGGACATCATGCGACAGGTACTCGGTGACGACCAGCTGACCTACCTCGGCTACAGCTACGGCTCCGAGCTCGGAGCCATGTACGCCGCGGCCTACCCCGAAAAGGTCCGCGCGATCGTGCTCGACGGAGCCGTCTCGCCGGACCTGACGGCGAGCGAGTTCCGCCTCTCCTCCTTCACCGGACTGCAGGCACGGTTCGACGACCTCGCCGCACTCTGCGCAGAATCGCCCGACTGCGTTCTCGGCCCCGACCCCGCGGCTGCGAACGACCGCCTGCACGAGATCGTCCAGCCGCTCGTCGAGACACCAGCACCGACCACCGGCGGCCGGGACCTGAGCGTCTGGGACGTCTACCTCGGCATCAGCGGCGGACTGTACTCCGAAGCGAAATGGCCCAACGTCATCTCCGCCCTGACCGCGCTCCAAGCGGGCAACGCCGATCAGATGCTCGCCCTGCGCGACGCCTTCTACGCCCGCACAGCGGACGGCGCCTACGGCCACGACTTCGACACGAACATCGCTGTGCGCTGCATGGACTCACCCCGTCCGACGCCGGAGGAACAGACCGCGCTCGCACGCAAGATCGGGGAGGCCGCCCCGATGTTCGACATCGACGTGTTCACGGCAGGCACTCACCACAGCGAATGCGAGGCGTGGCCGGCGCCGCCGACACGCGACGAGCCCTGGCTCACCGATATCGAAGGCATCCCCGAGACGCTCGTCGTATCGGTCACCGGCGATCCTGCGACGCCGCACGAGGGCGGCATCGCGATGGCGCGAGCCCTCGGCGGAAGCCTGCTCACAGTCGACGGCAAGCAGCACGGCGCCTACCTCCTCGGCGGCAGCAAGTGCGTCGACGACGCGGTCAACAAATACCTCCTCGACCTCGAAACCCCGCCCACCGACGCCCGTTGCAGCCTGTGACACGCTCGACTCCGGCGTAGCTGCCCCGGCCGGTGCTGGTGACTCGCGGGCCTGACCCGACAGGCCTCACGCGTGGTGAACACCCGCTCCCATGTGCCGTCGACGGGCCACATCCGCAGCCGGTTGTAGACGCCTCGCCAGTTCCCGTACTTCTCCGGAAGGTGGATCCGCTGCGTTCCGCTCTGGAACTTGAAGGCGATGGCGTCGATCACCTCACGGTGCTCCCGCCACCGGCCACCCCTCTTCGGGGTCCGGTCCGGGAGCAACGGCTCGATCCGCGCCCACTGCGTGTCGGTCAACGGCACACCTGGACCAACCATCGGCTGATCCAAACGAAACTGCCTAGTTGTCTTGACCCGCGAGGTTGTGGACGCGTCCGCTGCGGAGATCGCGTCACTGTCCGTTGCGGCCGACTCGGGCGGTGATCGCTTCGCCTGCGTGGATGATCGAGCTGAGCATGGCGTGGGCGGCTTGGAGCTGTTCGATGGAGTGGCTCATGCGCTCGCGTTCGTGCTTGAGGTCCTGGGCCATTTCCTCGCAGGTTGGCGCCAGGATGGCTCCCTCTTCAGCCATGCAGGGCAGCACCTCCCGGATCAGGTCGGTATTCAGCCCGGCCGCGAGCAGGATCCGGACCCGGCGCACGGTGGCCACATCGGACTCGTCGAACTCGCGGTAGCCGCTGGCTCGCCGCTGCGGCCGCAGCAACCCTTGTTGCTCGTAGTACCGAAGGCTCCTGGTGCTGACGCCGGTACGCCTGGACAGTTCGCCGATGAACATGTGACTCCCGGCACAGAAGTTTGACTCTGACATCAACGTCAAGGTTTAGCTTAACCGTCATGGCAACGAACCACAGTACCCAGCAATCTCCAACCATCGATCCGAAGGCCCTGGCAGGTAAAAAGGCTGTCGTTACCGGCGGCACCATCGGCATGGGCCGGGCCATCGTCCAAGCCCTGACCGACCGCGGCGCCGAAGTGATGTACACCGGGCGCAGCGACCAGCGACTCGCCGAGGCCCAGGCGGCACTCGACACCCCGCTGGCCCACCCGGTGCGCTCCGATGCCACTGACGCCATCGCCATCGCCGCCCTCGGCGATCAGGTCGCCGACCGCCTCGGCCGCATCGACTACCTGTTCATCAACCAGGGCATCGCCGAGTTCCAGACGCTCGAAGAGGTCACGGAGGAATCCTGGGACCGCATCTTCAACGTCAACGCCAAGGGCGCCTTTTTCACCGTGCAGCGGCTAGCGCCGCTGGTGTCCGAGGGCGGCGCGATCGTGTTCACCACCGTCTCCAACGACCACATCTTCCCCGGTCTCAGCGCCTACTCCGGAGCGAAGGAGGCCGTCGCCGCCTTCGCCAAGGTGCTCGCCGCCGAGCTGCTCCCCCGCAAGATCCGCGTCAACGCGATCGCCCCCGGCTTCATCCTCACCCCCACCATGGGCGTCGCCGAGCTGACCGACGAGCAGCGCGCCGAGTTCATCGAACAGGGCAACGCCTCCACGCCGATGGGCCGAGGAGGCACTGTGGAGGAGATCGCCGCCGCCGCGCTGTACCTGGCCGTCGAGGCCACCTTCACCACCGGTCTGGAACTGCCCGTGGACGGCGGGTTCGGCCAGGGCCTCGGCGAATGACCGACCCCAGCCGGTAAGCGGGCCTCGGATCGCTCCGCTGCTCCGAAGACGCCGCGGTCAGCGAGACGACGGTCCGCAAGGGCGTGTTCGAACTCGAGGCCTGTTGACCCGACCCGAGGTCTTCGCGGGACTCCGCTCGAACCGCGACGGACCCTGCTGGCTTTCTGGGTCGCCACCGGCGCTCACGCCGAGGAACTGCTCACCGTCAGGCAAGGTGGTGCGGTCGTCGGCGAGCAGACCATCAGCGTGATCCGCAAGGGCAGCGCGAGTATCAGGAGCTGCCCGCGCAGATGCTCCAGACACAGAGGGAGGCCTTCGCCAAGTCCCGCCGCCGGCGCCGGGAACCGCGCGAACTGATCACCGCGATGAGGGCGGACAAGCCGTACACCGTCCTGATGATCGCGGCGCTGTGGGCCATGTTCCTCGTCCCGGTCCTCAACAAGGACTTCGCGTTCCGCCTGCCCTGGTAGCAGAGCAGAAGCACAGCGGCCCGTCACCGGCACCACGATGCCGGTGACGGGCCGCGTCATGTCCGATGCCGGTCGGCCGAGCCAGACAATGTCGACGACACACAGGCGTCCGGCTGGGCGGTTGATCCAGTACACGGCGGTGAGCTGCCCGACCGAGGCGGTGCGCACGTCCCTCGCCCTCAGGATCGCGGGTGTTGAAGGGCGGGAAGGACCACGGGTCCCGGCCGGCGACGTCCAGGACGTCGCGGACCATCTCCCGGGCGTGCACGGGCAGGTCCTCCAGGACGGCCAGGGCCTTCGGGGACAGGCGCGCGGGCCAGGGCGGAACACTCACGGGCGGGGACCGAGGAGGTCGGCCAGGTCGACGCCGTCGGTGGCTGTGGGACCGGGCCCGGGAACTGGCGGTGCGCGGCTGGTCCGACCTCGCGCAGCACGCGGAGCGGTCCAGCGCGCCGCTCCCGTCCGACCTCCCGGGGCTCCGTCTGCGCGCCCATGAGCTCCTCCTGGCGGGTCTCATCACCACGGGGGTTGTGAACCTGCGGCTTCCAGCGGGGCCGTACCGCGTCATCTCTTCGTGGCGTCGTCGGGCGCGGGCGTGCTTGCGGGCCCCCGTGCCGGTAGCGGTTGTCGGCGACTGACCGTGCACCTTCCCCCGGAGTACACCCGCCGGCTGTTCGACGCCCGCGACGCGGGGGCCAGCTGGGACTGAAACGGGAGCGGGGCTGAGACCGGTGTCGGCCTCAGCCCCGCTGAAGTTCGCCCTGCCCCCTCTCAGGGTCGGGGCGCGGGGGTGCGGTCGGTCAGGCGGCGTCGCGAACGATGGACAGCTTCGGCCTCGCCTCAGGCCGGCGGCTACCGCCCCGTGTGTGTCGGCGTGGTCCTTCAGAAGGTGGCTGTACATTCGCCGAAGCTCCTCGACGGCCGGGGTCTGGCGGTCGGCGTGCGTCGCGGGACGTGCGACGACGCGCCGCCTATTCGGTGAATGCGGTGAAGGAGAGTGCCTCGTCGAATCGACCGGCGGCGAGGTCGTCGTGGCGGATCAGGAAACGCGGGGCGCGGGCCGGGTCATGATGTTGCAGGCGGGCCGGGGGCCGACAGCGGTCGGCGGGCCGCGCAGCAGCGCGGCCAGGGACGGCTCGGCACATGCCGATCACCAGCGAAGTCACGGTGATACCCAGCTGCGCGCCGGATAGCTGGAAAGCCGGCTACGGCCTTCAGGGCGCTGTCCGCGCCGCGCTCACCCGCCTCAGCGGCACGCTCGACTCGGCCGTGACGAACACCGCGCACGCGGTCACAAGTGCCACCCCCGATCGGACAGAGGGTGTGACAGCTTCTCACCCTCTCCGCATGCTCCCGAGGGCGCTATGACGGACACTCCTGTATAGGGGCCGGCGTACGTCGCGCGGGCCACAGTGAGGTGTTCGTCGTGCTCGAGGTCCCGCTCTGGCTGTGGGGAGCGTTCGCCGCGACGGTGGTCGTGTCGCTGGCGGTAGACCTGCTGTCCCACCGCACCGCGCACGTCATCCGCTTCAAGGAGGCAGCCGCCTGGAGCGGCCTGTGGGTGGGCCTCGCCTTGATCTTCGGCGCGGTCGTCTTCCTCGTCCTCGGCACCACGGCCGGCACCGAGTACACGACAGCCTGGCTGCTGGAGAAGAGCCTGTCGGTCGACAACCTCTTCGTCTTCGCCGTGATCTTCGCGTATTTCAAGGTGCCCCGCGCCTACCAGCACCGCGTGCTGTTCTTCGGGGTCATCGGCGCGCTCGTCTTCCGCGGGATCTTCCTCTCCCTCGGCGTGGCCGTGGTCAGCCGCTTCACCGCGGTGCTGTTCGCCTTCGCGGCGGTCCTCTTCTACAGCACCTACAAACTCCTCAAGGACGAACAGGAAAGCTTCGACCCGGGCAAGAGCTTCGCCGTACGGATGCTCCGCAAAATCATTCCGGTGCGGGACGAGTACGCCGGGGCGAAGTTCTTCGTCACAGAGGCCGGCAAACGGATGGCGACCCCGCTGCTCGCGGTGGTCGCCGCGATCGAGGCCGCCGACCTGATCTTCGCCGTCGACAGTGTCCCGGCCGTCCTCGCGGTCAGCGATGACGCGTTCATCGTCTACACCAGCAACGCGTTCGCCATCCTCGGCTTGCGGGCCCTCTACTTCATGCTCGCCGGCCTCCTGGACCGCTTCCACTACCTGAACAAGGGCCTCGCGATCATCCTGGCCTTCATCGGCGTCAAGCTCATCCTCCAGGCATCCCACAAGTTGATCAGCTCCGGCATCCCGGAAATCCCCTCACCGATCAGCCTCGCGGTCATCGTCATCGTCCTGACGGGTTCCGTGGTTCTCAGCATTACAAGACCCGCGCCGACCACTGCCGAGCAAGCAGACGAACAAGGGGACACCTCCAAGACCACCGAGCAGCCTGGTTCACCACCTGCGGCGGAGGACCCTGAGCCCTCAACCGGTTCACCAGGCCGAGACACTGAGCCATCCAGCCCGCACTCAGGGCGGCAAGGAGGAAGAGCACTTCCCGACACGCCAGTACGGTCATATCGTAAAAAGATGGCCAAAGTGCAGCGTAAATCCGAAGCGTACGCGTGTCCGACCTGCAAGAAGTCCGTGCCGGCCGCGGTCCACCGCCACAAGACGCTCGGCGTATTCGTCCCCGTGTGGGGGCCGGGCGCATGCCAGAACCGCGACTGTCCCGACTTCCGGCTGGACCCCCACCACAAGCGCTCCCCGACCCGATAACCAGAATCGACAGCGCGGGCCCGTCACGACCCACCGGCTCCCCGCCGGGATCGTCCACCTACACAGGCCCGGATGCGGCCACTCGCACCGGCGGTAGGTGACCATGCCGGACCCGTCAGGGCCGAGCAGGACCCGGCAGACGGTCGCCCGCCACCACGCCCCGCAGGAGAACAAACACCCACAGCGCGGGCGGATCCACGCGGCCACGTCCACACCACCGGCCTCACCCCGTCCGCAGGGCGCCAGGGATGGACCGGCACCGGGGGTATATCAGTCATTGTGCGATCCGAGCCGCAGATCCACCCCGACACCCGCACCCGACCTGAAGCCGGGCTGGGCAGCCGAGCCGACATGGGACGGCTACCGGGCCCTGGTCTCCGTCGACGCGGGCAGGTGGTGCTGCGCTCCCGGCAGGGCACCCTGACGGGGTCGTCGTTCCCGGAGATCGTGGCCGGCGCCGCGCAACTGCCCGACGCGACCGCGCTGGACGGTGAGCTGGTCGTGTGGGAGGAAGACCGGTTGGCGTTCGAGCCGCTGCAGGGGCGCCTCGCCCGGCGCGGCGCCGCAGCGGCCCAGGCCGCGGGCGAACAGCCGGCGCACTTGGTCATCTTCGATCTGCTGCAGCTGTCGGGCACCGACACGACCAGCTGGTCCTGCCGGCGCCGCAGGGCAACGCTGGAATCCGTGGCCGCCGCTCGCCGGCTGTCGGCGCCGTGGACGCTGTGCCCGTCGACCACCGACCCCGAGCAGGTGGCGCAGTGGCTGTCCTGGACGACGGGGCCTGGAGGGGATCGTCTTCAAAAGGCTGGACAACCCGTATCAAGGTTCCGTGCGCGGGTGGCTGAAGTACAAGATGCGACACACCGAGGACGCGATCGTGGGCGCGGTCACCGGCTCCCCGACCACACCCGGACACTGCTGCTCGGCCGGTACGAGCACGACGGGCGCCTGCAATACGTGGGCCGCACCACCACCCTCCCCCGCACCGTCGGCCACGCCCTTACTGGCCTGCTCGCCCCGGCCGGCCGCGAACATCCGTGGACGGGCTGGACGTTTCTCCGCCGGGTGGGGCACGAGGAAAACGTTGACCGTGACCCTCGTGTGGCCCGAGCTGGCGGTGGAGGCCGGTGTCGATATCGCCCGGGATGCCGCCGGCCGCTGGCGCCACGCCGCGCGCTGGCACCGCGCCCGCCCCGATCTCTCCCCCGGCGATCGAACTGTTCGTCGGCGGGTCAACCGGGCGCTGACCTGCTGTGGTCGGGCTCATGGTCGGGCTAGGCCCGCCAGGACGACCATGAAGCGGGTCGGCAGGACCTCAGTGTTGTTGTCGGCGCGCTGGGTGGCACGGTCGGGCCGGTCCTCGTGCTGCTGTGACGAGCCGTCCGGCCGGAGGCGCGGGTCGAGCATCCGGCCGGGCGGCAGATTTTTACGGCGCTGTGGCCCTCACCGGTTGTGCGGTCGTGACCTTCACGGGTTCGGTGTCGGGTGCGCTGTGCCGCTGGGCCCAGTTCTCCAGGGCCGTGCGGCAGGCGTGGTCGAGGTGGTGCAGCCCGGACAGGTCCACCTCGATCGGCCGGTTCTGCGGAAGGGCCTCCAGGCTGTCGAGTATCTTCGGCAGCCGCAGGAACGTTGCGTTGCCCGACAGGTACACCTGGATCGGACCAGCGCCCTTGTCTATGACCTCCGTCTTCAGGTGTGATGCTTCCCAGGCGGTCTTGATCACGGCCAGGGCCAGCCCGATGAGCACGCCCTCGAACATGTTCACGGCGACGATCGACACGGCCGTGACGACCAGGATCAGGGCCTCACCCTTGTGGCTCTGCCACAGTTCGGCGATCTGGCGGAACGGAATCAGCTTCCAGCCCGCATGGACCAGGATGCCGGCGAGTGCGGGCAGCGGGATCAGCGCCAGCGCGGAGGGCAGCGCGGCAGCGAACAGCAGCAGCCACACGCCGTGCAACACACGCGACGCTTTCGTCTTCGCGCCCGCGCTGACGTTGGCGGAGCTGCGCACGATCACCGCCGTCATTGGCAACGCGCCGAGCAGACCGCACACGGTGTTGCCCGCACCCTGGGCGATCATTTCCTTGTCGTACTGGGTGCGCGGACCGTCGTGCAGCCGGTCCACGGCCGCCGCGCTGAACAGCGACTCGGCGGAGGCGATCAGCGCGAACGCGATGATGGTGCCCCAGATGGCCGAGCCGGCGAGCGCGCCTAGGGCATCAGAGCCGGGCGGCTGGATGACGCCGAGCAGACCCTCCACCTCGACCGTGGCGACGGGCAGGCTGAAGGCGAGCGAGGTGAGAGTGGCCAGCAGTACCGCAGCGAGGGCTCCGGGCACGGCCTGCACCTTCTTCGGCAGCTTCTTCCACAGCACGATGACGGCGACGGTGCCCGCGCCGATCGCGAGTGAGGTCAGTGCCTCGGTGCTGCCGAGGGCGTCGGCGAATGCCCTGGGCAGGCCGACGATCTTGCCGATGCCGGTCTCCGGCGCCTTCAGGCCCGCCGCCGCGTAGATCTGGCCGGCGATGATCACCAGGCCGATGCCGCAGAGCATGCCCTCGACGACGGCGACGGATATCGCCCTGAACCAGCGGCCCACTCTGAGGAAGCCCATGGCGAGCTGGAGCAGTCCGGCGGCGAGCACGATCACGCCGAGCGCGGCCACGCCGAACTCGCTGACCGCCTCGAAGACCAGCACGGTCAGGCCCGCGGCCGGCCCCGACACCTGCAGGCTGCTGCCGGGCAGACTGCCGGTGACCAGGCCGCCCACGATGCCGGTGACCAGGCCCAGCTCCGCTGGGACGCCGGAGGCGACTGCCACGCCGACGCACAGCGGCACGGCGACCAGGAAGACGACGATGGAGGCGGCGAAGTCCTGCCGCAGGTAAGGAAACCTCGACGTCACAGTCATGGTGTACCTCACAGTGCCTCGAACCTGTCGGTCTCCGCGCGGTGTTCGAGCACGGCTCCGGTGTGTACTTCGTAGTACCAGCCGTGCAGCCGAAGTTGGTCCGCCTGCAGGCGCTTCTCGATCCGCGGGTAGGAGCGCAGCCGCAGCAACTGTGTCAGGACGTGGTTCTGTACGGCCTCGGCGACCGTCGGGTCGGCGAGGTCGGAGCACTTGGGTTCGTCGGCGGCGTGTGCGAGCCAGTCGCGCACGGCGGGTACGGCGTTCAGGCCGTCGCCGCGCACCACAGCGCCGACGGCCCCGCAGTGGGAGTGGCCGCAGACCACGATGTCCTTGACGCCGAGGACCTCCACCGCGTACTCGATGGTGGCCGCCTCGCTGGTGGGGTGCTCGAAGGCGTATGGGGGGACGATGTTGCCCGCGGTGCGCAGCTCGAAGAGCTGGCCGGGGCGGGCACCGGTGATCAGGGCCGGGACGACCCGGGAGTCGGCGCAGGTGATGAACAGGACCTCGGGCGACTGACCTTTGGCGAGGTCGGCGAACTCCTCAGGGCGCTGTCCGTACGTGCGGGCGTGGTCGATGAGGGTCTGCATGGTGTGGTGACTCCTCCTGGCGCGCCAGTGGGGGACGCGTCGGACTGACAGGACAGGGGTGGGTGTACTGCTCTGCTGCTCAGCAGCGGAACACCTGAAGTGCCGCCGGGGAGTGGGCTGCCGAGGGTCTCGATATGCGGTGGTGTACGGCACGGGGTGCGCCCGGCTCGCCCGCCTTCGAGGCCCCTTGCCTCAGGTGTGGACGGTCGGGTGCCTCGGGCGTGGGGCCGACGGCGGTGCGGTACCGGTCGCGGGTGCGCAGGGGACCGGTCGGGTCCCCCTGCTGCCCGGCATCCCGGCATCCCGGCAGGCGACGATCTCGTCGCGCAGCGCATTCCCGGAGGGCTTGATTCCCGGCTGACCCTTGGCCACTGCGTGACGGGCTGTATGAGCGGATGCGAAGGATGCGGTGGGCGCGAAAAGGTTGGAGACCGAGCAGGACGGCAGCGAGGATCGATACCACGGTCCGGGACCTCGCACCTCGGAACATGGGTCTCCCCCAGGCAGTTCGCAGCCTCTAGAGCATGCCAACACTTGGTCAATGTTCGACCAAGAAACACAATAACCCTGCAAAAAGCATTTGCAGGGTTAGCTCAGCGTTTCGACGTGAAGAGAGCCCGAAAGTGTGCCTTGGGTGACGAAAACTGGCCCTCCATGCGCGGAAGTTCGTCGCCAGGGGCCTGGTCACGAGCTCGACGAGCCGCTTGGCGTCCCGGGTCGGCGCCGCGAGCCAGGAGATTGCCCGCCGTTCTGCCCGCGGTGGCCGCCCTTCGGTAGAGGAACGCCCGGTGAAAGGAATCGGGCCCTACCGGAGTCGTGACGGACTGGCCGGAATGAAGGAATGAGCGCGCAGGTCTATTGATCACGAGCGTTGTTGACACCGGCCGGGCTTGATCATGGCGAAGACCTCCGGTGTGGTGGAGGTGTCGAGTCTTCACCGTACGGAGGTCGGGCCTTCCCCCGTGCGTCGGCGACCAGGCCGGTGCACATGTGGTCGGCGATGGACCAGCCGACGACCTTGCGGCTGAAGCAGTCCAGCACGGTCGCGAGATAGAGGAACTCCCCGGTTTCCAGGGGGAGATAGGTGATGTCGCCCATGTATTTCAGGCCGGGTTCGGTGGCGGTGAAGTCCCGCTGGAACAGGTCCGGGACCGGTGAGGTGGCCGGGTCCGGGACGGTGGTGCGCAAGTCAGGTCCCCGATCGCAGCCGGTCCAGCTCGCTGCCGATCGCTTCCCGCAGTACGTCATGCCGCGGCCCGAGCCTGAACTGCTCGTCACTCCACCGTTCACGCGGATAGAGCCACACAGGCTTGCCCACCACATCGGCCGGCTCCCACTCGAACCGGGGCCAGACATGCGCATGCAAGAACGGGTCCGTGTTCCCCAGGATCTCCAGGTTGACCCGGCGGAAAGCCGGGTCCAGCCGCCGACAGGCACGCTCGACGGCTTCACCGAGCTGATCCATGTCAGACAGGAACGACAGCCGCTTCGCCCTCGGCAGGTCCGACAGCCGCTGCACATCCGGTTCGTCCACCAGCAGAACCGAGTAGCCCGGAAGGTACTGAACATCCCCGATCACCGCGAACCCCGGCGTCAAGCGTCGCAGCACGGTCGGGTTCTCGCCCCTCAGCGCAGCCCCGATCCGGTCCATCCGCCAGTCACCAGTCATGGCCAAAACCTACATTCTGGTGATCAAGGACCGCTCTTCGATCCCCATCCTCCTCACACAGTTCAAAGACCAAGCAAGTGGGGCGAGGAGCGGCCCCGGCGTTTCAAAGATCCCCATCAACTCGCCGACCGGGCCGGCCCAGCTGACCACACCCGCGCTCAGGACAAGCGGCGTGAGGACGGCCAGCAGAAGGCGCCGCGGCATACCGGCCCGCCAGGATCTCCCCGAATGAACCAATGAACGGATCGTCATGCCGCAGCGCACCTCAGTCAGAGAAACGCGGATACACGTAGCTCAGGCGCGGTCCAGCGTGCGACCGTGACTGCGGAGCAGAACGCTTCCTGCCGCACGCTGAACCCGCGTCAGCCCTCAAAGTCAGGCAGCGCCACCGGCGATGCGCCGACGCAGCACGTACGCGCCTGCCCCCAGTCCGGCCAGGAGCGCGAGTCCGCCGGCGGCCGCAGGGGAACCGGAGGGGGCAAGGCCGCCGCCACCGGTGTGCACGCCGCCCTTCGGTTTGTCGTGCTCACCACCCGCGTCCTTGTACTCGTCGTCCTTCTTGTACTCGTCCTTCTCGTCCCAGTCGTCACCGCCGACCGTGGCGAACAGACCTCCACCGGTGTGCACGCCGCCCTTCGGCTTGTCGTGCTCACCACCCGCGTCCTTGTACTCGTCCTTGTACTCGTGGTCCTTCTTGTACTCGTCCTTGTACTCGTCGTCACCACCAACCGTGGCGAACAGGCCCCCGCCGGTGTGCACGCCGCCCTTCGGCTTGTCGTGCTCACCACCGGCGTCCTTGTACTCGTCCTTGTACTCGTGGTCCTTCTTGTACTCGTCCTTGTACTCGTGGTCCTTCTTGTACTCGTCCTTGTACTCGTCGTCACCACCAACCGTGGCGAACAGGCCCCCACCGGTGTGCACGCCGCCCTTCGGCTTGTCGTGCTCACCACCGGCGTCCTTGTACTCGTCCTTGTACTCGTGGTCGCTGCTGTAGGAGTGGTCGTCCTTGCCCGAGTCGCCGGCACTGGAGGCGTAGGCGACCGGGGCTGCGATGGCGAGGGCCGCCGTGACCGTGGCCGCGGCGCAGAGGGTGCGGGCAGAGCGCATGGGTGATTCCTTCCGTCGCAGCCTGCGTCAGCTGACGTCCTGCCAGCTGGTGAGAACCGCAGCGGCGACATGGCCAACGACAGCCCAGGTGTGTGCGCGCCACCACCCGTGCGGGTATCCGGGTGATGACATGTCAGGTGAATGGGTGAGGCACTCGGCTGTCCGTGTCACGCGGGCAGCCAACGGCGCGCATCGCCGTATCGGGCCGGGGGCAGGCATCGGTGGTTCGTCTGGCCTACGAAGCGCTCCGGCTGCTGACCGACCTCGGCCGCCGCACGATCGGCCTCGACGACGGCATGCTGGAGTGGCGCCTTCGGAGCTGCCCGTCGACGCCTCAGACCTGACGTGACGGGCCGGGACGGCGATCTTCGCCGCACCCGGGACGGGCTGGCGGGCCGGTCTACCTCTACCTGGGGCGCCGTGGCCGCTCGCCGACACTGTCCGTGCGCTCGCCGACTCCCGGCCCTACAGGAAGTGGCTCGGCGACTCCGCCGGCCACTTGCGGGCCCCGTTGCCCCCGTCCGCCGCGACAGGGCTCGGCTGGGGCATGACCCCACGCCTCTTCGACTGGGTGACCCCCGATGCCGAACGCATGGCCCGTCGGGCACTGCTCACGGCAGCGGCGACAGTCTCGCCGCTGCACCCGGACCGGGGTCTGCACAGCGACCTGGAGCAGATCCGCTCCGGCAGCCGCGTCATCCGGCAATGGGACGCCATGGCAGCCCGCACCGGCCTGCCGATGGCCTCGCCCTTCCTCGACGACCGCGTCATCGAGGCGTGCCTCGCCGTACGCCCCGGTGAACGCGTCGCGCCCTGGCGGTACAAGCCCGTCCTGAGCGCCGCGATGCGCGGGATCGTGCCCGATGCCTGTCTGCGCCGGACCACCAAGGCGGCGGCCTCCATGGACGCCTCCGACGGGCTGCGGGAACACCGCGCCGACATTCCCCGCGCGCCGGACTGTAGGGCTGTACCAGGCATGCCCGCTGATGCCACTTCTGTGAGCGAGGGCGTTCAGGCGGTGGTGCGATTGCCCTGGCTGGCGGTGAGCGCGGTCTCGGCGCTGGGGTAGGCGGGCAGGAAGGTGTCCATCCCGGTGACGCTGAGCAGGCGGCTCAGCCGGTCGGGGATGGCCGCCAGGGTCAGGGAGCCGTCGCAGTCCTTGGCGCAGCGCCAGATGCCGACGAGGGCTCCCAGCCCTGAGGAGTCGCAGAACGTGACACCCGACAGGTCGGCGACCAGGTCTGCGTGTCCGGCCGCGATGAGTTCCAGGGCGCGGGCCCGCACGGCGGGTGCGGCGACGATGTCGAATTCACCGGACAGTGCGATCACGGCCAGGGCGCCGTCGGTGTGCGGGACGTCGATGTGGAATGCGTCGGTCATGGGCGTCGGATCTCCTACCCGACGGAGGCGTCGGCGGGTGCGGTCGGGGCGGCGGCGCTGTGAGCGGTGGTAGTGATGCCGGCGGGAGCGGCGTCCGCGGTGGGGACGGACAGGGCCAGCAGCGCCACGTCGTCGCGTTCGGTGTCGGGGAGTGTATCCAGGAGCGCGACGGTGTCGTCGATGAGGGCGCCGGCACTGACCGGCGCCGGTCGCTGGGCGAGGAAGTCGGTAAGGCCGGTGTCGGCGAGCATGTGGCCGTCGACGGTGCGGGCCTCGGTCAGCCCGTCGGTGTACAGCAGCAGGCCCTGACCGGGTGCCAGGTGCAGGGTGAGTGAGGCGAAGGCGGCCTCGGCGAACGCGCCGACCAGCATGCCGCCCTTGGCCCGGGCCGCCTCGACCCGTACACCGCCGCCCTCGGCAGGGCTGAGGTGGTAGGCGGGCGGGTGACCGCCAGTGGCCAGCGTGACGGTGAAACCGCCGTCCCGGGCCGGATCGAGCAGGCCGAAGACGGCGGTGCAAAAGCGGGTGCCGACCGCCGCGTCGAGCAGCAGCGCGGTGTTCAGGGCTTTGAGCGCTGCCGTGGGGTCCGCGTCGACGAGGGCTGCGGCCCGCAGCGTGTAGCGGGTCAGTGAGGTGACCGAGGCGGCTTCGGCGCCTTTGCCGCACACATCGCCCAGGAAGAACGCCCACCGGCCTCCGCCGACGGGGAAGACGTCGTAGAAGTCGCCGCCCACTTCCTGCGGGGATGCGGTCTTGTAGTGGCAGGCCAGCTCCAGGCCCGGTACCGCGGGCAGCGCGGGAGGCACCAGGGTGCGCTGCAGGGTGGAGGCAAACGCGGCGATGGCCGCCTTGTCCCGCTCGGCACGCTGGCGGGCCTCTTCCTCTGCCTGACGCTTCTCCTGCTCGACCTGGCGGCGCTCCTGCTCGGCGCGTATCACGTGCAACGCCGACAGGCGCAGTTCCAGCTGGTCACGCACCACCGCGGCCAGGTCTGTGAGGGTGGAGGCATCGGCCTCGCTGATCTCGCGGGGGCGGGTGTCAAGGACGTTGACCGTGCCCAGGCGGTGCCCGTCGGCGGTGATGATCGGAGCGGCGGCGTAGAACCGCACCCCCATCGGGCCGGCGACCAGCGGGTTGGAGCAGGCGACCGGGTCCAGCAACGTATCGGGGATGACGGTGGTGTCATCACGCAACACCGCCGAGGCGCACAGGCCCGGATCCCGGCCGATCTCGCTGACACCTTCCAGCCCGTGCGCGGCCTTGAACCAGATCCGGTCCTCATCCACGATCGTCACCGTCGCCACCGGCACCTCGAACAGCCGCGCGGCCAGCGCCGCGACGCGGTCGTAGGCGCCGTCCGGCGGAGTGTCGAGAATGTCGTAACGGCGTACCGCCGCCATCCGCGCCGCCTCGACCGACACGGCCAAAGGCCCGCTCGGTGCTGTCGCAGGCAGGATCGCTTGTTCCGGCATGTCCCTCGTCTCGCTCATCCCCCCAGGAAGGCACCGACCAGACAGCCAGCACTCCGGAACCCTACCGAACGCGGCCGGCGCACCCGATCCGACGACGAACTTCGTAGTGCGCACCGGCATCGTGGACGGCCGTCAACCCACCGACCGCAACCGGGCGCAGTGATCGGCGAAAGGGCGAACGTGGCGGCCTTCGTGGTCCGGACCACAAGCGGCTCACCGACCTGAGCACAAAACTCCGACGGGACGTTGCCCCCGGCCGGGTCGACCAGGTCTGCCGCCGCGAGGACCTGGCGGACCTGGTCGCCGCCGGCACCCCGCTCGGATCGGGGCAGGACGCCGCGCGGGTGAGTTCGGTGGCATGGCGCGGCTCGGTTGGATCCGCTCGCCGCAGTCGGTCGAGGTCCGCTTCGGCACCTCGCGGGTGCGAGGTTGAACGATGTCGCGGAAGGAGTAGGCATGAAGGTGGGGAGAGGGGGTAAGCGCGGCAGGGCGAGTAGAGGTGGGCCGGTGTCGGCATGGCCGACAAGGGGAGGGACACATGGTTACGGATACGGCAGCGGCGATGGCGGATGCGCAGTGCGCTGAACTGCCGGGAGTGGCCGACCCCTCGAAGGTCGCCCCGAAGGACGCGCGTGAGCTCACCCGCCTGTTCTTCCAGCAGCTGGACCGGCTGGAGGAGGGCACGCCGGAGTACCAGTACGCGCGCAACACGCTGATCGAGATGAACGTGTCCCTGGTCCGCTACGCGGCCTCCCGTTTCCGCAGCCGGGACCCGGAGGAGATGGAGGACATCGTCCAGGTCGGCGTGATCGGCCTGATCAAGGCCATCGACCGCTTCGAGCTCTCCCGCGAGGTGGAGTTCACCTCCTTCTCGATCCCCTACATCACGGGCGAGATCAAGCGGTTCTTCCGTGACACCACCTGGGCCGTGCACGTTCCGCGCCGCCTTCAGGAAGCCCGCGTCCAACTGGCGCGCGCCACCGAGGAACTGAGCAGCCGCCTGGGCCGCACCCCGACCGTGGCGGAACTGGCCCAGCTGATGAACCTGGAGGAGAAGGAGGTCATCGAGGCACGGCTGGCCTCCAACGGCTACCGCTCCTCCTCCCTGGACGCCGCCATCGGCAGCAGCGAGGACGGCGAGACCGCACTGTCCGACTTCATCGGCAACGACGACAGCGCGCTGGAACTGGTGGAGGACTTCCACGCACTCGCCCCGATGATCGCCGACCTCGACGAGCGCTCCCGCAAGATCCTCCACTGGCGGTTCGTGGAGGAACTCACCCAGGCCCAGATCGGCGAACAGCTCGGCGTCTCCCAGATGCACGTCTCCCGACTGCTGTCCCGCACCCTCGCGCAGCTCCGCGAGGGCATGCTCACCACCCACTGACACCGCAACCTCGCAACGGCACCTCGCGGCCGCGGTGAACCCGTACACCACGCCACCACCCTGTGCGGGTCGGTATGGAGCGGCCCCGCTCAGGCAGTTCTCCACTCGTGTGGGCGGCCTCCGCGCCATTCCACCCAGCGCGCATCGTCCAACACTGCCTCGGGTTCGTCGACGCCCGCCGCTTGAAGGAACACCACCAGGTCGTGGTCGCTGTAGGCGGTGCCGAGGATCTCGTCCCGGGCGTGCGAGTGCACGGTCACACTCCGGCCACCGGTACGGGAGGGCTGGTGTACGACCATCGGCGCGCTCATCACGCCTCCCAGCGTGCTCCCAGCAGGGCCGTGCGGCGAGTCGGCTGCCCGCTCAGGAGGGTGCCGGACCCGTCGAAGCGACGCGGGGCTCCGGGACTCGGGTCCTACATCACCTCTCCCGCCGACGTTCGAACTGCCCCACGCTCTGAGGGCGACGCGGGTGTCGATCCCGCGGCCCACGGTCACGCAAGCAGCCTGACCCGCACCTCACCGCTCTCGCGGTCCACCTGCACGGCATGACCGGCCTGCGTGAGGATCGCCAGCAGCGCCGACCGCAGAGCAGCACGAATGCCCTCGAACTCGGCATCCTCCCGGCCCGCAGGATCCAACTCGCTGCCGGGCACCCATCCCACCAGCACCGAGTCCGTCTCCCGCCGCACCCGCAGGCCAGGGCTGCCCTCATCACCGGCCGACGCCACATCGAAGCCAGCACGGGCCAACGTCCCGCAGGCAAGGAGGCGCTGGTCGCGTTCGCCAACGCATGGTGGGAGTACGCCCACGAGCGTCCGGGCCGCTACACGGCGACGCAGACTCCGATCCAGATCGACCCTGAACTGGCCGCAAAAGCGCCCGGACCACGGCGCGCGGTCGAGCTGACCTACGGCACCCAGGATCGGTCCCATGCCGGGCATGGATTCGATGATTTCGGCGCGGTCGTCGGTGCGGAAGGTTTCGCGGATCTCCCGGTCGTTGTCTTTGATCCGCTCATCGAGGGCCAGGAGCTGGTGGGCGAGGTCGCAGACCAGTTTGGCGGCCCGCTTCTCGCCGGGCAGGGCGGTTTGCTGGGACTGGGCGGCCTCCACAGCCTTGGCCGCGACGTCCGAGGCCCCGCGGACCTTGCGCCGCTCCAGCCAGGTGGTCAGGCGCTTGACGCCGATCCGCCGCAGGGCGGCCGGGGTCTGGTACTCGGTCAGCATGACGACGGGGCCCTTGGCCGCGGAGTAGTCGAAGGCTCGTTCCAAGGCGGGACAGATCCCGACCAACATGTCGCGGAGCCGGTTGATCAGCCGGACACGGTCGGCGATCAGGTCGGCGCGGTGGTTCGTCAGCAGTTGAAGGGTGGAGACCAGCTCCGGGGGTGTTTCCAGCGGCGCGAAGTCCCGGCGCATGCGTGCCTGGTCGGCGATGACCTTCGCGTCCTTGGCGTCGGTCTTGGCCTCTCCGCGGTAGGCGCCGGACATGCGGTTCACGGTGCGTCCGGGTACGTAGACGACCCGCTGGCCGTTGGCGACGAGCAGGGCCAACAGCAGGGTGGAGGCCCGGCCGCTGATGTCCACTGCCCACCGCACCTCGTCGGCCCTCTCGCGAGCGGTCTCGATGAGCGTGAGGATCTAGGCTTCGTCGTTGATCACCTTCGTCGAGAACAGGGTCTCGCCGTCGGCATCCACGGCCACCGCCCAGTGACGCCCTTTGCCGGCATCGACGCCGACCCATATCCGCTTGTGAGACGTGCTCAATCCTGTCGTTCCGTTCCCTTCGGACCAGCATTTCCGTGGTCCGAAGAACACTCCGCCGACAGGTCCTTAAGCAGCGATGACCGCAGTTCTCAATCAGTGGTCGGAGCGTCCCGGAGGACCGGGCGGCCATTCTCCTTGAGCCATCAGCGGCAACCTCGCATCAGCCACACCCGGTCCTCCCGGACCGCCAACATTCTTAAGGACACCGCATGACCGACCCGACCATCGGCAGCCTGCGCGTCAACGGCGCGAGCCTGCACTACGAAGTGCGCGGCCAGGGCCCGCTCCTGCTACTGATCCCCGGAGGGGCGGGCGACGCGGCCTCCTTCGACGGCATAGCCGACGACCTCGCCGCCGAATACACCGTCGCGACCTACGACCCACGCGGCATGTCCCGAAGCACGCTGGACGACCCCGAGGCCGAGCAGCGAGTGGCCGACCACGCCGACGACGCCTTCCGGATACTGGAACTGCTGTCACCCGGTGAGCCCGCGCGCGTTTTGGCTCCAGCTCGGGCGCGATCGCCGCTCTGCACCTGCTCACCGCCCATCCCGAACGCGTCGAACGCCTCGTGGCGCACGAACCACCGGTAGTGGAGGTCCTGCCGGACGCCTCTGACCATCGCGCGCTCATCGCGCGCGTACAGGCAAAGTTCCACGCAGAGGGGCTCATGCCGGCGATGGCCGTGTTCGCCGCGGGTCTGAAGAAGGACGGTGACACCACCGAGCCGAAGGCCGAGATCAAGCTTCCGCCACAGGCAGCAGCGCGGGTTGAGCGGATGGTTTTGTACACGAGTAGCGACGTCGTTTTGACGCGACATTGGGAGTCGCACGCTTGAGCGAATAGGCGGTGTTCACGAGAACGGGAGGCAGTCATTCCGGGCTTCGCTCAACGGTCGCAGTCGTCGTGTGAAGCCCGATTGAGGGCTCAGGCAGGCCGGTGGTGTGGGTCTGAAGCCCGTGACGTGGGCCGCCCGGGGGCCATTGGGTTCACGCGATCGGCGGTTTCCAGGGGGGAGGAGGCTTGATGCCCTGCGAGAGCGGGAGTCCTTGGGTCCGTCTCCGCCCTGGGGTGGCCAAGTTCAGTTCGTTGAGGCCCGCACCGCGTCGTCCCAGGCGTGGGGGCTGCGGTAGTGGTTCCGGTGGCCTGCGACGAGCACGGACCGGAGTGCTGGGAGATGCGGGGTGTCCGCGGGCAGTTGCAGCCGTGCGAGGAGAGCGAGTGCGGCCGTCGGCTCCAGGTCGCCGTAGACGTCGTGGTAGCCGGCCAGCAGGCCCTTGAAGAGCGGCACATGCAATGCGGGGAGCCGTACGACGGTGTCGTACGCCTTCTGTTTCACGAGCCAGGGCACGGGCCCCGAGCAGGCCAGGACCCGGCTGGCACGGCGGAGTGGGGCGTCCGACCCCTCCGCCACGACGTGATCGATGTCGTTCCCAAGGACCTCGGCGAAGGCCGTCGCGGTGGTCTCGCGATCCTCAAACCAGTCGACCCAGAGGGAGTAGCTGACGGCCTCGGCATCCCGATCCGCCCCCAGTCGTCGGCGATAGCCGCCCCAAAGAACGTCGGCGGGCAGCGGCCCCTGCGAACCCCGGTCCGCGAACCGGATCTCGCACGTCACCCAGTAGTCGTCGAGAAGATCCAGCATCCCGAAGGCCAGCCGGGCCTGCTCGGCCACGTCCATGCTCTCGTCGGTGAACACCTCGCCAGCCCAGGAATGCGCGATCTCGTTTGCGGTGAACGGCCGCTCCGGCCCTTCGACGCCGACCCACCTGTCACCGACCTCGACCACGCCCCGCTCGGCGAGCCAACGCCGCGCGTCCTTGAGAGCTTGCGTCTCCATACGGAAAGTATGACAAGCCGTGGGGTAGTGTCCGGCCGCTATTTGTGACTCCCAAACTCATAGACATTGATCATGGCAGCGCCACGCGAAGCGCCTCCCGAAGTCGTCAACAAATGACTCCCGTTCTCGTGTCCACAGCCAAGCGGACGATGGCCAACCTGCCCTACTTCATTGGTCGCATCGTGCCGAGCTTCATGTCCTACCCCCGAACATCCAACGGCTGGAGGAACTGTCGGACCGGCTCGTACTCGCCGGCGGCCAGGACTCACGCGGCGAACTGCCCTACCGTCCGGCCGCTTTCCTGGCCGAGCATCTCAGCACGGAACTCTGGCACTTCCCCGGCGGGCACACCGGCCTGACCACGCACCCCGCCGAGTTCGGCGAACCCCTCCGGAAGGCCTTCCGAGCCTAGACCCGAATCAGACTCGCCGGGGCGGCACCCATCTATGGTGGTCGCTGAACGTCACATCCGTAACTGGCGGTACATGAGGAAATCCTCGTGGCTGCTGTCATGTTGGTCCGCTGCCCCTTGGCAGCGGGCCAACATGGGGCTCCCGTCAATTCGCTTCAGCGTGCTCGGCGCGGGCGCGGGTGCTGGCGAGGCAGTAGGAGTCGGTTCCGGTCTCGATGATGGTGCCGTTGAAGGTGAGGCGGTCGACGATGGCCGCGCAGAGGCGGGGTCGGTGAAGGTCTTGGTCCAGCCATCTGGGCCTGGCACTTGTTCCCTCACAAGAGTTGCCGGTGCCACCTGGCCGTATCCCGTCCCGCTGTCCTCGTTGGTTCTCGCGGTAGCACCCCGGTTTTCCAGGTGTTGCCTTGACCGTTCAGGTGCGAGCAAGGTGTGCCGGTGGCCGAGGCGAGATTCCAGGTCATCGCGGGCGGGGCCATCCCGCAGGAACCCCTGGCGACAGACCCATGGCAGTTCCAGGCCGCGTGCGTCGACGCGTTCGTCGCTTCCTGGCGGGCCCGCGGGTTCAGCCCGGTGACCATCGACAACGACATGTGCGTTCCACGTCATCGAAACAGCGGAAAACAGTGAGCAGGACCCGCTCCGGACCGGGTGACGGCCCAGATCTCCGCGGCTCCAGCCCACGAACGAGCCCACCCAACAGACGATCTTTGGCCAGCCACACGCCGGCACGGATGCGGGAGTGGGACGCGGTAGGCACTCTCAGCTCGCGCACAGCGTCCGCTCAGGCTGTTGACGGGCCGCCTGCCTAGCGTACCGGTCATGACGGGAAACCACAGGAACACCTCCATCACCCGGCGGCGCGCCCTCGCGGTGACCGGCGGCACGGTCGCGGCCGGCGGGATCGCGATCGCCGGATACCAGTCGGCCTTCGCGGACACGGCCACGACGGCCGAGGCGAGCGCGTCGGCCTCCGCGGCCTCGACCGGCGGCACCTGTATGCAGCTGATGTCCAGCGTCACCGAGGGGCCGTACTACCTCGACGGCGCGCTGGTGCGGAAGGACATCACCGAGGGCAAGAGCGGTGTCCCGCTGACACTGCGGCTCACCGTCGTGGACGCCACCGACGGCTGCACCCCGGTCCCCGGCGCGGCCGTGGAGATCTGGCACTGCGACGCCTGGGGCTACTACTCGGGCTACACCACCGCCAACCCCGGCGGCTCCGCGCCCGCGGAGAGCGAGGACGGCTCCACCGCGAACGACAGCACCTACCTGCGCGGCTACCAGGTCGCCAACGCCAACGGAGTCGTCAAGTTCGAGACGATCTTCCCCGGCTGGTACACCCCCCGCACCTGCCACATCCATCTCAAGGTGCACACCGGTGGCCAGAAGGAGGACGGCACCTACGAGGGCGGCAAGGTCAACTACACCGGCCAGCTGTTCTTCGCCGACGACATCGCCGAGGAGATCTTCACGCTGGAGCCCTACGCGAAGCACTCCGGTACCTACACCACCCTCGACGACGACATGGTCTACGACGGTGGCGGCGCCTCCAGCGGCCTGCTCACCCTCAAGGCCGTCCACAAGAACGCCCCGTCCAAGGGCTACAAAGGCTCCCTCACCCTCGGCGTCGACCCCGACGCGGAGAACACCGGTGCCGGCAGCGGCGGTGGGGGCACTCCCCCGAGCGGTGCCCCCGGGGACGCTCCCACGGGCGCCCCGCCCAGCGGCAGCGCCTCTCCCTCGACGTCCTCGTAGCGCATGCACAGCCCCGAGGACGACGTACTGGCCCGGACCGCCGTTGACGCGCTGACCGGGCAGTTGGCACTCGCCCCCAAGCCGGGCCTGCCCGACCCCCGCGGTCTCGGGGCCCGGAGCGGTCACTCGGACCACTGCTCGCTGCGGTGGTCGGCCACGGCACTCGTACCCGGCCTCGCGGCGATGGCCGCCACCGCCCGCCGCACCGGTGAGCCGACTCCCCAGCTGCGTACCGAACTGGGCGCGATCGGCAGGTGCACCGAGCACTCGGTGGGCCTCGCCGGCGGCGGCCACCGGGGCGCCCTGTGGGTGCTCGGACTGCTGGTCGCCGCGGCCGCCCTCGACCCCCGTGCCGGGGCCCGGGACGTGGCCGCCGCCGCCAAGCGGATCGCCGCTCACCCCGACCGGCGGGCCCCGCGGCGTCCCTCGCGCGGCTCGACGGTCTCAGCGAAGTACGGGGCCGCCGGAGCACGAGGTGAGGCGCGGGCCGGATTCCCGCACGTACGGCGGGCGTTGGACGCGCTCACCACCGCGCGCTCGGCGGGCGCCACGGAGACCGAGGCCCGGCTCGACGCCCTGCTCACCGTGATGTCCACACTCCAGGACACCGAACTCCTGCACACGGCGGGCCCTCTCGGGCTGCGCCACGTGCAGGCGGCCGCCCGCGGAGTTCTGGAGTCGGGCGGTACGGCGACGGAAGAGGGCCGGGCAGCCCTGACCGCTTTCGACGCCGACCTCCACGCGCGCGCGTGGACCCCCCGGGGAAGCGCCGGCCTCCTGGCAGGAGCGCTGTTCCTGGACTCCTTTCCGGCGGCGGCTGGTGCGCTGACACGGGCTGCTGCCGGTTCGTGAGGAGGGGCGGTCGGCGCGGGCACGCGGGCGGCTGCCAGTGCGTGAGGCCGCCGGTTCGTGAGGACGGGGCCGCCGGTGCACGCACACGGGCGGCCTCGGTCGCGAAATACGGGCGACCGCCATCGCGCCGAGGTCAGGCGGCAGCCGGTTCGCAAGGACGGCCGGCTGCCGAGTGTCCGAGGCCGCTCCCGCGTGTCACCACCGAACTGCACAACCTGAAGAAGCAGGGCTCCCCGCCGCCCCAAGGGGCGCGCTGTCCGTCACGCTGTTCCGCCGCGCGGGCACGGCCGGCCGCCGACGAGGCGCAGACGGAGGATCAGCTCTCGGCTCCCTTGAGCGCCGCCATCCACGCCTGCGCAGCAGAGCGCGCAGGACCGTGTGACGGGACAGGCCCACCGCGAGTGTCGCGAGCAGACGTGATCCCGCCCGGGCCCGCTGACTCTTTGACCACGGCCTTGACTTGCCTGGCAGACACCCCGCCCCCGGCGCCCATCGACCCGGACCTGGCGAGCGCGGGCATCCGCATCGGCTACGCCCGCTGCTCGACTCTCGGGCAGGAACTCGACTCCCAGCTCGACGCGCTCGCGGGGCACGGCATCCCGAGGGACAAGATCTTCGCCGAGAAGATCAGCACCCGCATCCGCGTGCGGCCCAAGTTCGAGGAGGCTCTTCGGACCGCGCGGGAGGTCAAGGCGCACGCCCCGCACTGCCGGGTCGTCTTCACCGTGTACGAGATGAAGGGGCTCGGCCGCGACGCCGCTGAGCTCACTGCGCTCGCCGACCACCTCACCGCCCACGGCCTCATCCTGGAGATGGTCGCAGGTCCCCTGCCCGGCATCTACGACCCCACCGGCCCGGGGAGCTGCTGTTCGCGTTCTTCGCCGCGATGGCGGAGACCGAGCGGGAGAACATCCGCGAGTCCACGCTCGAAGGGCTCGACACCGCGGCCCGCAAGGGCAAGCACGGGGGCCGGCCGCCGGTCATCACCGACGACATGCTCCACACATCGCGGCACCGCTGACCGACCTGCTCCACGACCGCCCCGCAGCACCCATGTGGCACCCCGTCCGGACCGACGAGTCGAGTGGAGGCACTCGCCGCGCCCAGGACGGCGCAGCCGGCGCCCGCGTGACGGCGGGGGCGCGGCGCCGTTGGACAGTACGCCCCCCCATGCCAGGCCCCGGGATGTCATGGCTGATCCCCCGGGGCCGTGGCGTTTGCGGACCTGCCTCAGCCTTGTCCGCGCGGTACGAGGCTCAGGCGAGGCGGCGGACTGGGCGGGGCTTCGGGCTGCGGGGGCACGCGCCCAGCCGTGGGCATGCATGGTCCCGGTCTCCCCGTCGTCGAAAGCTTCGGCAGTACCTTCGGATCGCGGTCCGCATCGCGATCCCAAACGTGGGGCGGGTGAGGGGACGCGTCTGACTGTGGTGTGCCGTGTGGTTTCGGGGGTATCCGACGAGCCTTGACCGTGTTGCTCAGGACGAGGGTGGCGGTGTGCTCCCAGTGGTGCCCGAAAACGAAAATCTGCCACTGGACAGCCGCCCGATACTGTCGGCTCTGGCCTTCGCCGGGGATGAGCCGGTGACCGAGGCCAGGCACGCGGCCCGCGCCTTTTTGACCGAGGTGCAGGCCGTGCACGGAATTCCGGTGTCGGACCGGGCGATGGGCATGGTGCAGCTGGTGGTCAGCGAGCTGGTGACCAACGCGCACAAGTACGCGCCCGGCCCGTGCCTGCTGGATCTGGAGATCAACGACGGCGCGGTGGAGATCAGCGTGTGGGACACCGATCCCACGCTGCCGGTGGCCCAGGCCGCTGATCCGGGCCGGGTCGGGCAGCACGGTATGGAATCGTGATCGGCGTGTGCCGCAGCTTCGAGATGCGCCGGGAACCGGTGGGCAAGCGCATCAAGGCCGCCATTGTGCTGGCCGACGACCCCGGCGGGCACCCGGCGGGCCGTCTGATGTGACCGCCCGCCCAGCGCCTGCTTCGGTCTCTCCCCGCAGAACACCTGGCAGTTCCTGCCGTAAGAGGCAAATGACAAGGTCACAGTCCGCTTTGACTGCGGGGAACACGACGGCATGGCGCCTGATCAACAGCCCTTGTCCGTGGCAGTCTGCGGACCAGCACGCTGGCTTGAGGCCCGGAGGTAACCGCTCGTGACGGCGAACAGCAACCCCACCGTCAGGAGACGCCGTCTGGGAGCAGAGCTGCGCCGGCTCCGCCAGGCCAGTGGGCTCAAAAGCACCGAAGTGGCCGAACGGCTCATGGTCTCCCAGCCCAAGATCAGCCACCTGGAGAACGGCCGCCGCACCATCGGCCCCCGCGATGTGCGCGACCTGTGCGCGATCTACGGGGTGACGGACCCGCAGGTCATCGACTCACTGCTGCAGATGGCCAAAGAATCCGGGCAACCGGGCTGGTGGCACGCCTACGGCGACATCCCCCAAAGTGGCTACATCGCCCTGGAGACGGACGCCACCTCCCTCCACACCTACGAGCCCATGACGATCCCCGATCTGCTGCAGACCCCCGCCTACGCCCACACAATCATCGGGCAACCGATTCCCCAGCTCACCGCCGAAGAGGCCGGCACGCACCTGAAAGTGCGGCTGCGCCGCCAGCACCGGATCTACCACCCCGCCCGCCCCTTGCGTCTGTGGATCGTCCTGGACGAATCGGCACTGCGCCGCATCGTCGGCAGCCCGGACATCATGCGTGAACAGCTGGAACACCTGACCGCGCTCGGCGCCGAGCCGCACATCACGGTGCAGGTCCTCCCCTACACCGCGGGCGCCCATCCGGGCCTGTCAGGCCAGTTCTCCATCCTGCGGTTCACCGACAGCCCCGCAGCGTCGGCGGCAGTGGTGTATCTGGAGCGGTACACCAGCGACCTCTATCTGGAGAAGCCATCCGACGTGCGGCACTACAGCGTGCTGCACGACCACCTCCAGACCCAGGCCCTCAGCCCCGACAACAGCCGCGACTTCATCACCGACGTCACCAAGACGTACACCGACGCGGCAAGCCACCCCTGAGCGCGGCACAGTGGTGCGGCCGGCGATGTTCCCGCCGGGATCGCCGGCCAGTGTGATCACGGCTGTGACGCGTTTGCCGACCGGTTCGCGGCGTACCTCGTACGCCTGGCTGACGGGCCGTGCCGGCCCACGCGCTGCGGGTCACTGGCGGCGACGTCCGGCAGGGCGGGGTCGCTGTCCCACACCGACACCCGTACCGCGCCCTCGCTGATCTGCAACTCCAGCATGACGGGGCCTGGCGCGCGTGCCGGTACTTCACCGCCTTGGTCACCAGTTCGCTGACCACCAGCTGCGTCATGCCCATCGCCCGCCCCGACACCGGCAGCGCGTGCACGGCCTGCACCTCGGTCAGGAACCCGGTGGCCAGGTGCCGTGCGTCACCGATACAGGAAGAGTCGCCGTCATAGGCAGCCTCGCCGATAGCGGGAGGCTGTTGCCCTCTGCCCTCTGCCCTCTGCCCTCTGCCTTCTGTCCCTCATCCCCCGCGGTCTGCTCCACGCGCCCGCCCCATTTCGAGTGATCAGCACATGAAATTCGCACTGTGCCAGAGGTGCATTGCACCACAACCGCTCCGTCGCCTTCCCCGCTTCCCACCAAGAGCGCTTCAGGTTCTGGCCGGGGGCAGTTGACATCGCGGTGTGGCGTAGGTTTGCGTGGATGGCGGTCTCGTAGCGGCGAGTGCCGCCTACGACGGACAGGTCAGGAGACGGTACGAGCCAGGCCCGCCTGACTGTCACCCGGCACCCCACCACTGACGGCGTGCACGTCCTCGCCCTGGCCTGCGAGATCGACCACACCACCGCCGACACCTTCCGCCAGGCCCTGACCCCGGACGGCGGCTGCCCCCGGCATGCGGTCATCGACTTCCGGAACGTCACCTTCATGGACTCCAGCGGCATCAACGTCCTCGTCGCCGTGAACAACACGACCCGGGCCCGAGGCGGCCGGCTGCGCCTCGCCGATGTGGCGCCGCCCGTGCTCGATGTCCTGCACATCGTCGGCCTCGACGACGTCATCCCGCTGTACCCCACCCTCAGCGGGGCCCTCGCAGCACGGACCGCCGCCTGAACCGCGGCCGCCACCCCCACGGCCCCGATTCGGTCATATCACCCTCTCTGCCCAGTCCAGCCAATTCCGCCCGCACCATGTGACTTTGTCCGCGATGCTGACGGCGAACGTCGCCGGAGCCGGCTCAACGGGCGCAGGAGTACGCCGACGCCCGGAGCGTGTTCTTCCTGGGGTCGCTTGTTGGGGGGCGCACCGGGGTGGGAGGCTTGTGGAGATCGTCGTCCTGGCGGAGTCCCGCCGAGGGGCCGGGACGGGCTGGTCGCGCTGGCGTCGTTCCTTCGGGCTGAGTCCTGTGGTCCCCGGTGGCATGTGTATCGATCCGCGGGCCCTTTTCGGGCTTGCCCTTGCAGGGGATGGTCATGACGGACGAGTTGGATGACGGCGGCCCTGGCCAGCGGCGGCGGATATGACGGCGCAGGATCTGGCGCGGGCGCTGACCGGGCTGCTGGACGCCAGCCACAGGGCGTCGTTCGAGCAGCTGCCCCGCCTGCTCGATGCCGCGGCGAGGCAGGCCGGTGCGGGCGGGGCCCGGCTGTTCGTGGCGGATCTTCAGGAGGAGGTGCTGCGCGAGGTCACCGGGATCGGCCTGAGCGCCGGCGAAGGTGGCGAGGAGTACCGGATCGAGGGCACGTTGCCGGGCCGCGCCTACCAGATCACCGAGGTCACCACGCCGGCCCGCGGCGGGGCGTGCTGGGTGCCGGTGCTGGACGGCATTGAACGCCTGGGAGTCCTGCATGTCGAGCCCGGCTCCGACGACGGGGGCAGACCCGATGAAGAGGTGATGCGGGCGCTGGCGTCGATGGCCGGGCTGTTGCTGGTCTCCAAACGGGCCAACAGCGACTCCCACGCCCGGCTGACCCGAACCCGGCCGATGGGCGTGCCGGCGGAACTGCAGTGGAGCATGATGCCGCCGCGGACCTTCGCCGACCAACGGGCCACCGTCAGCGCCTTCATGGAGCCGGCCTACCAGGTGGCCGGGGACGCCTTCGAGTACGCAGTGGCCGGTGACATCCTGCACCTGGCGGTCTTCGACGCCATGGGCCACGACACCTCCGCGGGCCTGACCGCCGCTCTGGCGATGGCCACCTGCCGCAGCCACCGCCGCGCCGGCGCCACCATCCCCGAAGCCAGCAGAGCCATCGAGGACACCCTGATCGAGCAGTTCGGGCACAGCCGCTACGCCACCGGCATCCTCGCGGACCTCGAGCTGGACACCGGCAGATTCAGCTGGGTCAACCGCGGCCACCTGCTGCCGGTACTGATCCGCGGCGGCCGCTGGGCCAGCACACTGCGCTGCCCGCCGGCCGGGCCGATGGGCAGCGGATTCAATCTGCCGATCAAACAGTGCACCGAGCAACTGGAGCCCGGTGACCGGCTACTGCTGTTCACCGACGGCATCACCGAAGCCCGCGACAGAGACGGCCAGGAGTTCGGCGTGGAGCGCTTCACCGACTTCATCATCCGCCACCATGCCGACAACCTGCCTGTCGCGGAAACCCTGCGCCGCCTCATGCACGCCGTCCTGGAGTACCACCAGGGACGACTGGCCGACGACGCCACCGTCCTGTTCTGCGAATGGCACGGTGACACCGACGCGAACGCAGCCTGAGAGCGAGCCGGCCGAGCGCCAAGACTCGCGGAGGCGGACGGCTGCGTCGGACGCCGCGCACAGGCCCGTCCGCCAGCAGATGCGGCAGGGCAAGGCGCCGGGCTCTGAAAGCAGGCGCCGACCTGCTAGGCGCTCGCGCACGGTGCCACCGGGGTTGTCGGATGCGCCACTGGTCGGGCTCGCCAGCGGAGCAGGGCCGCGACGCTGACTTGCTCGGCGTTGAGGGGTAGCCGTTGCGGCTGCCCCACTTGTCCCCCATCGCCGTGACGGGGGCACGATGGCGGGTCAGGCCACGGGCAAGCAACGTGAAGCCCGTCTCCGCGTAGTATCCGGGGCACTGACCTTCCTGACCTGTGTGGTGTAGTACGACCTTTCCCCCGCGCTGATGTCGCCCAGAGTCTCGTACATGTAAAGACGACGAATTGATTGCAGGTCATTGACCGGGTCGGTGGCGTCGGCAGTGAGATAGATGCTGGTGTAGCCGTCCCTGTTCTTGTAGGCGCCCCAGCGCTGGTCGGCGTCCGTGTCGCTACACGGCTCCATGACCACCTTGGTGGCAACGACGTCCCAGACTCCCAGGCAGTGGCCGTCCCCTGCAACGAGGTGCTGGGTTGCCGAGTCGTAGGTCCACACATACGCGGCGGCACTGTTGCAGTCCACACCCGCGAGCTCCTCCGCGGGTTCGTGGCAGTTGTCGACCTCAGTGAACAGCAGCGGCACCTGGTCCTGCGGGGCGGACAGGACGATGTCGGCCTGGGCGCCGCCCTTGCCGAGCGCGTTCCACGTGCCGGTGGCGGGCAGTGGGACCCTCGGTCCAGTACGAGGCGATCGTGCCGATGCCGTCCGGTGCGTCGACGGCGGCCTGGGCGGCGGCCCGGACGTCGGCCGGGTCGTCGGCGGCTTGGCCATGTCCGGCTTCGGGCGCAGCATCGCGATCACCGTCTCGTTGACGGCCATCGGGTGGGAGGCCCCGCTGGAACCCGCGCCGCGTGCGGTGGAGCCCATCTCCGTCACCGGGCGCCGCAGCTCGTAGGAGGCGACTTTCAGGCCCTTGAGGGTCAGGTTCCGCAGCCTCTCCCCCGTCTCGGTGGAGCCGCCGTTCTCGGACAGGCCGTGCTTGCGCATGTCGGAGAGGCGCCGGTGTGCGAGGCGGTGCGGGCCTGCTTCTGCTTCGACGGCGTCTCCTTGTCGGCGTGCCGGAAGGTCAGGTGGGGGGCGCCGATCCGCTGGATCTGATCAGCCGTCGCGACTTTCAGCGCCCCGAGCACGCGCAGCACGTCGCCGCGGTAGCTGTTCGTCGACCCCGCCGGGTTGGTCTCCCGTTTCCCCGCCATCAGTTCTGCTCCCTCATCACTCGCGACCGGCCGCCGACTGGCCGCCGCCGCTGGCCGCGCCCGGCCTGGGAGGGCGTCCGGGCCCCCCGGAACCCGATGCTCTCCTCCACCACGGACAGCAGGAGGAGAGAAGAGGGTTGTGACGGTGCGGTTTTCGCGCCGATTCCCGCTCTGACAAGGGGTTTTCCTACGGCCTCGGGTGCCGGGCACCAAAGGGGGTTCCTGAGTGACTTTCGAAGTGGGCACCCAGGGAGTCCCCTTGGGCTTGCCCGCCACGGGCCGGCCTTCCGGTGTGGTCGGCCCGAGCGGTGCCGCTGCCCGGCCCTCGGGTGGGTGGTCGTCATCGGTTCGTCTCCTTCGCTGCCCCGGCCGGGGCGGTCGTTGCGAAGGAGCAGCGTGCACGGGACCCCCTTGTCCGCGGTCTGACCGTGACCGGTGCGAACGTGGACAAGGGAAAACACCGGCGGTGGTCGGGGCGGTAGCGGACCTGGACAAGGGGTCGTGGTCGGGCTCGTGGTCAGGCCGACCACGCTGGACAAGGGGGCGGGGTTTGACCCTTGCAGTCCGATTCGCTGTGACGGCTGCTGATAGTTGGCGGACGACCGGAGGAATCCCGCAGGTGACGAGTGTGTGGTCGAACGTAGTTGGTGGTCGACGATAGTTGGCGAGCCCATCGCCGTTCCCGTCACTGAGGGTCAGAGGTCGGCTGACAGCGGCCATGCGGGGCGAGGGAACAGGTAGCTCAGTGTGATCTGAGGGCTTCTGCTTGAGTACACGGCTCGGTGACCGCTCCGTTGTTCATGGCGGTGAAGTCGGCGTGGGCCTGTTCGACGGCTTCGGGGTACGCCTCGCGCTTGGCGTGTTCGGCGAGCGCCCGGTAGATGCTGGCGACGAAGGGGGTTCTGTCCCTTGCGCTTGCCGGTGGGCATGATCAGGTCGGGCTGGATCTGCTCGACGGACTCGCCGCCGCGCGGCGGCGGAGTCAAAGTAGTGATCTTCAGTGATCAAGTGCCCGGCTGTCGGTTGGCAACCGGAAGCAGCCTGCTGAAGGTGTTTCGCGTGGCCGCCGGGCGGTCGGCAGGAGGGCCTTGGGGGTGGTGCGTCAGTCCGAGGCGCCGCTGCGCCGGGCGTAGGCGCGGGCGGCGCGGGCACGGTCGCCGCAGCGTGTGGAGCACCAGTGGCGCCGGCCGTGGGTGCGCAGGAGGAACCGGTCGCAGGGGGCTGATCCGCAGGCGGCGAGGATGCCGGCGTCGGGACCGGTGAGCAGGTCGGCGGCGTCGGCGGCGAGGGTCGCCAGTGCGTGGTTGACGGCCTGGTCGGTGGGGTGCGCCTGGATGCGGCGCAGCCCCCGGGCCCCGTCCCAGGCGAGGAGGGGGGCGGTGGGCACGGCCGTGAGGGCCTCGTTCACCGCGCGCAGGGATTCCTCGGGCGGCGTGGTGGTGTCGACGCGGGCGGCGAACAGGGCGCGGATATGTCCGCGCAGCGTGCGCATCCGCTGTGCACACACCTCGTACAGCTGCACGTCCGGGGTGGTCAGGTCGTGGGCGGCGAGCCAGCGCATGGCGGATTCCGGGGCGGCGAGCAGGTCGTAGCTCTGGCTGGCGGGCAGGGTGGCGGCGGTGTCGGCGAAGTCCAGGGAGCGGTACCGGTCGGCACCCGGCGCCGGGGGCAGAGCGGTCGGTGCCACGTCGGCGGCCAGGGTGTCATCCATGCCTCTCATGGTAGCGCTTGCATTTTTCCGTGATGTCTGCCTAGCCTGGAATCACGTTAACCGCAGGCTTTTTTCGTGAGAAACGGAGACGTTATGTCCCAGCTCAACGCCAACCAGTTCCCGGTCCGCACGTTCGGCGGTCCGACCGCCCTGTTCGAGTACGGCGGCCTGCGCTTCCTGACCGACCCGACCTTCGACGGCCCCGGCGACTACGCCTCGCCCGGTGGCCCGACCCTGACCAAGACCGCCCCCTCCACCACCACACCCGCCGACCTCGGCCCCATCGACGTAGTCCTGCTCTCCCACGACGAGCACGCCGACAACCTCGACACCTCCGGCCGCGTCCTGCTCGCCGACGTCCCCCTCACCCTCACCACACCCGGCGGCGGCAAGCGCCTCGGGGCGAAGGCCAAGGGCCTGGCCGACTGGGAGTCGACCGAGCTGGAGCGCCCGGGCGGCGGCACCATCACTGTGACCGGGGTCCCGGCCATCCACGGCCCCGGAGCGCGTGAGGAGATCGAGCCTTTCGCCGGCCAGGTCGTCGGCTTCGTCCTGACGGGCGAGGGCCTGCCGACGGTCTACGTCAGCGGCGACAACGCCTCGCTCGACGCGGTCAGGGAGATCGCCGACCGCTTCGCCCCGATCGACACCGCCCTCCTGTTCGCCGGCGCCCCCCGCTTCCCCATGCTCTTCGACGGCAACCTGATCGTCCTGGACAGCGCCCAGGCCGCCGAGGCCACCCGGATTCTTGACGCCCGCCGCGTCGTCCCGGTCCACCACGACAGCTGGGCCCACTTCACCGAGGGCCGCGACGAGCTGGAGGCAGCCTTCGCCGCCGCGGGCCTGACCGACCGCCTGGACCAGGACTGGGCGCAGCGCGCCTGAGCCCGGACCGCCACTCAGGAACCGAGACCTCGTGCCAGGGTCGGGGCTCCCCACACACCGAGCCCCGCCCCTGGGAGCAACCTCTCGCGGCGTCCCCTGCGCCGTGCCAGAACGACAGAGAAGGACCCGATCACATGTCTACCGGAACCAACGCCAGCCTCGTGCACCACTTCTACCAGGCCCTTCAGCAGGGCGACTACGACACGCTCACCGGCATGTTCCACCCGGACTTCGTCTTCTACCCCCAGATCGACAGCCCCCGGCCCGGCGCCGCAGGGTTCATCGACGCGTTTTTCCATGTTCAACCTGTTCACGTTCAAAGACGGGAAGATCATCGAGAAGCGGGCCCACTACAACCTGGCCGACATCATGGACCAGCTCACGGCCGGCCCCACCGCCTGACGGCACGCACCTCGACAGGGCCACGCCCTGCGCCCCTCACCGCCGCCCACCGACGGCGGGCGCCTGGAGCGAAACGCTCCGACTGCCCACACCGAGAACCGCGGCGTCGCACGGTGCGTCACTCGCCAACTATCAGACTGGCCTTGTTCTTTTTCTTCCGGCCGCGAAACGGTGTCTCGTGCTGAGTCGCTCACCTGGGGGTTTGCCGGACGCGGGGGCGGCCTTCGTCTGATCCTGTGCTCCGACCAAGGTGCACGTGACCGAGACGAAGGCCGTGAGGGTGAGTCTGCTGCCTGATGTAGCAGAACCGGCGTCGCCAGCCTGCCCACCGCGGCGTGAGCCCACAGCCGGAACCGGGCTCCGCCACACCGCGACGCACCATCAGACAGCCACCCAACAACGTGACAGCGCCGTACGGCGGGCTATTCGACCCCACCTACTCCGGTGGCTGCGAGGACTCCAATGATGATCAGGAACACTCCTACGATCAGCGGACCAGTCCGCACGGTGGACTCCCCAGCGGATGCGTTCGCCCTGCCGAAAACATTGCGCTGGCTTGTGGCAGCGCGCGCAAATTTCTTGCTGTAGATGATGAGTACAAGGCCTGCGAGGATGCCGAATGCCGAGAGGAAGATACGCACCCAAACTCCTGGTGTCGAAATGTGGGAGCCTGAGCCCGCCCAAGGGACTGGGGTGGGCTCAGGCTTCGGTTCCATGACTACGAGTGGTTGTTTCGGTCAGAATTGAATCTGCAGTCCCCCACTGCACGTGGGGGTTGAGGCATAGGTTCCGAGCCCTCCACTGGCGCTGGCTGTCGGAGACCCGTCTTGACCCCCGATTTGGCCACCGACGGTGCCCCAACCAGCAGCACAGCCCCCGTAAGCGGACGGTCCGGCGTCTGCGCCTCCCGTGGATCCTTCGAAGCCTCCACCAATGCCCGGAAGTCCCACACCAATCTTCAGGTAGCCACCGCTGTTACCGGAAATCGTCCTTGGAGTACCCGCCGCTCAGGCACACCCAGAAGCATGCGTCAAGGCCGCCCGACCAACTCCACAGCCCACTGGGATCGCTGTTGTTAACGGGATCGCCTTTGGCATAGAGGTAGGGGTTGGTCTCCTGGCCCGAGGGGTCGGGCTGGGTGAAGCGGCCGGAGCTGGGGGTCGTAGTAGCGGGCGCCCATCTTGTACAGGCCCGTCGGGTCCAGGTAGGTGCCGGCGTAGCGGTACGGCTGGGGGACGGCCTCGGTAGTGGTGCCGCGGGGCAGGCCGGTGGGGCCGTAGGCGTACGTGTGGGTGCGCTTGCCCGCGTCGTCGACCAGGCCGAGGACGTTGCCGGTGGCGTCGGTGAGGTAGTAGTAGGACTTCCCCCCAGTCGTCATGGAATTCAGGGTGCCCGCAGGTTCGCGGATGAATCCGGTGTCGACGCCGTTGGTCGTGGTGGACGCCAGCCCCAGCGCGGTGTGGTGGAACCACGTCGAACCCAGCTTCGTACGCTCGGAGTTGTCCGTCCCCGCGTGCACCAGGTCGGAGTTCGTGCCGCCTTGCATGATGGCGGACAGCTGGCTGTGGTCGGTCCACGTCTCGTTCGTCCGCGCGGTGGCGGCGGTACGCCCACCCGCCGTCTCGTTGCCGGCCTTGTCGTAGGACCAGCCGGTGGTGGAGCCGTTCTGCGCGGTGAGCTGGCCGGCGTCGTTGTAGGTCCAGGTGGGGGTGGTGGGGCAGATGGCGGCGGTGCCGTCCTGGGCGGTGAGGTTGCCCGCCTTGTCCCAGCAGTACAGCCAGGACGCCGTGCGGGTACCCGCGGAGTCGGCCTCCAGCGCGTAGGACAGCCGGTCCTGACTGTCGTACGTGTAGGAGGCCTTGCAGCTGAAACAACCAGCCTGGCCCTGCTGGCCAGGGCCAGAGCACTATCACCGCTGATAGCGGCCTGGCCCTACCCGCAGGGCCGGACCTGGGAGACTAGGGATCATGACCGACCGTCGACCGCTCTCGCTGCCCGCCTTCTCCGAGCCCGCTTCCGACGCTCCCGTACCCACCCAGGCGGATGGGCGCCGGCTGATGCCGGTCGAGTAGGGCGCCGACTTCCGCGAGCCGCCCGGCGAGACCGAGCCCGCGCCCGCGCCCGCCCCGACGTCCGCTCGCCCCCGGCGGCCTCACCTTCTCAGACCCGGACCGCCATATCTGAGTGCTACCACCACGGGTTGGGCCACGTCCAGGACCAGCTCACCACCTAGCCCCACCGCCCGGTGTGCCAGCGCCTCCACCTGGACAGTGGTCGTAGCCGGCCCGGCTCCCGCCTCGGATACCGTGTTCCTCTACGGGGTGCCATAACGGATGTGCCCCCCCCACCGGAGGTAGTAAGCGTATGAGTTCAAAGCGCAGCAAGAATCCAGCCCTGCCCGTACTTGACGACGCGTTCCGACTCGCGTCGGTCAAGGACGCCGAAGAGTCCACCCGTGACTTGGCCGCGCGGCTGGCCACCACCGAGCTGCGCCGCGTTTCCCACCCGGGCCGGGTCACCTGGGAGCCCACCGATCAGGCCGAGCCCGTACCGGTCCCGCCGACTGTGGTCGACGGGGACGGGGACCTGTGGCTGCGGGACCGGGGCACTGGCACCTGGACCATGCCCGAGTTCAACCCGAAGGAGTTCCCCGCCCGCTGTGGCGAGGTTCTGACGTGGAACCAGCTTGCCCGCGAGTTCGGCCCGCTTACCGCACTGGCCGACGACCGCCGCATCGGCGGCGGCCGGCGCTGACCGCGCAGCCTTCTGGGATGACCGCGCCCCTGAAGCGCCCGTTACGGGTAGCTGGGAGCTCCAGCTCACCGCCGAGCTCGACGATGGCGGCGAGCAGGTGAGCGTCGTATCGCCACCCGGCTGCCGCTGCTGCCGCTCGACACACATGATCCTTCCCGGCGCTGTACCGCCTCCTGCGGCGCTCTGCGAAGCGGCGATCAAGGGCCTGAGAGGCGCTCACAGCGGCGCACAGCGGTTCGAATGGGTAAAGGGGCACCCCGACTCCCGGAAACGGCCTCGCGACCTCACTGGCCTTCCCGTGGGAGCTGCGTCCTCGGCGCTCCCGACCCGAGCTCTGCTCTCCGGGGGCTGGACCGGCCGACCGTGTGCTGCTCGCCCGGGTCGAAGAAGCCGGCGCCGAAGGCGAGGACGGTCTGCTGCAGAGCCGCATGTTCGTTGGTTGGTGAGGGATCGGGTCCGTCGTTTGGTGAGGGATCGCTCGCGTAAGAGGAATAGCTAGGACTGACTGACCAGATGACGAGCGCGCCCTTCCTCACCCACCGTAGGCGAAGTGCCGGCAGTAGAAGCTGTGGACGCCGCGGAGAAAAGCGGTTCGGGTCGCGTCGATGTCGTCGAGAAAGCCTCGCCGGCCGGAGGAGGCCGCCGCTGGGCAGCGGGAGCGCTTGCGGTGGCCAGTTCGCGCGTTGGCCCTACCCGGCAAGGTGGTTCCTGGCAACATCAATGGGATTCGAACATAGGGGGGTTCCATGCGTTTCGGCGTCCGCTTGCTCACTGTCGTCACCGCTACCGTCGCCACCGGAGTGCTGCTCGTCGGCTGCTCCTCGACCCCGGCCGACGAGTTGGAGGACTGGTGGTCTTCGGGGGGTGACGACAGGGTCAAGGCGCTGTCCGACAGCTCGAGCCACGTCAACACGGCGAGCATGCAAGTGATGGACGACAAGCGCACCGCTTGTCAGGAGCTGCTGGCAGCGGTGGCCAAGGCGAAGAAGTACGGCACCCCTCCGAGTGAGAAGGCCAAGGGTTTCTGGGCGGAAGCCCTTACCGACTTCGAGCACGGAAGCAACGCGTGTGTCGCCGGGGTCGACCAGAAGGACGAGCCCCAGACCAACGAGGGCATCCGCGAGGTGCAGAGGGCCATCGGCATCCTGGCTTCCGCGGTGTCCATGATCAGGAGCGACTTGGAGGCCAAGTGATCCGGTGATCCGCCGGGATCGCCCGAACCGCTGATCCCCAAAACCCCGGGGGCGCCCGGCCGGGCGCCCCCGGGTGACGTGTCGCCGGCTCCGCTGTCCCCATCGGACCCCCACCCGCGTTGTGCCAGGCGGCCCGGACGGCCGTCGACCGCTGGGTCCTGCCCCGGTCCGTACGCACCGATGGCAGCCGGAAGGGTCCCATACACGAAGAGGCGAAGTATCAGCACTGGAGGCATGGATCCCGCAGCCATGCCCAAATGGACATCAGGTGGACATCGCCACGCGGACGAGGACACAAGATTCGGGACCCCACACGAGCCTTGTTCACCCGGCCCGCGTCGAAATCCGCGCGAGCGCAGATGAAATTCCTTCACACGCGAGAGAAGGGCTCCACCACGACCCTGGCTGAGCGCCTGGGCGTCTCCCGCAAGACAGTGGAGCGCTACCTCTCCGGAGCGTCCAAGAAGCCTCAGAAGCGCCTCCAGGCCGCTCTGGTGAAGGAGACCGAAGCGGAGTGGCAACCGCAGGTCAAAGCACAGGCGAGGCAGCGTGCGGCGACCTCCGCAGGGCTGGTCATCTCCTGCCGGGCGTACTTCGGATTCGGTCCGGAGGGCACCTCGGACGCGGGCCGGGTGTCGGACCTCAGCGTCGCCTTCTCCCCCTCCCACGCGGACGCGATCCTGGCGGCGCAGCAGACAGGAGCGACGGACAGCGATCTGCACGAGCTGGTCGCGGAGGCCATCGCGGACGCCTATTTCCGTCAAGGCGGTGGAGGTCGCGCGGGCCTGAAGGTGGAATTCAAAGACGTGGAGTGGCTCAACCTCTCGTTTTAGCCGCACGGAATTCGAGACTGCTATAAACCTGTCCGTTGAGCCGAAGCGCGATAGATGTCACATGGGCAGGCTTGTTGTCATCGGGATCGCTCCTTCAGCCCAGTGTGATCCGAGCGGTGACCGGAAGGTGGTCGCTGCCGGTTGGCGACAAGGTGCGGATCTGGCGGACGGTTGCCGAGCGGGCCATGACCTGGTCGATACGGGCCATGGGGAAGCCGGCGGGGAAGCTGAAGGCGAAGCCTCGCTCCGCTGTGTTCATCCGTGAGGTCAGCGGGGCCAGCCCACGGTCGTCGACGGTGCCGTTGAGATCGCCGAGCAGGAGGACCGTTTTCAGCTTCTCGGCGGCGATGGCCTCGCCAAGCAGGCCGGCGCTCTCGTCCCGCTGGGAGGATGCGAGGCCGCTCGCCCGGACGCGGACCGAGGGCAGGTGCGCGACGTACGCCACGATATCGCCGTGCGGTGTGTGGACCACGGTCCGCAGCCCGCGACTCCAGGTCTCTGTGATCCCCTGGGGTTTTATGTCCACCAGCCGGGCACCGGTCAGTGGATGCTTCGACCAGAGTCCGACGGTGCCCCGGACGGCGTGGTACGGGTAGTTCGGGGCGAGGGTCTGCGCGTACACCGCCAGCGTCGGGGGCACCAGTTCCTCCAACGCGATGAGATCGGGGTCGGCGTCAGCCAGGGCGCGGACCGTGCCCGCCGGGTCGGTGTTCTCGTCGCTGACGTTGTGTTGCACCACGACCAGATCGTGCGGGCCAGGCTCCGCCCCGGGCAGGAACAGCCCGCCGAAGAGGCGCGCCCAGGCCACCACCGGCAGCAGCAGCGCCATCAACGCGGTTGCCGAACGGCGCAGCAGGGCCAGGACGAGCAGCACCACGACCACCAGGCCGAGCCACGGAAGGAACGTTTCCAGCAGACTGCCCAAGTGGCCCACGGAGTTGGGCACCGCCCGGTGGAAGGCCATAAGCCCGGCTGTCAGCACCGCGAACACGGCGGACACCCGCCTCCGTCTCCAGGCCGGCCGGCACCATGGATCCCGCTTCGCGCTCTCGCCCACAGCCCACAGCCCATATCGGCGTCGCACCCATCGGGCCACTGCTGCCTTCCCCTCCACCACGGTTTCCCATCTGCTTGACCTTGCTGCTCAGGACGGGTCATCAGGTAGATCGGTTTCCACAGCCCCGCTCCCGCCGCACCGGCACCACTTCGGCGGCGGCGAGCACCAGCCGATGCGACCAGGCGTCAGCAGATCGAAGCCGCGCCCGGGCCGGTGACAACTCTCATGCTCAGTGCGCTGATGGTGACAAACAGCCTGCTGATCCGGTGACAACTACCGTGCTTCGCCGCCGCAGAACACCAGGTCAGCCGCTCTCGTTGGTGACAACCAGCGCGCTTCGGCACATCTGTGACCGCTGCGCCCCGTGTGCGACGGCACCGATACCCCGTCTTTTTGCCCGTGACGATTGAGAGACTCGTGTGAGCACCCCCGTGCCCCGATCCCGCCGCCGTCCCCGTATCCCCGCACCCGGCGCGGCCGCGCCCCGCCAGCCGGTCGACCGGGCGAAGATCGGCCGCGGCTGGGTCCACCGACGCGCCACCGGCATGACCGCCACCGAGGCCGCGGCCGCCCTCGAGGACGCCCGGCTGCAGCAGCACATCGACCGCGACCGCGAGGACCTGACCGACGACGAACGCGGCCCCGCCGAAGTCGGCGAGTGGGAGCGCATCGCGCAGCTGCTCGCCACCACCGGCGGGACCTACGGCCTGAAGGCCGACGCCGTCGTCCAGGACGAGCTCGCCGCCGAAGCCGCCGCTGCCGCCGAAGCCGAAGAAGAACTCCGGGACATGGAGCTGGAGCAGGAGCGCCAGGAGTGGCTGCACTCCAACGGGCTGCCCGAACGCGCCCACATGCTGACGGCCCTGCGGAAGGCCGGCCTTCTGGACGCGACCGGGGCACACGGCGCCGAAGGCCCGCTCGTGCTGCACGAGCCTGAGGGACCACCACGCGCTCGACTACCTGAACGAGTACGGCGAGTTCGTCATGTACCGCCTCCTGGAGGGCAGCATGGCCCCTCCCAGGGATTTGGACGCCGTCCCCGCGTCGGTGCGGGCGCGCAGCGCGCTGCTGCGGGCCATGGCGCGGGCCGGGAGGCTGGAGGGCTTCGACGCGGGCCACGCGGTGCGCCTGGCGCAGGCCGACCTGGACGCCGTCCTCGCGCTCGCCGCGTGGATCGAGGGCTGCGGCCGGAGCAGCCGGTGAGCGCCGCCGACCGCGTGGTCGCCGCGTGGGTGCAGGCGACGGGCTGTGGCACCCGGTACGAGGACCTGACGGCCGACGGACAGGTCCACGTCGACTACACGCCGCCGCTCGGGGAGCCCTGGTTCGAGGGCGACGACGACCCGGACTACAACCTGATCTGAATCGTGCCCGCGCCTCCCGAAGCAGTTCTGCATGGAGTGCGCCGGCTGCGCCGCCTGCGGGCAGCGCACCGGCCCGCACGTCTGGCCGCCGCTCCGGAACTGACCGACCCCAGTCCCCAGCACTCCGGGGAGGCGAGAGGTCCCGTGTCCCGTCTCACTGAACCTTGACCGAATCTCAGGGAAGTTTGACTGACCCAGGGGCAGGGGCGGCTAAGAACTCCTAACAAAGTGAGAGGTTGACCAGTCGGCGCCAGCAGATGATGCCGCAGGCCAGGCTGAGGAAGGCTTCGTGGATGTCGTCGCGGATCTCCCAGCGGATGCGCAGTCGGCGGAACCAGTGCAGCAGTGCAAAGCTCTGCTCGACCACCCAGCGGTGCACGCCCGGTCCGGAACCGTGCTCGACGCCGCGCCGCGCGATGACCGGGGTGATCCCGAGAGCCCGCACCTGTTTGCGGTACGTATCGTGGTCGTAGCCGCGGTCGGCGTAGAGCGCGACCGGTCGCTGTCGGGGCCGTCCGCGCCGGCCGCGTACGGGCGGGACGGCCTGGATCAAGGGGATGAGCTCGGTGACGTCGTTGCGGTTTCCGCCGGTCAGCGATACCGCCAGCGGGATACCGTGCCCCTCGGTGATCAGATGGTGCTTGGAGCCTGTCCGGGCACGGCCGACCGGGCTCGGTCCTGTTCTGGGCCGCCTTTGAGCGCCCTGACGTGTGAGCCGTCGATCACCGCCCTCGACCGGTCCAGCGCGCCGGCGGCGTTCAGCTCGGCCAGGAGCGACTCGTGCAGACGCTGCCAGACTCCCGCGTCGTTCCAGTCACCCAGGCGCCGCCAGCAGGTCATGCCGGAGCCGAAGCCCAGCTCCTGGGGCAGGAACTTGCACGGAATGCCGGTGTACAGCACGAACAGGATGCCCGACAGCACCTTCCGGTCGTCCAGACGCTTGCGGCCGGGGTGATGAGTTCGGCGCGGCACAACCGGCAGCAACGGCTCGATCCGCGCCCACAGCCCGTCCGGCACGATCCACGGCGGTTGCTCACCCCTTCTCATGTGCAGGCTAACAACCCATCAGACGCCAACATTCCAAGGTAAGTTGCGGCATTCTGTTAGGAGTTCTAATAGAGGCCAGCGTTCGCTTCGGGCTTGTCTGTCTGGCGCTCGGTTGCCATCGACCGCCTGGCTGCCTCCCGTGCCGCCTGCTCCTTTGGATGGAGCACCCTGCGCCGTCCAGTACGCGGGTCCAGCAGGAACGGATCACGCAGCAGTTCCTCGTCCGGCTGTGGCGGCTCCTGCCACCCGGCGGGCGTGAAGACGATCACGTACTCCTCCAGCCCTTCGTGGAGGACTTCGTCCCTGCCGAGGCTCTCCACGAACCGTTGGTTGGCGTCCTCCCGGCCCTTGGCGTACACCCGAACCGTGTGGGTGCGCGAGGTCGGCACATTCAGGTGGACGGCTGGATTGGAGGGCCCGGTGGTGCACCCCCAGAGCTCCATCCGCCCGCCGTACACCGGCCGGTACTCCACTGTGTCCAGCAGCGCCCAGCCCTCCCCGAGCTCTGGGAGCCCCTCGTCCGGTCCGGTGCTGATCAGGGCCACCGGCGCGTAGTGGGACTGCACGCAGCTGCACACCGTCAACTGACCGGGGGTAAGTAGTACTGGACGGCCGCTGGCGAAGTCGGGTTCCTCGTCGAGGCGTTCGAAGCCGTCCTCCACCCGCTCGGTGGCGTAGAAGTGGCTGTAATCGATGTCGATGATCCCGTCGCGTCGCTCCACGGTTCCTCCTCACCGCAGCAGACAAGCCACTGGACAGCATCCACCGCCAGGCATCCCCTAACGTCGGGCTTTCACTTGCGGTCCGTCCGGATCATGGGCGGGAACGCGAAAGTGCGTTCTGAGCTGGGACGATAAACCTTGTCGAGGGGTTCCGTCGGTCCAGGTGGAAGACACTTTCTACGTGCAGGGTATCGGTTCGCGTCCCAAGCTCCATGTCTGCGCTGATGGTGCGGGGGTGGTCGGTCACGCCGGTGCACGGCTACTGGCTGATCTTGCCGACGCCACCGGGCTGACCAGCTTGTACTCCACCGTGCTGAGTCCACTTCGGCCACGCGGCCCCGGTCATGACCGGGGCCGGATCGCCACCGACCTCGCGGTGATGCTGGCTGATGGCGGCGAGGGGAGCCTCCCCCTGAGTGGTGGACACGCTGATACTGGATCTGCTTGATCCGGAGGAAGCGAGAGACCGCCGATGGCGTTGGAGGACTACTCGGACGAGTTCAAGGCCGGCTGCACGCCATGACGACGTCGTGGAAGCGGCTGTTGAGGTCGGACAGCTGGGCGTTGCCGATGGTGTACATCTCTCCGTCGACCAGCGTTGTTGCTGGGCGCGGACGGTTTCGAGGACGAAGCCGGATTCGAGTACGGTGGCGGGTTCGACGGTCAGGCGGAAGCCATAGCTGTCCTGGTAGGTCTCCATCGAGGTGAGCATGGGCCGCAACTCCCAGCCGTACCGGGAAGCCGGTCGATCCATCCCCTCTACGGCGATCCGGCGCAGGATGCGGGCGAGCTGTCCGGGCATCAGGCCGTAGCGCCGGGCGAGGGCGTTCTCTCGGTGATCCGGTCGGGAGCCGGCCGTCGAGGCGGCCGGCCGCGATGCGCATGTAGGCGTCCTCGGCGTTGTCGTCGGCCACCTGGAGGGGGGACGTCTCGGCGAGTGCGGGTCCGGTGCGGGCGACGGTGTAGCCGCCGCATTCGGCCGGGGCCCACGATGCCGTCATCGGCCAACAGGCGCAGGGCCCGGCGGACGGGAGAGCGGGAGACCTTCAACTGGTCGGCGAGGGCCCGTTCGACCAGACGGGTGCCGACGGTCAGTCCGCTCGCCGTGGTTCCACGATGCGTGCGGCGGTCCGGAGTGTCGGCGGGGTGGGTCCCTGGGCCGGTTCTTCTGCGGACGGGGCCGTCTCGTTCCGGGCCGAGGGCGCGGGCATTCTCTGGTGCCTCCGCTGGGGGCCGGGGCGGGCCGGGGCCGGTGGCGGTCCCGGCCACCGACGTCATGGTGCGAGGACAGAGTGTACGTGCTCGACCTGCGGCGGAGCGGCGAAGTGTGGTCCGGCCACGGCCCGCCAGCGGGCGAAGCCCTTGGAGGCACGGAAGGTGACGGTGTGGTGCTCGACTGTCTCCCACCGGACCAGGAGCCGGTAGCGCGAGGGGTGTTCGATGCTGCGCTGCAAGTCGACCCCGTCGCAGCCGTCGGCCGCGAGGAAGAAGGGCAGTGCCTCGGTGACGGCCTTCTCGAAGTCCTCCTCCTGGCCTGGGAGGATCTCGATCTGTGCGATCTCGGCTATCACGGTGATGCTTCCTTGCGTGCTCAGGTCGTCGAGGGGTCAGTCGCGGTGGGCGGCGGCCTTGTGGTGTTCGGCGTCGACGCGCGCGGTGACACCGGTCTCGACGATGGTGCGGGTGGCGTCGACGGTGGCGTAGATCCACAGGATGCGCATCGGCTCGGTGGCGGAGGCGTTGCGGAAGCGGTGGGGCATCCCGGCGGGGACGTAGGTGGTGTCGAAGCGGGTCACGTGGTGCTCGGTGCCGTCGATCTCCACGATGGCGTCGCCTTCGAGGATGGTCACGCTCTCAGGGCAGTTGTGGGTGTGCAGCGCGATGCCGGCACCGCCCTCGAAGAGGGTCTGGCCGGTGAGGAAGACCTCGGCTCCGACTGAGCGGGTGACCAGGGGGATGGTGACAGTGCCCACGAACGATAGGAACCCCAGCCGACGCGCGGCTGGGGTTCCTCAAGGCGGTGAGTATCGGTCAGCAGGTGGAGTCGCCCGCGCCGTGAACCGCTCGTCTACGCGTCGGCGGACCGCACCACATCACGATCACCGTGGATCAGGCGGGTCAGCGCTGCAGGGTGAGCAGGCCCGGCCGGTACGGCAGTTCCAGGTAGGGAGCGCCGTCCGATGCGGGGTTCCTGCCCTGGTAGAGGAGCTGCAGGTTGCAGGGGTCGATGGTCATGGTCTGGTCGGGGTTGTTGCGGACCAAGTCACCGTGGCTGATGTCGTTGGTCCAGTTGGCACCGCTGTTGGCCTTGCCCGCGAAGGGGTTGTTTTCGGTGGCGGCCTGCGGGGTCCACGAACCGTTCAGGCTGGAGGCCGTGAACGAGCGGAAGAAGCGCTGCTCGGTCGCACCCCGAGCCTCGACGATCATGAGGTACTGGTTCTGGCCCTGGACCTTGTAGACCTCCGGCGCCTCGAACAGGTTCTTCTCCGTGTCGCTCATGACCGTCGTGTACGAGGAGCCGAAGCTGCCGGGGAAGTTCCCGATCGGCATGCTCGCCCGGTAGATCTTGCCGTTGTCGGCGGCGAAGAACAGGTACATGTTCTGATCGTCGGCGATCATGGTCGGGTCGATCGGGGCGTCCCTCCGGGTCCCGGGTCCCTCGGGGAGGCTGCCGGTGAACAGCGGCTGCTTGGCGGACCAGCCATTGGGGTTGGTGGGGTCGCTGGACGTGCGGTAGTAGAGCGGCCACTGACTCCACTGGGACACCATCACCCAGACGTTCTTGGGCGCGAAGTAGAACAGTTCGGGCGCCACCGCGGACTCGTTCATCGGGGTCTGGGTGGCCGCCCCCATGTCCGACCAGTTCGTGAAGGGACTGAACATCGTCGAGCCCCACGCCGTTCCGTTGGAGGTGGTCGCGTAGACCAGGTGCTTGCCGTTGTACGTGGTGGTGGTGAAGTCCTTCAGCGCGAGCTGCCCGTTCGCCGGCTGCGCCAGCGGACCCGTCGAGGTCCACCGGTAGGTCGACGGAAGAGCACACGCGTTGCCCGTCCCTGACAGGCCGGTCCACTTCTGGTTGGCGCCGCCGTGGCACGACCAGATCTGCACTCCCGTGCCGTTGACCTTGCCCCAGCCCGCGACCTCCAGGCACAGCCCGGATCGCACGCCGACGATCGTGCCGTCGGGGTTCACCCGCCACTGCTGGTTGTCACCGCCGTTGCACGTCCCGATCTGCACCGGGGTCCCGGACGTGGTGGCGCCGCCCCGGACATCCAGGCACTTGTTGCCGTACACGGTCAGCTGGCTGCTGTCCGTCAGCGTCCACTGCTGGTTGGTTCCGCCGTGGCAGTCCCAGATGTGTACGTTCGCGCCGTCGGTCTGGCTGAAGCCCGCCACATCGAGACACCGGCCGGAATCAACACCGCGCACGTCGCTGGTGGTGGCCGCCTGGGCCGGGCCGGCGACGAGCAGCGCCGCCAACGCGGCCAGTGCCGCGACCGCGGCGGCGAGCACCGCGGACGGGCGTCTGCGGCTGAAAATACGTCTGTGCATAAGGACCTCGTCATCCTTGAGCCAGCGACTCCGGTTCGGCCCGCCAGGGGCTGTCCGGAAGCGGTGTGGTGCGGCCCCCGTTGTCCGCTATATCGAACAAGCGTCGAAGTGTCGAGCAATTGGATGATAAGGATCCGGTGATCAGCGTCAATACCTCTCGCACAATTCGCAAGCCGGAACATTCACAGACTGAAACCAGGCGGCCTCAAGTCCCGTGATGTACGGGACTTTGACGTAAGGGGCGGGTTGAAGTTTCCCCAAGGCAGGGTAGTTAGCGTTTTCGCAGGTCACTCAAGGGAGTTGAAGGACTCCTGACATAGAGCAGCGGAGCTCGTTGGTACAGGCAGTCGTCCAAGACAGCTTGTCCCGCAAGGAGCTCCGTTGCCTGTTCATTCTGTCTCGCCGTCGGTGCTGTCGGCCATCACCCGTACGGTGACTGTGGCCGCGGGCCGGTTCGCGCCCGGTCATCTGGGAGAACAGACGCCGGTCATGCCGTTCGAGCTCGTCGACGCGGTCTTGTCCGAGACCAGGACCGTGCAGCGGCGGTTGCGTGATCTGCCTTCGCGGGTCGGCGTCTACTTCCTGGTGGCGATGTGCCTGTTCCCTGAGATCGGCTATCGGCTGGTCTGGGACAAGCTGACCGTCGGCTTGTCGGGGATGCCGATCGTCTGCCCGAGCACGAAGGCGTTACGCGATCTGCGCAGCAGACTCGGCAGCGCGCCGGTGCGGGCGTTGTTCGAGGTGCTGGCCGGGCCGTTGGCCCAGCCGACTACGCCGGGGGCGCGGTTCGGGCCGTATCGGACGGTGTGTCTTTCGACGGCTGCAGCGATCAAGGTACCTGACAGTGAACGCAACCGGGGCTGGCTGGGGCGGTGCCCGCACGGCGGATATCCCCAGGTCGAGCTGATGACACTGGTCGAGACCGGCACCCGGGCTGCGATCGGAGCGGTCTTCGGCCCCACCCGGGAGGGGAAACCTCCTACGCCACCCGGCTGTTGCACCATCTGAGCCCGGAGATGCTCGTGCTGTGGGACCGGGGCTTCGACGGCAACGACTTTCTCGCCGCCGTGCACGCCACCAGCGCACGGGTCCTGGGCCGCATTCGCCAGCGCCGCCGCCCACCGGTCCTCCAGCGGCTCCCCGACTCCTCCTACCTCTCGGTCATCGGCCACGCCCCGGTGCGCATCATCGAGGCCCGGGTGCACGTCACTTGCTCGGACGGCAGCGGCTTCGAGGGCTCCTACCGCCTGGCAACCCGCTCCTGGACGCCCGGCTCTACCCAGCCGACCGCCTCGTGCGTCTCTACCATGAACGCTGGGAGCACGAGAGCGCCTATTACGCCTTGCGCCACACCATCTTGCAGGGACGCGTCTTGCGCTCACACGACCCGGTCGGCATCGAGCAGGAGATGTGGGGGCGCGCTGTCACATTGTTGGGTGCGTGAGCGCCTGACAGCGTGTTGCGGCGTGGTGGGGCCCGGTTCCGGGCTGAGGTCAGGCCGTGGCGGCGGGGCCGGTGACGCCGGTGATCTGCTCCCAGATTGCGAAGCGGACGGTCATCTCGGCTCGGTAGTCGTGTGCGGGCATCAGATGGCGGCGGGGCCGGAAGTGGGGTGAGATGCCGCTGAATGCGGACAGGAACCGCTGGGCTGCGCCGGTGCTGCGGAAGCCCTTCATCGCCCGTTCGCGCTGCCTGGTTGGCTGATGACTGTTCTCCGCCCGGTTGTTCAGGCCCTTGTGGGAGCGGTGCTCGACGGAAGGCATGGCCTCGCGGTGGGCCGCGCCGTAGGAGCGGAGCTTGTCGGTGACGACCACCCGCGGCACTGTGCGAATCTTTTTGAGAAGCCTGCGGAAGAAGCGTCGGGCTGCGGCCTTGTCCCGCCGGTTCTGCACGAGGATGTCGAGGACGTTCCCGTCCTGGTCGACGGCCCGCCACAGGTACGGCAACCGCCCGTTGATCTTGATGAAGACCTCGTCCAGGTGCCACTTGTCCCCGGGCTGGGGCTGTCGCCGGCGCAGTGCGCCTGCGTAGGTCTGCCCGAACTTCGCGCACCAGCGGCGGATCGTCTCGTAGGAGACGACGATCCCGCGCTCGAGCATCAGCTCCTCGACCTCGCGCAACGACAGCGGGAAGCGGATACAGCCACACACAGTGGGAGATGACCTCGACCGGGTACCGGTGCCCCTTGTACGACAGCGACGCACTCCCCACGGACGACCCCTCCCCGCCTGACCAACCCGAAGATCATCCCACCGGTCAGCCAACGTGACAGTGCCCCTCTACGACCTAGCCGGCCTTCGTGATCACAAGCTGCGTGTCATCGCCCGTCAGCTGGGCTTGAGTGCTTCGCAGGCGCGCACGGGCCGGTGTCAGCGAATACGGCCGCCTTCTGCGACCAGCCATTCGCCGGTTTCCCAGTCGGACGGGCTGTCATCGATGCGATAGCACAGGTCGAATCGGATACTCAGCCCCGGCCAGGGGTGAAGGACCGGGACGACTCGGAAGATCTCCTCAAGGGCGGGAAACGTGATCCCTTCGGGCTCTGGAAACAGCAGCTCCAGCTCTGTGCGGGGCAGGTCGGTCCAGAGCGCAAACTGCCACTCCGTCTGCGTCAGCTCCTGGTCGTAGACCAGCTCGAACCGCGGCTCACGGCCGACGACGAAGTCGCGGATATCGCCGAGGAGCTCATCTGATGTCGAGGGAAGGACGAACGGCCATTCCTCGCCCACCAAACCGAACCGAGCCCACGATCTGGTGCGTCAGTTCGCCGCTATGCTCGACGCCCGCGACGCCACCCCGCTGCCGGACTGGCTTGAGCAACTCACGACCACCGGCCTCCCGGCCCTGGCCAGCCTGGCCAAAGTCCTCCGCGAGGGCCAGCCCGCAGTCGTGCAGGGCATCACCACCCCGTTCAACTCCGGCGTCAACAAAGGCCGCATCACCGACCTGGAACTCCAAAAGCGGATCATGGCCGGACGCGAGGGGGTCCCGCTGCTCCGCCACCGCGTCATCCTCATGGCCCTGCTCCGACGCCGCTACCTGTGACGGAGCGTCACCGGCGCACGGTGGCACACCCCAGCTTCACGGAAATCTTGCCAGGGCCAGGTTCACGTGTACGCCGACACATGCCGACATGACCATCAAGGAGAAGGCCCTCGCCCTCACCGCACCGGTCACCGCCCGGGCCGCTACCAACCCGCCGACAAGATCCTCGCCTTCCTCGACCGCCTGTGACGTCGATCGGCCTGGCTGCGGGGTGAGCCCCGGCTCAATGCCATCGCAGTCAGTCCTCCCACGGCCACCGACTGAAATGCCACCAACGACCGCGCGGTGAAACGGTGTGTCTCAAGGCCGGGTGATCGAGAATCCTGCTGTCCAGACGCCTGACGATGCGGGCGAGCTCGCGCGCGGACTTCGAAGGCAGGGCATGCATGGCGATCTCCAGGAGCTCCCGCCATTCGTCCGGCTCCGGTGGACAGCATGACGGTTCACCGCACCCGGTGCGAACGTCAGGCGAACGCCGTCGCGGCGTATGCGCCAACTCACTCCAGGCAGCCAGGGCTTTGCCCAGGTCACCGGGCGCGAAGCGAGTTCGCTCCAAACGGATGATCTCGGCCTGCGCCGAGCCAGAAACCTGACCGATCTTCGAGTATCGCCCACGCTCAACCGCGAACCTCCGGCGGCCCGAGCGCAGGTCCGAAGGACGCCTACGCGGCATGGTCCTTTCGCTGCACTGTCATGGCACCAGTGTGTCAGAGGCCGAGCAGCCATTCAGCAGCAGAGCGCCGCGACTATGCCGAACAAGCAAACCCCTCACCGGTTGCAGGGGGAGGCCCCCCGGACGGTGAGCTGGTTACTCATCTGCCGCCGGAAGGTGTCGTCCACGGGGTCGACGACGGCAAGCAGGTTCAGGGTCGTGGCGGTTTGCCGGTACTCCGAATACCTGCCCCGGCGGGGGCGGGTGCCCGTCGCGGCCGAAGGTCCGCATCAGGTCGTAGGCGCAAACCTGGTTGGTGACCAGGGAGTCGGCCGCCCGCAGCATGCTGGAATGCCGATCGGCCTCCGCTGACGGGGCGGAGCGCTTTCCCACCGACTACGCGTGAAGTCGGGCCGTATCCGCTTGCACTCGGGGGACAATGACTCTGAAGGGCTCCAACGCCGCACTGGCCTGTACGGGGGATGTTGGACTTGCTAGGAGCTGGTGGTCGCCGGAAGGCCGGAGAGGAGCGGTCGGCGGTCGGACGCGGCCGGGACGGTGAGGACCATGGTGAGGCCGCCGCCGGGGGTGTCCTAGGCGTTGAGGGTGCCGCCCATGGCTTCGGCGAAGCCGCGGGCGACCGCGAGGCCGAGGCCGACGCCGGCGCCGCGCGGGGCGTCGCCGTAGCGCTGGAACGGCTCGAAGATGCGGTCCTTGGCCTCGTCCGGGACGCCCGGGCCGCGGTCCACCACCCGCACCTCCACCCGGTCGGCCATGGCACTGGCAGCCACCAGGACGCGCTCGCCGACGGGGCTGTACTTGACCGCGTTCTCGACCAGGTTGGCCACCGACCGCTCCAGCAGGCCCGGGTCGACGGCGACCATCGGCAAAGTTTCCGGGATGTCCAGCTCCACGCTGTCCTCAGGTATGCCGCCCAGGGCCATAGGCACAACCTCGTCGAGGTCGATCTCGCGGATCAGCGGGGCGACGGTGCCGGTCTGGAGCCGGGACATGTCGAGCAGGTTGCCCACCAGGTGGTCGAGGCGGTCGGCGCCCTCCTCGATGGTCCCCAGGAGTTCGGCCTGGTCTTCCTCGGACCAGGCCACGTCGTCCGATCGCAGTGAGGAGACGGCGGCTTTGATCCCGGCGAGCGGGGTGCGCAGGTCGTGGCTGACGGCGGCGAGCAGGGCGGTGCGGATGCGGTTGCCCTCGGCGAGTTCCTTGGCCTGGTCGGCCTCGGACTGCAGGCGCTGGCGGTCCAGGACCACGGCGGCCTGGGCGGCGAACGCGGCGAGGATCCGGCGGTCGGAGGCGGGCAGCGCTCTGCCGGACAGCGCGAGGGCCATGTGGTCGCCGACCGGCATGTCCACGTCCGCGTCCTCGGGGTACTGGCAGGGCTGTGGGCCCACGCTGCCCGCGCAGGTCCACGGGGTCACATCGCTTTCCCGCTCCAGCAGGGCGACCGACTCCATGCTGAAGGTCTCCCGCATTCGCTCCAGCAGGGCCTCCAGGCTGGTCTCGCCGCGCAGCACGCTGCCCGCCAGGAAGGAGAGGATCTCGGACTCGGCGCGCAGCCGGGCCGCCTGATGCGTACGACGGGCGGCCAGGTCCACCACGGAGGCCACCGATACCGCCACGGCGAAGAAGACCACGAGGGCGACGATGTTCTTGGGATCGGCGATGGTGAGGCGGTGCAGGGGTGGGGTGAAGTAGTAGTTCAGCAGAAACGACCCGAAGGCCGCCGAGGCCAGCGCCGGGAGCAGGCCGCCGAGCAGGGCCGCCGCCACGGTCAGCGTGAGGAACAGCAGCATGTCGTTGGCGAGACCGAGGTCGGCGTCGACGTTGGTCAGCAGCAGCGTGAGCAGCGCCGGGCCGGCCATCCCGGCCAGCCAGCCCGAAATGATCCGCGCACGGCCGAGCCGCGCACCTCGCGCAACCGGCAACCCGCGGCCCTTGCCGGCCTCGTCGTGGGTGATCAGGTGGACGTCGAGGTCGGGGCCCGACTCCCGGGCGACCGTGGCACCGACACCGGGCCCGAAGACGTACTGCCACCCCCGGCGCCGCGAGACGCCGAGGACTATCTGGGTGGCGTTGACCCCTCGCGCGAAGTCCAGCAGAGCCGACGAGACGTCGTCGCCGATGACGTGGTGGAAGGTGCCGCCCAGGTCCTCCACCAGGGTGCGCTGGGCAGCCAGCTCCTTGGGCGAGGCGTTGGTCAGTCCGTCGCTGCGGGCGATGTAGACGGCCAGCACCTCGCCGCCCGCGCCCTTCTCGGCGAGCCGGGCGGCCCGGCGGATCAGCGTGCGGCCCTCGGGACCGCCGGTCAGACCGACCACGATCCGCTCCCGCGAGCCCCAGATCTTCGACACCCGGTGTTCGCTGCGGTACTCGGTCAGATACGCGTCGACCCGGTCGGCTACCCAGAGCAGCGCCAGTTCCCGCAGCGCGGTCAGATTGCCCGGGCGGAAGTAGTTGGACAGGGCCGCGTCGACCTTGTCGGCCTTGTAGATGTTGCCGTGCGCCATCCGCCGGCGCAGCGCCTGCGGCGACATGTCGACCAGCTCGATCTGGTCCGCCCGCCGCACGACCTCGTCGGGGACGGTCTCCTGCTGCCGCACCCCGGTGATCGACTCGACGGTATCCCCCAGCGACTCCAGATGCTGGATGTTGACCGTCGAGACGACGTCGATCCCGGCCGCGAGCAGTTCCTCGACGTCCTGCCAGCGCTTGGCGTTGCGGGAGCCGGGAATGTTGGTGTGGGCGAGTTCGTCGACGAGAGCCACCTGGGGGTGCCGGGCCAGGACCGCGTCGACATCCATCTCGGTGAACACGCTCCCCCGGTAATCCAGCTCCTTGCGGGGGATCTGTTCCAGACCGTGGAGCATGACCTCGGTGCGGGGCCGGTTGTGGTGTTCCAGGAAAGCGACCACACAGTCGGTGCCCCGCTCGACACGGCGGTGCGCCTCGGACAGCATCGCGTACGTCTTGCCGACGCCCGGCGCCGCGCCGAGGTATATCCGAAACTTGCCGCGTGCCATGGTCTCGTCTCTACGTCGTATGCGGTCAGAACGGTCGGGAGCGGGTCAGCTCTCGAAGCGGTAGCCCATGCCCGGTTCAGTGATCAGGTAGCGGGGGTGGGCCGGGTCCGCCTCCAGCTTGCGCCGCAGCTGGGCCATGTACACACGCAGATAGTTGGTGTTGTTGCTCTGGGAAGCACCCCACACCTCCCGCAGCAGGTGCTTGTGCGTGATGAGCCGGCCCGGGTTGCAGACCAGGATTTCCAGCAGATGCCACTCGGTGGGGGTCAGGCGCACATCGCGGCCGGCCCGGATGGCCTTCTGGGCCAGCAGGTCGATGGTGAAGTCCTCCGTGGTGACCAGCGTCGTCTCGGGAGTGAGCGGCACGGTCTCGGTGCGACGGGCCGCGGCGCGCAGCCGGGCGAGGAGTTCGTCCATGCTGAACGGCTTGATGATGTAGTCGTCAGCTCCCGCGTCAAGCGCGGCGACCTTCTCGTCGGAGGTCCTGCGGGCGGACAGCACCAGGATCGGGACTTTGGTCCAGCCACGCAGGGCTTTGATGACGTCTGTGCCGTCCATGTCCGGCAGCCCCAGATCGAGGAGGACCACATCGGGCTGGCGGGCGGCAGCGAGCCGGAGCGCGGTGGCGCCGTCGGGGGCCGCGTCGACGCCGTACTGCCGTGCCTGCATGTTGATCACGAGCGCCCGTACGAGCTGGGGGTCGTCCTCTACGACCAGTACCCGGGTCATCGGTGTGCGCCTTTCCTGTTGCACGGAGAGCCAGAGGATGCCGAACCCATGTCAGGGCCGCCGGGAGTTGACGGATCGGGAAAGCCTCCAGACCCGCCAACTCCCGCGTGGTGCGCGTAAGGCCATCAGTTCCTGGCCACGAGTTCCTTGAGCGCGATGTTGAGTTCGAGGACGTTGACAGTGGGCTCGCCCATGAAGCCCAGGATCCGGCCGTCCGTGTGCTCATGCACGAGCTTGTGGACCTGGGCGACGGACAGACCGTTCTTCTCGGCGATTCGGTGGACCTGGATGCCGGCGTACGCCGGGGAGATGTCCGGGTCCAGGCCGGAGCCCGAGGAGGTGACGGCGTCGGCGGGTACGTCGGACGGCTTGACCTTGTAGTCCGTGGTCGAGTTGTCCTTGGTGACCGCTGCCTTGGCGTCCTCGACCCACTTGATCAGGTCGGCGTTGTCACCGGAACGGTTGGTGGCGCCGGACAGGATCAGCTTGTACTGGGTGTTGACGCTGTTGGTGCCCAGGCCGTTCTGCGGGCGCCCCTGGAACCACTTCAGCTCGGGCTCGGGGGTCTCCTGGCCCTTCTTGAGCGGCAGGTTGTACGCCTGGCCGATGAGCGAGGAGCCGACGACCTTGCCGTCCGCCTTGATCTCGGAGCCGTTCGCCTTGCCGGGGAAAAGCCCCTGGGCGACGCCGGTGATGGCCAGCGGGTAGAGGATGCCCGTCACCACGGTCAGCACGAGGAGGGCGCGCAGGCCGGCCCAGAGCAACCGGGCAGTGTTCGTAACCGAGTTGTTCATGGCGGTCAGCCGATCCCGGGGATGAGGGAGATGAGCAGGTCGATGATCTTGATGCCGATGAAGGGGGCGATCAGCCCGCCCAGGCCGTAGATCCCGAGGTTGCGGCGGAGCATCTTGTCCGCGCTGACCGGCCGGTACTGCACACCGCGCAGGGCGAGCGGGACCAGCGCGATGATGATCAGCGCGTTGAAGATGACCGCGGACAGGATCGCGGAGTCGGGCGAGGACAGGTTCATGATGTTGAGCTTGTCCAGGCCCGGGTGGACGGCCGCGAACAGCGCCGGGATGATCGCGAAGTACTTCGCGACGTCGTTGGCGATGGAGAAGGTGGTGAGCGCGCCCCGGGTGATGAGGAGTTGCTTGCCGATTTCGACGATCTCGATGAGCTTGGTGGGGTTGGAGTCGAGGTCGACCATGTTGCCGGCCTCCTTGGCGGCCGACGTACCCGTGTTCATCGCCACGCCGACGTCGGCCTGCGCGAGCGCGGGTGCGTCGTTCGTGCCGTCGCCGGTCATCGCGACGAGCTTGCCGCCCGCCTGCTCGCGCTTGATGAGGGCCATCTTGTCCTCGGGGGTGGCCTCCGCGAGGAAGTCGTCGACGCCGGCCTCCTCGGCGATCGCCCTGGCGGTCAGCGGGTTGTCGCCCGTGATCATGACGGTCTTGATCCCCATGCGGCGCAGTTCGTCGAACCGCTCGCGCATGCCCTCCTTGACGACGTCCTTGAGGTGGATCACACCCAGCACCCGGGCCCCGTCAGTGTCCTCGACCGCCACCAGCAGCGGTGTGCCGCCCGCCTCGGAGATGGAGTTGGAGATGGTGTCGGCGTCGTCGGCGACGGTGCCGCCCTGCTCCTGGACCCAGGCGAGCACCGAACCGGTGGCCCCCTTACGGACCTTGCGGGCGGTGCCGTTTTCGGTGAGGTCGACACCGGACATGCGGGTCTGCGCGGTGAAGACGATCCACTCGGCACCGGTCAGCTCGCCCTGGTGACGCTCGCGCAGCCCGTACTTCTCCTTCGCCAGGACGACGATGGAGCGGCCTTCTGGCGTCTCGTCGGCCAGCGACGACAACTGGGCGGCATCCGCCACCTCGGCCTCGGTGGCGCCCCGTACGGGTACGAACGGGGCGGCCTGCCGGTTGCCGAGCGTGATGGTGCCGGTCTTGTCGAGCAGCAGGGTCGACACGTCACCGGCAGCCTCGACCGCCCTGCCCGACATGGCCAGTACGTTGCGCTGCACCAGCCGGTCCATACCCGCGATGCCGATCGCGGAGAGCAGGGCGCCGATCGTGGTCGGGATCAGGCAGACCAGGAGGGCCACCAGCACGACCATGCTCAGCTGCGTGCCCGCGTAGTCCGCGAACGGCGGCAGGGTGGCCACCGCGAGCAGGAAGACGATCGTCAGCGAGGCGAGCAGGATGTTCAGCGCGATCTCGTTGGGCGTCTTCTGGCGTGCGGCGCCCTCGACCAGGTTGATCATCCGGTCGATGAAGGTCTCACCCGGCTTCGTCGTGATCTTGATGACGATGCGGTCGGACAGCACCTTCGTGCCGCCGGTGACGGCCGAGCGGTCGCCGCCGGACTCGCGGATGACCGGGGCCGACTCACCGGTGATCGCCGACTCGTCCACGGATGCCACGCCCTCGACGACGTCACCGTCGCCGGGGATGATGTCGCCCGCCTCGCAGACGACCAGGTCGCCGATGCGCAGCTCGGTGCCGGGCACCTGCTCCTCGGCCCTGCTGTCCTGGGACAGCCGACGCGCCACAGTGTCCGTCTTGGCCTTGCGCAGGGTGTCCGCCTGGGCCTTGCCGCGGCCCTCGGCGACCGCCTCCGCAAGGTTGGCGAAGATCACGGTGAGCCAGAGCCAGGCGCTGATCGCCCAGCCGAACCAGTCGCCCGGGTCCTTGAACGAGAACACCGTCGTCAGCACCGAGCCGACCAGGACCACGAACATCACGGGTGACTTGACCATCACCCGCGGGTCGGTCTTGCGCAGAGCGTCCGGCAGCGACCTGACCAGCTGCTTGGGGTCGAAAAGGCCCGCGCCGACCCGGCCTTCGCCGCCCTTGTGGCCGGTCGGTGCGTCCCGGTGGGGGGATAGCGTCGGAGTCGAGGTGGACATGGCGTCCTGCTTCTTTGCGTCGTCGTGCTTCTTGATGTCGCTGGTCATGACGCCAGCCCTTCAGCGAGCGGCCCCAGCGCCAGCGCCGGGAAGTAGGTCAGACCGGCGATGATCAGAATCGCGCCCACCAACAGCCCGGTGAACAGCGGCTTCTCGGTACGCAGCGTGCCCGCGGTGGCCGGCACCGGCTGCTGCTCGGCCAGCGAACCCGCCAGCGCCAGCACGAACACCATCGGCAGGAACCGCCCGAGCAGCATCACGATGCCGATCGTGGTGTTGAACCACTGTGTGTCCGCGTTCAGACCGGCGAAGGCCGAGCCGTTGTTGTTGGCGCCCGAGGTGTACGCGTACAGGATCTCGGAGAAACCGTGCGCGCCCGAGTTGGTCATCGAGTTGCCGGGCGTCGGGAGCGCCATCGCCGCCGCGGTAGACATGAGCACCAGTGCCGGTGTGACGAGGATGTAGCAGGCCGCGAACTTGATCTCGCGGGTGCCGATCTTCTTGCCCAGGTACTCGGGCGTACGGCCGACCATCAGACCCGCGATGAACACCGCGATGACCGCCATGATCAGCATGCCGTACAGGCCCGATCCGGTACCGCCGGGCGCGATCTCACCGAGCTGCATGCCCAGCAGGTTCAGCCCGCCGCCCAGCCCCGTGTTGGAGGAATGAGACGAGTCCACCGCACCGGTGGAGGTGAGCGTCGTGGAGATCGAGAAGATCGACGAAGCGCCGATGCCGAAGCGGTTCTCCTTGCCCTCCATCGCACCGCCTGCGATCTGGAACGCCGGGCCGTGGTGGGCGAACTCGGTCCACCACATCAGGCAGATGAAGGCGACCCATATGGTCGCCATCGTGGCGAGGATCGCGTAGCCCTGGCGCAGTGAGCCGACCATCCGGCCGAAGGTTCGCGTCAGCGCGAACGGGATCAGCAGGAGAAGGAAGATCTCGAAGAGGTTGGAGAAGGCGTTGGGGTTCTCGAAGGGGTGGGCGCTGTTGGCGTTGAAGTAACCGCCGCCGTTGGTGCCGATCTCCTTGATGGCCTCCTGTGAGGCGACCGCGCCGCCGTTCCACTCCTGGTGGCCACCCGTGAACTGGCCGACCTCGTGGATGCCGGAGAAGTTCTGGATCACGCCGCAGGCGACCAGGACGATCGCGGCGACGACGGAGAGCGGCAGCAGGATACGGACGGTGCCGCGCACCAAGTCGGTCCAGAAGTTGCCCAGCTCGCCGGTGCGGGAGCGGGCGAATCCTCGTACGAGTGCCACCGCGACGGCGATGCCGACGGCGGCGGAGAGGAAGTTCTGCACCGCCAGGCCGCCGGTCTGCACGACGTGGCCCATGGCCTGCTCGCCGTAGTAGGACTGCCAGTTGGTGTTCGACACGAAGGACGCGGCGGTGTTGAACGCCTGGTCCGGGTCGATCGAGGAGAAACCGAGCGAGCCGGTCAGGCTGCCCTGCACGCGCTGCAACAGGTACAGGAGGAGAACACTCACCGCGGAGAAGGCGAGGACACCACGCAGATAGGCGGACCAGCGCATCTCGGCGTTCGGGTCGGCGCCGATGCCCTTGTAGATCCACTTCTCCACGCGCAGGTGCTTGTCGGAGGAGTAGACGCGGGCCATGTAGTCGCCGAGCGGGGGGTATGCCAGGGCCAGCGCCGCGATCAGCGCGAGCAGCTGGAGCACACCGGCGAGGACGGGGCTCATATCAGGACTCAGAACCTCTCCGGGAACACCAGGGCGAGGACGAGATAGCCCAGCAGGGCGACGGCCACGATCAGGCCGACGATATTCTCGGCGGTCACAGCTTCGTCACCCCCTTGGCGACGAGGGCCACCAGCGCAAAGACCGTAATTATGGTGACGACGAAGGCCAGGTCGGCCATCGCGAGCTCCTAGATGCGGTTCGGATCGAGCGGACGATTAGAGGAAAGCGCCTCGCTGGCCGGATTCGGCGGGCGTTGACGCCTTCCATACGGCGGCCCGTCCGCTTTTGACGGAACCCATATGCCGGAGTCCACCGCGGGTGCCGGACCAGCTCCTCCCGGGGAACGCCGACGGTCCACACCGGTGAGGTGCGGGCCGTTCGGGCGCAGAGGTCAGGAGATGGGGAACCGCAGCCGGCAGATCACCGCGTCCGTGTCCCGTCGTACGGCATGGGCGACGAGCACGCCCCGCTGGGTCGGCAGCAGCCGCCGCCACAGCCGATCCGGCTCGACCTCGGCGATCAAGACCGTGACGTGAGTGCCGGGCCCGGCGATTCCCGTACGCATCTGGGCACGCGGACCAGCCTGGTGGCCGCCGCCTCTCAAGGTTTCCGGTCTGGAGTGAGAGCAGCCGCTTATCTGCGCGGTCACCGGCCCCGTGCTCGAAAGAGTCCCAGAACGATGCATCGGCCAGCATGACCGGCACTCTCGCCTGGCATGTGCCGTACTGGTTGCCGCCCGGTCCAAGTGCACGACTTGAGGATGACGGACCGCGATCCCGGTGACCCAGTCGATGGTCATCGTCTTCTCGTTGCCGGTGAGTCAAAGCGGGACCACGCCAGCCATGCGCAGAACAACAGCGTCTCGCGCTCGCTTCCACCGCCCGGACCAGGCACTTTCGGGCCCCATCCCCAGGCGAACTGAAACCAGAGACCGGGCTCGGCGATCCACGGCCGGCAAGTACGACGGTGGCCGGCCCGCCACTGTTCCCTTCGCCCGCGCGACCGCCCGCCGCGTCGTCCGCTCGTCCCCGGTGAACCCCAGTAGCTGGAGGCGTTCGTGGAGCTTGTCGGCTCGTACCGTGCGCTGCGACCGGTCGACCCACTTCTCGATCTTCGGCATAAATGGGTCGATCAAGGATCTTGTGCTGTCCGCTCTCCACTCCTAGGATCCATGCCGTCCGAAGGATCGATTAACGTTCGCAGTATCGAACACGCCCGGCCGAAGCGGCTTGCGCATGGCGCACATGCCGGGCATGACAGCACCCGCATCGTCCGCACCAGTAAGGCTCTCCCCCACACGCCAAGTGCCGGACTTGGAAGGGTGCACCCGGCATTCGTGCGGCGAGCCCCGATCGCCTCCCGGAGCATCGTGTGACGTCACCCGCACCATGCCCACGCCCGCGCCTGTGCCGCGCGGCCGTGGTCCTCCTGTCAGACCTGGCGCGGCCGGCCGTCGTCCGACTCGTAGGCCGTGCCTGGGACACGTCGTATCCCAGCCCCGTCCTGCCGCCCCCACCCCGCCAGGTCACCCCACTGACCGGCGTCGACACCTTCGACGGAACGACCGTGAGACCAAAGGGGGATTGGAACCACACTCCGGACAATGGCAAGTGGTCCGTCAACAACGGCCTGACCCCGCGGCAGCGCGACGGTCACCAACTGCCTGTACTGGGCCCGCAATACCCTCACCCACCGGATTCAGGGACCCACCTCCACCGCGACCATCCAGCTGGACCACGTGACGATGCGACGGCGACCGGGCACCGGACTCGCCCTGCTGCGCGACCCCTCCACGTGGATCGGCATCACACGAGACGGCGGCACCAACACGCCAGTGATGGTCAACGGCTTGACCGTGGACAGTAGTTGGAACACCACCGGCACCGGCACCGAAGTCGCGAGCGCCAACGTCACGGGCGGTCGCATCCGGCTGTGCACGGCCGCCGGCATCCGCCCCGGCGCCTCCCGTCCGGGAACCTTCTCCTACAGCACCGACAGCTCCAACTTCACCCGCCTGGGCCCGCGTTCGCCATGGGCGACACCTGGCAGTTCTTCATGGGCCACCGCTTCGCCCTTCCCGACTACGCCACGCAGACACTCGGCGGCTCCGTCCGCATCGCAGGGTTCGCGCTGACCACACCCCGAGCGCGGCAACGTCCCCTCCCCGTATCTGACCAGCTGCTCAGTCCCCGACCCGCAGCACCAGGAAGGACCACGCCATGGCCAGTACCGCCGTCCACAAACCAACGGCTCACCCGACCGCAGTGAGATCACCCGCCACCGGTACGAGACGCACCCGGGCAGCCGCCTGGGTGGTGGGCCTCCTGCTGGTGTTCGCCGTCGTTCCCGCCGCGGTGCAGCCCACCGCGGCCAGGGCCGACAACCCGATCGTGCAGCACGTCTACACCGCCGACCCTTCCCCACTGGTGTACAACGGACGGGTCTACCTCTACACCGGGCACGACGAGGACGGCTCCACCTCCTTCGTGATGAAGGACTGGCGGGTGTGGTCCTCCGCCGACATGGTCAACTGGACCGACCACGGCTCACCGCTCAGCCTGAACACCTTCAGCTGGGCGTCCACCGACGCGTGGGCGGGCCAGGCCGTCGAACGGGGCGGCAAGTTCTACTGGTACGTGCCGGTGACAGCCCGGGCCACCGGCCGGATGGCCATCGGCGTGGCGGTGTCGGACAGCCCCACCGGCCCGTTCCGGGACGCCCTCGGCCACCCGCTGATGGAGAACACTGAGATCGACCCGACCGTCTTCATCGACGACGACGGCCAAGCCTACCTGTACTGGGGCAATCCGAACCTGTGGTACGTCAAGCTGAACGCGGACATGACCTCCTACGCAGGCAGCCCCGCCCAAATTCCGCTCACCACCGCGGGGTTCGGAACCCGCACCGACAACCCCGACCGTCCCACGCTGTACGAGGAAGCACCCTGGATCTACAAGCGCAACGGCCTGTACTACATGGTGTATGCGGCCAGGTGCTGCTCGGAGTTCATCGCCTACTCCACGGCACCCAGCCCGACCGGGCCGTGGACCTACCGTGGAACAGTCATGCCCGCCCAGGGCAACAGCTTCACCAACCACGCGGGCATCGTGGACTTTCAGGGCAACTCGTATTTCTTCTACCACAACGGCGCCCTCCCGGGCGGCGGCGGCTTCACCCGCTCGGTCGCAGTGGAGAAGTTCTCCTACAACGCTGACGGAACGATCCCGACGATCAACATGACGAACACCGGTGCACCCCAGCTCGGTGCGCTTGACCCGTACATACGCCAGGAGGCCGAGACGATCGCCTGGGGTTCCGGGATCGAGACCGAATGGACCAGTGACGGCGGAACGAACGTCGGATGGATCGAAAACGGCGACTACATCAAGGTCAAGGGCGCGGCCTTCGGACCGGGCGCCTCCTCCTACACTGCGCGCGTGGCCTCCGCCACCAGCGGCGGCACCGTCGAGCTGCGCCTGGGCAGTCCGAGCGGCACGGTCGTGGGCCGGTGCAGTGTGCCGAACACCGGCGGCTGGCAGGCCTGGACCACGGTGAGCTGCCCGGTGAGCGGCGTGACGGGAACCCAGGACCTCTACCTGCGGTTCACCGGCGGCAGCGGCTACCTGTTCAACATGAACTGGTGGCAGTTCACCCGCGCCGCGTAACCGCACCGCGTTGACTTGCTCCTCGGGCTGAAGCCCGAGGATTCTGACCTTTCCGTCCGTTGCTGCGCAGGGAGGCGGTTACTACCGGCTCGTCGCCCGGCACAGCGGCAAGTGCCTCGACGTGAAGGACGGGTCCACCACCAACGGCGCCCACCTCATCCAGTGGCCCTGCGGCGCCGGCACCGACCAGCAGTTCCAGCGGCGCGCGGCGTGACGACCGTCCGTCCGGGTGCGGACGGCAATGTCGCACCCGGACGGAAGCCGGCGCGTGATCGCGGCATGAGCGTGCCCGCCCCTTGTCTCCCGGGTCTACCCGGAGGTCGCGGGGCGGGCACGCTCGCGGTTGGGCCGGCGTCCGCAGAGCCCAGTCGCCCCTCTTCGCTCAACCTGCCGGACTTAACACCTCCTATGTATAGGGCCGTTCCGTCCAGGCGCTCAAACCCGCGTGTCAGCCACCAACTCTGGGTTGATCTGGCTATTTCCGTCATGACCCTAGACAGACCACTGCCTGGTGCCCGTTAATACATCCGATGTTGCTCCGCCGAACGTGCTGTGCGTGCGGCCTGTCATCAACACCATGCGCTGTCCTGCTAACCGCCAGGAGAAGACCTTGCCAGAGCCGATCACTCACTGGAGGAGCGCCGCCCTACTCGGGTAATTCACGCTCCTGCCCACCTGACCCGCGCCGAAGTCGGAGCCCACCCCTCGGGCGATACCACGTCCGCACGTCACTTTCGTCCCGCAAACCGGTCGCCCGCCCCGACCGACCCCGTCGAGCCAGGCGCCGTCGTCCGTCCCCACCACGCCGTCACCGCAAGCAGCCATCGAGCCACACAGGAGTGATCCATGTCCTCGTCCAGAATGACTCGCCGTACGTTTCTCGGCGCGGCGGGTGTGGCGAGCGCCGCGACCGCCCTGCCGATCGTCCCCGGCTTCTCCGGCCTTCTGTCGCAGGCGGCCGCCGCTGACACGCAGACCAACCTGAGCAGGATGGTCGACATGCGGTTCGGCATGTTCAACCACTTCAGCCTGGGCACGTTCACGAACCAGGAGTGGGCCGAGCCCAACCAGAGCCCCACGCTCTTCGCTCCCCCGAGCGTCAACTGTGCGCAGTGGGCCGACGCGGCGGCTGCCGCGAAGATGAGTTACGGCATCCTGACCACCAAGCACCATGACGGCTTCGCCCTGTGGCCGAGCGCCTATGGCACCCAGAACGTCGCGAACAGCGCCTACAAGCAGGACGTGGTGCGAGCGTACTGCGACGCGTTCCGGGCGAAGGGGCTGAAGGTCGGGTTCTACTACTCTATCTGGGACCGTACCTTCGGCGTCGAGGCATGGGAGAGCCGGCACAAGGTCACCGGGCTCGAAATCACCGATGCCATCCAGCCCGGCGACATGACCTTCATGCTCGGCCAGATTCGCGAGCTGCTCACCAACTACGGCACCATCGACATGTTCATGACCGATGGTTACGCATGGCAGATGGGGCAGCAGGCCGTCTCCTACCAGAGGATCCGTTCGCTGGTGAAGGAGCTGCAGCCGGACTGCGTCATGATCGACATCGGTGGGCTGGTGGAGCCCTTCCTCAGCGACGCGATCTTCTTCGAGGAGCCGCTGGGCATCACGGCGCCGACGGGCAACACCTACGCCGGCATGCAGGGACAGACCATCAGCAACGGCTGGTTCTGGCACCCCTCCACCCCGACCGAGGGCCTCATGAGCAGGTCCGCGATCCTGTCGCACCTGGCCGACCTCGAGCCGAAGTACACCTCGTTCATCCTCAACTGCCCGCCCAACCGCAACGGCCTGCTGGACACCAACGTCGTCAACCGGCTCGCCGAGGTCGGCGCGGCATGGAGCCCGAACACCTCCCGGCCGCCGCTGCCCACCCAGCCACTGCGCGCCGAGCACCCCGTCACACCGGTCAACGCGTATGCCACCGCCTTCCGCGCCGGCGAGGGACCGCTGAACGCCATCGACGGACTCAGCGACGTCCGCTACGAAACCTGCTGGTCGACCTGGAGCCTGCCGCTGCCACAGTCGATCACCATCGACCTGGGCGGGGTGTGGAGCAACGTCTCCACCCTGGAGTACCTGCCCAAACAGTGGAACCGCAGCAACTCCACCGACGGCGACATCACCTCCTACACCATCCTCACCAGCACCGACGGCGTCACCTTCACCCAGGTCGCCACCGGCACCTGGGCCGGCGACGGCAAGTACAAGCTGGTGGAGTGGCCCAACCGGAACGTGGGCTTCGTACGGATCCAGGTCAACGCGGCCACCGGCGGCTACGCCAACATCAGCGGCCTCCGGATCGGCGGCCGGTCGCTCAAACCGGCACTGGTGTCCACCACCCTGCCCGGCGACGGCACCGTCTACCGGCTGGTCGCCCGGCACAGCGGCAAGGTCGCCGACGTGGAGGGTGCGCGCACCGCCAACGGCTCCAACGTCGATCAGTGGCCATGGCTCAACCAGGCGAACCAGAAGTGGACCTTCACCAGCACCGGCGACGGCTACTACAAGATCAAGGGTGTGGGCAGCGGCAAGCTCATGGAGGTCGCGGGTCTCTCCCGCGCGGACGGCGGCAACGTCGGCATCTGGTCGGACGCCAGTGCCCCCCAGCAGCACTGGGCCGTCACATCCACCGGTGACGGCTACTACTTCCTCATCAACCGCTACAGCGGGCTCTGCCTCGCCGTCGACGAGGGCAGCACCGCCGACGGAGCCAACATCGAGCAGCAGCCGTACGCGTCGCGGACCGAGCAACAGTGGCAGATCATCCCCTCCTGATCCTGCCCTCCGGCCAGCTCCTCCTCGGCCTGTTGCGAGGGGCAGCGGTGGCGGTCCCCTGCGGGCGCGAGGTGCCTGGGCACCTCGCGCCCCCCAGAACGTGTGCCTGATTCCATCATTTCTCCGAGCACGTCACCATCAACGTCCGGCTGTACTTCACGGGTTTCACCCAAGCCCCCACTCCTGCCGTACATCAACGCCGCTCTCACGCCGTCCGCGCACACGGCTTCCCCGCACTCGGCGACATGGCCGGCGCCACCGTGCACCTCGCCGGCTCCTGGGTCGCCGACTCGGCCTCCCTCAACGGGGCCGTGCTGGTCCAGTAGACCTGCGGAAGCCGGCTCGACCAGCAGTTCACGCGGAGCGTCACCTCCTGAGCGCCCCAGCCCTTCGACCCGCACGTCCCCACGCGGGAGAGCCGCACGTCCCCACCCAGAAAGAAGGGCCGCATACACACCTCCCGAAGACTCTCCGCCAGACTCACGGCCACGGCATCCGCCACCTGCCTGGCCGCCGCCGGACTCGCCCTCGTCCCGGCGGCAGACGCCTCGGCCGCGGGCGCGCCGCAGGGCGGCCACGTCTACGCGCTGACGGCGGCGCACAGCGGCAAGAACGCCGCCGTGCTGTCGGACTCCGAGGCGGTCGACCACGGCGACGGCACCTTCTCGCTGGTCAACATCAACAGCGGCAAGTGCCTGGACGTCAAGAGCGCCTCCATAACCGCGGGGTGTGCGGGGCTGCGCATCCGGCTGTCCAACCTGCGCAGCACGACCGCCCTCTCGGTCGGTGCCGCCACGGTGGCCGTCCAGTCCAGCGGCGCCACCGCAGTCGCTGGTACCACACGTACCGTCACCTTCGGCCGGTCGGCCACGCCGACCATCGCCGCCGGGCAGGAACTGACCAGCGACGTCATCGCGATGCCGGTCGTCGCGGAGCAGAACCTGCTGGTGGAGGCCGCGACGAGCTTCACCACCACCACGGCCCGCTGGTTCTACGTCGCGGGACTCGACGTGGTGTCACCCACGGCCAACGGAACCGTCGTTGCCATCGGCGACTCCATCACCGACGGCTCCAGCGCCACCGACAACGCCAACCAGCGCTGGCCCGACTACCTCGCCCGGCGGCTCCAGGCCCAGTCCGGCGGCCAGCGCCTCGGCGTGGTCAACGCGGGCATCGGCGGCAACCGCGTGGTCACCGACAGCCCGAGCGCGCAGCAGGGCATCGCGGCCATGACCCGGTTCTCCCACGATGTCCTGACCCAACCGGGCGTGAAGAACGCCATCGTGCTGGAGGGCATCAACGACATCAACAACAGCAGCGTCACCGCCGACCAGATCATCGCCGGCTACCAGACCATGATCGACCAGGCACACACGGCCGGTGTCCGGATCATCGGCGGGACCATCCTGCCGCACTCCTCGCAGACCGCCGCCAAGGCCGCCATCCGCGCCCAGGTCAACGACTGGATCCGCACCAGCGGCGCCTTCGACGCGGTGATCGACTTCGACGCGGCACTCCGGGACCCGGCCAACCCGGCGCGCTTGCTCCCCGCCTACGACAGCGGCGACCATCTGCACCCCAACAGCGCCGGCATGCAGGCCATCGCCAACACGGTGAACCTCTCGCTACTCACCTCCTGAGCGGTACCCACCTCCCGGACGGCGTAGTTCCCTCCCCCGCCCCCTCTCCACGCACGGGGCACCCGACGGAACGGCCCTGCGGGCAACTGCCGCCGACGGTGACGATGACGGCCGAGGCATACCGGCTCCTCAAGGCCATCATGGAGACCGCCGTGGACGACGAGCTGATCACACGCAAATCCTTGCCGCGGCGAGCGCCCTGGAGGCGATTGTCGAGCATCGCGCGCCCCAGGTGCGGTGTCAGGCGGGACACTGGTCGGGAAGCTCTGACCCGGCGCCCAGCACCCAGCCCGTCCGCGTACGCAGAATGTACGGAAATGTATGCGAGAGGTTCGTTTCACAGGTTGCAGCGCACCGAGGGGCCGGGCAACTGCTGCTCCGGGCGCAGGAATCGCTGGGCGCCCTGTTCGTCGCGTACCGCGAGGAACCCGGCGTCCGTCAGCCGTTGTGTGATCTTCCCGAGGCGGATCGCGCCCACCTTGAACGCCACGGTGAAGAGCAGCGCGACCGCCCCGCCGGAGGCGACCGCTTCGACCGGCGACCTGTCGATGAGCAGGAGGACGGTCAGGACCGCGCAGGCGAGGTAGCCCAGCACCTTCTGGGTCCGGTCGGCGACGTACTGGGCCATGACGTCGAAGGTGACGAGGTCCTTCAGCACGGCCACGTCACCGACCGCTTCGGGGAGCGGCTTGAGCGAGCCCTGCTCCAGCCCCGGCACTGTCCCGCCGTTGCCCGCCTGCGGATGGGTGGTGATGGTGGCCGCCTCGCGGACGCGCGCGTCGAGCCGCGGGTCCCAGTACATCCGGACCTGCACGAGCGAGTTCCTGAATCGCAACTCTGCGCGGCGCCCGCACCGTCATCCCCCTCGCGCCTCCGAAGAAGAGGTAGACCGAGGCCGGGAGAGGCTCCGATGACTGTGTCGGTTTCTGAGGGCTCTGGTCCACTTCTGGCGCTGTCACGTTTGCCTGGATCGTCTTCCTCGACGAATCAGGCGTGTCCCTGCTCCCTCAATCCGCCGCACCTACTCGCCCCGAGGGCGGACTCCGCTCCTGCGGCACCGCCTGAACTGGAAGCGCGCGTCGATGGCCGGAGCATTGGGCTACCACTCCACCGACCCCGATCGCGGAGCCCGCCTGTGTTTCCACCTCAAGCCCGGCAGCTACGACACCGCCGGGCTCATCGAGGTCCTGGAGCAGGTGGAGGTGTTCTACCGCGGCGAGCGAGTGGTTCTGGTCTGGGACGGCCTGTCCGCCCACTGGAGCCGGCGATGCGGGCCTGGGTCGCCGAACAGGACTGGCTCACCCTGGAACGATTACCCACCTACGCTCCCGAGCTGAACCCGGTGGAACTGCTGTGGTCCTCGCTCAAGAAGCGTGAACTCGCCAACCTCGTTGCCGACCACCTCGATGATGTCGCCGACGCCACCGAGTAAGGCATCCACCGCATCGACGCCAACCCCCGAGAGCAACTCCTGGAGATCTGCCCGGCTTTGGAGCGGGCCCTCAGCCTGACGAACAAAGGGCCCGTCTGCTGTTGACCGGCTACCAGACGCCGGCAGCCATCCGTCGCAGCGGCGTCAGGCGCATAGAAACCTGGCTGAAGAACCGCAAGGTCAAAGGTGCTGTCGGCGTACACGTGAACGTGGCCCTGGCAAGATCTCCGTGAAGCTGGCGTGTGCCACCGTGCGCCGATGACGCTCCGTCACAGGTAGCGGCACTGTCAGCGAGTGTGATGACCTCGTACGGATCATGTCCCCGCACCTGGATGTGGTGCGGGTGGGGCGAGTGTGGGTGGCGGGCGGCGTGGTCCGCATCGCGGCCTGCACCCGCGAGTTGGCGGTGGCGTGTCCGGATTGCGGTTGCGGTTCTGCGCGGGTGCACAGTCGCTATGACCGCACGCTGGCCGATGCAGCTCAGGTCCACAAGACGCACCGGGAGGTCATCGGCGAGCGGGCGGCCCGTGACCACGCGGCCCTCAAACCACTGCCGCCGACGCCGTGTCTGGTGGCCGAGCGACACCTGCGGCCGGTCGGCAAAGGCTGTCTGGTCGCCTTCGGTGGCAACCTCTACTCGGTGCCCGCCCGTCGAGTCCGCCCCCGCCAGCTGGTCGAGATCCGGGCCACGAAGTCGCAGGTCATGCTCCACTCGACCGCTCCTGACGGCAGCGGCCAAACGCGAGGCAGAGCCGGTCTGAACACAGGGATCAAGGCCCCAGAACGGCGGCAGGCTTCCACCTTGCATGGAGGCCCTTGCACTGCCGTGCTCGGGCTCACCGATGAGCTATTAGAACTACCGGAACTCGACCACCACCAGGTCGTCATCGACGCCGACACCCGCCTGGTCGTCGTGGTGGGCCAGCCGTTGCCCGGCAACCGCAACGACCGCAAGGCATGGGAGGAATCAGGCGCCAAAGTCGCCATTGGCAGAACACTCACGATCGCCGACGGCGGCTGTCCCAGCACCGGGCTCGTCATGCCCCAGCGCCGACGCAAGGGCGAAGACCTGCCGGACTGGAAAGACTGCCGTCTCGAAGGCGACGGCGTTCACCATGCCATGCTCGGCATCGCCCGGATGCACAACCTCACCCTCGCCGGATAGACGAGCCGGCCCGCACGACGGCCAACGGCTCCCGAGGAAGCTCAGAGTTCACTCACGGAACAACCTTTAGGCCGTTCGGACCGAGTTTCCCGCTACTTGGCGCGGTGAAGTTCGCAACGCGTCTCCGTGACTGACATTACTGATCCATTCCCAATGCTTGGTTCCGGTAGGCCCTTCGATTCGTGGGTAGGCAATGAAGGCAGGCAAAGACCCGACGCGCAGCCGGAAGGGCGCTGAGGAGGGTGCGCGGGCATTCGCGGCTCTGGTGTCAAGGCGCCGCCACCGGGTTTTCCTTTGGGTTGCCGGAGCCGTCGGTTTGTTGTCCGCCGCGTCGGCCGGTTTCCTGGTGTGGGAGGTCCGCGCGGTCCAGAGCAATCTCGCTGCGGCTCAGGTGACCACCGACCGACTGCAAACGGAGATGGCCCGTCATCGCCAGCCTTCGGCCGAGGTGCTGGGCGACATCCGGAAACACACAGCGGCCGCCCGGAGCGCGGCCGGCACGCCGGTGTGGAGCGTAGCCGAGTACCTCCCCCTGATGGGCCCACCGCTCCGTTCCGCCCGGGGACTGAGTGTCGCCGCCGACGAGATGGCCACCGGGGTGCTCCCGAAGACGGTGCGACTGCATCAGCTGCTCGCGTCCGGCCAGATTGTGCACCAGGGTCGCGTCGACCTCCGCCGGCTCTCGGCTGCCACGGACCTGCTGGGGAATGTGCACCGCCGGCTGACCGGAATCGAGACGAGTTTGAACGGCCTGCCCGGCTCGACGGTGGTCGGTCGCCTCGACACGGAACGGCAGCGGCTGTCCGACCGAGTGGCGCGCCTTTCCGGCTCGGTCTCCGAGGCGAAGGCGACGATGCGGCTGCTGATGCCTCTTCTGGGCGCCTCAGAGCCACGCTCCTACTTTCTTGCCTTTCAGAACAATGCCGAGGCCCGGGGGACCGGTGGCCTCGTAGGCACCTTTGGCATCTTGACCGCCGACCGTGGCCGCATCACTTTGCACGACTTCGCGTCGGATGACACGCTGCCGCGTACCACCACCCCCGTGGCGAACTTCGGGCCGGAGTTCGACCGCCGGTACGGAGCTGCTGAGAGCACCCAGGGGCTGGCTAATTCCAATCTGTCCGCTCATTTTCCCTATGCGGCGCAGATCTGGGCGGGCTTGTGGCAGCGTCACACGGGGCAGCGTCTCGATGGGGCCATCGCGACCGATCCTGTGGGACTCGCCCGTGTCCTCAAAGCCACGGGGCCGGTCCGCCTTCCGGACGGAAAGCATCTGACAGCGGACAACACCGTAGAGTTCACCGAGAGCACCCTTTACGCGTCGTACAGCAACACCGCACGAAAGCGTTTCCTGGTACAGGTCGCACAGTCAGTAGCTACTGCCTTGCTGGGCAGCCACCACGATTCGGCGGCCCTCCTCCACGCACTGCGACAGAACGCCGACGACGGCCGACTGCGCGTGTGGAGCAGAGACGCCTCCACCGAGTCGGCACTCGAAGAAGCCGAGCTGGCCGGCGACGTCCCCGAGAGAACAGGGCCGTTCGCCTATCTCGTGGTCAACAATTCCGCAGGCAACAAAATGGACTACTATCTGCGCCGGTCGCTGACCTACGAACTTGGTCGTTGCGAGGGCGGTACCCGTTCCAGCGTAGTGCGAATCAAACTGACAAACGCCGCTCCCGCTACGGGCCTGCCTGCCCTCGTCGCTCTCCGTTCCGACGATCCCCTGCGCTCACACCTCCCGGGGTCCACAAGCATCTGGCTTTCCTTGTACGCCAGTTCCGGTGCGCGGTTCACCAGTGGGACCCTGGACGGGCGGCGACTTCTGTTGTCGTCGACCGAGGAACGCGGTCACCCGGTACTCGGGACGCAGGTGGAACTCCTGCCCGGTCAGACGCGAGAAGTGGACATTCGTCTGCTGGAACCGGCTTCGGACCGCGCCCCCGTCGTGCCCTTGCAACCGTTGGCATGGCCGCAGACCACCAAGGTGAGTATCCAGCCGTGCGTGAAGTAGTAGGGCCGCTCAGGTAAACCTCAAGGGCCCCACGCCCGCTCATGAAGAGTGCAGCGGACTCACCCGCCCGAGCAGCGAGATCGCGCCCACAGAAAATCAAGTGTTCGAGAACACAAGATATATTCCGAATCCACCCAAAAGGATGCGGCGGCGTCCGTGGACATACCGTCAGCAAAGTGCCGGAATAGGCCTTTGGCACATGACGACCTGCTGATCGGGGTTCACCTTGCGTGAGGAACGCGCGGGCAACGACAAGATGACAGCGGTTCATCCTGCGGTGTTTCACACCGCACAGGAAAGCCGCGCTTTGCCGAGTGGTCGGTCCGGGATTGCTGCCCGGTGCCGCCGGCCGGCGGTGCAAGCCGCCATCGACGCGATCGCCTGGACTTGCGGCCTGTTGATTGCCGGCCTGACCACGAGCAGCGCTTCCGCTCTGCTCGTCGGACCTGGCGATCTGGTGATCCTCTGTGCTGTCACATCGACAGCAGTAGTACTGGCCGGAGCCGTGTGCGGGCTCTACTCCGGGCGCTATCAGGCGGCGACCGGCGCGGAGTTGAGCGCGGTGCTGGTCTCCGCCGGGCTGACCGGGCTCCTTCTGGAGGGCACCTGCCAGGCGGGGCTTCCCCTGGTGGGCGACAAGCCGGGCGTGGCCGGCCTCGCCACCCTGCTCGGCGTGCTTGCCATGATCACAGTGAGGGCCGCAGTCGCGGCCGTCCGGCGCAGGCCGAGACGGCCCGCGCCGACCGCCGTCAAAGTGATCGTGTTCGGTGCGGGCAGCGCCGGAACGCAACTGGTGCAGCGGCTGATCGGTCAGCCTGGCGCGCAGTACCACCCGGTTGCCCTGCTGGATGACGACCCAGGCAAGCACCGCCTGCGGATCTGTGGTATCCGAGTGCGCGGCGGGCGGGATCGGCTCGCGGAGGTCACCGCGGAGACCGGGGCGACGGTCATGGTGATCGCGATCGCCGGCGGGTGCCGGGACGGTCAGGTGGTCCGCGAGCTGATCACACTGGCCGAGTCGATCGGCCTGATCACCAAGGTGATTCCGCGCGTCGAGGAACTGGTCGCCGGACCGGCGCGGATTGACGACGTCCGCGACCCGCGGATCACTCAGCTGCTGGGCCGCGATCCGATCCGGCTGGACCTGACGTCGGCTGCCGGTCAATTCGCCGGACGCCGCATCCTTGTCACCGGCGCTGGCGGCTCGATCGGTTCGGAGCTGTGCCGCCAGTTGCACCGGCTGGGTCCCGCGTCGCTGGTGTTGCTCGACCGGGACGAATCCGCTCTGCACGCGATCCAGCTCGCGCTGCACGGCCGTGCGCTGCTCGATTCCGACGAGGTTGTGCTCGCCGACATCAGAGATGCCTCCCGCATCCGCGAGATCTTCGCGCAGACCCGCCCCGAGATCGTGTTCCACACGGCGGCGGTGAAACATCTCCCGCTGCTCGAACGGTATCCGGCCGAGGCGCTGAAGACGAACGTGACCGGCACGCTGAACGTGCTGCAAGCGGCTGTGGCCTGTGGCGTGCGGTCGTTCGTGAACGTCTCCACCGACAAGGCGGCCGACCCGGTGAGCGTCCTGGGCACCTCCAAGCGGATCACCGAGCGGCTCACCGCACACATGGCCGGTGAGTATCCCGGAACCTGGGTGTCCGTCAGGTTCGGCAATGTCCTGGGCAGCCGGGGTTCGCTGCTCGGCTCGATGTCCGCGCAGATCGCTGCGGGCGGCCCGGTCACCGTGACACACCCGCAGGTTGCTCGCTACTTCATGACAGCCACGGAAGCCGTCCAACTGGTACTGCAGGCGGTGGCCGTCGGGGAGAGCGGTGAGGTCCTCGTCCTCGACATGGGAGACCAGGTCCGCATCGTCGACCTCGCCCGTCGTATGGCCGCCGCGACGTCGCGGCATGTCGAGATCGTCTTCACCGGGTTGCGCCCCGGCGAAAAGCTGACCGAGGACCTGCTGGGCAAGGAGGAGCCGGACCACCGGCCGAGGCATCCGCTGGTCAGACAGGTGCCGGTGCCCGTACTCGATGTCGGCGAGGTCACCGGCCTCGGTCACCCCACCGATCCAGATGAGGTACGCGCCGCCTTGGCGCGCCTCGCCGCCGCGCCCGGCCCCGAGCAACCGCCCGGCCAGCCCGTGCTGCCCGGCCAGCCCGGAAAAGCGGAGGCCAGCAGATGACCGCCCCACCTCTGCCGGGCCGGTACCCGGCCGACCCGGTGGTCCCGGAGGCACCCACCGCAGTGCCCGGCGGTGCCCGGGTCGGCAACCAGGAGCCCCGCCGCAGGTCGTACCGCGGCAAGCGACTGCTGGACCTGGTCGTGATCAGCCTGATCATCGTGCCGGCCGCGCTGCTCTGCGCGATCGCCGCGCTGGCGCACCTGCTCGCGCATGGCAGACCCGTCCTGTTCCGGCAGCAGCGGGTCGGCCGCGACGGCCGTCTGTTCGTCCTGCTGAAGCTGCGCACGATGGTGAATGTTCCGGCCGGCCCGGAGAGTCCGGGTGACGCCGACACCACCCGGGTGACCGCAGTCGGCCGAGTGCTGCGCCGCATGTCCCTTGACGAGTTGCCGCAGCTGGTCAATGTGCTGCGCGGACAGATGAGTCTGGTCGGGCCTCGGCCGACCTTGCCCTACCAGGTACGCCGGTACACCGATCGGCAGCAGGTGCGGCTGCTGGCCGCCCCAGGACTGACCGGCCTGGCGCAGGTGCACGGGCGACAGCGGCTGAGCTGGCCGGAGCGCATCGAGTGGGATCTGCGTTACGTCCTCCGCCAGAGCTTCCGGCTGGACCTGGCCATCTTGTTCCTCACCGTCTGGACGGTCCTGGCCGGGCGCGGAGCCACCGCCAGCCACGACAACGATCCGATCGCCCGCAAACCAGAAAGGATGCTCACAGGTGCCTGACAGCAACGTCCGGATCCGGCTTGCCAGCCCCGATCTCGGTGAGGAGGAAGGGGAGGCGGTACGCAGGGTCCTGCGTAGCGGTGTTCTCACCAACGGCGCGGAGAACGAGGCCTTCGCGCAGGAGTTCGCCGACCGGCATCAGGCGCGGTTCGGTGTGACGTTCTGCACCGGCACGGCCGCGCTGCATGCGATGTTGCTCGCCGAGGGCCTCGGCCCCGGCGACGAGGTGATCGTCCCGTCGATGACCTTCGTCGCCACCGCGACGTCGGTGTGCCACGTCGGGGCCACCCCGGTGTTCGCCGACATCGACCCACAGACGTTCAACCTCGACCCGCAATCGGTCGCGGCCCGGATCACCCAGGCCACGCGGGCGGTCATGACCGTCCACTACGCCGGGCAGCCCGGTGACCTCGACGAGCTGGCACGGGTATGCGGCGCGGCCGGCGTGCCGTTGCTGGAGGACGCCGCGCAGGCGGCCGGCGCCGAGTACCGCGGCAGACCGGTCGGCACCTTCGGCCGGTCAGCCATGTTCAGTTTCACCCCTACCAAGAACATCACCACCGGTGAGGGCGGCATGGTGCTGACCAACGACCCGGGCGTCGCGGAGCGGCTGAAACTGCTCCGCAACCATGGTCAGACCGGGCTGTACCAGCATGAGAGCCTCGGCTACAACTGGCGCCTGACCGAGATGCAGGCCGCGATCGGCCGGGTGCAGCTGCGCAAGCTGGACGGCATCCTGGGGCGCAAACAGCTGATCGCGGAAGCACTGACCCGGCGGCTGGCCGGGCTGCCCGGCCTGATGACGCCGCACCAGGTACCCGATGCTCGGGGAAGCTGGATGCTCTACACCTGCCTGCTTCCCGGCATCCGCGACCAGGTGCTCGCCGACCTGTTGGACCAGGGCATCGAGGCGCGGATCTACTTCCCGCCGGTACACCGGCAGCCGATCTTCGCCCGGCGGGACGGCGGCACCGGGGACGCCGCGGCACTGCCGGTGACCGAGGCCGTCGCCCAGGCGATGCTCTCGCTGCCGGTGCACCACCGGCTGACCGAGACCGAGGTGGCCGAGATCGCCGACGCGGTGACCACCGCCGTCGGCCGGGCAACCGCGTCGCCGGATGCCACGGATCAGCCGCTGCCGATTGGTGCCCGGTGACCGCGCATCACGAGCGGGCGTACACGACTTGGGCGCGATGGGCCGCAACCGCGCCCAGGTCCTGGCCGCGCTGCCCGGTGTACGCCTGATCGCGGCCCGCGATCCGGACCTGACCGGCGGCACGGCGGTGCCCAGCCTGCCCGTGCTGCCGGACCTGCACCAGTGGCTCACGCTGGACGTGGACTTCTGCAGGGGAGCCGCGCCGACGCCGGGTGCCCGGGATCCCGTGGTCGAACCGACGGTCAGGGCTCCCGGGCCCTGGCGGGGACGCCGACGACCACCTGACCGACGGCGACATCGCGGGTCACCAGAGCCGCGGCCCCGACCATGACGGACGGCCCGATCCGCCGGCCCTGCAGCACGGCGGCGTTACTGCCCACCGTGGACCCGGCGCCGATGGTCACGTTGCCGGCGATGTTGGCCCCCGGCAGGATCGTCACGAAATCCTCGAGCACCGTGTCGTGACCGATGCTGGCCTGGTAATTGACCTGGACGTGTGCGCCGGTGACGGTGCCGGTGGAGATGAACGCCTGACCCAGCACGACACAGCCACGCCCGATCCTGGCGCCGGGGGAGACAACCGCACGCGGGTCGATCACCGTCGCCGCTCGCAGGCCGCGATCCTCGAACTCTCGGGCCAACCGGCGGCGCGCGTCGGCGTCGGCGATCGCGACCACGAACTCGTTCCGCTGCTCGCCAGAGGCAGCCAACTGCCCGGGCAGCAGCACCGGACAGCCGTCCACCGTGGTGGCGGCCGGGTGCTCGTCCACGAAAACAATCTCGGGTGCCGCGGCTGTCGCCCGCACCGCGTCCAGCGTCTCCCTGCCGAAGCCGCCTGCGCCCACGATGTGCAGCGTCACAGCCGTGCCTCCGTCACCGGACCTTCCCGTCGCGCCGGTTCCGAGACCGCGGCGAGGAACGCGCCTGCCAGCGCGGTCATGCCGTGATGCCGGTAGACCCAGCGGCGGCCGCGCTCGCCCATCCGCTCCCGTTCGGTCTCGCTCATCGCGGCCAGCCCGGCCAGCGCGCCCGCCATGTCGGCCGGTGACTCGGCGGGCACGCACACGCCGCCGCCGGACTCGCGCACCGGGCCGCCGGGCGCGTTGCTCGCGAACAGCACCGGCTTGCCGGACGCCAAGTAGTCGAACAGCTTGTTGCTGCTCAGGCCGTACTTGAAGACCGCGACATCGCGCAGGCAGAACAGCGTCACATCCAGCTCGGCCAGCACGGCCGGCACGGCCTGCTTGGGCACCGGCGGCCAGAACAGCACGTTGTCCAAGCCATGCCGGTGAGCGAGCCGTTGGCACGCGGCCTTCTCCTGGCCGTCGCCGACCATCACCACAGCGACCCGCGGATGGCCGAGGGCTCGCAACTCCGCCGCGGCCGTGACAATGGTCGCCACGCCGTTGGCCGGTCCGTGTGAGCCGATGTAGCCGGCGGTGAGACAACCGTCCTTGCGGAAACGCCTGATCTGCTCGATCAGGTCGGCGGCCCGGTGCCCGTCCGCACCGTTCGGGCCCGCGGGCTCACCCGGTTCCGTCGGCCGGGGGATGTCGGCGATCCCGTTCGGCACATAATGGATTCTGTCGACCGGGATCCCGCGGGCCTTCAGGTAGTCGGCGGCACCGGGCAGCAGGCAGATCACGGCGGACGCACGCCGGCAGCAGAAGGACTCGGCCACCTGGAGCAGCCGGGCAGGCAGTCCGTTCGCACGCAGCGCGCCCATGTCGATCAGTGTCTGCGGCCACAGATCGCGCACCTCGAAGACGAAGCGGGCGCGGCGGACGCGGGCCGCCAGCCAGGCGGCGAACACCGCGGCCAGGTGTACTGATGAGCCGACGATCACATCCGGCCGGTTCAGGCCGCGCTGTGCCGAGAGCACCCGGGCCGCATAGTGGGCCATGTTCAGCACGCGGCGGTATCCGTTGCCGGTGTAGGGCGGCGTGCGGACCCAGACGAAGCGGACGCCGTCGATAGTCCGGGTGGCCACCTTCTCGCCGGGCGCGAGCCGTTCCTCGCGCCTGCTGAAGTGGCTGAAGCTGCTGGCGAAGACGGTGACGTCGTGCCCTTGCGCCGCCAGTACTCGGCCCAGCTCGTAGTGCCGGGTGCCGGCGGCGCAGTCCGGTGGCGCCGCGTAGTGGTTGAAGATCCAGATCCTCATGTCCTCACCTCCGCCGAAGCCGCCCTGCCGCACCTGACGGCGTGCTGAGCAATGCGGTGGGCCCGTGACGCCAGTACGTCGATGATCCTGACGGCGTTTTCACCGTCGCCGAAGGGTGTTGCCGGCCCGCCCGGCCGGCCGCGGCCCGGCCACTGCCACCGGCAGCCCTCAGGGGTCGGGCACCAAACCGTTCCCGCCGTCCTGAAGAGTCTCCGGCCTCCGTCGCGGCGCGCAGTGTGCTGCACGGGACCCCGGGCACCAACGCCTCCTTCTGCGGGCCACCGGTGCCGGTGATCAGCTCGTCGGCCGCAGCCAGCGCGGCGGTCACGCTCCGGTAGGGCAGCGGGTGCGCCGCCCGCAGTGAGCCGCCTGACAGGTCGGTGTCGAACTGCCGGGCTCTGGCGGCGCGCTGCGGGGGTACCGGCAGCCGGAAGAGCTTGGGGCAAGCGGCGAGCGCGGCACCCATCACGGCCAGCGGGTGCGGAGCGTCGGTGGTGGCCTGCCGGTGCACGGTGGCGAGCAGGCAGGGCCCTTGACACCCGGTCAGGAACGGCGAAGGGATGCCCGGTCAGGAACGGTGAATGCCGCTCCTCGCCCGACCCCGCCCACTGGTCCCTGATCATCCGGAGCGTGTCCACTGTCAGATCGCCGACCAGCAGCGAGCGAGTGGTCAGACCCTCGGCGGCCAGAGCGGCCATCGCCACCGTGGTCGGAGCGAGCAGCAGGCCGGCCAGATGATCGGCCACGATCCGGTTGCGTTCCGCGGACATCGTCCGGTCGAAAGAGCGCAGGCCCGCCGACAGGTGCGCGATGGGCAGTTCTCGTGCCGCCGCCGCGAACGTTCCGGCGAGGAGGGAGTTGGTGTCGCCGTAGGTCAGTACCCAGTCCCGGCGCTCCCGCGCGAGTACCGGATCGAGCGCGGCGAGCGTCCTCGCCGTCTGCTCGGCCTGACGGGCCGAGCCCGTATCCAGGTTCACGTCCGGAGGAGGGACGCCGATCTCGTCGCCGAAGGATGACGACAGCAGGTGGTGACAGTGCCGGCCGGTGCGCACGATCAGGTGCTCGTCGCGGCGGCGGGCGAGTTGCCACGCGATCGGCGCCGGCTGGACGATCTGCGGACGTGCGCCGACCCCGCTGAGCACCTTCACAGCCGCGTTCTCCTGTCCTACCAGGTCGTCCGCGCCGGAAAGCCTTCTCCCGGCGCTGGCCAAGGCGGTGATATCCGGCCCGGCGACCAGAAATCTACTACTCAACGTGCATGTGTCACTACTTTCCGCTACGGGTGCCGCTACATTGTGCCTGCTGTCGAGGCGGGGAGAACATCCGCCGCTCCCAGCAGCACGATCCGACTCGCGACTCCGGAGGCCGTTCCCTGGTGCTGTCGATCACGAAAAGTCTCCGAGCCCGGCTGCCGGGGGTAAGTCCGGCGGCGATCGGGGCAACGCTGGCCACGCGATTGCTGGCCACGGCGATGAGCTTCGCGGCGGGCGTCATCACCGCGAGGGCGCTCGGGGTGGAAGGTAGGGCCACGTTCGCGGTCATGATCTCGGTCCCCTCCGTGCTGAGCGTCGTCACGGTCCTGGGTGTGGACAACGCCAACGCCCGGTTCGCCGGCACCTCGCACACCGCATTCCGGCAGATCGTCCGGTGGAGCCTGGTGTTCTCCATGATCTCGGGTTCCGCCCTGGCGGGGCTGTGGCTGCTGCTCGGTCATCTCTGGCCGGCCGTGCTGCTCGGCGTGCCGTACCGGCTCGCGCTGCTCGTGGCCGCCATATGCCCGGTGAGCTTGCTGACCACGCTGCTCGGTATGGCTGAACTCGGTCGCGGCCGGGTCGCGAGATACAACCTGCTCAGCACTGTCCCCGCGGCCGGCTACCTCGTCGGTGTCTGCGGGCTGCTCGCCGCGGGATCGCTGACCCCCATCAGCTGCTTCCTGGCGGTACTGGCCGGCCAGCTGGTCTGCGCCGCGATGCTGTTGCTCGGGTCCACCACCCGCGTCCACACCGATGGTGAACCCCTCGCTGTGCGTACCTTCGGCAGCTTCGCCATCAGCTCCTATCTCCCGAACCTCATCCATTACGGATTGCTGCGCCTGGACGTGCCAGTGATCCAGACGCTCGCCGGGGCGACGGCCGTGGCCGTGTACGCGGTGGCGCTGCCCCTGGCAGAGGGGCTGCTCCTGCTGTCGACGACGGTCGCGCTGGTGATGTTTCCCGCCGTGACCTCCGGTGCCGTGGATGCGCGGGCAGCGGCCAGGATCGCCCGGACCGTGTTCCTTGCCGCCGCGACGGCTGCCGTCGTGGCGGCGGCGACTGCGCCCATCCTGATCCCAGTGGTCTACGGGCGGCCGTACTCCGGTGCCGTGCCGGTGATCTGGGCTATGCTCCCCGGCCTCGTGCTGTTCAGCGCGGCCCGCTCGGTCCAGCCCTACCTGGCGGCCGCCGGCCTGCTCCGGCCGGTGATCACGGCCACTGTGGTCGGTGCGATGGTCAACATCGGGCTGCTCGTGGCCCTGACCCCCCACCATGCCGCGGTCGGTGCCGGCGCCGCCGACTCGGCCGGATACCTGGTGCTCGCGGTGCTGCTCGCCCACAGCGTGCGCTCGGCTGTCCGTGCCCGCCGACGCCATCCGGCTGAGCACGCCGGCGACGAGACGGCGGCCGTACCGGCGCGCCCGCCCATCGGGTGCCTGTCGGTCAAGACGGTCGGCCACCGCCGGCGGGGCGCGTACCCGAGGCAGGTGAGGCCCGTCCTGGCCAGCAAAGGGCTCATGGTCGCGGCGGGACTCCTGACCGTGGCGGGTGCCGGCTGTCTCGCGACGGCATACAGCCCCGCCCTCAGTGCCGCCGGCGCCGCCGCCACGCTCGTGGTCATTGTGCTGGCCCTGATCCCGGAGGTGGGTCTGTGTGTACTCGCGGCGGCCATCCCGCTCTCACAGTCCGACATCGGCGACTCGCTGATCACCCCAAGTGTGCTGATCGCTCTCATGCTCGTCTGCCTGCTGGGCCGCGTCCTCGCAGGCCGGGGGATCGCGCGGCCGAAGCCTGCCGGCGTCATGATCACCGCTGGCACGGTCGGCTACCTGGTGGCCACCAGCGTCCTGATCGGCGACACCGATCTGCCGGGTGCCGACAAATGGCAGTACCTACTGCTGATGTGCGCGCCGCTGATGCTGCTGCCGCTGGTTGCTGAACCTGGACGGGCTCTCGACCGGGCGCTCGTGGTGTTCTGTTGCGGCAGCGTAATCGTGGCCTTGATCAACATCGTTCAGATCGGCTCCGTCTTCGCGGCGAAGGCGGGTCTCGCCCCTGCTGACACCGCCGTTCTGGCCATCACCCAAGAGGACGCGGCCAACCACAACACCGTGGGTGCCCTGTTCGTCATGGCGGCCGCAGTCCTGCTCAGGCGCTATCCGGCCGTCCAAACGCCCCTGCTGCGGCTGGCAATCGGCGCGGGGGTCGTCGTGCTCGCCCTCGGGGTTGCGTACTCGCTGAGCCGCGCGGCCTATCTGGCGGGAATCGCGGTGATCGCGCTCTACGCCGCCCGTAGATCGCTGCGCGGCGTTCTGGCCCTGAGCGTCGGCGTGGCCTGCCTGGTACCGCTGCTGCCCGCCGCGATCGCGGCCCGGTTCGACTCGATCGTCGGCGGCGCGCCGGACGTCAACTCTGCGGTACGGCTCGATCTGTGGAGCAGCGCACTACGGATGTTCGAGGCGCACCCTGCTTTCGGTGTCGGATATCTGAACTTCGCCAACCATTTGCCCGCCTACTACCACGCCACAGGTGATTACGAGGTCATGCTCCTCCAGTTCCCGCTCCTGCATTTCGCTCACAACACCTACCTGACAGTCCTCTCGCAGACCGGCCTGGTGGGCGCGGCCGGGATCGGCACGATTGTCGCGCTCGGCGTCCGCCGGGCGTGGTGCGCGGCTCGATCCGGTGATCCTGCGGGCGAGCCGGCGCTGCTGGCCATGGTCGGCGCCGGGGTCTGCTCGCTGTTCGGCGAGGTCCTGCTGGTCCCACCCCTGCTGGCCGGTCTGATGCTGATCATCCTGGCCGCGAAGCCGGCTCCGGACAACGCACCGGTACCGGTGACGCGATGAGCACATCCGCGATCGGGAAGCCGCGACCGCTGCGCGTCCTGCAGATCACCTCGGCCGCCGTCGGCGGAAACTGGTTCCACGACCAGGTGCGGGGCCTTGCCGAGCTGGGAAACGAGGTGTGCGCGGTGCTGCCCCGAGAGGGCCCGCTCGCCGACCGGCTGCGCGAGGTCCGCGGCGTCCGGGTGGAAATCATCCCGTTCGGAGTGCCTCATCGGATCGGACAACTACCAGTGCTGATGGCTGGGCATTGGCGGCTGATGAGATTCGTCAGGGCATACAGGCCGGATGTCATCCATTCGCATCTGATCATCGCGAAGCTCGTGGCCCGAGTGGTGTCGGCCGCCTGCCCGTCCGCGCTGGTCGTGTCGCAGGTTCCCGGGCTGGTGCATCTTCGGATCGCGCCCTTCCGGATCCTGGAGCGGCTTTCGCTGCGCCGGGACGATCTGGTGCTCGGATCGTGCCGGGCGATCGCGCGCCGCTACCAGGCCATGGGAGCGCGGTCGGTCGCGGTCAGCTACTACGGCTGCGACGTACACCGCTTCGATCCGGCAACCTCGCCGGATGCGTTCCGCCGTGAGTTCGGCCTCACCGACGACACCCCGGCTGTCGGCATGGTCGCCTACATGTACGCGAGCAAGTTGCGGGAGTTCCGCCAGGTCGGTGTCAAGGGGCACGAAGTCTTCCTCGACGCCATCCCGCTGATCCTGCGTCAGAACCCCGAGGCCAGGTTCTTCGTGGTCGGCGACGAACTGGTCGGTGACGGGAAGTACCGGCGCGAGCTGGAACGCCGCGCCGCCCGGCTCGGCATCGCCGACCGGATCCGGTTCACCGGTTTCCGGTCCGACATCAGCTCGGTCATGGCCGGGCTGGACATCCTGGTGAACCCGTCCATGGACGAGTCCGCCTGCTATACCGTGGTGGAGGCGTTGCTCATGCGAAAGGGTGTGGTGGCGACCGACGTCGGTGGCCTGCCGGACACCGTCCAGCACGGCCGCACCGGCCTGTTGATCCCGCCCGCCGATCCCCCGGCACTGGCACAGGCCGTGAACGCACTGCTCGCCGATCCCGCAGCGCGTCTCCGCATGGCCGACCGGGGCCGTGAACTCGCGCTCCGGCAGTTCGACATCGCCGGCACAGTCGGCCAGGTGAACGAGCTGTACCACCAGGCACTGGCCGCGCGGGAACGTCGCAGGCTGCTCCGCAGGGAGAGCCCGGCGTGAAGGACAACAGGACGCGGGCCAGAACGACGCTGGCCGGCATGGCGGGGAAAGCGGTACGCGATCTGCGGCGGCCGAGCTTCCCGGTCGACGCGACGATGCCGCCGGGTGACATGACCACCGACCAGCCGGGCAGATACCCGCTCGATCTGCGGCCGATGACGGCCGGGAGCATGCTCGACCACGAGCGCGTGGTGGTGACCCGCGCCGCGACCGGCGAGACCTACCGGAACCCGGTCTCGGTCAGCCTGTATGCGCTCGCACAGCACACCGGCGCGCTCGCCGCCGGCCGGCACCCGGCCACTGGGGACGAACGGCCGCCGGGCGTGCGGGCTCTGCTGACCCAGGCAGGATGGCTGCGCGCCAGCCAGGACAGCAACGGCGGCTGGCGCTATCCGGTACCAGTGCCCCGCTACGGGGTGCGCCCGGGCTGGTACTCGGCCATGGCCCAGGGCCTGGCGGTGTCGGTGATGCTGCGCGGATACGCCACGACCGGCCAGCGGTCCTTTCTCGACGCGAGCGAGGGTGCGGTGGAACTGATGCTCCGGCCGCTGGACGCGGGCGGTTGCTCGCACTACGACCACCTGGGGCGCCCTTTCCCCGAGGAGTGCCCGTCGGACCCGGTCAGTCATATTCTCAACGGTGCGGTCTTCGCCCTCTTCGGTCTCTGCGAGCTGAGCCGGCATCAGAGCGGGACTGCCCACGAGCGTGTGGCGGACCGGCTCCGCGACTCGCTGGCCGCGTTCGACCTGGGGTACTGGACCAGGTACGACCTCCGGCACACCGCGCCCGCCAGCTTCGCGTACCACTGCCTGCACGTCGCGCTGCTGACCGCGGCCGGAGACGTGCTCGCCGACCCGCGATGGCCGGCGGTGGCCATCGGGTGGGACCGCTACACGCGCAGTCCGGCCAACCGGCTGCGGGCTGCGGCGGGCAAGGGCCGGTTCGTACTCAAGGAGCGCCGTGCCCGGTCATGACCCGGCCCCGCGACAGCCGGGCATGTGCGATGCGCCGATCGTGCCGCTGCGCGTCGTCCTGCTCGCGTCGGCCACGTCGGCGCACACCCGGCGCTGGGCGGACGATCTGGCCGCGCTCGGGCATGAGGTGACGGTCTGCAGCTGGCATGAGCCGGGTCTGGGTTTCGATGGCTGGCGAGCCACGTCCACTCCCGGCGGAGCGTGCCGGCCGTTGCGCGTGCTGCGCGCCAAGCACTGGCTGCGGCATGAGCTACACCGGGCGCGGCCGGATGTCATCCACGTCCATTCGCTCGGCGTGCACGGGGCGCTCTCCCTTCTGCTGCCGGCCCGCCCGGCAGTGCCGGTCGTGATCACTCCGTGGGGATCCGAACTGCGTGCGGCCGACCGGCATTCCGGCCGGGCGCTGGTCGCTCGGCTGGCGCTCCGGCGGGCCGCACGCGTGGTGCCGACCTCACGGGAGGTTGCTGAGCTGGTCGCGAGCCGATACAGGGTCCTCTCTTCACGGATCACGGTCCTTTCCTGGGGGGTACCGGACGCGCTGCTGGATGCCGGAAACGACGCCGATCCCCGGTTGACTCGCGCAAAGTACGGCATTCCGTCCGGAGCCACGGTCGCGCTGTCGGTCCGCAGCACGGCGGAGGTCTACCGGACCCACGAGATTCTCGCGGCGTTCATCCGTGCCGCGCGAGTCCGGCCCGACCTGTTCCTCGTGTTGGTGGCGGGACACCAGCCGGCTCATGCCGCCGCCAGACGCGCGCAGCAGGAATACCTCGCGCTTCTGCGCGCCCGGGCACGAGATCTGGCCGGCCGGGTCGCCGTCGTCGATCAGCCACTCGGCCAGGCCGAGATGTTCAGCCTGATGCGCGCAAGCGATGCAGCGATTTCGGTTCCCCAGGCCGACCAGCGGAGCTCCTCGGTACTCGAAGCCGCAGCTGCCGGGTGCCGGCTGCTGCTCTCCGACATCGCGCCCTACCGGGAACTCGTGGCGGAGGGCCTGCTTGCTGATCTGCTCCCCGATCCACTGGTCGGCTCGTTGGCTGACGCTCTCTCACACGCGGGGCCGCTGAACGCGAAGGATCGCCTGTCCAATCGGAAGCTGATCAGCCAGGCCGAGCGCGGCTCCCTGAAGGTCGCGGAACTCGAACGGCTGTACAGGGATGTGGCCCGCGCGGGGGCGGTGTGATCAGGACCCGCTTATGCGCAGGGGCAACGAGAAGCGAGCACCTCGTGCCGGAAGGCACCACCGCCCACTGTCCGGTTCAGCGGACGGTGCGGCTCGGCGGCTGTGCCGGAACAAGGGCGACGCGGAACATCTTGGGCCAGAACTTGCCCGTGAGGAGGAACTGGTCCGTTGCGGGGACAGCCGCGATGCCGTTCAGGGTGGCGCCGGGGACGAGTTCGCCGGGGTGCAGGAGGCCCGAAGCGTCGATGCTCGCCGTCACCGCGCCGGTGACGGGGGCGATGCGCACGATGCGTTCGGTGGGCAGCACGTTGGCGTAGACAGCATGGTCGGCGCACTCCAGCTCGTTCACTTCCGTCACCTGCCGGCCGTCTTCGGTCACGGTGACCTCACCGGTCTTCGCGAGGGTGCGCGGATCGCGGAAGGTGAGTCGTGCCGAGCCGTCGCTCGTCACCGACTGCCGCCTGCCGCCTTCGAAGCAGATGCCCCAGCCTTCGTCGGGGTACGGGACGCGGCGCAGCTCCCTCAGCGTCGTCGCGTCCCGCTCGATGGCGACCCGGTCCCGCCAGGTCAGCTGCCACAGGGTCCGGCCCAGCAGCGTGATCCCCTCACCGCAGAGAGGAGCGGGAAGGCTGGTGTGCGCCATGGGTGGCTTGCCTGGGCCCCGGACCGTACGGAGGACTGACCGGACAGCCCGGTGCCCTCGTAGAGCGTGCCGCCGGCCATCTCCAGGCCCTGAGTGAACGATCCGGGTCGTGGGGGGACGGTTTCGAGGACCGTCACCCACAGGCGTTCGACCTGGTGAGGGCTGACCTGCCGCCAGTGCGTACGGCTTCGGCCGGCCGGATCGCCGGACACTGCTTCGACGTCCCGCCGGGCCGCGAGCGGCTCCGACCGGGCGAGCAGCCCGGTGGCCGCGATCCAGACGGAGCCGGTGACCAGGAGCGCCGCGATGGTCGGCAGGGTCTGTCTCAGTGCGCGGCGGCGGCCCGCCGCCCGGTTGCCGGAACGACTGGTTCCAGGCAAGCGGACGGTGTCCTGACCGGGCCGGGACGCCGTGGTCGTACTGATCTTTCAGGTACGGCGACCACGGCGCACGGCCAGCATCGTGCCCCCGCCCGCCATGAGCAGGGCGGCCGCCGTGCCGCCGATCCCCAGCGCCTTATCACTGCCAGTCGTCACGAGTCCCTTGCCGTTCGGGACCGAGTGCGGGGAATTCGACGGCTCGACGGCTGTGGGGAGTTCGTGGGAAACGTTGCGGCTGTCGTCAAGTCCGTAGTGCCTACCGCGCGCTGACTCGTCGTGGTGCCCGGGCTTGCCCGGGTGGTGGGGCGGCTTTGGGGTCGGGGTGGGCGTCATGCTGCCCTGGACGTAGATTCTGACGCCGACACTCTGGTGGGGGTGCTTCGAGGTGAGCCGGAAGACGTGCCGGCCCGTAGCGGTGTCCGCCGGGATGGTCACGGTCCCCGCGACCGAGCCGTCGGCCCGGGCCCGGAAGTGGCCGAGCACGACCGGCTTCGATTCCAGTAGCGCCGTGACCTCCGAGCCGGGCTCGAACACGCCGGGGATGGTGCTGAAGCTCAACTCCTCCCCCGCTGCCACCGTGGTGGTGCTCACGGACAGGGGCGGGGCCGACGGCGGGTACGGGTGCGCCGAGGCGGCCTGAGCCCCGATCAGCGGTGCTGCGATGAGAACGGCAGTTGATGCCGCCGATGCCAGAGCGGCCCGCCATCTGCGCGATGCTGTCATCTTCTTCGATCTCCTCGACGTGGGTCCGGGCCTGGTCGTGCGGCGGCCGTGATCCGGTGTGGACACCAGGACCTGGATACATGGCGCAAACAGAACATAACGACATAAATTGACCTGATGGCGCAAGAAGTCATCGGTTTGGTCTAGTCCCCGCTCGCGCGGTGCGCGTCGCGAGGGTCGCCCGAGGGGCGACACGGGGGGTGGCTCCCCCGCCCGAAGAGTCCGAGTCCCTATGGTCGACTTCGTCCATAGGGAACAGAAAGCCTCAATTCGGGTGGTTCCCTCAGTCCCGTGAGGGGTGCAGCAGCTTGGATCTCCAAGGATTCCTGAAGGCTCTTGCCAGACGATGGCCGACGGTCGTGGTCTGTCTGTTTCTCGCGGTCGGGGCGGCCCTCGCCGTGACAAGCGTGAGCACCCCCGTCTACGAGGCGAGGACGCAGCTCTTCGTTGCCACCCGCACCGGTGAGAACACCATCGACCTGAACGAGGGGCAGACGTTCTCACAGGCGCGCGTGCAGTCGTACGCCGAGATCGTGACGACCCGCCAGATCACCGCTCCCGTGGTGAAGCAACTGCGGCTGCGCACCACTCCGGAGGAGCTGGCGTCCCGGATCACCGCCGACGTTCCGCTCAAGACCGTGCTCATCGACATCACCGTCCGGGACACCGCGCCCCGGCGCGCGGCGCGCATCGCCAACGCCGTGGCAGAACGGTTCAGTTCGGTCGTCGAGCAGTTGGAGACCCCCAAGCGGCCGGTCCCCTCGACACGGCCCGAGACGGGTGACAAGGCCGAGGATGACACGCCTGTACCACCGGTCTCCCCCGTCTCCCTGGGCGTCACCGAGGAAGCCGTCGCCCCGACCTCTCCTACATCGCCCCGCCCGTTGCCGAACCTGGCCGCGGGTGTGGTCGGCGGCCTGCTGTTCGCTGCCGGGCTGGTCGCCCTCCGCGAGACGCTCGACACCACGTTCAAGACGAGCGAGGCACTGGGCGCGTTCCTCGCTCTGCCCGGCCTCGGCACCATCCCGTACGACAGGAACGCCCCAAGGCAGCCGCTGGTCAGTGCCGACGGGCACTCCAAGCGAGCCGAGGCGTTCCGCAAGCTGCGCACCAACCTGCAATTCTCGCAGGTCGACGATCCGCCGCGGATCATCGTGGTGACGAGCTCGGTGCCCGGTGAGGGCAAAACGAACATCGCCATGAACCTCGCCCGCTCCCTCGCCGAGACCGGCGTCTCCACCTGCCTTGTGGACGGCGACCTGCGTCGCCCGTGCGTGGCGCCGGCTTTCGGCCTCATCCAGGACGGGGGCCTGACCACGGTACTCATCGGACAAGCCCGCATTGAGGATGTGATGCAGCAGGTCGACGGCGGGCTCTCGGTGCTCGCCAGCGGTGCTGTGCCGCCCAACCCCGCGGAACTGCTCGCCTCGGCGCGTATGGAAGAGGTGCTGCGCGAGCTCACGGACATGTACGACATCGTGATCGTCGACACCGCGCCGCTGCTGCCGGTCGCCGACACCGTGGGGCTCGCCTCTTTCTCCCAGGGTGCGCTGCTCGTCGTACGGGCCGGGAGGACCAACCGGGACCAGGTGCGCACCGCTGCGGAATCGCTGGAGCGCGTGGGCGCTCGCGTGCTCGGCACCGTGTTCAGCATGGCTCCGGTTCCCAAAGGCGGCTGTTACGGCCGTTACGGCGCCTACGGGCAGTACGGCGAGCTGCCGGCTCCGCGTACGTCGGCCACGCCGGAGGGGACGGCCGCCTCCGCGGTGACGCGTCCCACGGACGGGAAATGACTCGGATCCTGTTCGTCTGCACGGGCAACGTGCACCGCTCGGTGCTCGCCGAGCGCCTGCTGGCGGCGAAGCTGCCGCCGGGCTCGACCCTGCGGCCGGAGAGCGCCGGCACGGAGGCGTGGCACCGTTTCCGTATGGAGGACACCACCCGGGCGGTCCTGGAGGAGCTGGGCGGTGACGGCTCCGGATTCGTCTCCCGCCCGCTCACCGCACAGCTCATGGCGGGCGCCCCGCTGGTCCTCGGGCTCGCGCGCGAGCACCGCGAGGCGGCCGTGCGCCTCGCGCCGGCGGCGATGCGGCACTGCTTCACCCTGAAGGAGTTCGTGCGGCTCGCGGATGGGGGAGCCGCGGGGGGCGGTGGGGGCGGATTCGAGGCCGTGGTGGCAGCGGCTGCCACCCGCCGCGGCGCCGCGGCCCCAGTCCCGCCGACCGAGGACGACATCCCGGACCCCTGGAGCAGGCCCCGTGAGGAGCTGTACGAGTGTGCCCTGGAGATCGACAGGGCGGTGAGCGGACTGTTCCGGCTGTGGGCGATGCGTCATTAGTACTGCAGCTGTCATTGGCGTGACGGGTGGTCGGGCTGCTCGTGGACTGGGCCTGGGCGGGATGAGGAGCGGGCGTTGACCGACCGGGAGTTGTACCTGCCCACCCCTTGGTTCGCGGATCCGGCCCGCCGGGCGACGCGGGGATCGGCGACGACGTCACCTTCCGCACCAAGCTCCGCGCTGGCCCGCGCGATGCCGGGGCGAGCGGTTGCCGCGAAGCCGCCGTTTCGCTGGCTGACCGGCGACGAGGTCCACGGCCGGCACCTGGTGCTGCGCGGATGGCCGGCCGAGCAGCGCCCGAGCTGCGTGCCGGCGATCTCCTGCAAGCATCGATGCGGGCCGCGCGGGCAGAACGCCCGCACCGTCTCGGCGATCCTGCCGGAACGTGCGGGGGGAGGTCCGATCCGCCGGCGCAGCGAGGGGACGACGCACAAGCAAGCCGTCCTCGCTCCGGCCCGACGCCACCTCGACGTCCGGTGGGCCCTGGTCCGCGGCCAACGGGCCCTTACCGCCGATCCGCCCGCACGCCGCCACGCAGCGGTCCGACCTCACCACAGAACACCGACTCAAGCCGTCGAACCGCATGGGGAAGCACTGGGTGAGGCCGTCGAACCTTTGATTGACGATCCCGAAAAGGCGGTGAAAATCGGCACCGCGCCCAAGGCGCGCACTTACCATGATGGCGCCGATTATGGCGCGCGTACTCGATGCGTTCCTGAATTAAGCGACGCGCATCGCTCCTGATCGTCCATAAGGGTGGATATGTGACGCGCAGGAAAACCAGGTGGGGTGAGCAGAAGTTGAACGTAGGTCGACTCTCTTTCGCCCCCCGAACGGAGAAGTCCAATGACCCGCTCCCTTCCATCGATCCCGGCGGCCAGACCCGTGATCGGTGAAGCCGAGATCGCTGCGGCCGTACGCGTTCTGCGTAGTGGCCGTGTCGTCCAGGGCCCAGAAGTGGCCGCGTTCGAAGAGGAGTTCTCCGAGTTGGTCGCCGGACGCGCCTGCGTAGCGGTCAACTCCGGCACCTCCGCCCTGCAGCTGAGCCTCATGGCCCTGGGCATCGGACCGGGAGACGAGGTCGTGGTGCCCTCGTTCTCGTTCGCGGCGACCGCCAACGCAGTACGTCTGGTGGGCGCCGATCCCGTCTTCGCCGACATCACGCCCGGCACCTACTGCCTCGACCCGCTCGCCGCATCAGCGGTGATCGGTCCGCGCACCGCCGCCCTCGTGCCGGTGCATCTGTACGGGCACCCCGCGCCCATGGACCAGCTGGTGGAGCTTGCCGCACGCCATGGGCTCGCCGTAGTGGAGGACGCCTGCCAGGCGCACGGAGCCACGCTGCACGGACGCCCCGTCGGCAGCTTCGGTGAGGCAGGATGCTTCAGCTTCTATCCGACGAAGAACATGCACGCTCTCGAGGGCGGCATGGTTTCGACCGGCGATCCGCACCTCGCCCGCACACTTCGGCTTTTGCGGAACCAGGGCATGGAGCAGCGGTACGAGAACGAGATCGTCGGGGCCAACATGCGGATGACCGACGTCGCGGCGGCCGTCGGCCGTGAGCAGCTGAAGCAACTGCCGGCCTGGACGGAGCAGCGGAGGGCCAACGCCAAGGTACTCGACTCCCGCGTCGAGGGGCTGTCTGTTCCGCATGAGGCGGACGGCGCGCGGCACGTCTACCACCAGTACACGGTCCGCGTCCCGGGCGGTCTTCGGGATTCCGTGCAGCAGGACCTGGCGCGACAGGGCATCGGCAGCGCGGTGTACTACCCGACCCCGATCCACCGACTCAGGCCCTATCAGGACCAGGGCAGGCCGTCCCTGCCCGAGACCGACCGGGCAGCTGCCGAGGTTCTGTCCCTCCCGGTCCACCCGGCCCTGGGGCAGGCCGAGCTGGAGCGGATCGCACAGGCCGTGAGCGATGCCGGAGGAGTACGGTGAGTCGGCGTACCCTGCGGGCCGGGCTCATCGGACTTGGAGCCATGGGGCACAACCACGCCCGGGTGCTGTCGTCGCTTGACGGTGTCGAGCTGGTGGGCGTCATGGACCCGGCAGGCGATTCCACGGGTGCCGGCCGGAACACCCCCGTCGTCGCCACCCTGGCTGAGCTGCTCGCGCTTGGACTCGACTACGCGGTGGTCGCCTGTCCCACGGCGTTGCACGAGGAGGTCGGTCTGGCCTTGGCCGAGAACGGCGTGCCCGCGCTGATCGAGAAGCCGCTCGCCCACTCAGCGACGGCCGCGCAACGACTGGTCGACGCGTTCGGCAGAGCAGGACTGGTCGCCGGTGTCGGACACATCGAGCGGTTCAACCCGGCACTGCAGAGCCTGCGTTCCCGCCTCGAGGCGGGAGAACTCGGGGAGGTCTTCCAAGTCGTCACGCGCCGCCAGGGACCCTTCCCCCACCGCATCGCCGACGTCGGGGTCGTCAAGGACCTGGCAACCCACGACATCGACCTCACCAGTTGGGTCACCGGCCACCACTACGTCTCGGTCTCGGCGCGCACGGTGTCCAAGAGCGGCCGCCCCCATGAGGACATGGTCTCCGTGGTCGGCGACCTCAGCGACGGCACCCTGGTCAGCCATCTCGTCAACTGGCTCAGTCCCCACAAGGAGCGCTACACAGCGGTGACCGGCGAGCGTGGCTGCCTCGTCGCCGACACTCTCACGGCAGACCTGACCTTCCATGCCAACGGAGCGGTGACCACCGAATGGGAGGCCCTGCGCGCCTTCCGCGGCGTAGCCGAAGGCGACATGGTCCGCTACGCCATCCCCAAGCGCGAGCCGCTCCTCGTCGAGCACGAGCGGTTCCGTGATGCCGTGGAGGGCAAGGCAACGGACATCATCACCCTTGATCAGGGGCTGAGGACGGTCGAGGTGGCGGAGGCGGTCCTCGACTCGGCACGGAGGAAGGTGTCCGTGAGCCTGCGACGCCCGCGCACGCCTGCCCTGTCGATGGTCACCCAGCGGTCGTGACGAGCACCTGCCGAGCGCCAGGAACCAGCCCGTTCGGCGAGCCGGTCACCCGATGCAGGAAGTCCAGTGGACAGGCGCGAACCCTCTGGTGGAGACGGTCCGCTTGGTCGAAAACCCCTCTACCAGGGAATTCGTTCGTTTGTCAGGCCAACTGGTCGCTCTGCGAGCCCAGTTGGCAAAGACTCAGGGAGCCGTACCCGGAGCGGCCCGTGCTCGTTGCTCAGCACATGAACCAAAGCGGGAAGGCGGTGTTTCCGCAGGTGCGGATCGCACCGAGTGCGCAGGTCGACGAGTCAGCCGTACTGAGCCCTGGTACCACCGTGTGGGAACTGGCGCAGATCCGGGAGGAGGCCGTACTCGGCTGTGACTGCGTCGTGGGCCGGGGTGTCTACGTGGGTCCTGGGGTGAAGATCGGTCACAGGGTCAAGATTCAGAACCATGCGCTGGTGTATGAGCCTGCCGAACTGGCCGACGGCGTCTTCGTCGGGCCTGCGGTCGTCCTCACGAACGACCGCAGGCCTCGCGCCGTCGAGGCGGACGGACGTCTGAGACGCGCCGGTGACTGGGAGGCGGTCGGCGTCCGGGTCGCTGAGGGCGCGTCACTCGGCGCGCGCTCAGTGTGTGTGGCTCCGGTCAGCATCGGCCGCTGGGCGATGGTCGCCGCCGGGGCCGTCGTCACCAAGGACGTGCCGGATTTCGCCCTCGTCGCCGGTGTCCCCGCCCATCAGATCGGATGGGTGGGACGAGCCGGCGAGCGTCTGCGCGCACTGCCGGACCGGGCCGGATTCCGGGAGTGCCCGATCAATGGGATTCTCTACGCGGAGAAAGACGGAATTCTGACGGAGCTTCCAGCTCAATACCGAGAAAAGTCGAGCCCGTGAAGGTCATGAGCGTAGTGGGGGCACGCCCTCAATTCGTCAAGCTTGCCGCAGTCGCCGCAGCGTTCGGCGGCACGGAGCACCATCATACGATCGTCCACACCGGCCAGCACTACGACGCCGATCTGTCCGACGTCTTCTTCACCGGCCTCTCCATCCCTGAGCCCCATGTGCACCTGGGCATGGGCTCAGGCACCCACGGCGTGCAGACCGGTACCATTTTGGCGGCCCTCGATCCCGTCATCGCCGCCGCACACCCCGAATGGGTGCTGGTTTACGGAGACACCAACTCAACTCTTGCCGGCGCCCTTTCCGCGGCCAAGCAGCACATCCTCGTCGCCCACCTGGAAGCGGGCCTGCGCTCCTTCAACCGGCGGATGCCCGAGGAGCACAACCGCGTCCTCACCGACCACGCTGCCGATCTGCTGCTCGCACCCACCCAGGAGGCGGTGCGCCACCTGGCAGCCGAGGGCCTGGCCGACCGTGTGGTCCTGACAGGGGACGTCATGGTGGATGTTTGCCTGCGCATCAGGGACAAGGTGCTGAGGGACAAGGCCACCGCCGCGCCTCCGGCCTTCCTGGACGCCCAGGAGCCCTACCTCTTCGCCACATTGCACCGGGCCGAGAACACGGATCACCCCGATCGCCTGGCGGCTCTCGTGGACGCCCTGACCAGTCTGCCGGTTCCCGTCGCCTTGGCCGCCCATCCCCGGCTGCTCGCACGTGCCGAGGACTTCGGCATCAAACTCGACCGCGGCTCTCTCCACATCAGCCGCCCCCTTCCCTACGCCGAGCTGATCCGCACGGTGCTCGGCTCCCGCGGCGTGATCACCGACTCGGGAGGACTCCAGAAAGAGGCGTTCCTTCTGGAGCGCGTCTGCACGACACTCCGTACGGAGACGGAATGGCCTGAAACGCTCCGGAACGGCTGGAACACACTTGTGCCGGATCCTCGTGAACTGGGCTCCCAGGCATGGCCCGACACCGTCCTGCGCCCTGCGCCCGAGAGCGCACGCGGCATGCCGTATGGCGACGGCAAAGCAGCACTCCGTGTGGTGCGGGCGCTGGAAGATCACGTGCGCGGATCTCAGGCCCGCTGAGCTGTCTGCGACGGCGCACCAAGCACGATCACCTCGGCCCCGGCCCATCGATCGGGGTCAGTGATCCGCCGCCCGTCGACCACGACGCGCACCTCCGGGAACTGATCGGAGCCGAGCTCCCGGTACTCACCGTGGTCGGCTTGGATGACGGCGGCGGTGACTGTCTGGCCGCTGTACGGCGGCAGGCCGAGTGCGCTCAGCTCATCGGCCCTGTACAGCGGGTCGGACACGTACGGCTCGGCGCCCCGCGACCGCAGCGCCTCGACGACGGGGAACACTCCGGAGAACGCGGTCTCCCTGACGCCGCCCCGATAGGCCGCGCCCAATACCAGCACGCCTGCGCCGGTCAGGTCGCCGTACACCTCCGCAAGCCGCCGTACCGCGTACTCGGGCATCGAGGCATTGGTCGCCCGGGCCTCTCGTACGACCGTCGCGTCCGAGTCGTTCCACAGGTACATCCGCGGATAGACGGGAATGCAGTGACCGCCTACGGCGATGCCGGGCCGGTGGATATGGCTGTAGGGCTGCGAGTTGCAGGCGTCGATCACCAGGTCCACGTCGATGCCGATGCGGTCCGCGAACCGTGCGAACTGGTTCGCCAGCCCGATGTTCACGTCGCGGTAGGTCGTCTCGGCCAGCTTCGCGAACTCCGCGGCCTCTGCCGAGCCGAGGTCCCAGACACCGTTGGGGCGAGGCAGCTCGTCGCGTACGTCGAAGTCGAGGAGGGACTCGTAGAACTCGACACCTCGGCGCGCGGAGGCCGCGTCGATGCCGCCGAGCAGCTTGGGGTAGCGGCGCAGGTCGGCGAATACCCGCCCGGTCAGCACCCGTTCGGGGCTGAAGACGAGACCGAAGTCCCGGCCCGCGGTCAGCCCGCTGCCCTGCTCGAGCATGGGCGCCCAGCGCCCTCGCGTGGTACCGACGGGCAGCGTCGTCTCGTACGACACGAGTGTGCCGGGCCGCAGCCCGCGTGCCACAGCCTGCGTCGCTGTATCCATCCAGCCGAAGTCGGGGGTGCCCCGGGCGTCGACGTATACCGGAACGACCAGGACTACCGCCTCGGCCTGCGTGACCGCCGAGGTCGTGTCGGTGGTGGCCAGCAGCCGCCCCTCCACGACGACGCCCTTCAGTCTCTCAGCGAGTCCGGCCTCACCGGGGAACGGCTCAACGCCCTCATTGACCAGATGCACGACGCGTTCGTCCACGTCGGCGCCGATGACGTGGTGGCCTTTTGCAGCGAACTGGACAGCCAGTGGCAGGCCGATCTTTCCGAGCGCGACTACACAGATCTGCACGGCTACTTTCCTCCGATGGCATCAAGCTGCGCAGGCGACCGAAGACAGCCGACACGCATTAACAGCGGTTTTCGCACTGCGCACCCTATCTCTGCAGTTTCACTTCAGTGAGCCGACACAAAGGGGCGCACCATCGTCTGAGAGAAGTTATGACTAACTTGATCTTCAATCTGTGCGGCGGGGTCGTGGGGTTGTTGATTTCTTCGTTCGCTGTTTCGCAGTGCCTGGTTTACGGACGGTGTGCACGTCACAGCGCGGGGTGGGCCGGGTGTTCTTGCGGCCGGGTGGTCGTCCCGGGCCGGGGCGCCCATGAGTCGCAGGTCTCCAGCAGATCCCTCATCGACCGCCACCGGCCCGCCCGCACATCCTCCAGCACCGCGCGCAGCCCGTCGTCGAATCCGGCCGGGTGGAAGCGCGGCTGGAACTGTCTGCTCGCTGCCATAACGCCACCACAGCTTTGAGGGTCAGTACGGCGCGTACGGTCTTGCCCGGTCACTCGTGGTGCAGGAACCAGCTGAGGGTGGCGCCCTGCTCCAATACCCTGGCGAGCCCCCGGCCCCGCTCCCCCCGCAGAGCGGCGGCGGAGTCCGGGAAGGCGGCGCTCGCATCGCTCACGTCCAGGACCAGTTCCTGCGCCTCGCTGACAGCCGCGCGCACCGTGAGCCACCGGTCGTTGGCACAAACGTGCTCGGCCACACCGTGCCGGACGCCGTTGTCGACGAGCCGGCTGGCGACGCCCACGGCACGGTCGACATCCCCTCTCCACCGCAGCGCTGTGACTGCCGCCCGGATCCAGATACGCACCATGCGGTGAGCGGCATGGTCGGGGGCAGCTGCGTGGTGAGACTGGCAGAGATGGGCGCACAGGGCGGGCCCTGCACCGCTTCTACCGCGGCCGACGGAGCGGGCTCCAGCCTGCTGAGAAACTGCGGAAGTGCCCGGTAGACCAGATTCGGCTGGGTCTCCCCCTTGAGTCGGGCGCGGGCTGCTCTGGCGGTCTGATCGACCTGGTACACCGGTACCCGCACGTCGTGCGCGTGCTCCTTGAGCGTCACCCGGCAGGGCCAGTGCCCGAACCAGGCCGAAGACGTCAAGCGGGAGCGGGGCAAGGATCTGCCGGGTCAGGCAGATCAAGCAGACCGTGCACCCGGGCACCGGCAACACGAAACCGGCCATACGGTGCGAGCGCCCCCTGGTGCCCAGCTTGACGGCAATGCCATCTCGTACCGGCTGCATGCGGACAACGCCCAGGGCCGCCGCCACCTCCGCGTTGCGCATGCCGTCCGCAGACAAGGCCAGAGCCCGGCGTTCCAGCTCCGTCAGGGGCTGCGCAGGGCAGCGCCGGCCAGGGAAGGACGTCACCCGCCGCAGAAGCGGTGCATGGTTGCAAGGGTGCTCTGCTGTAGCGCTCATCGAACGTCTCCGGATGTTGTTCAGGGATGGGGGCAGCGCGCAGCGCCGACCGAATTCAGTGGCGCAAAGGGTTACGGCTCCTGCGACAGGCACTGGGCTGCCACGAGCAGCTCGAGGAGTTCGCTGACCGTCCACGCCAACCGCCGGACGTATCCGACAGCCTGCCGGTGCTCGCCGGGCACCCCCTCACAGCGCAGGACGCGCCCACGCTCGATGAGGCAGGCCACCTGCTGCTCCTGCCTGTCCATCAGGGAGGCGCGGGCAAGGTCCGTAAGCCGAAACTCACGTGACCACGCAGTCGTCGCGCGTGCTCATCCATCTCGTCCTCCGCAGGCGGGATCTGACGTCGCGACTTCCGAACGGTCCGCTGACGCTGCCGCAGCGTGCCCTCCTTGGGGTGACTGCACTGCTCCGCCCGCCCGGCGGCGGCAGGGTGTGTGCGTCGATCACGGTCATGCCGGAGGCCGTGTTACTTGATCACGGTCGTGTCGGGAGGCCGGGGTGGGTTTGTCGCGGGCGGGGCTGTTCGCTGCGATCCGGAGGGACAAGCGTCTTGATCCGGAGCTGTCGCAGCGGGTTCTGGCGGATCGTGGCGCTCCAGGCGTGCGTAGGGAGGCGTCCCGGCGCGCAGCAACCTCCGAGCGGTCGGCGGCAACCAGAGGGGGAAGTGAAGGCACGTGAAATCCCGCCCCCCTCAAAAAAGGGAGATCACCATGCGCACCCGCGTCGCAAGACTGCTCACCGTGTTCGCCGCCGTCCTGGCCGTGCTGCTCGCGCCCGGCCTGACGACCCCCTCCGTGGCACAGGCGGCGAACGACCGATCGACCCAGGAACGGACCCAGGACCAGATTGTGGCCCAGGTCCTGGCGAAGGCTCAGGGCCAAGCCGAGGCGGCGGTCGCCTCCGCGGACGTCTGGAACCCACCCGCGAACCTGGTCCAGCCCCTCAATGAGGTCTGGAACCACGTCGAGTCCACCTACGGCAACCTGTACGGCTTCCGCAACTACGGCTGGGACCAGATCATGGCCAACCGCGGCAGCGTCAACTACTGCATCCGCTGGGAGTCCGACCAGCCGGTCAGCGCCGCCCTGCGCGACCAGATCCACGCCGCGCTGAAGAAGCAGTTCGGCAAGTGGATGGCGGCCATGGTCGACAACGGCGTCGGCCACAACGCTTGGCCGTACACCAACGTCCCCGTCAACATCGTCGGCTGGGCGGTGAAGAACCGCTCCACCCTCCAGTGGAGCGACAACTCCGTCGACATCTACACCAACATGCTGGACGGCGGCGGAGCCCCGCAGTGCGCCCCTGACTGCGGCCGCTTCTTCCACCAGGACGGCAACTACTCCCGCTGTCCCGGCGGCGCCGCCCGCCACTACGACCAGTCCCTCTGGCTCACCGAGGGCTTCGGCGGCGGCGCCGGCGGCGACTGGGGGCAGCGCATGGGCCGCTCCTACTTCACCGGCGCGCTCAACCAGGAGAACATCCACATCTACCTGCACGAGGTCGGCCACACCTTCGGCCTCGACGACTTCTACGACTGGTCCCCGACCGGCCAGTGCTGCTTCCTGATGAAGGCCGGCAGCGCCACCCAGATCACCGAGTTCGACAAGTGGATGTTCCGGGACTTCTGGCGCCACATGAAGTACCGGTACGGTCTCTGACGCCTCCCTCCACCGACCTTCGCGGGGCCAGGACCGATGTCGTGGCCCCGCCGTGAAGATGATCGTCCCCGCGACCGATGTAAGGAGCACCGGCACCTCGCGACAATCACCTGACAAAGCCCGGGAGTTGACCGTCCAGGACCGACGGGAACGTCAGAAACGAGGGGACAGCCGTGCGCATCAAACGTCTCGTCGGGACCCCGCTGGGCACCGCACTCCTGCTCGTCACGGCGCCGTCGGCTGTGTCGGCCGCCCCCGGAGCGGCGGGAACGGCACCGGTGCCCACCAGGCTGGACCGGGCCGAGCTGCGCGCCACGCTCGACGCGATCCACACGGCCGGGATGTACGGCACCTACTCGTCGGTGCGCGACGGCCGGGCGCGCTGGACCGGCGCGACGCGTCTGGCCGACGTGGACACGAGCCGCGAGGTCACCCCCCGTCATCTTCTTCGCGGTCCTGCAAGAGGATCAGTTGGGCTCGCTGGGTCTCGTTCTGAACGCCGTGGTGCTCTGGGCCACCCGGTACATCGACGCGGCCGTCGCCCAGCTGCGTGAGAGGAGCACGAGATCCGGGACGAGGACATCACCCGGCTCTCCCCGCTCAAGCACAAGAACCTCAACCCTCGGGGTGCATCCGGAGGCACTGCGTGGCTGGATCCGTCAGGCCGAGGCGGACGCCGGCGAGCGCGACGACCGGCTCACCACCGATGAACGCACCGAACTCACGCGCGCTGCGCAAGGAGAACGTCCAGCTCAAGCGGGCGAACGAGGTCCTGCGGACGGCCTCGGCGTTTTTCGCGGCGCAGCTCGACCCGACCCGGACCAGGTGACGGCGCTCATAGACGAGCACCCGCGCCTGGGGGTCGAGTGCGTACTCCGGGAACTTTCCATCGCCTCCTCGACGTACTACCGCTGGCGTCGTGCCGAGCGCGAGCCGTGCGAACGCCGGCGCCGGGATGTGGAACTCACCGAGCAGATCAAGGAGATCGGCTCGGGCGGGACATACGGCTCGCCGCGCGTGCACGCCGTATTCCAGCGCGAGGGCGCCCACGTGGGCCGCAAACGGGTCGAGCGGTTGATGCGCGAGGCCGACATCGCCGGCATCAGCCCACGCCGGGGCAGCTTCACGCGCCGCGATCCCAAGGCCACCCCCGCCCCGGACCTGGTCGAGCGGGACTTCACCGCGCCCGCGCCGGACCGGCTGTGGGTCACCGACCTCACCGTGATCAACACCGGTGAGGGGCCCTTGTGGCTCTCGGCGATCCGGGACGCGTTCTCCCGCCGGGTGGTGGCCTGGGAGACCTCCGCCCGCGCGGACGCCGACCTGGTCCTGACCACCCTCGAATACGCGCTCGCAACCCGGGAAGACGAACCGGGCAAGCTGATCCACCATGCGGATCACGGCTGTCAATACACATCCGTGAAGCTCACAACGCGACTTGTAAGAGCGGGAGCTGAGGCATCCATGGGATCGGTCGGGGACAGTTACGACAACGCCCTCGCGGAGAACCTGTGGCTGATCATCAAGACGGAGTGCGCCCGCGGCCGCGTCTTCGCCACCCGGGCCGAGGTGAACCTCGCGCTGTTCGAATACATCGACGGCTTCCATAACTCCCGATGCATCCAGAAACGGCTCGGCTACCTCAGTCCGATCGAGTTCGAGGAGAAGCACTACGCCGACCAGGCAACGGCCGAACGAACGAACCTGAAACCCGTCAACCTGCCCTCACCAACTGATCAGCGCCTCCCGCACGCCGGGGGAACCTCACGCCATGCTCGATTTCGAAGCCCCGTTGACCGCCCTCCTACCGGTGGCCGACATCGTGCGTGATGTCCGGGTCGTAGCTGTCGGTGCCGCGGCCCGCCAGGCCCACGAACTGTCCGCTCTCTCGCACAGGCTCGTCCGGTTGCTGGTCGAGGAATTGGGATTCCGTTCACTTGCGCTGGAAGGGGACGACGCGTCAAGGGTCGGACTCGACGAATACATCAGGACCGGAACGGGGGACCCGCGGGTGATGCTGTCCGAGGCCCGGTCCTTCTGGCAGACCGAGGAGATCGTCGACGTTATCCGGTGGATGCGCTCCTTCAACCGTCGGCACCCCGATGACCCGGTTCGGTTCGCCGGGGCCGCCCGCTCTCCTCAGGGCCAGACCTCCCCGCTCGGCGGCCTGGCCGGCATCGAGCGGAGTCTGGCCGAGGGCGCCAACCGGTGGCATGAAGACACCTCGGACAGGATCGTCTACTGGGGTGGCATCGCACACACCGTCAACGGCAATCCGCGGACTGTCTCTCCCTCTTCCCCGCCGATGACACACCGGAACGCGGGCAGTTACTGAGGTTTTCAGGGTGGGGTCGGTGGTGCGAGGGTCAGGCCGGTGGCGGTGAGGCAACCGTCGATCAGGTGTGGCCGGAGTTGGATCCTTCGTAACTCCCGGCGGAGTGTGCGGTCGAGGCCGTCGGGTGTGTCGAAGGCGGTGTTGGCCATGGCCCGGCGTACCAGTGACCAGAGGGTCTCGACGGGGTTCAGGTCGGGTGCATACGGCGGGAGGCGGACGGTGGTGATCCAGTCGTGCTCGGCCTCGTACTGTTTCAGCCCGGCCGCCAGGTGGGTGTTGAGATTGTCCCAGACCACCACGATCGGGCCGCCGAGCTGGATGTGTGCACGGACGAGCAGGTCGCGGTAGTCCTGCCAGGAGAAGCTCTTGCGTGCGCCTTTGAGGAGGAGGTGGTTGCGGGGCCGGTGGATGAGACGGCTTTCCACGCCCGGTTTGTAGCAGCACAGGGCGGCGACCGAGGTCCTGCGGCGGGAGCGGCCTCTCACTCGGATGACGGGGGTGTGTCCGCGCCGGCCCCAGGTGCGGGCGCGAGGCGGCGTCATGGAGAATCCGGACTCGTCCTCGAAGACGATCCAGGCTCCGTGGGCCGCCGCGAGGCTTTTACCCTCGGCCACACCTCCTTCTTCCACAGTTCGACGGCGTGCTCGTCGCGTTCGAGTGCTCTGCGGGCGGGCGCCTGCCATGACCAGCCGTGCCGTTTCAACAGCCGCCACACCGTCGCCACCGACAGGCTCAGCCTCAGACGCCGGCGGATCACCGTCTGGACCCGGGCCAACGTCCACCGCTCATCGCCGAAGCCGTGCGCTGACGGACCCTTGCCGAGTTCCTCCTCGAGCACGGCGAACTGGGCATCGGTGACGGTCGGGGAGTTGGCCGGGCCCGCAGAACGCAGGGCCTCCATGCCACCCTCGCGCCAGGCACGGCGCCAGCGTTCCACCGACCGCACACTCACCCGCAAATCCTTGGCGGTCACCGCAGTCTTCTCGCCCGCCGTGAACCTCTCACCGGCCCGGAGCCGGATCTTCTCCCGAAAGGCCCGACGCTCAGCGGTCAGGCCCCCACCCTCCGGATAACGCATACCACCGGCATACCGCAGGGATCATGAACCGTCACCACCCGACGACAACCCGAAAACCTCAGTACCTCCGCGAGTATTTCGGGACCGGTTATGTCTCCATCGGCCTGACCTTCCATCACGGTATGGCTCGCTACCCTGTCCTGCCCCCTCCGGCGGAGTTCGCTGACGCAGTCCTGGGAGGCACTGGGCTGGATGCCTATCCTCTGGATCTGCGCGTCGATGGCCCGCCCACTGTGCGGGCCTGGCTCGACACGCCGGCCAAGACGCGCCTGATCGGTCCGCACTACGACCCCACTGACAATGCCGCTTACCACCTTTCCGGTGGATCGCTCGCAGAGTGGTTCGACGCCATCCTCCACACGCAAGAGGTCTCCCCGGTCCGTGCCCTCTCCTATACAAAGAGCGATCAGTGAAGGTGCTGCGTACCTGTACGGGTGACAGGAAAGCTGCCGAATGAGCATTTGTGACAAGCCGCGTGCCTCACTGGTGACGACCAGGTTGCTTCGACCGGTCGTATTCGCCAGCTCCGCCGCTCTTCCGGAGACAACTACCGAGCTTCGGCTCATGCGGGAGCGGTCCCTCACGCTTCCGTCGGCGACGGGCGCGCGCTGAACCTCACCGGCGTTCCGCGCTCTTCATAAGGGGACGGACGCTGGTCCTTCGTCACCGGTGCGGTGCATTCTTCCAATCTCTCCCTCCAAGCCGCTCACCTGCATAAATGATCAAAGGAGTGCGGTCGCTGGGTGTGGCCGGATGACCCATCCGTCCGTATGCCATGTTGCGGCCCTAACGGCCTGTCGGTTTTCTCATGAGCGGAGCACAACAACGGTGCCGCGCATTCCAGCCGGCCACTGCTTCCCCGGAGGAACTACATGCGTATCAAGTGTGCAGGCGCAGGCATCGGTCTGGTTCTCGGTGCCGTCGGTCTGTCGAGCCCAGCCGCAGCAGCCGCGAGCGGCCCCACCAGTGATTCAGATATCCACATCAGCACGAGACACGCCGCCCCAGGCTCCACCGTCCGCGTCAGCACCGCAGCCTGCGGCTCAGAGACCTATGGGAAGGGCGAATCGGAGGCAGGAGGCAAGTTCCACCTCTTCCCAGGCGACCGCACGGGCGTACTGACCGGCGAATTCCAGGTGCCGAGTGGAACCGAGCCCGGTGCTTACACCGTCACTCTGAAGTGCCCGCCGCGAGTCAAAGTCACGGGCACGTACATGGTCGGCACCGGCAACCCCAGCGGTGCAGTCGATGCTGGTTTCGGGGCGGGCAATGACAAGGGCACCCAGCTTGCCCTGGGGGCGGTGCTGCTTGCCGGAGCCGCCGCCGGAGGTGCGATCAAGATGCGCCGCCGCCCGGCCGGTGCCCGCACCTGACGCTCTGCTCCATCGGCCCAGCCCCCGGGCCTGTGTCGGTCCGGGGGCCCGGGTCGCTCCCGTCACTCATTTCGGCCGCGAAGCAAAGGCGCTAAGGCGATGGCACCCGGCGACGAGCCCGTGGATCCTTCCTCCCTGTTCACCCCCTCCACCAAGTTCCTCGTCTGCGCCCTGCTGACGGGCTTGATGCTGATGACCACGGCGCTCCGGGGCGGACAGCCTCCGCAGCCTTCGACCGCGCAGTCCTTCTCCCCCTCCCTGCGGCCCGGTCCCAGCAGCACCGCCCCGGCCCACCACCCCTCCGTGTCGGCGCTGCCTCCGTCTGATCCGGTGCAGTTGCGAATCCCCGCCATCGGCGTGAATGCCCCCATGACGGAACTGACCCTCGACGAGACAGGAGCACTGCGCCCACCATCAGCAGATATGCCGGCCTTTGCCGGGTGGTACGGCGATGGCACAACTCCCGGCTCAGAGGGGACAGCCATCACGACGGGACATGTCGACACGCAGGAAGGACCCGGGGTTTTCTACCGGCTCGGAGCATTGACCAAGGGCGACACCATCGAGATCACCCGGACAGACCGGCAAACAGCAGTCTTCACGGTCGATGCCGTCGAGCTCTATAACAAGGAGGCATTTCCGGACGAGAAGGTCTACGGCAGTTCTCCCCGGCCCGAACTACGCGTGATCACCTGTGGGGGTGAATACGCCGAAGAAACTGGCTACCAAGGCAATGTCGTCGTATTCGCAACGCTGACCGCGGTGACGTGACCACACCGAACCAGCCCGTTCATCATGCCCCGCCCCAGACGGCGGACGCGCTGGGCACAGATCCTTGGTCTGGGTGGAGTCGGGAGCGAGGAACCTGACGTTTCCCCGTGCTCTTGGACACTCGTTGGTTATGCCGCGAGAGCGTGTTGGTGGCGCTGTCTGGTCTCGACCGGGGTGAGGTAGCCGAAGGTCCTGTGTCTGCGCAGGCGGCGGCGGTTAGAGAAGGTCTCGATGAAGGTGGAGACCTCGGCGCGGGCGGTGGCCCGGTCGGGCCAGGCCCGGGTTCCGATCTCCTCCTTGAGTAGGAAGCTCTCCGCGGCGGCACTGTCGAAGCATGATCCGGCGCGTCCGCAGCTCTGGCGCAGCCCCAACGCTCGTATCCGGTCGCGGAATTGGGCTGATGTGTACTCGCTGCCGCGATCGCTGTGTATGACACAACCGGGCTCCAAATGCGCCCGGCCGTGGGCCATGTCGAAGGCGTCGGTGACGAGTTCGGCGCGATGGTGGTCGGCCAAGGCGTAGCCGACGATCTCTCGGGTGGCCAGGTCGAGCCAGCAGGCGAGGTAGAGCCAGCCCTCGGCGGTGGGCAGGCAGGTGATGTCGCCGACCAGCTTGATGCCGGGGCGCTCGGCATGGAAGTCGCGGCCGATCAGGTCCGGGGCCGGGCTTCGCCTTCGTGTCCGGCCTGGTCAGCGAGGGGCCTGCGCCGCGGGCGTCCCGTCTCTTGCGGCGGGTGACGCCGCGGATGTCGCGCTCGCGCATCAGGCGGGCGATGCGCCTGCGGTTCACCTATCGCCCCCGGCGCCGCAGTTCGGCATGCATTCGCGGGACACCGTAGGTGTGGCGGGAGGCGATGTGCAGCACGGTGATCTCGTGCGCGAGTGCGTCGTCGGCCGCCTGGCGGGCGGCCTCGCTCTCGCGCCAAGCGTAGTAGAAGGAGCGGGCCACGTGCAGTACACGGCACAGCAGAACGATCGGATAGTTCGCCTTCTCCGCATGGATCAACCGGTGCAACGCGTTCACCGGTCGCTTTCCTTCGCGAAGAAGGCGGTCGCTTTTTTCACGATGGCCTATCAGGGCGCCGGGCCCCTGATCCGCACAGCCTGTCCGCGTGCAACGAGTTGCCGGCGGCCAATCGCCGTTACGTCGCCTACTTCCTCGATCCCGGCACGCACAACGCTGATGCGCGAGGGACAGCAGGGCTTGGCGGTCGGCAGGCAGGCGCCGCCACCAGCACCGCGCGAGGCCTCGACCGCTCCAAGCCGCCTTGTGCAACGAACCTCCGTATACCCCGGTCCAAGGCAGCCGTTCTTGCGCGTTGCTCCAGGTCTGGCTGAGCATGAACACGGAGCGATTCTCAGGGGGTGGGGCGTGACGGCATCCGTCACCACGGGTCTGGGCCATCAATGACGTTGCCGCGGTACTGGATCTGGCGGAAGGCCGGGGGCTCTCGACCGGGATTCGGTCGGCGAGGCCGGTGATGGTTTCACGAGGATGCGGCACCGCGGGGTGTTGGACGCGGCGCCCACTTGTGGATCCCGCGGGTTACCAGGGGCCGTGGTAGAGCAGGCCCAGGATCAGGGCGGCCACCGCGGTGGCCAGGAACGCGATCCCGCCTACGATGTCGCGGGAGCCCACCCGCAGGTGGGCGATGATTGCGCCGATGAAGTACAGCACGAGGCCGGAGGCGGCGGGAGTTCCCAGTATCGGAACGGCGAGCCCGGCCAGCAGCCCCACGGTGCCGGCTGCCAGCAACGTGCCCAGTACCGGTACATACTTCCGAGGTATGCCCTTCATGTCCGCCTGGGTCTTGGGGTACTCATGACCGACCAGGTACGTGACGGCGGCGGCACCGTTGAAGACCGCGCCGAGGATGGTGACCGTGACGAAGGCGACGAACACGTTCTCTCCGCTCTGTGGGGACGATGTTGCCGGGCTTCCCGCTGTGGGATGCCGTTCTCCGTATGACAAGCCAACGACTCGATTTGTGACATCGGTTGGCCGCTGGGTGTGCCAGTGGCCCGAACGCCTGGTGGTGGTTGCGCAACACCACGCGATGGTGCTGTCGGGGGGATGCTTGCTGTGCACCGATGATCGCACCGGCCGCCCCAGGGCGAGCAACAGGCCGTACGTGCTACTCCTCCGTCGCCATCGCCGCCCTGGCGGTCCTCGGCCCGAAGGAGCTGGCGGAGGCTGCCACACCGTTGTCGGACGCGGCCAGGGCGACAGGCGCGACAGGCTCAGAGGTCTCAGCAGAAGTTGTTGATCATGTGACTGTCGGCCTGGTTGCTCGTTGGCGGGAGGGAGCCGCGTCCGTGGATCGTGTCGGACGAACTGTGCTCGCTCATCGAGACGTTGCTGCCGGAGCCGGGCCCGAAGCTGGTGGATGGCCGTCCGCGGGTACCGGACCGGCAGGCGTTGTGCGGGATCCTGTTCGTCCTGCAGTGTTCCTGGCCCCGTTCGGCGAATACCGGGGTGATGTTCCGGGCCCGGACCAGGCGCCGGTACTTGTCGTGGGCCTGGGATCTTCCGCTGGGTGGTCGAACGCACCATCGCCTGGCTCCACGACTTCCCCCCTGCGGATCCGCTGGGAACGACGCGACGACATCCACGAATTCATCCTCGGCCTCGCCACCTGCCTGATCACCCACCGACACGTCCAACGCCTTTGTTAGGACCTCCTCCACCGGTCGAACGTGTCGGTGCTCCGTTGCCGCGCTCTGCTCGCTGCTCGTGTTGACCCTCGGCGTCTCACGCACCACGCTGGCGATGGTCCGTGATGGGCACCTGCCGCGTGCTGTCACCGCGGCAGGTGCCCGCGGTTCAAGGTGCCACCACCGCGCCGAGTTGGTGGTCGGCGCGGTGGTGGCGCTGCCGACGGCGACCACGGACGTACGCGGGGCGATCGGTTCTCCTCGTTCGGTGCTGGCGTACTACGCCGTTGCCAACGCCTGCACCTGGACCCTGCGGCCGCAGGAGGGCCGTGCCGCGCGGATCATCCCTGTGGTCGTGCTTGCCGACTGCCTGCTCCTGGCCTTCGCTCTGCCGCTGTCCTCGGTGCTCTCCGGGCTGCGGTGCCGGCCGTCGGTGCCACCGCCTACGGGGTCCGGCGCGCGGTGGGCGCACGCACGTCGTGACCCGGTGGCGGTCAGACGGTCAGCCGATCGAGCGGCCGGTCGGCGCCGCGGGAGCGGGTCAACGCCCGGCGGCCGAGGAGCACAGCGCCCAGCCCCAGCGGGACAGCAGCGATGGCGCCGACGAGCCCGTTGCCGGTGCCGGGACCGCCGCTGGAGGTGGCCAGGTGCAGCACCGCGAGGGCCGTGCCGGCCAGACCCACCACCATGGCCGACATCCCGCCGGTGCGCGCGTTGCCTATGCTGATCCGGCCGCCGGCGCGGGCCAGGGCCAGCCAGCCGATAGCCAGGCCGAGCAGCCCTACCCCCAAGGCCAGGTTGGCCCCGGTCCGCCCGTCGCCGATGATCCCGCCCTCGGCGGCCACCATCAGCGCTGCTGAAGCACTCATGCCGCTCTCCTCCTTCTCCGTCGCTGACTGCGAGGTTCGATGCGTCTCGAGCATGCGCGCCGGCCCGCTGCCGATCATCCAGCGGACGCAGGCACTTTCCACTGCCGCATCCGCGGCATCCGGATACCGCGGTTGCGGCAGGCGGCGCGCCGGTACCGCACACGCAGTAGTCGATCGCTCGTCCAAGAGCCGGACTCGCCCACAACCGCAGCCGGTTACGGTGCCCCCATGGACAAAGGACAGTTCGCCTACCCGGCCCCGGTCACCGACTGGGTGATCGCCGTGGGCGTGGCGGCGCTGCTGCTGGGCACCGGGCTGTCCGGGCCACCCCCGGCCGGGGGTGGCGAGTTGCCCGGCTCCGTGCTGCTGGCGGCCGGCGGGTTGGCGCTGGCCGCGCGCCGCCGGGCACCGCTCGTGGTCCTGGCCGTCACCGGGCTGTCTGCGGTGGGCTATCTGGCGGCCGGGTTCGAGGTGCTCGCCGTCTCCTACCTGGTGGCCGTCTACGGCGCGGTACGTGCCGGACATCGCGCCGTCGCAGTGGTCGCATCCATGGGCCTGGTGGCCGTGCTCCACCTCACCGCCCTGGTCTTCCACGACGGGTCCGCGGGCGAGGTCGTGGCGCAGGCTCGGAGCACCCTTGAGATCGCCTGGCTGATCGCCGCCTTCGCCGCAGGGGAGGCGGTGCGGCAGGCCGAGCGTCGGGCAGACGAGGCCGAGCACACCCGCGAAGAGATTGCCAGGCGCCGGGCCGACGAGGAGCGACTGCGCATCGCGCGGGAGCTGCACGACTCGCTCACCCACCAGATCTCGGTCATCAAGGTGCAGTCCGAGGTCGCCGTCCACGTGGCCCGGCGGCGGGGCGAGCAGGTGCCAGAGGCCCTGCTGGCGATCCAGGAAGCCGGCCGGGAGGCGAGCCGGGAGCTGCGCGCGACCCTTGAGGCGCTGCGCGACGACGACACCACGCCGCCGCACGGACTCGATCACATCCCGAACCTGGTGAAAGGGTTCCAAACAACCGGCCTGGAGACAACACTGACGATCGAAGGACATCCGCACGCCGTCCCGGCCGCAGTGGGCCGTACCGCTTACCGGATCGTTCAGGAGTCGCTCACCAACGTCGCCCGGCACGCCTCCGCAACCACTGCCTCGGTGCTCATGAACTACCGGCCGGACGCCCTTGCCATCCGCGTCGACGACGACGGAAAGGCCACCCCGTACCCCGCGCCGGCCCCCGGCCTCGGGCTGCTCGGCATGCGCGAACGCGTCACGGCCCTGGGCGGCCGATTGCGCACCGGGCCGCGCAGCGCCGGCGGCTTCACCGTCCAGGCCGAACTCCCCACGAACGGAGCGTCGTGATCCGAGTCCTGCTGGTCGACGACCAGCCGCTCATCCGCAGCGGCTTCCGCGCGCTACTCGACCTCGAAGACGACATCAAGGTCGTGGCCGAGGCCGCCGACGGCCAAGAGTGCCTGGCGCTCATCAAGGAGCAGCTGCCCGACGTCGTGCTCATCGACATCCAGATGCCCGTCATGGACGGCATCGAAGCGACCCGCCGCATTGCCGCAGACCCGGCCCTGGCCGGCGTGCACGTCGTCGTGCTGACCAACTACGGCATGGACGAGTACGTCTTCGACGCGCTGCGCGCCGGTGCCGCCGGGTTCCTTGTCAAAGACATCGTGCCGGAGGACTTCCTGCACGCCGTACGTGTCGCCGCCCGCGGCGACGCCCTGCTCGCGCCCGCGATCACCCGCAAGCTTATCGACCGGTACGTCACCCAGCCGCCCCCCACCCGCGCTGGCAACGGGCTGGAGGAGCTGACCAGCCGCGAACGCGAGGCCGTCGCCCTGGCCGCACAGGGCCTGTCCAACGACGAGATCGCCGACCGCCTGGTCATCAGCCCGTTGACCGCCAAGACCCACATCAACCGGGCCATGGCCAAGCTGCATGCCCGTGATCGCGCCCAGCTCGTGGTCCTTGCCTACGAATCCGGCCTAGTATCTCCGCGCAACTCCTGACCCCAGCGCGCCATTGACTGACCAGGACGCTACGGCGCCCCGTCGACCAGGACCTCTCGGGCCAGCTTCCTGAGCGCCTTGCGGTCCTGTGCGAAGCCCTGCTTCCCGGCCTCGGTCGCCCAGTAGACGCACCGGACCCGGCCGTCGACCACCCGCTGCTCGGAGACCAGCAGCCCGTCGGCCTCCAGCGGGTGCAGCGTCGGGTACAGGGTTCCGGGGCTGGTCTGGTAGTCATGGCGGGCCAGTTCCTCGCTCTTCCAGGCGCCGTGGATCTGTTCCTGAATGTCGGCGAGTTTCGGGATCTGGAAAAGATCTTGGGGAGCGGGTCGCGGAGGGTAACGGTATTGTTCGATTACAGGGAAGGGGCACGAGGCCGGGGTCCGTCAGCGTTAATGCTCGCCGGGCCGTTGCCCGGCATCTACGACCCCACCGGTCCCGGCAAGCTGCTGTTCGGGGTCTTCGCCGCGATGGCGGAGACGAAGCGGGAGAACTTCCGGGAGTCGACACTGGAGGGACTGGAGACCGCGTCCCGCAAGGGCATATACGGCGGCCGGCCCCCGGTCTCCCGGCCTCGGGCGCGTCGAGTAGTTCCTTGCTTCAGACGGCTGCCGTGAGATCGGCCCAGATCACCTAGGGGCAGACGCTGCCGCAGTTCCGTGCGCCTGTGGGGCTTGTGAACCGCAGCCGCGCCTCCAGTGCCCCCTCACGGGCGGTTTGGCATCCGGAGCAAGTCAGGGACTTCCGCTTCCCGCCGTCGCTGCTGTGGCCGTTGGTGTCCAGGTAACCGCCCGCCCAGCTGCTGTAGCCGTTCTGCAGGTGGACCTTGTCGCCGTACTTCAGCTCGTTCGCCATGCTTCTCCCCTGGTCGACGCAGAGCATGCGGACGGCCCCCGCCCCGAGGGCCAGGCCATCCCCCGCAGCCATCCGAGTGTCACTGTCAAGCGTCTGGGAGCCCGGCGAGGAAGCCTCGGACAAGAAGCTCGCCGCCCTGCGCTCCTACCGGCGGGCGACGGGGCGCCTTGCCCCGCGTCGGACGTCGTGTGGGGTGAGGGCGAGGCGATGGTGCCCATCGGGCAAGCACATGGCTCACCCGCGACGGAAGAGCGGCCTCGGAACAGACGTGGAGATGAGGATGGTGGTGCTGCGGCCGACGCCGAGGCGATGCTTCCGTCGGGCTTGAACGAGACGGCGTGGAAGGTCCGTTTGATGTCGGTCGGCTTACGCTCCCAGGTGTTGCCGCCGTCGCGGGTGTGCAGGATCGTGCCGCCGAGGCCCACGGCCCGACCGGTGTGCGCGTCCGTAAAGTCGAGGCCCCACTGGACGTCGCCGCAAGGCGTGGGCTGGGTGCGCCAGATCGTGCCGCCGTCCCGGGTGGCGATGATCGTGCCGAGGTGCCGGCAGCCCAGGCGGTGGCCTCGTCCGCGACCGCGCTGACGGCGAGCAAGTCCGGGTGGCGCCCGCGCCATGCGGTCATGCTCGGATACCAGGTGGAGAGCTCCCTCGGCGTGACCGCGATGGCGCAACTGGCCGGCTCGCCGATCACACGGACCTGGACGGACAACTGGACCTCACCGACGACCCGTTCACGGGAATTGGCACCGAATGCGGAATGATCAGCCTCCCGGGACCCGCGGGCCTCGGTGCCGTGGCGTTGCCCGTCAGCGGCCCAACTCACCGCGTGAACGATGGAGAGCACTGACATGAACCTGCGTTGCGCCATTCTCGACGACTTCCAATCCGTCGCCACCACCGTTGCCGACTGGGGCCCGGTTCTGGACCGAGTGGAGGTCGTCAGCTTCCCGGAGCACTTCGCCACGGAGGGCGAACTCGTCGCCGCCGTCAACGACTTCGACATCATCGTCACGCTGCGCGAACGCGTCCCGTTCCCGGCTGCAGTCCTCGACCGACTCCCCCGCCTCAAGCTCCTCATCGCCTCGGGCATGCGCAACTCCGTGATCGACTTCGCGTCGGCCGAATCCAACGGCGTGACGGTGTGCGGCACCAAGAGCACCTCCACTCCGCCGGTGGAGCTGACCTGGGCGCTGCTGCTCGGTCTCGCCCGCGGCATCGTCACGGAGTCCACCGCGATGCGCACCGGCGGCCCTTGGCAGTCGACGGTCGGCGCCGACCTGCACGGGCGTCGTCTCGGCCTCCTCGGCCTCGGCAAGATCGGCAGCCGGGTGGCGCAGGTCGGTCTCGCTTTCGGCATGGACGTGGTGGCCTGGAGCCAAAACCTCACCGACGCGCGGGCCGAGGAGCACGGTGTGCAACTGGCCTCCTCCAAGGAGGCGTTGCTGTCCACCAGTGACTTCGTCTCGGTGCACCTGGTGCTCGGCGACCGCACCCGCGGGCTGCTCGGAGCCCCCGAACTGGCGTTGATGAAGCCGACCTCGTATCTGGTGAACACCTCCCGGGCCGCGATCGTCGACCAGGATGCCCTGCTCGCCGCGCTGTACGAGGGGCGGATCGCCGGCGCGGGGACCGATGTCTTCGACATCGAACCGCTGCCCGTCGACCACCCCGTGCGCACCGCGCCCAGACTCCTTGCCACGCCGCACCTCGGCTATGTGTCCCAGAACAACTACCGCATCTACTACAGCCAGGCCGTCGAGGACATCGAAGCCTTCCTGGCGGGCTCACCGGTACGCCGTCTCGACTGACCGATCTCGGGCCCAGCATCCGTCCGACCGGCACTGTCACGTTGGCTGACCGGTGGGATGATCTTCTGGTTGATCAGCCTGGGAAGGGTCGTCCGTGGGGAGCGCGTCGCTGTCACACAAGGGGCACCGGAACCCGGCCGAGGCCATCTCCCACTGTGTGTGGCTGTACCACCGCTTCCCGCTCAGCTTCCGCGAGGTCGAGGAGCTCATGCTCGAGCGCGGCGTGACCGTCTCCTACGAGACGATCCGCCGCTGGTACGCCAAGTTCGGGCACGCCTACGCCAACGTGCTGTGCCACCGGCAGCCCCGGCCCGGTGACAAGCGGCTCCATGACCAGTTCCTTGTTGTCCCGCTTGAGCTGGGCGTTCTCCCGCCGCAACCGCTCCAACTCGTCACTCCCGCCGGCCGGAGCGGCCCCTGCCCGGCGGGCGCGGGAGACCCAGCTCGCCAGGGTGGTCTCGTTGATCCCCAGGTCATCGGCGACCTCGGCGACCGTCTTGCCGGTCTCCGTATGGATCGAATCCGACCCCACGATCGCCATCGAGCGACGGCCGGCGCCGCCCGACCGCACCAAGGCCCTTGCTGAGAAGCAGATCGCCGCCCTGTGGCGGCTGGACGTCTCGCTGCGGGAGAAGACGTTCTGGAAGTTGCTCTACGAGTCGGCGGCCCGCGCCGTAGAGGTGTTGTTCCTGAACGTGGAGGACCTATATCCGCAGGACAAGCGTGGCAGGATCACCGTCAAGGGCGGGGCGATCGAGTGGATTCACTGGCAGTCCCGCACCGCCCAACTCCTGCCCCGACTGATCGCCCGTCGCACCCGCGGCCCGCAGTTCCTCACCGACCGCAAGGCCCCGGCCGGAACACCCACGCTGGACGTGTGCCCCGAGACCGGCCGGGCCCGGCTCTCCTATCGCCGGGCCGAGGACATCTTCGAGGAGAACACCCGGCTCCTGGCCAACCCTCTCGCCTCGCCCGAGGGCATCGAGGACCTGAACGGCTGGACGCTCCATCGGCTACGCCACAGTGCCCTGACACACGACGCTGAGGGCGGCACCTCCACCCCGATGCTGCTGGCACGCTCCCGCCACGCCTCCGTCCAGTCCTTGGAACGCTACGCCCGCCCCAGCGTCGACGCAGTCGCCCGACACGTCGCCGAACGCGACCCTGCCGCCCGCAGGAAGCGCTGACGCCTCCAAGATCAACTATTGGCGGCTCCTGGGTCTACTTCGGTGATCCCCCTTGAGCGGCGACGGCAGGAACACCTGACGAGCCGTTCGGGCGCTGTCGCGAGGCGGGGAACGAGCCGAACGTAGGCAACCATCCCGACGGTCCTCACCAAGGTCTGGGGCGCCACGACCGCCGCGGCCGCAGCCATGCCGTCCGGCATAGGCCGACGCCTCGCCGAACCGCTGGCGTATCGCTTAGCGGGGCCTGAGTCCGTTGACGACGACGTCCAGCATTCGGTTCAGCTGGGGGCGCTGCTCGGGTGCGCCGGCCACGGAGAGCAGACCGGCGAGGATGCCGCCTACCTCGACCGGGTCGATGTCGCTGCGCAGTTCTCCTGCTGTGGCGCCGGCCTCGAGCACCATCGCCAGGACCTGCTGCACCTCGTCGCAGACTGGTCCGGTGCCGAAGCGGCCGGAAGCGCTCATGGCGACCAGGGCCTCGCAGATGCCGCGTCGTTCACCGGCCCAGTCGGCGAATCGGAGCATCCACGCGTGGAGGGCCTGCGCGGGCGGCTTGGTAGCCAGCAGAGTGCGCGCATCTTCGCGCAAGGGCCGGATCTGGTCCCGGTAGACCTCTTCGACCAGATCCTCTCGGGTGGGGAAGTGCCGGTACAGGGTGGCGTTCCCCACGCCCGCGCGTTTGGCGATCGCGTCCAGCGAGATCGCGCGTCCGGACGCGAAGGCTTCGGCGGCCGTGGCGATCAGCTGCTCGCGGTTGCGCTGCGCGTCGGCGCGCAGGGTGCTGCGTGGAGGTGTCATGACCTTCGCGATCGTGAGTGTCGGAGGAGGCTCGGAAAAGATTCGGGGATGTCCCGGTTCAGTGTACGGTGAGACAACCGGGGAGTTCCCCGATTACGGGTGGTCTCACCCATCGCTTCAGCGACGAAAGGTTTGCCATGCCTACAGCTCTCATCACCGGGGGAACGACCGGGATCGGCAGAGCGACGGCCGAGCTGCTGCACGCCCGCGGCTACCAAGTCGCGGTCACCGGACAGAATCCCGATTCCCTCGCACGAGCAAGATCCGAGCTCCCCGACGACGTGCTCGTCGTCCGATCCGACGGGCGCGTGCTCTCCGACACCGACGCCCTGATGTCAGCGGTGTCGGCGCGGTTCAGATCGCTGGACCTGCTCTTCCTCAACGCCGGGATCTTCCGTCCGGCACCGGTTGCCGAGGTGACGGAGGAATCGTTCGGCGAGCACGCCGACCTCAACTTCAAGGGCCAGTACTTCACCCTCCAAAAGGCCCTTCCCCTCATGAACGACGGCGGCTCGATCGTGCTGACCGTCGGCATCGGATCCCGTCGCGGCACCCCTGGCGCCACGGTGGGGGCAGCGACACGCGGCGCGCTGCTGGCCATACTGCCCTCGCTCGCGCTCGAACTGGCCCCGCGCAGGATTCGCGTCAACGCCGTGAGCCCCGGGGTCACCGACACCCCGCTGCTCAACAAGCTGGGGGTGCCCGAGAGCGGCCGGGACGCCATGTGCTCGAAGATCCCCTTCGAGCGCTTCGGAGCCAGCCAGGAGGTCGCGGAAGCAGTCGCCTTCCTCGCCTCGGACGCCGCTGGCTACATCACCGGCCAGGACATCACCGTGGCCGGCGGCTACGGGCTCGGCGCCTGAAACCCGGGCGAGCCGACCACCAATCCGCACCTCTCGAACGCCACGAACCGCACCTCACAGGAGAACACGATGGCACTCACTCTCGACACTTATCGGCTGCTGGGCCGTTCCGGACTCCGGGTCTCACCGCTGGCGCTGGGCACGGCGACCTTCGGCACCGAGTGGGGCTGGGGCGCCGAACGCGACGAGGCGCGCAAGCTCTTCGACCACTACACCGGGCTCGGCGGCAACTTCTTCGACACCGCCAGCACCTACACCAACGGCAGCTCCGAGCGACTACTCGGCGAATTCGCCCGCACCAACCGCGACAAGATGGTGCTGGCGACGAAGTACTCGACGCTGCGCCAGCCCGGTGACCCGAATTCCGGGGGTACCCACCGCAAGAGCATGCTGGCGTCGGTGGAAGCCAGTCTGCGGCAGCTGAACACCGACTACATCGATCTGCTCTACGTGAACGTATGGGACTTCAGGACGCCGGTGGAGGAGATCCTGCGGGGCCTGGACGACCTGGTGAGACAGGGCAAGGTGCTGTACGTGGCGATCTCCAGCGCCCCGGCCTGGCAGGTGTCGCGCATGCAGGCGATCGCCGACCTGCGCGGCTGGTCGCCACTGGTCGCACTGGAGACCGAGTACAGCCTGATCGAGCGCACCGCGGAGCGTGACCTGATCCCGATGGCACGCGAGATGGGACTCGGCGTGGTCCCCTTTTCCCCGTTGGGCGGCGGGGTGCTCACCGGCAAGTACAGCCGGGAGGACCAGAACCCGGCGGGCTCCGTCGTCGGCGAAACCGCCGGCAACCGCAAGAGCCTCAACGTCGCCCTGGGATGGGTCACCGACCGCAACCTTGCCATTGCCGATGCGGTGAAGGAGGTGGCCTCGGAGCTGGGCCGCACACCCGCCCAGGTCGCACTGGCCTGGACGCTGAACGCCCCGGGCGTGACGGCACCCATCATCGGCGCCCGCACCATCGCGCAGCTGGAGGACAACCTCGGTGCCCTGCAGGCCGACCTCACTCCTTCCCAGCTGGCCCGCCTCGACGAGGTCAGCGCCATCGACCTCGGCAATCCGCACGACCTGCTCGCCAGCGATCACATCCGCACGGTCACCACAGGCGACATGAAGATCGAAACCACATGAAGATCGAAACCCCCGGCTGATTCGTTTATGAACGGCGACATCCAGATATATCAACGTGTTTTTGATGATGGAACGGAGCAACCTCGGTATGGGTAAGTACTGCGACAAGAATGTGGTGATCACGGGTGGCAGCAGCGGCATGGGGCTCGCGCTGGCGGAGCTGCTGGTGCAAGGCGGAGCCCGCGTGGTGATCATCGGCCGTTCTCAGGCCAAGCTCGAAGCGGCATGCGAGCGGCTCGGCGAGAATGCCGTGGCCGTCCGGGCGGATGTGGCCTCACTGTCCGACCTGGATATGCTCGCCGGCCGTGTAAAGAGCGAGCTCGGCTCGATCGAGGCCTTGTTCGTCAACGCCGGCATCTCACCCCTCACGCCCCTCGAATCGACGACCGAGGACGTGTACGACGAGCTGTTCGCGATCAACGTCAAGGGCGCCTTCTTCACTGTGCAGAAGCTCGCCCCGCTGCTGAGCGCGAACGCCGGCATCGTCCTCACCACCTCGATCGCGAACGTCATCGGCATGGTGGACACCAGCGTCTATGCGGCCGGCAAGGCGGCGCTGCGCTCGATGGCCCGCACCTTCTCCCGCGAGCTGCTTCCGCGGGGAATCCGTGTCAATGCGATCAGCCCGGGTCCCATCGACTCGGGGATTCTGGAAACGATGAACTTGTCCAAAGAGGCCGCCGACCAGTTCAGGGCGGAGCGGACCGCGAGCAACCCCATGAAGCGCTACGGCACCGTCGAAGAGTTCGCCAAGGCGGCCGCGTTCCTCGCCTTCGATGCCACGTACACCACCGGCATCGAGCTGGCCGTGGACGGCGGCGAAACCCAGCTCTGAGCTCGTCTGCCGTCCCGCCACGGGCGTAAAGCCCGCTACCACGGCGCTTTCAGGGGACGCTGCAACACGTGGTCGTGTCGATCAGGTCCGCGAGCAGTTCGGCGGGAAGCTGCACATGGTGCACCGCGGCGCGGGCAGCGACAACTCAATCGTCTTGGCGTTGGCCTGCAGGCTCAAGCCTTCCTCCCGCAGCAGGCCGGCGACGGTGTCGGCGCTGACGCGGTGCCCGGCCAGGGTCAGCGCCTGTGCAAGCGCGCGGGTGGACTTCACCGTCCACCGCAGCAGCGACATCGGGTCCCCCGTACATCCGGCTCAACCAGCGCCAGCAGTACCGGCCGCAGCCCCCGATCCAGATCCGCGACTCTTTTTCGGCCTCCTCCCCCGGACGGCGCACCCGTCCCAGAGGCTCCTCACCCGCCTCAAGTTCGAACACGCCTTTGCGGACCGTCGTTTCGCTGACCGCAGCGGCCTGTGCCACGGCCCGGACACCGCCGTGTCCCAGCGCCCGGGCCTCCGCAGCCATCAGCAGCCGTCGCTGCCGTTCATCCAAGTGCGGGAGCAACACCGCGAACTCCACAGCGAGTTGATCACGAGTTTCGTCCGGGATGCGCATAACACACCAACGAGACCCAGAACTGGAAGCAACACCTTGATTCCCTGCAAATCCTAAACGTTGTCCCGTAACTGCTGGTCACGGAGCTGGCTAGGTGTGGAAACTGTGTAGCTGCTGAGTTCGCGCTCCCGGTATCGTCCGGTCTCCCGCCCCGCCGTACCGACGGCCAACGTTCAGAGAGCGATGCACATGACCAGCCAGCAAGCAACGACGACCCTGTGGCGCCCCACCGGCCCCAAGGAGCTGGATCTGGTTCGGGAGCTGAACTGGAGTGCGTGGCCGCCCCGGCTGCCGGAGCAGCCGATCTTCTACCCGGTCCTCAACGAGGACTACGCGATCAGGATCGCGCGGGACTGGAACGTGAAGCACGATGGCGCCGGCTTCGTCACTCGTTTTGAGGTCGAGTCGGAGTTCTTGAGCCGGTATCCCATCCAACAGGCGGGCGGGCAGACGATCCTCGAGCTCTGGGTTCCGGCCGAGGAGCTGGACGACTTCAACGCCCACATTGTCGGCGAGATCCAGGTGGTCCACGAGTTCCACTGAGGCGGGGATGAAGTCTCCCCGTGATGCTGGAGACTCGATGCTTACGCTGCGAGGGCGTGTTCTTGCTCGTGTCACTGCCGGGTCTCCAGCGGGGTGAGGTAGCCCCAGACTGGATGCCTCCGCAACCGCTTGCGGTTGTAGAAGGCCTCGATGAAGGTGAAGATCTCAGCGCGGGCGGTAATCCGGTCGGGCCAGCGGCGGGTGCCGATCCCCGCTTTCAGCAGCGCGAAGAAGCTCTCGGCGGCGGCATTGTCGTAGCACGAGCCGGTTCGGCCCATGCTCTGCCGCAGGCCCAACCTGTTTATTTCCCGGCGGAGTTCGTCAGCGGTGTACTCGGCGAGTTCAATTGGTCGTTGCAACACCGGGTTGTTGCAGCGAGCGTAGCTGCTCTTCGAAGACCTCGGCCGGCGTTCGCCAACCGAAGATCTTGCGGGGCCGGTTGTTGATCGCCATGGCGACGGCTTCGAGGTCCGTGGACGACCACCGGGAGAGATCGGTGCCCTTCGGGAAGTACTGACGCAGCAGCCCGTTCGTGTTCTCGTTCGTCGGTCGTTGCCAGGGCGAGTGCGGATCGGCGAAGAAAACCTTCGTCCCGGTGTCGAGAGCGAACTGGGCATGGCCGGAGAGTTCCTTCCCGCGGTCCCAGGTGAGGGTCTTGCGTAGCTGCTCGGGCAGCTGCGCCATCGACGTCGTGAGTGCTGCGTTCATCGCGATCGCGCCATAGCCCCCTGCCCGCGGTCGATCGCGTCCTGCTTGACCCAGTTCCGCAGGCCCTCGGCGCTGACCCCGATCTCCCGGGCCACCTCGGTGACGGTCTTGCCGGAGGACCGTCACCAGCGCGACCGCGTCGCGCTTGAACTCCTCCGAGTACCGCCTGCTGCGGTTGCTCCTACTTCCCACCTGGCACTACTTCCTCTGGAACCTCACGTCCCAGTCTCCAGGTGTCCACCATCAAGGGGAAGTTTCAGTACCCCAACTACTCACACCCGGGGAGTCCCGTAAGTTCACGCAAACTGAAGGGTTCTCGGTGGGAACTCAAGGGTCCGTGGTCGTGCTCTGCGGAGTTGCTTCCGTGGGTTCGGGGCCAACTCGCGACTTTGCCGTTCCTGCTCCCCTGGACCGGCAAGACGCCGGGCGGCCCCCTGCTCGAACGCAGCGAAGCGGAGTTGAGAGCTTGGGGAAGGAGTTGGGGCAGCCGCGGGTCGCTGCTGTACCGGCGGGCGCTGGGCGAGGCCGTCGCCACGGCGCTGGCGGTACGCGACGGCGCGCCGTCGGCCGGCCCCGCACCCACGTACGCGCAGGTGCAGGCCCTCGTCGACGGGCCCGGCGTCACGTGCCGGTGAGCTTGTCGAGGTCGGGGGCGTAGACGGTCATCCAGTGCGGGTTCAGCCGGTAGTAGACGACCTCGTGGTTCCAGTCGAAGGCGTCGTCGTCGCCGTAGAAGTCCTTCAAGTAGGCGCGGAGTTCCTGCCAGTCGGCCGTGGTCTCGGTGTCCTCGGGGTTCAGCTCCTCCACCGTGCCGTGGGTGAACACGCCGAGGTCCTCGCCGCGCATGTGCGCGACGCTGGCGGCCGGACGGGCCGCGAGATGACGGGCCTTGGCGGCGTTGCGCGCCGTGCCGAAGTGCCACCGGCCGTGCAGGAAGTGCCCGTCGGCGCCGCTGATCCGCGGTTCGCCCTTTGCGGTCACCGTGGAGAGGGCGAGCGTGCACATGCCGGTGAGGACCCCGGTGAGCTGCGCCGCCGTGATGGTGCGGCCCTCGACGATCGAGCGGAGGTGTGCGGTCGAGCCGGAGAGGGAGGAGTCGAGGAGGGACTGGAGCTTGTTGAGTTCTTCTGGGGTTTCGCGCATACGTCCATCGTCAGCCGTAAACCCGACACCCTCTGTCGTCATTTCAGGTGGGGCAGGCCAGCGGTGCGGACCGTGGCGATCCACTGGGTGAGCTTGTCGTCGTTAGCCTGGGCCGGGGTCAGGAGCGCGGCGAACTCGCCGGTGAGTCGGGCCAGTGCGGTCATCTCCGGGCACGCCGCGATGAGGAGGCCGAGCAGGTCGGTGTCCCTGGTCCACAGGTGCTCAGGGTGGGTGAGCAGGAGCCGGGCGAGGTGGCGGGGGGTGTCACGGGGCGGTCGCCTTCGGCGCGGCCCTCACCAACGTCCCGGGACAGCACACCTAGTGTCCTGAGTCGGGAATTCGCTGCGTAAGTCTCTGTTGCTTCGGCATGATGGCCGGGTGGCGAGGATGGGACGGCCGAAGGCCGAGCTGGTACTGACCGATGACGAGCGCGAGACGCTGACGCGTTGGGCGAGACGGCGGACGTCGTCGCAGGCGCTGGCTCTGCGGTGCCGGATTGTGCTGGAGAGCGCAACCGGCGCCTCGAACAAGGATGTTGCGGGCCGGCTGGGCGTCGAGGCACACACGGTGAGCCGGTGGCGGGCCCGGTTCGTCCGGGACCGGCTGGAGGGCCTGACTGACGAACCGCGTCCGGGTGGACCGCGGAAGATCACCGACGGCCAGGTCGAGGAAGTGGTCGTCAAGACGCTGGAGACCACGCCGAAGGACGCCACGCACTGGTCGACGCGGTCCATGGCCAAGGAGGTGGGCTGTCTCAGTCGGCCATCGCGCGGATCTGGCGAACCTTCGGCCTCAAGCCACACCTGGTGGACACCTTCAAGCTGTCCAGGGATCCGCAGTTCATCGAGAAGGTTCGTGACGTGGTCGGGCTGTATCTCGCTCCGCCCGAGCATGCGCTGGTGCTCTGTGTCGACGAAAAGACGCAGATCCAGGCTCTGGACCGGTCGGCGCCTGTGCTGCCGATGATGCCGGGCATGCCCGAGCGCCGCACCCATGACTACGTGCGCGGCGGCGTCACCACTCTGTTCGCCGCGCTGAACACCGCCACCGGCGAGGTGATCGGCCAGATCCACCGCCGGCATCGCGCCGTGGAGTTCAAGAAGTTCCTGACCCGGATCGACAAGGAGGTGCCCGACGGGCTGGACGTGCACCTGATCTGCGACAACGCCTCGACGCACAAGACCCCCGCCATTCAGCGATGGCTGGCCGCGCATCCCCGCTTCCACGTGCACTTCACCCCCACCAGCTCCTCCTGGCTCAACCAGGTCGAGCGGTGGTTCGGCCTGCTCACCGACAAGCAGATACGGCGAGGCGTCCACAAGAACGTCCAGGCCCTGGAGAAGGACATCCGCACCTGGATCAAGACCTGGAACGAAGACCCGAAACCCTTCGTCTGGACGAAGACCGCGGACGAGATCCTTGAACGCCTCGCCGGATATCTGAACAGAATTCCCGACTCAGGACACTAGGGAGTGTCTTCAAATGTCACGCCCACATCAGGAGCGATGCGAGGGTGACGGCTGCTTGGTAGGACTCGGCGGTCTTGTCGTAGCGGGTTGCGATGCCTCGCCACTGCTTCAAGCGGTTGAAGCAGCGTTCGACCACGTTGCGTCGCTTGTAGAGCTGTTTGTCGAAGGCCGGCGGGCGTCCGCCCCGGCTGCCGCGTCGGAGCCGGTTGCGGATCTGGTCGGCCCGCTCGGGGATGGTGTGGCTGATGCCGTGCTGTCGCAGCCAGGTGCGGATGGCCCGGGAGCTGTAGCCCTTGTCGCCCAGGACATGGGCAGGCCGTACGCGGGGCCGTCCCGGACCGATGCGGGGCACCCGTATCGCCTCCATCACGGCGGTGAACTGGGTGCAGTCGTTGGTGTTCCCGCCCGTGACCGTGAAGGCGAGCGGGCGGCCGAAGGCATCGCAGGCGAGATGAATCTTGCTGGTCAGACCGCCTCGGGAGCGTCCGAGGCCGGGACAGCGGGCCCCCCTTTTCGGGCCCCGGCGGCGTGCTGGTGAGCACGGACGATGGTGGAGTCGACCGACACGAGCCAGTCGATGTCCCCGGCCGCGTCCGCCCTGGCCTGGGCGGCCCGGAGCATGCGCTCGAACGTGCCGTCCAGAGCCCACCGGCGAAAGCGGGTGTACAGCGTGGCCCACGGGCCGTACCGCTCCGGCACGTCCCGCCAGGCCGTTCCGGTGCGGAACTTCCACACGATCCCGTTGAGCACCTTGCGGTCGTCCAGCCGCTTCCGGCCTCGCAGTGACACCGGCAGCAGTGGCCGGACGAACTCCCACTCGGCATCGGACAGTTCATGGCGACGTATCACCCGACCATGATCCACTACTAAAGATCATTTGAAGACACCGCCTAGGGCCGGTCCGAGCCCAGGGCGTCGCGGACGGCGGTCAGAATGGCCTCGGTGTCGGCGCCCAGGGCGCGGGCGGACGAAGTGAAGTCACGCGCAAGAGTGGCGAGTTGGACAGTGTGCGGACGGGTCGGGCCGGTGGGCGGCGCCGCCACCCGGGTGCCCGCGCCCCGACGGGTGCGGATCAGCTCGCCGGCCTCCAGCTCACGGTAGGCGCGGGCGACGGTGCCCGGTGCCAGCCCGAGGTCTGTGGCCAGCTGGCGCACGGTCGGCAGCCGGTCGCCCTCGGCCAGCCGCCCGGTGACGATCAGCGCGGCGAGCTGCGCGCGGATCTGCTCGTACGGAGGGACCTGGCTGGTGGTGTCGACGCGGACGGCGGCCTCACTCATCGTCGTAGGACCTCTCTGCCGCCGCCTCGTCGGCGACGGCCCGCGGTGCCACCACGGTGACCAGGGACCAGACGGCGGTGAACAGGTTCAGCAGTGCCAGCGGGTAGAACACCCAGAAGGTCAGCACGCCCAGCGCGCCGGCGCAGCCCGTCTCCGTCAGCGCGAGGGAGACCATCAGCACGGCGTACAGCTGCTGGCTGGACACCAACAGGCCCCAGGCGCCGGTGACCGCCCACGCGCGGTCGCGGCGCTGCTGCTCCTCACCCGTACCGTGGGCGATGCGGCGCAGGGCCCAGACGCAGGTGGGGGTGGCTATGGCGAGCGCGCCGAACATCGGGAGGGTGTAGTACAGGCCGGGCCAGGGGCCGGTGGTCGCCCGCATCCCGTTGCAGGTGAGGGTGAGGACCTTCCCCGTGCTGAAAACGCGGTCGGGGTCGACGGAGGCCGTGGCGGCCGTGATCACCAGCAGGACGACGAGGGAGAGCCCCTGAAGGGCGATCAGGGGACCCATGTGCGGCGGCACATGGTCTCTGACCAGGCGTGGTGCGAGACTCGCGGTGCGTACCGCCTCCTGGGGGCGCAGGGTCAGGGCGTCGGCGAGCAGGACACCCGCCACCGCGCACAGGCCGAAGGCCGTGAGGCAGAACACGACGCGCTGCTCGAACTCGACGTTTCCCAGTGTGGACAGCGCCTGCGCGACCACGAGACCGATGGCCAGACCGGACCAGCGGGCGTAGTGGTCGGCGTGGTCGAGCAACCGGTACTGGGGCGGGGCAGTGTCGAGCATGCGGAGATCCCCCGGATCATCTTGTATCAAGCGGTGAGTACAAGATGCCGTGGCCAGGGATCTTGTGTCAAACGTTCGATACAAGGCGGTGCGAGGGGAAGGCAGGTTCCGGAGCGGGGCGGTTCCCGTGACGCGACGGGGAGGCGGTCGGTTCGACGGGGAGGCGGTCTGCGGACGGGGAGACGGTCGGTTCGACAGGGAGGTGGTCGGTTCGACAGGGAGGCGGTCGGCCGAACGGCGACCGGTCAGGTGACGGTCACCGAGTCCGGCTGCGCCCGCAGGTAGACGTGCGAGTCCACCGGAGGGTGCGCCACCCGCCCGATCGGTGCGGGCACCGACTCGACGACCGTGCCCGGGGTGCACTCGCCGAAGACGACCGTGCCCGGGGTGCGCTCGCCGAAGTAGACCAGCGACATCAGCTCCTCGGCGGGTTCGTCGGCCGGGGGCGGCAGGACGCGGTGGCGTCCGGAACGCCAGCGGTCGCCGGTCCAACGGGCCATCAGATCACCGATGTTGGTGGTGAAGGCATCGGAGTCGTACGGGGTGTCCTCCCAGCCGCCCAGCGCGTCGTGTTCTGCCTCACGGCCTTCAGCGTGTGCGCGGTGGCGTCGGTGACGCCTGGCGGGCTGACACCAGGCGGCACGCTTGTCGCAGACTGTCCGGGAATCGTCCTGCAGAGAGCGTGCGGCAGCCCGGCCTTCGTCGGTAGCGGGGGCGGGTGGGCACGCTCGTACTGGTTGTGCCAAGCGGCGATGGTGAAGAGCAGTGCTATGGCTGCCACGAGTAGTTGGAGCGCGCCTGCGAACGGATGTGCCGCGTACAGGAAGATGCCGGCGATCACGAGTACGCCCAGCGTGAACCCGCCGAGCCACAGGATCGGAACCCAGTCCATCGGGGGTACGGCTTGCTCGTCCGCACGGCCCCATTCCCGGAGGACCGAGGTCAGCCCCAGCAGAAGGGCGACCGGGATCTCGATGAGCAAGACGATCAGGCTGATGCAGCCACCCGCGAACCCGTCGCTTCGCGCATCTGAGGGGTTTCCAGGCCGGCCATCGTTGCCCAGCAAGCGCGGTATAAGCGAACCCGGTTCGAAGCGCATGGTCACACGCTCGGACATCAGGCCCTGCGCTACGTCACGGTTCACCAAGCCGAGACCCAGTCGTGGCGGAGCTGAGCACTCTGCAGGAGATCGGCCTGACCTCGATTTGCAGAAGGAACGCACTCCCTGGCCCGAGGGTTGCGGGGAAGTCTGATCGTGTTGATCACGCGCGTCGGCAGAGCGGAGCGAGCGGGCCCTCGCCGGGCCAGAGGTCCCGTTCTGCTGTGAGGCCGGCCAGGAGCCCGCCGATGCCCTCCAGGACGTCGGCAGCAGCCGCGGAGCAGGCGGCCGTCAGCTGAGGCGAAGCATCTGTAGCACGGGGCGCATACGAGGGGCGCCCCGCGTGTGCGGAGCGCCCACTTGTCGTGCGTGTGCTCAAGGGTTCACGACGAGCTTCGAGGTGTTGTTGCGGGGGTTCGGGTCGGGGAAGGACGTACCCCAGTCAGGGCGGGCTTCCAGGGTGCCCGTGGCGCTCTTGACCACGCGGTCGATGGTCAGGGTGAAGGGGAAGTCGGCCTTCGTGTTCTGCTTGACCCAGATCGGGAGGTAGCAGTCGTAGCGGGGGGCGCCGAGGCGTGCCTCCAGGGGCTCGCCGGTCAGGGCGCGGGGCTCGCAGGACTCGGGGACGGCGGTGGCCCTCGTGCCCTCCGGGACGTGGAACCGGACGACCGCGGCCGCGTCGCCGGAGCCGAGGTGGCCGACCCAGGCCGGGCCCCGGTTGAGGAAGGTGAAGGTGGCGGGGACCGTCGTACCGGCCTTGCCCCGGACCGTGCCGCCGCGCACCTCGAAGTCGGCCTTGTTGGTGGCCTCGATGATCCAGCTGACGTTGTTGTCGTCGGTCTGGATGTCGGTGGCGCCGCCGGCCGGTTCGACACCGAAGTCGATGCGCTCGTAGAGGGCGTGCCGCGCGATGTCGAGCTTCAGCGGCCCGGGCAGTTCGACGGTGGCGCCGGGCTCGACGACCGTGTCGAAGGCGCAGGTGGCGCGGGTGACCGCCGTGCCGGCGCCCGGAGCCGTGTAGGTGCATTGCGGGTACTTCGTCGCGAAGTCGAGGCCGTACGTGGCCCACAGTTGCAGGGTGAAGCCGTTCGCGGGCTCGTTGCCGGTGTTGGTGACGGCGGAGACAGGCGCCGTGACGGTGCTGCCCGGCCGCGCGCCGTCCAGCTTCTCGGCGCGTGGGATGCCCAGGTCGGGACCCGAGCCGACCGTCACGGTGGTGTCGAACGAGTTGTGCGGAGCGACGAGTTCACCCTCGGGGCCGCCCTTGGCCGACGCCTCATAGGTGATCTTCCCCTGCGCTCCCGAGGTCGCGTCGGACAGGGCGCGCACCTTGAGCTTCACCTGCTCCTCGTACCCCCATCCCTGGACGGGGACCTCGGGAACCGAGCACACGGCCGTGGCCCCGCTGGGCACACAATTGTCGGGCCAGGCCACCTCGGCGACGCCGGCCAGACCCGAGGCGTCGACGGTGAGGCGGCCGTCGGTGACGGAGAAGTCGCTGTTGTCGTGGTGCAGTCCGACGGGGAGGTCGCGGTACCGCGCGCTGCCTCCGGCCGGGGCGACGGTGACGGTCTTCTCGTACGGCACCTGGATCCACAGCTGGTCGGACTGCTCGTCCCCGGCCGAGGCGGGCGCGGCCGCCAAGCCGACGGCGGTCAGCGCCGCGGCCACGGCGCCGGTGGCTCCGAGCCGCAGGGCGCGGCTGACGGAGACGGGTGTCATGAAATCCCCCTGAAGTGACGGAACGTGCGGTCTGCCGGTGTCCCGGCAGGTATTGGACGAACGCACTTCACCGAAGGTTGTACGGCGCGTCGGAGCGACCTTCTCCGTGTCATGACGATGTCCTGGGAAATACGGGTGCCCCGGGGCACGGCCGATGTGGCCGGGCCGGGCCCTGGGGCGACTCGCCCTGAATTACGGGGCGTTGATCAGGTCGACCGGCGGCGCCTTCACCGTCCGGCAGGAAGGGCCCTTGCCCGGAAAAGGGACTTACGTGGATGTATTCGAGATGGCGTGACGCTTTTCCCGGGGAGCGTGACAGGCCATGTCACGAGACTGTCGACCCGGCGGGGGATGTCCTCCAGCCGGCCGACGGCGTCCTCCATGTCCGACACCTGGGAACTCACCCCGGACAGGCTGATTTGGAGGTCGTGGACCTTGCGGTCCAGGCTCGTGTACGACCCTTCCACGCTCACGCCGCCTCCTTCCTTTCCCGCGTGTGTGCGGCGTCGGCGTCGGTCACCAGGACGAAGCTGCCGGTCCAGCCGGCGACCGCGGCGATCCAGAACCATCCAGACAGCACGTCGAAGACGAGCAGGGGCACCAGCACGGTGACCGCCGCCAGGACGCCCGCCGCGATGCGCAGCTTCCGGTGCCCCTGGACCGGGGCGTCCATCCCGGTGGCCAGGAGACCGAACAGCAGTTGGAAGACGCCGAGAGCGACCCAGCCCCAGCCGATCCATCCCATCAGCGGCGTCAGCGCGATCAGCAGGCCCTCAAGCACGTGGACCAGCGCTGACCAGGTGAGGATGGTCTTGCTGACCTGCCGGTGCGGATCTTCCTGTTTCGCCGGGGCCTGGGCTTCGTACTCCAGCAGCGCCGATCCGGCGTTGACCAACTGCGCAAAGAGCGCCTCATAGCGCGGATGGTCTTCAGGCAGGCCCTGTACCTCCTGGAGGACCGAGCTGATGTCCTCTTGGAGGTCGGCGACCTTCCCGGTTATCTCGTGATCGATCTCGCCCACTCGTACCCCCTGTGACGACGTGTTGCCGGAACGCTTTCCGGCAACGGCCCGCACCAGCCGCAAACCGATCGACCGTACCGGCCTGCGTCCGCAGTGAGCTGGGCAATGATCAGAAGTGGCCGAATCCGCGCTGCTCCCCCACCCGCATCCGGCTTCCCGCGCCAGGGCGGTCCCGTGGTGCCCCGACCGCGACGACGGCCTCGTGCTCCTGGCGCTCGTTCACGCCGGGCTGCCCTCAGCGTCGGCCTGCTCGGTGGCGCGGGTGCGGCGAGGTCGGCAGTGGCCTTGGGGTCGGCGGCGGCGAGTCGGGCCGGCCGCGAACGCCAACTGGTCGGCGCGGGCGGCTGGGACCAGGTGGGCAAGTTCGGCGAGCAGCGCGGCGCTTCCAACACCCCACGTCAGTAGTCGTTTTTCATGCCGTCGCCTACGCTGACCAGGCGTTTTCAACCTCGAACGTGTTCGATCACGGCTTCGTGCCTGGCGTGACGTCGCCGACGAGTCCGCCGAGTCTGCTCTCAGGGTGGTCCGCTCCCCCATCGACCGATCATGGTCACGACCGCTGGGAGGCCGGGCGGACCCGCTTCACCGACAACAGCCGGCTCGCGGGGTGAGGAACAAGAGCAGGTCCGGCCAACAAGGTGAGCGGGAGTGGGCGGCGCGGGTGCCGGGGCGCCGGGCCACTGCTGTCAGGGGCCGCGGTCGGCGGGAGTGGGCACGCTCAGGAGTTTCGCGAGCCGGGACACCTTCGCGAATCGGCCGGTGTGGTAAGTCCCGGCGACCGCGCCGGAACGCGAGCGGCAGGGTGAACCGGGCTGAGTGTTACAGCGTGGGCAGGGGTGGCGCTCGACGTCGTCCGCTTCGGACGTGTGACTGAGCGCTTCACCTGGCGGGGATCGCCAACTGAAGCGCTCAGCGTCGTGCGGCCTGGACGGAGCTGTGCGGTGTGAATTGCACGTGCGAGGGCCTCGCGGGCTGAGGTCCAGACGAGCAAACCCCCGGCGTCACTCGAACGGCCGAGTGGCTTGACGCCAGGACGCACGTGGTCAGAGGGACTGGAGCCGGGTGCGCAGGAGGCAGAATTCGTTGCCTTCCGGGTCGGCCAGGACATGCCAGTTTTCGGTGCCGGTTTGGCCGATGTCGACGGGCCTTGCGCCGAGAGCGAGCAGCCGCTCCAGCTCAGCGACCTGGTCGCGGTCGGTGGGGTTGACGTCGATGTGCAGTCGGAGCTTCCCGGTCCGCGGGTCGCTGCTGGGGCTGAGGATGAGGGTGGGCTGCGGGCCACCGAAGCCGGCGTCGGGCGGCCCGATCTCGATGCTTCCGTCGTCTTCCCGGCCGAGTTCGACGTAGCCGAGGACCTCGCTCCAGAATGCGGCGAGCCGTTCGGGGTCGGCGCAGTCGATGACCAGCTCACTGATGCGGCATGCCATGCCTGTCAGTGTACGTAGACAACCCGAGAGTCGATCGGGTGTCTGAGTTTCTTCAGCGGTGCTGCTCCAGGGTGGTACGGCTTCGGCAATTGCGTCATGCGGTTTGGGCTGCAGCGAGGGGTGCCCCTATGGGTTTCGTCAACCCGTGGGGCGGGTTGGGGGTCGTAGAAGGTGCCATCGAGGAGCATCGCGAAAAGCACGTCAGCTCGTCGTCTCGCGAGGCAGGGAGGGCTGGGGTGTGGTGCGGTCGATGGGTATGGATGTCACTGTGTCGCGCGTCAGCCCGTCAGGGCTGCCGGACACGATGTTCGTCGGCAGGCCAGGCACTCGGCTGGTTGCAGAATCAGCCGCTGAGTGGTGGTCTCTCTCCCCCCAGCTCGGCGGTTTGTGCTCGCAGTCTGGGGCGTTCACATCAGGACGTGGGAGGAACGGCGTGGTGTAGAGGTCCCAGGTCTCCATGCAGGGCGGCGTGGAGTGCGGCCGCGAGTTCACGGGCCCGCTCCTCGCTCGACACACCGTGCATCATGAAGTAGATCGGTCCTGTGTAGGCGTCCGCACCGACCTCGTGGTTGTGGACCAAGCGGTCGATCGCGGCCCGGACAGCGCCGTTCACGGCGTCGTCGACAAGGTGTCCGGAGCCGGCTGTGAGCGTGTCCGCCTTCACGGTCCACCGTGGACCCTCGGACTCGATGGCGACGAACACGGCGCTTTGTGCCATGGCTTGCCTGTATGCCTTGTGGAAAGCCCCGGTGCCACTGGCGTTGGGGATGAGGTGGGCGGGGCAGGGAACCGGCAGCGGCTGCATGAGGGGATTGTGCAAGAGGTCAGGACATTCGCGTCCGATGACACTCCAAGGTCGTCCGGGCGGCTGCGGCGGCATCCGGGAGCGCCTTACTGGTGAAGAGGCGATGTTCTGACCCTGGACTCTTCAGTCGGACCGGCAGGCGCCAGCCAATGTCGCGCATTCGGACCGAAGGCGCGCGTCTGGTACGCACGATGCCTCGGGCCGCATAAGCCTCACGGGCCCACGCGCTCAGCACGAACCGGGGGTGAGGGCCGGGCGACGGCGGACTGAGGGCTGCGGCCTGGGGCGCAGGTCGCGGTCGACGAGGTTACGAACCCCCCGTGAACGCGGTGGCGTGGTCAACGGCCCACTGGCGAAACGTTCGCGGCGCGGTCCCGAGAATGTCGGCCACCGCAGTGGTGATGTACGCGGGCTGTCCGACCGCCGCACTCCACGCGGCGAGCAGCATGTCGACGGCCGAGCTGGGCGCCGTGCCCTCCGACAGCCTTCGGAACTCGTCCGGCGTCATCTCCTCGAATGCGATCCGGCGCCCCAAGGCATCGCCAATGACGTCCACCTGCGCGGCCTGGGTCAGCGATTCGGGTCCCGTAAGCACATAGTCGCCTCCGACGTATCCGCCCTGATAGAGCGTCCGCGCCGCGACGGTTGCGATGTCGCGGTCGTCGACCGGTGCCGACTCGGCAGCGCTGTAAGGCCACCGGACGACTTCGCCGGCCCGGATCGCGGGCGCCCACCAGGCCAGCGAGTTCGACGCGAACATCCCCGGCCGGATGATCGTCGACTCGTGTCCGGTGGCCGCGATGAGCCGCTCGATGTCGGCGTGCAGCACCGCCATGGGATTGGGCTGCTGGAAGAAGGGATGCGGCGTCTGGTGCGGGGAGGAGAGGAAGACAACCCGCCGCACGTGGGCTGCCAGCCGCTCGACGACTGCCGCGGCAGTCTGAGGCGGGGCGGTCCACACGAGGAAGACGGCACCGGCGCCGCTCAACGCCGGGTCGAGCGACTCGGGCTCAGTGAGGTCACCGGCGAAGACCTCGACGTTCGCCGGCAGCGTCGCCGCCGCCTCAGAGCGACGTGTGAGGGCACGGACCGGCACGTCCGCGTCGAGGAGTTGGTCGATGACGGCGCGGCCGACCCGGCCCGTCGCCCCAGTGACGAGCACGGGAGGAATGTCTATCTGACTCATGCCGACCATGAAAACGTTACCTGGTTAAAAAAGCAACCTGGTCATGAATGTTACGGTGGTCAGATGAGCGAGTTGACGGGACTGCGGGCCCGCAAGAAGGAGCGGACGCGCGACGCCATCGGAGACGCGGCCGTCTCGCTGTTCCTGGAGCGCGGCTTCGACCGCGTCTCGGTCAACGACATCGCCGCGGCAGCCGAGATCTCCAAGCCGACCCTCTTCCGGTACTTCCCCACCAAGGAAGACCTGGTGCTGCACCGGTTTGCGGACCACCAGGGCGAGGCAGCACGCGTCGTACGTGACCGTAAGTCCGGCATCAAACCGGTGACGGCGCTGCACCGGCACTTCCAGGCCGGCCTCGATCGGTACGACCCCGTCACCGGCCTCAACGATCACCCCGAGGTGGTGGCGTTCCATCGGCTGGTGTTCACCACACCAAGCCTGGCAGGACGGCTCACGCGGTATCAGATGGAGGACGAAGAGGCGCTGGCGGATGCCCTCGGCGAAGGCGTCCAGGCACGCCTGCTAGCCGCCCAGGTACTCGCGGTCCAACGGGTGCTCGCCCGGACCAACTGGCAGAAGATCGCCGACGGTCGCACCGCCCACGACGTCCACCCCGAAGCTGTAGCCGATGCCGACCAGGCATTCAACCAACTGCCGTGACAGGCGACGCTCCCAGTCTCTTGAGTGACCGGGCCGGTGTCCCCGCGCCCGAGAAGGAAGTAACGGATCATGTGCACCGGGGGGCTGCCTTCGACCCAGGCGAAGTAGCAGTGCGACCGCACCTCGGTGGCGTCGCGCAAGGCAAGAAGGAGATGACGTCGCCGCCGTAGCGGCGTGCCGGTCGCGGCCAGTAACCGAGCGAGTGGGCGCGGCAATCGAAAGGTCCGCCCGCTGGCACCGCAGGGGCAGGCCGGCCCTGGGCGACGCCCACGCTGGGGCGGGAGACCTGGCGAGGCTTCTGCTTAACCCCGCACTGGCCGGGTGATCCCCCTGCACCACCCACGCGGCTGCACTCTTGAGGAGACGGCGTCGACCTCCCCAGGTACACCGCCGCATCCTCACCAGCCACTCGAGACGCTACCCGCCCGCGCTGGATACATGGCTGGTCGGCCCCTGACCGCTGCGGACCGCGCCCACGGCCGCCGTCACCTGAGCCCGCACCGCACCGGGCAGTTCCCTGCCCCGGGTGGCATCCAGCAGCGCCTGGGCGATCAGCCGTACTTTGAGGTTGGTGTGCTGGGAGGTCCGCACGAGGATCTCCCAGGCTTCGTCGGGCGAGCAGTGGTACGTCGCCGCCAGCGCACCACCCGCCATGTCGATGACCGGGCGGTTCTCCAGAGCCCGCCGTAGATGCCGGATCTCCTCGTCCAGTCGCCCCGCCGCTGCTGTGCTGAGAGCTACGGCAGCGCCCTCAGACGCAGAGGTTTCAGGTTCGTCGTGAGGGCCGTGCGGCACGGAGGACCACTGCCCCCTGCCGCCGGCGCCGGGACCGGGGTCTGTGGCAGGTCGCGTCAAGACTGCCTGCCTCTCCTGCGTCCGGACACTCAGGGCCGCGGCTGTTCGCCGGCAGGCCTGCCCGGCTCTTTCGCCGGCCCGCACCGGCTGTGCACGAGTGTGGGTAACGCCAGAGGCTCACCGGCAGTGATCGTCAGGGATGCTCCCGTCGGAGCAGCACCATCGGTGGGGTGCCGGCAGGCTGCGCACAGCTTGTGACGGCCCTCGCGCGTGACCACGGTGCCCCAGCCAAGGTATTGCGTGCAGGTGCGGGCCCGGGCCAAGTCCGCGCGGGGGGGCCGGACGGTGAGAGTCGAGGCGGGCTGTGTGATCCATGCGGTGGACCTCCCGGCATGGGTGGCGTCGGCGCACAACGGCCGTATCCCACCCTGGCAGTCCCCGGGCCCGGTATCCGCTCTCATTGCGTCAAAAGTAGGCCAAGGATGGCGAGGCGAGGCGGGACGGCGGGGCAGACGTTGACGCCGCCCGGGAGAGCCTGGCCCAACTACTGGCGGCCGGCCGGTCCACCGGCTGGAACACGAAGGAGTACGGGACGCGGCTGCTACTGGGGGCGGCGTCCGGTGATGTCGTCGGGCAGGGCGATGCGGGCGGTGATGCGTTTGCCGACCGGCTCGCGGTGAACCTCGTAGCTCTGGGCGACGGCCATGACAATCTCCAGGCCGTGCTGCCCGACCCGTCCCGCATCAGCAGCCCGCGCCACCGGCAGCACCGGTTCACTGTCCCACACCATGATCTCCACCAGATCCCCGGCGATACGCAGCTCCATCAGCACCGGCCCGGGCGCGTACTTACGGGCATTGGTGACCAGCTCGCTGACCACCAGCTGCGTCAGGTCCACCGCCCGCGCCGATACCGGGATGCCGTGCTCGGTCTGCACGCGGGTGAGGAAGCCGGCCGCGCGGTGGCGTGCCTCGGCGATGACGTGCCCGTCACCGTCCAGGGCGACGGTGTCCTCGATCGGAGAACCGCCAGGCATCACACTGCTCTCGCCGCCGGCGACTGGTTGCGCCGCGTCCATCCTTGTATCTCCCCGCTCATCCGCTGGCGCGTACCCTTCCCTCTGCCTCACATGTCCCCGTGGGCTCGGGTACGCAGCGGGCCGAACGGGTGTTCACCGTAGTATCAGGGCAGGCTGCCAACGCACGTCGTGCCGGGGCCGTGTCCCCTGACAGCGAATACCTGCGAGGAACCGTGACAGACCCCCACAGAGCAGCCCGGCCCGGCCTGTTGGTCGGCCACCGCGCCGTCGACGGCATCCGGGTCCTCACCCTGAGCGGCGAGATCGACCACGGCGTCACGGACATCTTCAGCAAGGCGCTGTTGTCCTTCGACGACGCGACGCCGCCCAGGACCGTGGTCGACCTCAGCGGCGTGACCTTCATGGACTCCAGCGGCATCAACGCCCTCATCACCGCCCACCAGGCCATGAGCAACGCGCAGGGATGGCTGCGTATCGCCGGCGCCCAGCCGTCGGTGCTGCGGGTCCTTGAGCTTGTCGGCCTGGACGACGTCATCGACTGCCATCCCACCGTCGAACAGGCCCTGACCGGCTGACCGGCTGACTGGCGCCGCGCCGGGCGCGGTGTTCTACGCGGGTTCGGCGTCCGGGGCATCGTGCCGGCGGGTGCGCTGGTGCACGGCCGCCTCCAGTTCCCGCCCCACCCGCTCGGGCAGCTCCTGGCCCAGCGCCCAGGCGATCACCGACTCGGCCACCGTGTGCAGCTTGGTGCTGGTGTGCTGGGAGACCTCGCGCAGCACCTCGAACCCGACGGCCGGCGCCAGCCGGTGGACCGCGGCGAGGACCCCGATGACCTGGTCCACCATCGCATGCGAGCTGAGGGCCTGCCGCAGCTGCGCCACCTCCCGCTCCAGGCGGGCGATCACGGCACCGTCACGGATGCCTCGGGCGAGGGCCGCGGCACGCGGGAGCTCGTCATGCTGGTCTCCCTACAAGGGCAACACATCCCCGTACGCCTGCCCACGACCACGACAGCAAGGCACCCTGACAGCGCTGTGACAGGCAGCACAAGGGGGAGGGCTCTTCACCGGGCCGACGCCCGGCGAAGAGCCCGAGAGGCTGCTTCCCAACCCCTCCCCCGCTGGGTGGCCACCGCGTTCCCGCTCACTCCTCAAGCGTTGTGCAAGCAAGGAACAGGCAACCAAGGGAAGACGGTAGTCATCCCGGGCGGTGCCGAGGGACGCGGGCGCGCGGCGGGCGGGGCAGGCCTCCCCCGCCGCCGGCGCCACCAACGGTCCCGTCGCGTCCGGCCGGCCCGCCTGATCCCACATGACCGGCCGCCACCCGCAGGCCGGCCACACCGGCATGATGCGGACATGAAGAAGACCACGGACACGCCGGCCGGCGAGGAGTCCGCTGCCCTCCGCAACCGGGTGTGGGACGTCCTGATCCCCGCCCGTGCCGGCTACCTGGCCCGCGTCTCACCGCACTACGACGAGGTCTTCCATGACGTCGCGCAGCGAACCGAGCGCGCCGGCATTCTCAGCAAGACGGACATCGCAGCCCTGGTCGTCCGGAAACGACTCTCCGCACAAACCCGATGGGTGTCGGCGCTCATGTCCCTACTCGACGCACAGGTCCGCTCCGTCACCGAGCGGGCGGTCACCGCGGTCCGCGACACCACCCTCCCGCGCAGCGAGGCCACCCGCACAGGGCGCGGCATCATCTACGAACCTCGGAATCACAGCTCTATGGGCACGGACCCGGCCCAATTGCGGCGGGCCGGGCTCCCAGTGCCACAGGCAGGATTGTCGCTGCCCTCGGTCCGCGTGGGATCAGTGGTGTTTGTCGATCGCTCGGAAGCTGCCTACAAGCGCGTACGGCACCACGGCCCCATCGAAGACCATCGTGCCGGGGATTGCGCTGATGGAGCCTCGGGGCCCAATAGTCGCAATTGGAGCGCCGGCGTCGCAGGTAATCCCGTTGAAGAATTCGACGGTCTTGTCACTCTCGTTTCGGGCGTTGAAGCTGGTGGCGGGACTACTGATCACAGCGGTGCACACACCCGGCTCTGTTGAATACGTTCGCTCGTTGACACGGATCCGTCCGTCGTCGTCCTTCCTGTCGTGGTGCTTCGTCTGGCCGTCGCCTCCGAAGTTCGTCTGGCCATCGCCTCCGAGGTTCGTCTGGCCGTCGCCTCCGAGGGGAGCAGAGGCAGCGGCATCCTGCACCGACGGGGCGGACTTCGGAGCGGAACTGGATGCCGAGGCATTGTGCACAAAGGTTGCAGCCAGGGCCGTAATTCCTACCGACGCTGCGATCGCGACAACGGCACGCCTACGCGCTCCGTATCTCCTTCTCTCAGACATTCCGTTTCTCCATCTCTCAGGGATGCCAACTGAGCGGCCGACCAGAAATGAACATACTCACGCCCTATTCATGACGCCACTTCAGAAATGACTGAGGGGTGACAAAAAGGGCCGATTGGGTGTTCGAAAGCCCAGGGCCATTTTTGTGATGGTCCATCAGAAACCCTGAAACGAGAGGGACTTGGCAAGGAAATTGAGCCACCCGAGGGGCCGGGCTGACGCTCCTTCACACTGCTGTCGGCGTGTCGTTCCTTGATAACACTCCACACAGCGGCTAGAAGGCTGATGAAGGTCTTGGGTTCTGGCTCCGCAGTATTCGGCAGAGCCAGACTCGTCTTGTGGCGATGGGTGAGTGGGTCGGTGAGACCGTTGGGCCGGACGTGTGGGAGACCTGCCGGGAACTGATCCCGGTGGGGAGTGTGTTCGCGTTCCTGGCAGAGCATCGTGCCAAGCTGTTCCCGGCTGAGATGTTCGCGGACATGTACCCGTCGGCGAACGGACGGCCGAGCATGCCACCGCAGATCCTGGCCGCCGCGATCACCTTGCAGGCCCTGCACGGGCTGTCGGACTTCGAGACGGTCCAGGAACTGCGGTGCGACCTGCGGTGGAAGGCCGGATGCGGACTGGGCCTTCACGACATGGCGTTCGATCCGTCGCTGCTGGCCTACTTCCGCCGCCGGCTGTCCTGTTCCGCCCGTCCCAACCGGATCTTCGAGGCCGTGCGCGAGGTCGTGAAGGCCACCGGCGTCCTCAAGGGCAAGCACCGCCGGGCGCTGGACTCCACCGTGCTGGACGACGCGGTCGCCACCCAGGACACCGTCACCCAGATCATCGCTGCCGTCCGCGCGGTGATCCGCGAGGTCCCCGGCGCCGAAGCGGTCGCCGCTGCGCAGTGCACCGCGCACGACTACACCGACCCGGGCAAGCCCCGCATCGCCTGGAACGACGCGCAGACCCGTGCCGAGCTGGTCGACGCGCTGGTCACAGACGCGCTGCGGCTGCTGGGCCACCTGCCCGACCAGCAGCTCGGGGAGAAAGCCGCGAACGCGGTGGGCATCCTGGCCCTGGTCGCCGGGCAGGACGTCGAGCCCGCCGAGGACTCCGACGGCCGCGACGGACGCCGGCGCATCACCCGGGGCACCGCCCCCAACCGGATGGTCTCCACCGTCGATCCAGAAGCCCGCCACGTGCACAAGACCCGCAGCCACCAGCAGGACGGCTCCAAGGCCCACCTGGCCGTCGAGCCCGAGACCGGCTTATACACCGCGCTCGCCCTGCGGCCCGGCTCCGGAGGTGGACACCACGAGGCCGCCGTCGGCCTGGACCTGCTTGCCGACGAGGACAACCCGCTGGGCGTCTTCGGCGACACCGCCTACTCCACCGGCGATGTCCGCCAGACCCTCCACGAGGCCGGGCACCAACTGTTTGAACGCGCCGTCGCCTGGCTCGTCCACCACGGCAACCGGCGCCTGCGCTACCGCGGCACCATCAAGAACAACATGTGGCTCCACACCCGAGCCGCCGCACTCAACCTCCGCCGACTGATCAACCTCGGACTCACCCACACCAGTGGCACCTGGCACATCGCATCGGCCGTACATGACCGGAGGGCTGTCCGGCCTGACGGCCGGACAGCCCTCACCAGTAGTACTTCGTTAGACCGGGGAAGAGGGCTGACCGCTGGTTTGCGCCGGTGTCCGAACCGGCCGTGCGGGCGACGACTTGTCCTTTTGCACCGACGGCGGCGGCGCTAAGGTCGGCAACCGACCATATCGCGGCGGCGATGGAAAGAGGGGAGCGAATGAGCCGGTATGCCCATGTGGCATTCACCGAGAACGTCCGGCGCGTGCAACGGGAAAGGGGCAGTGCCCAGGCAATGGACCGGCTGCTCGCGGCACACGAAGGCGAGCCCGACCGGCTGGGCCCGGACGAGGCCGCCTTCATCGGGGCGCGCGACGGTTTCTACCTGGCCAGCGCCGGCGAGGACGGCTGGCCCTACGTGCAGTTCCGGGGCGGTCCGCCCGGTTTCGTGCACGTCCTGGACGCCGGGACGCTCGCCTGGGTCGAGGTGCGCGGAAACCGGCAGTACATCACCACCGGCAACCTCCGGTCCGACGACCGGGTGTCACTGTTCTTCATGGACTACCCGCACCGGACCCGGCTGAAGATTTTCGGACACGCCGAGACCAAAGATCCGGTCGAATTCCCCGAATTGCACGGACGGCTGGCCGATATTCGCACGGACGGCCCGTTGGAGCACCTGATGGTGATCCGGGTCGAGGGCATCTTCTGGAATTGCCAGAAACACATCACCCCCCGCTTCTCGGAGGCGGAACTCGCCGAGGCGCTGCTGCCGGTGCGTGAGCGGATGGAGATGCTGGTGGAGGAGAACCGGGCCCTGCGGGCCCAGCTCCAGGCACGGGAGTGAGCGGCACCCTCGGGGCGCCCTTGGGCGCCCCGAGCTCCGACGACCGGGTCCCCCGCGCGGCGCGCGGGGGACCCGGTCGTCACTGTGCGGCGAGACGGGCGCGGATCAGCCACAGGCGGTTGGCGTGGCGCCGCTCGCGCGGCTGCACCTCGTAGGGCCAGCGGCCCTCACCGGCACCGGGCTGCCCGGGCTCCTTCAGGCTCTCGATCTCCCAGCCGTTCGCGGCGAGGAACGGCTCCGGCTCGTCCGTGCCGAAGATCCAGGGCGTGCCGTCCGCCGCGAGCCGGTCGAGGAACGCCTTGGAGAACGGGCTGCGCAGCAGCCCCCGGCCGAGGATGTCGAAGGCGAGGTGGCTGCCGGGCGCGGAGGCCGAGGCGAACAGCCGCAGCAGTGCGGCCGCCTGTTCCTCGGTGAGGAAGAACGTCAGGGCCTCGGCGACCCACAGGGTGGGCCGCGACCGGTCGAAGCCGGCCTCCTCCAGCGCGGGCAGCCACTCCTGGGTGAGGTCGGCGGACACCTCGTGGCGCCGCACGTTCGGCTTCGCGCCGAGCTTGTCCAGCCGGCGCCGCTTTTCTGCGATGAGGGGGCCGTGGTCGACCTCGTACACGTCGACGTCGTCGGGCCAGTCCAGCCGGAACGCGCGGGTGTCCATGCCGGCGGCGATCAGCACGACCTGGCCGATGGTGCCGTCCGCCAGCAGGTCGCGGATCGCGTCGTCGAGGAAGCGGGTGCGGATGGAGATGAATGGCAGCAGTCCGCCGCCGACGTAGCGGTCGATGAGTTCGAAGCCCTTGGGTTCGGCGAGGTCCCGCGCCAGGGGGTCGACGAACAACGCGTCCTCGCGCTCGGACTCCAGCGCGCGGGCGGCTGCCATCCACTGGGCGGTGTACGAAACGGCGTGCATGGGTGTGGTGATCCCTTCTAGGGCGGCATTGAGCGGGTGATGGCAAAGAGGCGTGCTCAGCTTCGGATGACGGTCTTGGCGCGCATCAGGAAGTCGGCGAGGAATCCGTCGTGCGGCAGTCCGGGCGCGATCCGGTACGTCGGCACGTCACCCACGTACACATTGCTGATGGTCGGTTCGTCCAGCAGCTGGTCGATCAGCTCCTCCTGACGGGTCAGAACGGTGAGGACGAGGCTGTGCCGCAGCACGGCGAGCCCCGCCTCGGGGGTCCAGGGCGCCACCCACACGCAGGGGAAGGGCAGCTCAGCGCCCAGTTGCGGCGCGTCGGCGCGGTCGGTCTGGTGCACGGCCGGCCGCAGCACGGCGCTGCCGTCGCCGAGTTCGGCCACCACCCCGTCGGCTCCCAGCCACGGCCGGGTGCCGGCGGCCCGTTTCGTCAGGTGCGCCGCGAGAGCCCGGGCGGTGGCGACGGGCTGAACCGGCAGGACGGCCTTGTCGTCCTCGGGCGGGAGGACCGGCAGCGCGCCCAGGCGCTCGGCCAGGGCCTCGCACAGCGGCGTCGGGTCACCCTCGATGTGGACGGAGGTGGCGTTGACGCATCCGGTGCCGCCGTGGTGGGCGACCGACTCGACGATGGTGTCGAGGTGGTCGCGCCAGTCGACGTCGGCGGTCAGCAGGACCTTGGAGCGGCCCGGGCCCTGGGTCAGCACCGTCGGATCGGCGCGGTAGCGGCGGACCACGTCCTCGCCGCCGTACACCATGCCGAGGTCGGTGCCGTTCAGCAGATCGTCCGTGCGGTCGTGGCCGGTGGGCAGCAGTGCCACGTGGTCGGGGGCGAAGCCCGCGGTGCGCAGGGCGCTGATCAGTCGGTGGGGCGTGAAGGGTTCGCGGCGCGAGGGGCGCACGGCGACGCGATAGCCGAGGGCCAGAGCCTCGGGCCACAGGCTGTGCGTTCCGGGGTGGTTGCCCGCGGCGTTCACCGCGAAGGTCTCGCCGCGCCGGGTCCACACCGCGCGGCCGGCCCGGGTGAGCGGGTCGCGCCAGTCCTCGGCCGCGCCCTGCGGCCGGGCCTGCCGGGCACTGCGGTGGGCGACGGACAGGCGGGCGCCGATGGCGCGGGTCGCCGTGCGCACAACGGAGACGGGTACGCCGCCGACCCGGCTCACGGCGTGCTCGTACTCGGCGACGGACCGGCCGGCCACGGTACCGGAGGCGAACAGGTCCGCGGCGCGGGCCAGCGCGGCGGCCCGCTCGTCCGGGGCCAGAGGCGCGGCACGGCGCAGCGCGGCGAGCGTCCGGTGCACGAACACACCGGGCACCAGGCTCAGTTCGGCGGTGGGCGCGCCCGTGACATCGGTGACGGCGAGCCGGTTGCGGGCGCGATAGGGGACCTTGGGTCCGAGCGCGTCCAACTGGAGCGGTTCCCCACCGCCGGCCGTCGGATCGCCGGGTGCGGCGGACATCAGTAGACCCCCTCGATGACCGTCTCCTCCTCGAACGTGTCCACGGGCGCGATGTCGGCGACGGAGTCCCCGAAGCCGCCCTCGGGCGGCTCGACCCGGGTAGCCAGGTCGCGTTCGAGGTTGTTGGGCAGCAGGAACGACTTGCTGACGTGGTGGGCGACCACGCGTCCGCGCTCCCCGTACGCGACGGGCTTGCGGGTCTGCGGGTCGACGACTTGGAAGGTGACGTACGGGCCCAGGGTGTCGAAGACGCAAGGGCCGTCGCCGGGGAGTCCCGGGCGCTCGCCGGCGAAGCCCAGGATCATCGTGCTGCCGTAGTTGCCGCTGAACACCGTGTCGGGAAAGACCTCCGTGCGGTACAGGTGGCGGGAGTCGGCGTCGAGCTGGGTGCCGCCCCAGCGGATGGCGCGGACCTTGTCGTTGACCAGGTCGACGAGGTCGTTGCGACGGGTCAGCCGCTCCAGCAGCGGCGGGGTGATGGTCAGCACGGAGACGTCCTGGGTGCGCAGCACCTCCTCGGCCTGGTCGATGACGTGTTCGGCGTACGCGGAGGCCTCGCCGCCGCGCCCCTCGGCGATGGTCCGCTTCACCCAGCGCGGGTCGAGGTCGACGGAGAAGCCGTACCGCCCGTGGGTGGTGGCGGAGCGGCGGAAGTACTCGCCGACGATGTGCGGGCCGCTGGGGACCAGGCCCAGCCAGTCGGCGCCGCGGGGGAAGCCGTGGGCGTCCAGTGCCGCGTTGCTCCAGGCGAGCATCCGCTCCAGCCAGTCGCGCAACAGGACCACGCGTTTGGGGGCGCCGGTGGTGCCGCCGCTCTCGAAGACGCCCACCACGTCGGGACAGTTCCCGTAGCCGCGCGGGATCAGGTCGGCGGCCGGCACGTGCCGCAGTTCGGCCGCGACGTTCGGGAAGAGGGTGAGGTCGTCGAGGGTGCGTACGTCACGGCGGGGGTCGAAGTCGAGTGTCCCGGCGCGCTTCAGCCAGAACGGTGAGCCGGTGTCCGGGTGGAAGTGCCAGGCCATGGCGGCCTGGACGAAGGCGTCCGGGTCGGGCCGGGTGTCGAGCGGAGGTTCGAGGATGCCGGTGATCTCGGCGATGTCCAGCGTCATGGTGCGTCCCAGGGAGGTCTGCGGTCAGGAGTGGGGGGCGGCGGCCAGGGCGACGGGATTGCCGTCCGGGTCGGTGACGTAGGCGATCCGCTCGCCCCACGGCATGTCCACGGGGGCGCGCAGCAACGGGACCGACGCGTCGGCGAGCTCCTTCAGCGTCATGTCGAGGTCGTCGACCAGGACGAACATCTCGAACCGCGGCCCCCGACCGGCCGGGCTGCCGTACTGGGTCTCGGGCCAGGCGGTGGAGACCACGGCCAGCTCCGCCGTGCCGCGCCGCAGGGCGATGTAGGTGGGTTCGCCCTCGGGCGGGTTCTGGCGCCAGCGGGTGAAGCCGAGCCGCTCGTAGAACTCGGCGGTCGCCGTCACGCGGTCGGCGAAGATCAGGGGGAACGCGCGTTCCTGCATGGGCCGGTGGCTCCTGGGGTCGGTGGGTGAGGGGGTCGGGGGCGCGTCGTGCGCGGGGTGGTGGAAGGAGCGGTCGACGTACACCAGCGGGGTGCGGCCGCCGGTGGAGGTGGCCTCGACCCGGCCCAGGAGCAGGCTGTGGTCTCCAGCGTCCAGCACGGACTGCAGCCTGCACGCGATGCGGACCGATCCCCGGGCAGCCCGGGCAGTCCCAGCTCCAGGGGGCGCATCTCCCCGGTGGCGAACCGTTCGATGCTCGACGTGGCGAACCGCCGCGCGATGTGCTCATCGCCCCGGCCCAGCACGTTCACGAGGAAGTGCCGGGCGCGGGTGAACGCCGCGTGGGTGCTGGCGTCCTTGTCCAGGCAGACCAGGACGAGCGGCGGTTCCAGCGAGGCGGAGCTGAACGAGCCGGCGGTGAAGCCGTGCGCGGTGCCGCCGGCGTCGGCCGTGGTGACCACGGTCACCGGGCCCGGTACGCGGGACATGGCGCGGGTGAAGTCGGCGGTCTCCATGGCCGGCCGTCCCGCCGCTAGGGCTGGAGCCGGGAGACGTGCCAGGCATCCCGGTCCCACGCGTACCTCAGTCGGTGGTGCAGCCGGTCCGACCGCGCGCTCCAGAACTCGACCTCGTGGGGCCGCAGCCGGTAGCCGACGAATCGGTCCGGGCGGTCGAGCGCCGTTCCGGTCTCGCCGAGCAGCTCGGCCTCCGAACGCAGCGCCGCCGGATCGGTGAGCGGCTCGCTCTGCCGGGACGCCGCGGACATGGCGTGCAGGGGCACGGGCCGGGCGTGCCACAGGGCGTCCGCCTCGGCGTCGCCGACCGGGACGGCGGGCCCACCGAGGCTGATCTGACGGCCTGTCTCACGCCAGTAGAGCAGTCCCGAGGCCCAGCCGGTCTCGGCGATGTCCCGGCTCTTGCGGCTGGTGCTGTGCGTGGTGAACAGCAGTCCCTGGTCGTCGATTGCGGTGAACGCCACGATGCGGGTGGAGGTCCGGCCCCGTTTGTCGGCGGTGGCCAGGGCCAGTGCCCGCGGTTCCCGCACGCCCCGCTCGACCGCGTCGGCCAGCCACCGCTGCACCAGGCCCATCGGCTCGGGCGGGGGGGCGTCGTACTCCGGGAAGCCGAGGTCGGTACGCCCGGTGAGGCTCTCGAACTTGCTGGTGCTCATACCGTGCCTTCCTGGCGGCGGATACCCGCCGGGCGCCTAGACGTAGAGGGTGCCGCGCCCCACCGGGACGCCATGGCCGCCGACGTGAACGGACGTGATGTGCTCGCCGTCGCCCTCGGCCGTGGCGAGCATCAGTGAGGGGCGGCCCATCTCGACGCCCTGGAGGATCTCCAGGTGCTGCCGGTAGGCGGCCAGGCCGTGCCGGGCGAGATGGATGGCGAGCGGTCCGGCCGCCGAGCCGGTCGCCGCGTCCTCCACCACGCCGTAGGCCGGGGAGAACATCCGGGTGCGCCAGTGCCGGCCCTCGCCCGCGAAGCAGTTGGCCGCCATGTCGGGGAAGCGGGACAGCGCGCGGTGGTCCGGCCGCAGCGCCGACAGGGCGGCCACGCTCTCCAGGCCCACGAAGACGTGTCGGGGGCCGTTGCGGTACGCCTCCACCGGTGCGGTGGAGGCGGTCACGCCGAGCGCGTCCAGCAGTTCCTCCGCATGCTCGTACGGTTCCCAGACCGGGTGCGGTTGGTGCATGCGGACCGTCACCGCGCCGTCGTCGTCACCGAGTTCGACGGGGACGGTCCCCATCGCCGTCTCCAGCCGGAGCCGGTCCCGCTTCAGCGTCTCGCCGAGCGCGACCGCTGTGCCGAGCAGCGGGTGCCCGGCGAACGGGAGCTCGTTGACCGGCGTGAAGATCCGGATGTGCGCGTCGCCGCCCTGCCGGGCGGGCAGCACGAAAGTCGTCTCGGAGAGGTTCATCTCCCGCGCGATGCGCTGCATCAGCTCGGCCGTCAGGTCGGACGCGTCGAGGAACACGGCGACGGGGTTGCCGTACAGGGGCCTTCGGGAGAAGGCGTCCACCAGCATGTACTCGTGCATCAGCGAGGCTCCTGAAGGGCGGGACGGACGGGTTCAGCCGGTCAGCGCGGCACCGAGACCGTGCAGGACGGGCAGGGCGTGCACGCCCTCGGCGACGGCTTCGACGTCGAAGCGCATGCGGTGACCGGGGGGCCGTCCGATCAGTTCGGCGGCCCGGTTGGGCGGCAGGGGGTGGCCGGCCGGCCGGTCCGTCTCCCAGACCATGACGGCGCCCCACCGGTTGCGGTCCCGGTCGGCCACCCAGAACTTCAGGCGCAGCCCGGGTACGTCGGCCCAGTCGTCGGCCACCCCGTCGCGCAGGTGGGTCCGCAGCGACTCGACGCTCTGCGGTGATCCGTCCAGGTCCCACCAGGCAATCTCCAGCTTCACCGGGTGAGCACCCCCCGCAGGGCGTCGGCGAGCAGCCGGGGGCCGTCGACGGTGAGCACCGATTCGGCGTGGAACTGGAAGGAGGCGAAGCGCGGCCCGCGCAGCGCGTCCACCTCCCCGGTGGTCGGGTCCCGGCTGACCTCGACCCGTCCCACGCCGGGTACGTCCCGGTGGTCGGAGGGGCTGACGGCCGCGAAGGTGTTGTAGTAGCCGACGCGTTCGGTCCGGCCGAACAGGTCGATGGTCCGCTGCACGCCCTGGTTGGGCTCGGCCCGCCGGATCAGGTCGAAGCCGAGTCTGAGGCTGAGCACCTGGTGGCTCAGGCAGACCGCGAGGAAGGGGAGGCGGTCCGCCAGCAGCCTGGCCACGGCCGCGTCGAGCGCCGCGATCTTCGGGTCGGCGCCGGCCCGCGGATCGCCCGGTCCGGGGCCCATGACGACCGCGTCGTACCCGTCGAGGGCGTAGGGCTTGTCGTAGCGCAGGACCTCCGCGGTGGGCCCCAGGGCTTCGAGCTGCTGCGCGATCATCGCGGTGAAGGTGTCCTCGGCGTCGACCACCAGCACCTTCAGGCCCTCCAGCGCGGGTACGGTCAGCGAGCCCGGGAGCGTGGACGCCAGCCAGAAGTCGGCGATGTCCGCGTTGCGGCCGCGCAGGGCCTCGCGGATCTCGGGGTGGCCGGCGAAGCGGGGGGCCGGGGTGCCGGCCGGAGCGGCGGGGAGTGTTCCCGCGTCGGGGGCCGCGTCCAGGGCGTCGAGCAGGCCGGCCGCCTTGGCCCGGGTTTCGGCCGCCTCGGCCCGCGGGGACGAGTGGCGCACCAGGGTCGCGCCGACCGTGAGTGCCAGACGGCCGTCGGGCGCGATGTCGGCGGTGCGGATCAGGATGGCCGAGTCCATCGACCGCTCGCCCGAGGGCTCGCGGCTGATCAGTGCGGCGACGCCGCTGTAGTAGCCGCGGCCCTGGGGCTCGTGGCGGGCGATGACCCGGGCCGCACTCTCCACGGGGCTGCCGGTGACGGTCGGCGCGAACAGTGTTTCGCGCAGGATCTCACGGACGTCGCTGCGGGTGCGGCCCTCGATGAAGTACTCCGTGTGGGCGAGCCGCGCCATCTCCTTCAGGGCGGGCCCGGTGACCCGGACGCCGGGCTCGCAGATCCGGGACATCATCTTCAGTTCCTCGTCGAGCACCATGTACAGCTCGTCGGTCTCCTTGCGGTCCTGCAGGAACGCGGTGAGGCCGTCGAGGTCGGGGCCGCCGGGCGGGTAACGGTAGGTGCCGCTGATGGGGTTCATCACGGCGCGGCCCTCCCGCACCGAGACGTGGCGCTCGGGGGTGGCGCCCACGAAGGCCCGGCCGCCCACGTGGATGACGAAGGTCCAGTACGCGCTCGGCTCCAGCGCGGTCAGCCGCCGGAAGACGGCCAGTGCCGTGTGCGGGGAGTAGTCGCCGAGGTCGGCCAGCAGGGTGCGCCGGAGGACGAAGTTGGCGCCCTCCCCGGTGCCGATCTCGTCGGCCACCACGCGCCGCACGATGTCGGCGTACTCCTCGTCGGACAGGTCGAAGCGGTGCCCGGACAGGGTCACCGGGGCGCCGGGCAGCCGGGCCAGGGTGTCCGCCAGGGGCAGCGTGGCCTGCTCGGTGACGGCCAGGGCGATCAGCGGAGCCCCGTCGTCGGGGGCGGCGAAGCCCCGCTCGGCGAGCTGCCGGTAGGGCACGAGGACCAGCGCCTCGTGGGCCGGGCCGGCGGCGGGGGCGTCGGTGGTCTCGGGCAGCGGAAGAGCGGCCAGCGAGGCGGGGTGGGAGACCTCGCCCAGCAGGACGTCGACCGTGCCGGGCGTGCCGCCCTCCGGCCGGTGCAGCAGCGCGAAGTCGAGCGGTGCAGGCGCGGCGAGGACGCGGTCGAGCAGGTCGGGGCCGACGGGCCGGCCCGCCGCGTCCGGGGCGCTCACCGGAACACCTCGGCGCCGGGCAGCACCACCCCGCAGCGCTGGGCCACGTAGTCCAGGGCGAGGCGGTGCCGCTCGGCGGAGAAGTCGGCGACGGCGTCGGCGGCGAGGAACACCTGGATGTCGTGGCTGAAGGCGTCGACGGCCGTGGCCAGCACGCCGATGTGGGCGTAGACCCCGCACAGCACCAGTTGGTCGCGGCCGGCGGCCCGCAGCCGCTCCAGGAGGTCGGAGCCGTGGAAGGCGCTGTAGCGCCGCTTGGTCAGCAGCCAGTCGTCCGGGTCGGGGGCCAGTTCCGGCACCACCTCGCGGTCCTCGGGCGCGGTGCGCATGCCCGGACCCCAGAAGTCCTTGAGCAGCCCCCGCTCCGCCTCCGTCATCCCGCCCGGCTGCGCGGAGTAGCCGACCGGGACTCCGAGGCTCGCGGCGCGCTTGCGCAGGAGCGCGGCGTTGTGGACGAGCTGGGAGCGGAGCGGGTCGGGGAGCGGACGCAGGAAGAAGCGCTGCATGTCGTGGACCACCAGAGCCGCGCGCTGGGGGTCCGGCGCCCAGGTGGCCACGTTCGTCGGGAGGCTGTCTGCCGTCGGCAGGGCGTAGGGGGCGATGGCGGGTATGCCAACCACCGGTCGGCTCCTTTCATGGCGGTGAGGGGAAGGGGGCCCGGGGCGGGACAGATCGTGTGGCCGCCCGGGGGCCCGGGCGGCGGCGTTCAGAGCGTCCTCGCCCAGCCGGACACCAGGTGCAGCGCCTGCTGCGGATTGAGCCGGGGATCACAGAAGGTGGTGTGGCGGTCGCCCACCCTGCCGATCTCGGAGATGTCGGCGGCGCACTCCGTGACGTCGTCCGGGGTGGTCTCCAGGTGCAGTCCGCCGTTCACGCCGCCGACCGCCGCCATCACCTCGCCGAAGCCGTGGATCTCCGTGAGCATCACGTCCAGCAGCCGGGTCTTGTGGCCGTCGGGGCTGGTGATGGTGTTGCCGTGCATCGGGTCGCACAGCCACACCGCCGGATGCCCCGCGGCCCGTACCGCCTCCACCAGCGCCGGCAGCCGGCTGGACACGAAACCGGCGCCCATCCGGGCGATGAGCACCAGCCGCCCGGGCTGTCGTGCCGGGTCCAGCCGTTCGGCCAGCTCGGTGACGTCCTCGGTGGTGGTGCCCGAGCCGACCTTGCAGGCGACGGGGTTGACGATGCCGGCGAGGAGCCGGACGTGCGCTCCGTCCGGCTGGCGGGTCCGCTCCCCGATCCACGGCAAGTGCGCGGAGCCGAGGAAGGGCCGGCCGGGGCCGACGGACCGCAGCATCGGCAGCTCGAAGTCGAGCAGCAGTGCCTCGTGACTGGTCCAGATCCGTTCCGCGGCCGGGCGGCCCGCGTTGACCGCGTCCAGCTCCCGTACGACGTCCTGGGCGGCCCGGAAGCAGGTCAGGATGCGCTCGGGGTCGGGGCGCCGCTCGGCCGGGTCGGCCTCCGGCCCGTTGACCATGTGCCCGCGGAAGACCGGCAGGGTGACGTCGCCGACCTGCTCCACCGGCTTGGAGCGGGGTTTGGCGAACTGTCCGGCGATCCTTCCGACCCGCACGACCGGCTTCCCGGTGACCGCTTCGACGGTGCTGACGAGCCGGTCCAGCAGCGCGGTCTTGCGGCGCACGTGGTACGGGGTCGACTCCGCCGGGTCCTCGGCGCAGTCCCCGGCCTGCAGCAGGTGGGCCCGGCCGGCGGCGACGTCGGCGAGCAACTGCCGCAGCTCTTCGACGCCGTCCGCGGTCACCAGCGGCGGACAGGTGCCGAGGGTGTCGCGCACCCGTGCCACCGGGCGGGCGTCCTCCCAGTGGGGCTGCTGGAGGGCTGGTGAGGTCTGGATGTCCTGGACTGTGGTGCGCACGGTCTCCCCCTGCGGGGTCGAGTCGGGGATCTACGGTCGGTCGGCTGGCGTCAGGTCGGGATGCCGTCCCGGCGGACCGTGGGGACCTCGATGCCCAGGGCCCGGAACTGCTGGCAGGGGTTCATGAACTCGCGCTGCTGCTTGATCTTTCCGTCCTCGAACAGGAAGGAGTGCAGGAAGTGGTTGCGGTAGTGGCCGGGCGGATAGCCCGGGAAGAGGATCTGGCCCTCGCCGTCGCACTCCACCCAGAAGCGGTTGGGGTCCTGGGTGTCGAAGATCTCGACGTTCGTCCACGCCCAGTCCGGGAAACACTTCAGCGACCAGACGGCGTGCTCGCCGAGCCGGTTCCGGCCGTTGATGACGATGGGCTCGCCGGTCTCCGTGGTCCACAGGCCGCCGGTGCCGTCCTCCGTGAACAGCAGGTGCCGTTCCAGCCGGTCCTGGCCGCGGGTGTTCATGTACTGCGCGACGATGGCGCGGTTGTGCTGGCGTATCTCGTGCTCGTCGGACATGCGTGATCTCGCTTTCCGTCGTCGCTGGGCGTGCCGGGGCGCTGTCGGTCCGCGTCGGCGGGACACAGCGAATGGCCCGGTGCGCCCGGGAGTCGTAGGGGTGCGTCGCTGGCAGCTGCGGTCTGACGGCACGGGCGGGGCGGGCCCGCCCCGCCCGTGCCGTCAGACCAGCATGCTGATGGTGCGCGGGTCGTGGCCGACCAGCGCGCTGCCGTAGACCTGCTCGGGGATGCCCATGCCGAAGCCGGCGTGCCGGCTGCCCACGTGGACGTCGCGCCAGAGCCGTTGGAGTGGGCTGGACTCGTCGAAGGCGGAGGAGCCGTAGACGGTGACGATCTCGTCGACCGCCTCGCGGCACTGCTGGACGACGTGGGTGGAGTCCATGCGGGCCCGGGCGCGGGTGAGCAGGTCCGGGTTCTCGCCCGCGCGGGCGTGCTCGTCGACGCTGTCGGCCAGCCTCCGGGCGTGCAGCCGGGCGGTGTCGAGCCGGGTCGCGGCCCGGGCCAGGCCCAGCCGGGCGCTGGGCGACTCCGCCTGGTTGGCGTAGGTGGTGCCGGCCACCCGGCGGGTGGCCGCGTGCTCCAGGGCATAGTGCAGGGCCGCGTCGGCGCCGCCGATGAGCGAGCCGATCAGGCCGGTCATGAACACCCCGGTCAGGCTGTTGCGGTACGGGCGGTCCGCCGGGACCAGACCGTCGGTCTCGCCGTCGATCAGCGGCTTGTACGGGAGCAGCCGGTGCTCGGGGACGATGATCCGGTCCGCGACGACCGTGTTGCTGCCGGTGCCCCGCATCCCGGTGAAGTGCCAGGTGTCCCGGATCGACACGTCGCCGGCCGGCATCAGCGCGAAGTGCGGCTGGGGCCCGCTTCCAGTGTCTGCCAGCACCAGACCGCCGATCCACTCCGCGTGCAGCGAGCCGGAGGCGTACGGCCACTCGCCACTGACCCGGGTGCCCCCGTCCACCCGCTCCACGGTCCGCACCGGCGCACCCAGGATGAGCGCGGTGCGGGCGTCCGGGTTCTCGCCCCACACTTCCTCCCGGGTCCGTTCGGGGAAGAGCGAGACGACGAAGTTGCCGACGTTGAGCACGCCGGTGACCCAGGCGGCCGAGGGGCAGCCGCGCCCGAGTTCGGCGCAGACCTCCAGCAGCGTGCGCACCGAGGTCTCGTGGCCGCCCAGTCGCTCGGGGGTCAGCAGCCTGGTCAGGCCGGTGCCGGTGATGCGGGACATGACCTCGTCGGACAGCCGGCGGGCCCGGTCACTTTCCGCCGCCTGTTTCCACAGTTCTTCACGGAGTTCGGCGGCACGGCCGACCAGCTCGGCCTGTGGGGAATCCAAGTTCTTCTCTGAACCGGGCAATTTCCTTTTCCTTCCGGATTTTCAGGACGCGGACGTCCCGGTGCGGATGTCGCTCCGGATGAATCACGGTCCGTTTCTCCCGACCGCCACGGCATCGTACGTTGACCGGCCCGGCGCAACCACCCCGGATAACTTCACGGGAGCAGATGCGAAATATCGCGTTCCGCTTCCGGCGCTTCGCCGGGGCCGGATACCCGGCGCGAAGAAAGCGGAATAGATTCTTCCCTGCCGCCACCCGCACCTGCGCCGCCTGCGGCCGGGACGCGGCGTCGGCACGCCACGGGCCCCGTTCAATCGTGGAGTTTCCTCAGTTGAACACGGCCCGCCCCGGGGCGGGCGTGCCTTACGCACAGAACGGCGGTGTGGTAATCCCTTTGGTTCGGCAGCGCAGGACACCGGACCCTTTCACCGTGGGAGACCTGTATGAGCAAAAGCACCCAGCAGCCCTTTGATTTCGCGACTGCCGACTTCAACGCCGTCTACCGCGGGGGTGACCTGCTGGAGGACGCCGGCATAACCAAGGTCCCCTGGGACATTGCTGAACCCCAGCCCGGTGTCATTGAATTCGAGCAGCGGGGCCGAATTCGCGGTGAAGTACTGGACGCCGGTTGCGGTCTCGGCGACAACGCCGTCTTCCTGGCGTCCCGCGGTTACCGCGTCACCGCCGTCGACGCCGCCTCCACGGCGATCGAACGGGCGATCGAGCGGGCCGGGGACGCCGACATCGAGTTCGCCGTCGCGGACGCCACCAGCCTGGCCGGGTACGAGGGCCGCTTCGACACCGTGCTGGACAGCGCGCTGTTCCACACCCTGGACGCGGACGGCCGCAGCCGGTACGCCGCCGCGCTGCACCGGGCCGCCAGGCCCGGCGCCTGGCTCGACATGCTGTGCTTCGCCGCCGTACCGGGCGGGATGCCCGAGCCGCTCGCCGTGACCGAGCAGGCGGTGCGCCACATCCTGACCGAGGCCGGCTGGACGGTGACAGAACTGCGCCGGTCCACCTATCTGGGTGTCGCGGAGGCCACCCGGACCTTCCTGGCCAAGACCGGTGTCCAGGTGGAGATCGACGACCGGGGACGCACCCTGCTGCCGGTCTGGTCCGTCCTGGCCGAGCGGTCCTGATCCGCCCGCGGGGCCGGCCGGACCACGGCCGAACCCTGGCCGCCGGCGCCCGCCCCGCCCGTTGCACCACCGCACTCTCTCGAAAGAAGGTCTGCCGATGGCGACGACCGTCAAGCCCGTCAAGCTGGATCTGACCCGGCTGGAAGCGATGGCGGAGTCCGACTACTACAACCCGTACACCATCTTCGACTGGCCGGAGACGCTGGAGACGGACCGGCCGTGGATGAGCGAGGACCTGGTCACGCTGGCCGGGACCGAGGAATGGGACGCGCTGACACGTGAGCAGCAGCTCGCCCTGACCCGGCACGAGGCGGTGCACTTCTTCAGCCTCAACGTCCACGGCATCCGCGAACTGCTGAGCGAGGTCGTGCTCCGCATCCACACCAGGACTTACGCCGACGCCTCGGAGTTCCTCCACCACTTCATCGGTGAGGAGAACGAGCACATGTGGTTCTTCGGGACCTTCTGCCTGAAGTACGGCGGCAAGGTGTACCCGGCGGTCCCGCAGGTCGGCATGGGCCGGATCGAGGGAGTCGGCGAGGCCGCGACCGAGCTGGTGATCTTCGCCCGGATCCTGATCTTCGAAGAGCTCGTCGACTACTTCAACGCCCGCATGGCCACGGACCAGGCACTGCCGCACATCGCGCGGGAGATCAACCGGGTTCACCACCAGGACGAGAGCCGGCACGTCGCCTTCGGGCGGCACCTGTTCACCCAGCTCCTGGACCAGGTCAAGGAGCGCCGGCCGGAGGACATCCCCGTGCTGGCCAGGTACCTGGACGCGTACCTCGAGTACAGCGTCCGCAGTCTGTACAACCCCGCTGTCTACCGCGACGCCGGTCTGGCCGAGCCGCTGGAGCTGCGCCGCCGGCTCCTGGAGCACCCGGCCCGCCACGCCGCGCACGACAGCATCCTCAACCGCACGCGGAAGTTCCTCGCCCGAAACGGCCTGCAGGTTCAGGGAGCCACGGCATGAGCGACGACAAGCTGTCCAAGATCCTCGACTTCATCCACCAGCGCAACCCGGAGGTGGGCGAGCTCGGCATGGACGACGACCTCATCGACCGCCGGGCGGTCGACTCGCTGGCGTTCGTCGAGTTCCTGTACCTGCTGGAGGAGCTGAGCGGCGAGACCATCGACCCGGAGGACATCGACGTGGAGGACTTCCGCACCCTGCGCGCCATCGAGAAGCGCTTCCTCGTGGGAGCGGCGAACTGATGGGTACCGGCACCCGGACGGACAACGGCCTGGGCGTGCTCGGCGCGGACGAACTGCGCCTGCTCCGGGCCTTCGACTCACTGGTGCTGTCGTGGGCGCAGCAGCTGGGCGCCCAGGAACGCCGCTATCCGTTCCTGCTGCGGCCGCGTGATCTGGAGGACATCGACTACTACGAGAACTTCCCGCACCTGGGCCTGGCGGCGACGACGGCCGACCCGGAGCGGCTGAAGGAGCTGCGGGCCGACGCCGAGGGCCCGCTCGAGGCGCTGCCGACCGGGGTCCTCAACGACGCCGCGCTGGCCCTGCCGTCCGCCGCCTGCTATTCGGTCTACTTCCACCTGCGCGGCCAGACGCTGCCCGCGCCGGAGAACCGCGTCAGCACCCTCGCCACCTGCTTCCGCAACGAGACGCACTACGAGGGGCTGCGCCGGCTGCTCGGCTTCTCGATGCGGGAGATCGTCTTCGTCGGGACGGCCGACGGTGCCACGCAGCACCTGACCCGGACCCAGGAGCTGGTGCTGGGCCTGGCCGAGCGGCTCGGCCTGAAGGTGGAGACCCAGGTGGCCACCGACCCGTTCTTCGACCGCAACGGATCCCGGGCAAAGATGCAGCGGCTCTTCCCGGTCAAGGAGGAGTTCGTCGTCGACGGCCTGGCCATCGGCTCGGTGAACTACCACCGCAACTTCTTCGGGGAGCGCTGCGAGATCTCCCTGCCGGACGGCACGCCCGCCTCGACCAGCTGCTGCGCCTTCGGCCTGGAACGGTGGGTGCACGCGCTGACCGCCCGGTTCGGCGACGCCCGGACGGCCGTGGAGGCGCTGCTGGACGCGGCGTGAAACCACCGGCCGCGGCACCGACTCGGGGTCGCGGCCCCTTCCGGCCCGGTCACACGCGTGCCGGCCGGCTTCCCCGTTGGCTTCCCGCTGAAGGTGAACCGATGACCAACACGACCGTCGACGACGCCATCGAGACCGGCACGGTCCAGGTGAACGACGAGATACAGCTCGCCTACGAGCGACGCGGTTCCGGTCCCGACGTCGTCCTCGTGAACAACTTCTTCATGGACCGCAAGTCCTGGCGCTCGTACACCGCGAACCTGGCCTCGGTGGCCCGGCTGACCTCGTACGACCTGCGCGGCCAGGGCGACTCGAGTCCGCAGCGCGGCGAGCCGGAGTGGGCAGACCACATCACCGATCTGAAGGCCCTGTTCGACGCCCTGGGCCTGGAGAAGGCGTTCCTGGTGGGCACGTCGTTCTCCACGCTGATCTGCCGGGACTTCGCGGTGGCCCACCCGGAGCGGGTGCACGGTCTGGTGCTGGCCGGACCGGCGATGAGCCCGCACGGACCGCAGCGCCTGCGCCGGATCACCAAGTCCTGGCTGAAGACGCTCGACACCTCGGGTCTGGGCGTGCTGTACGACCAGCTGTACCCGCTGGTCTCGGGCGACCAGGCCGTGGAGACGGCGGGACCCATCGGGTTCATGGGCCGCAAGCAGAACTTCCTCGGGATCCACACCGTGGAGTCCCTGCGGGCCGGGCTCGCGGTGTCGGTGAAGGCGCCGCTCGCCCCCGCGATCATCGCGGAGATACGGCAGCCGACCCTGATGTTCGTGGGCGGCGACGATTTCTCCCTGAGCCAGCACGCGGTGGAGGAGATGGAGAAGCTGCTCCCGGACGTCACCACGGTCACCGTGCCGCACGGCGGGCACCTGGCGTTCCTGGAGGAGCCCGAGTGGTTCCAACGCGAGGTCGTGTCGTTCCTCAGGCGGGTGGCCGGGACGGGTGACTGAGCAGTTCCTGGCGGGGCCCCCGGACGAGTGGTCGCTCGGGGGCCCCGGCCGTGCGCAGCGGATCGTGCTGGAGGCCGTTCCCGTCGACCCGCCGGGCATGGTCGCCGAGCAGCACCGGGCCGGGCTGCGCGCGGTCCGCGCCGCGCTCCGGCGCGCGGGCAGCCCGGTGACGACGGTGGGACACCGGCCCGGCGGTACCCCGTTGGTGTGTCCGGGCGGGTTCGCCGCTTCGCTCACGCACACCACCGAACTCGCGGTCGCCGCCGTGGCGCCGGGCGTTCGCGCGATCGGGGTCGATCTGGAAGCGAGGTTCCCCGAGCCACGGCTGCACAGGTTCCTGCTGGACGAGTCCGAACGGGACCTGCTCTGGCACGGCGACCGGGCCGGCCTGCGCAGGCTGTTCGCCGCCAAGGAAGCCGCCTTCAAGGCGCTGTCCGACTGCGGCCGGGCGCACGGCGGGCTGTTCTGGCGCGTACGCCTGCGCCGGCACGAGGACCGGCTCTGGGCCCGCGCGGGCGACCAGTACGCGCTGATCCGGGACGTCGTCGTACCGGCGTTCGCTTTCGCGGTGGCCGTGCGCGTCGACAGTCCGCCCGCGCCGCTGCCCCGTCTGTTCGAGTCCGGAACGACCGCCGCCATGGCCGCAGGCCGGAGCGCGCCATAACCAGAAGTTTGGCTATCCCAAAAAACCAGGTCTTGGACTTCTGGCCGCAAGGTCAAGAACATGAATGGCGTGGCGACCGTGCCGTTGACTTCCCCCGCCGGCGGCACTGTCGTCCCCCTGCGAAAGGAACGGACCGTGACCCCACCGCTCGAACCCCGCACCGTGCGGGCGGACCTGAGCGTAGCCGTCGGGAAGCTGGCCGGGCGCGTCAGCGGCCCGCTGTTCACCGTCGACGACGACGGGTACGACGAGGAGCGCATCCGGTACCAGACCTTCCGGCCGCACCGCCCGGCCCTCGTCCTCGGCGCCGCCGACGCCGAGGACGTCAGGCTCGCGGTGGAGTTCGCGGCGGCGCACGACCTGCCGGTGGGTGTGCAGGCGACCGGCCACTCCCCCGCCCTGCCCGCCGAGACCGGCGTGCTCGTCAGCACGCGCCGCATGACCGACGTGCGGATCGACCCGGCGGCCCGGACCGCCCGCCTGGGTGCGGGCGTCAGCTGGCAGCAGGTGGTCGAGGCCGCCGCGCCGCACGGCCTGGCCCCGCTCAGCGGCAGCGCTCCGCACGTGGGAGCGGTCGCCTACACCCTCGGCGGCGGACTGGGCCTGCTCGCCCGGAAATTCGGCTACGCCGCCGACCACGTCCACCGCGTCGAGTGCGTCACCGCGGACGGCCGGCTGCGCGACATCACCGCGGACGGCGAGTCCGACCTGTTCTGGGCCCTGCGCGGCGGCCGGGACAACTTCGGCATCGTCACCTCCCTGGAGGTCGGCCTCGTCCCGGTCCGGCACCTGTACGGCGGCGGTCTGTACTTCGACGGTGCCTCCGCCGAGGACCTCCTCAACGCCTATGTGCGCTGGACCGAGACGGCCCCCGAGGAGATGACCTCCTCCCTCGCGCTCGTGCCCCTGCCCGACCTGCCGTCGCTGCCCCCGCCCCTGCGCGGCCGGTACGTGGTGCATGTGCGCATCGCCTTCCTCGGCGACCCCGCCACCGGGGAGCGCCTGATCGCTCCGCTGCGGGCGCTCGGGCCCCGGCTGGCCGACTCGGTACGCGTCCTGCCGTACACGGAGTCCGGCTCGATCCACAACGACCCGGTCCCGCCCGCGGCCTACGTCGGGACCAACGCCATGCTGAGCGACCTGGACGAGGAAACGGTCCGCACTGTGGTGGCCCTGACCGGTCCCGGCGCTCCCCGCACCAGCATCGTGGAGGTGCGCCACCTCGGCGGCGCCCTCGCGCGGGCCCCTCGGGAGGCCAACTGCGTCGGCAACCGCGAGGCCCGCTACCTCCTCGCGGTCCTCGACCGGGTCACCCCCGAGGACGCCGAGGCGGTCCGGGCGGCGCACACCCGGGTCACCGACGCGCTCGCCCCGCTCACCACGGGCCGCTCCCTGAACTTCCTGTACGGCGCGAACGCCACCCCCGACCAGGTCCGCACGGCCTACGCGCCCGACGACTACCGACGGCTGCGCCGGCTCAAGGCGGCGTACGACCGCGGAAACCTCTTCCGGCTCAACCACAACATCCCGCCGGCCGAGGCCGGCGATCCCCAGTAGCCGGACCCTCGACCGACCGCTCGGAGAGCAGAAGGAACGACATGGAAAAGAAATGGTGGACCCTGTTGGGGGTGTGCGGCGGGACGTTCATGCTCCTGCTGGACACCACCATCGTGTACGTCGTCATGCCCGACGTGCAGCGGGACCTCGATGCCAGTTTCGCGGACCTGCAGTGGGTGATCGACGGATATGCGCTGGCCCTCGCCGCCCTCCTGTTGACGAGCGGCACGCTCGCCGACCGGTTCGGCCGCAAGCGCCTCTATGCGATCGGCGTGGGCCTGTTCACCCTGGCCTCCCTGCTGTGCGGCGTGGCGCAGTCCCCGATGATGCTGATCCTGTCCCGAGTTCTGCAGGGCATGGGTGGCTCGGTGATGTTCGCCACCGGTCTCGCCCTGCTGGCGGGCAGCTTCCAGGGCAAGGAGCGCGGCACGGCGTTCGGCGTGTGGGGCATGGTCACCGGTCTGGCCTCCGCGATCGGCCCGGTGGCCGGGGGTCTCATCTCCAACGGCATCAGCTGGCGCGGCATCTTCCTGATCAACGTGCCGATCGGCGTCGTCGTGGCCCTGATCATCGCGCTGCGCGTCGACGAGTCCAGGTCCCCCTTCGCCCGGCGGCTGGACTGGCCCGGCTTCATCCTGCTCACGGGCGGCCTCGCCACCCTGATCTACGGGCTCATCCGCGCCGGTGAGACCGAGTGGAGCAACTCGGGCGCGGTGACCGGCCTGGCCCTGGGCAGCGCGCTGCTGCTCGCGTTCCTCGTCGTCGAGGCCCGGTCCGAGCAGCCGATGTTCGACCTCAAGCTGTTCCGCATCCCCACCTTCGTCGGTGGTTCCATCGCGGCCTTCGCCATGAACGGGTCGCTGTTCGCGATGTTCCTCTTCCTGGCCATCTACTTCCAGGAGGCTCTGCAGTACTCCTCCCTGGAGACCGGTCTTCGGCTGCTCACCGCCTCCCTGTCGATGCTGGCGGCCTCCCTCATCGCGGGCAGGCTCAGTGCCAAGATCCAGCCCCGCTACCTCATCGGGGTCGGCCTGCTCGTGGTCGGTGCCGCGCTGCTGCTGATGGGCGGGGTCACCGAGTCCACCGGCTGGACGCACTTCATCCCCGGTCTGGTGCTGGGCGGCATCGGCGCCGGTCTGGTGAACCCACCGCTGGCCTCCACCGCCGTGGGCGTCGTGGACTTCTCCCGCTCGGGCATGGCCTCGGGTGTGAACGGCACTTTCCGTCAGCTCGGCGTGAGCGCGGGCGTGGCGGTCCTCGGCTCCACCTTCGCCGTCATCATCGGCGACCGTTTCCGCGACGGGCTGGGCAGCACCCCCGAGCTGGCGGGTCGCAGCGACCAGTTCGCCGCGCTGACCCGGGCCGGGGAGATCGACCAGGCGGTGCGGCTGGCCCCCGGGCAGTACCAGGACAAGGTCGAGCAGCTGGCCACGGCCGGCTTCGTGGACGGCCTCAACACCCTGTTGACCGTCTCCGCCTCGCTGGCCCTGGTCGGCGGTGTGCTGTCCCTGCTGCTGATCCGTCCCGCGGACTTCGAGGCCGCCCAGGCGCCGAAGGCCCCGGCGGCGGACGCGCGCGGCCAGTCCCCGGTGGCCGCGGAGAGCTGAGAGAACACACGGTGCCCCGTCGGCACCGGCCTCAGGACGGATCCGACGGGGCAGCACGGGAGAGGGGCCGCCGATTGCCGGTGACCCCTCTCCCTTTCCGTCCCCGCCGGCGGCTACCCGGCGGCCGCCCTGCTCATCGAGACCACCCCGTCCTCGGGTCGGGGGTCACCGAAGGACTGACGGCAGTGCAGCAACAGCTCCTGCAGCGCCGGGCTCTTGGTCGGCGCGGAGATCAACGCCAGCAGTGCGGGCACGTCGGCGTCGGTGATGGGCACGGTCCGCAGCCCCTCGCAGTGGGCGATCATCGATTCGGAGAGCACGGCGACCCCGAGTCCGCGTTCGGCCAGGTTGATCACGGCCCCGGGGGCGCTCGCCTGTAGGGCGATGGTCGGGTTCAGGCCACGGGCGGCGGAGGTTTGGTCGAGCACCGCCCGGATGCCGGTGCCCTTGGGCAGGCAGATGATCGGGTAGGCGTTCAGCTCGGCGAGCGTGATCCCGGCGCGTCCGGCCAGCGAGTGGCCGGGCGGCACCGCGGCGACGATCGGCTCGCTGACGATCTGCCAGCCGTCCAGGTCCTCCGGCGGCCGGTTGGCCGCGCCGATCAGCGCCAGGTCGACGCTGCCGTCGCGGACGTACTCGACGAGCTTGTCGGAGTCGTCCTCGACGAGGCTGATCTCGACACCGGGATGGGCGAGATGGAAACCGGACAGCGCGTCGAACAGCGGTGTGATGGTGCACGCGGTGACCATGCCCACGACGAGCTTGCCGCGGACGAGCCCGTTCATCTCGTCGACGGCGTGCCGCAGCGACTCCATCGCCGCCAGCACCGACTTCGCATGGTCGAGCACCACTTCGCCGACCGTGGTCAGCGCGGCACTGCGGCCGGAGCGGTCGATGAGCGTCGCCCCGAGATCATTTTCAAGCTGGCGAATCTGGGCACTGATTCCGGGCTGGCTGATGTGCACCAGCTCCGCGGCCCTGGTGAAGTTCCCTTCTTGGGCGACGGCAAGGAAGTACTTCAACTGCCTAATCTCCATAACCAGAAATTATAGTCCCGATATGAATGAGTGATTGGACTTACTCTCGGCCAACGATGGAAAATTGCCACGCTGGTACCCGGACCGCACGAAAGGATGACAGTGTCCGAGAACGAGAAGGCCATGAAGCCAGAGGACCTCACCCGCCTCTTCGTCGAGCGCGCCAACGCCGGTGACGCCGCCGGCCTCGCCGCGCTGTACGAGGAAGAGGCCGTCATGGCCTACCCGCCGGGCAGTGTGACGGTGGGGCGCGAGGCCATCCGGCAACTGTGGGAGAAGGTGCTGACCAACGCGCCGCGCTTCGAGCCGGAGGAGCCGCTTCCGACGCTGGTCTGCGGGGACATCGCGCTCACCTCGACCCCGCCCAAGGACGGAGCCGGCGCCCGTGCGCAGGTGGTCCGCCGCCAGGCCGACGGCAGCTGGCTGCGCATCATCGACCAGCCGGAGTTCCGGACGCCCGGGAACTGAGACACCTCTCGGTTCCGACCCTTCGAGCCTGGGCGCCACCGGCCGTGACGGTCGAAAACCGGCGCCCCAGGCGCGGCCGGGCACCGATCCGGTGCCCGGCGTTCCCGCTCGTGGCCGAATACGTGCGGTGATCCATTATTCCAGATGGTCGAGACCTGCCCGAAAAAGCATCGCCGCCCGCCGAGCGGATTTGACCACTCACGCAGGCGCCACCAGCACACATTGACGTCTCGGCTGCAACCGATACTATGCACGGCGAGATTCGGGGCCAAAACGGGGGGCTCTTCACGTGGCACGCAATGTACGCGATTCAATGACCGCAGAACGGCAGCGGTTTCGTTCCATGCCCGGACCCTCCTCCCCCGGCACGCCCAGCCCGCGATGCGACATCGCCGCGGCGCATTCTCGGCGGCCGGGCTTTCCCATGCTCCCCTCCTGTCGCATCGACGGGGCCGCCCGCGATCGGTGACCGCTCCCGGGAGACCGTTCAGGGGACGCCCGGTACTGCGAAGCCCGCTTCCTACCGAAGCTCGCTCCCGACGGTGCCCCCAATGCTGTGACACGCGCGTCACTCTCACCTCTGTCTGCCCTAAACAACGTAGCGTTGAAGAAGGAGATTGAGAATGGCTGTGGCTGAATCCAGGGTGGTCCGCCTCACCACGCCCGCAATATGTGAATCAGCCGAACTGTGGAACGCCCAGGCGGACCGCCTGCCGGTTGTGCAAGTGGCAATCGACTCATTGTCGACCGAGAATTCGCCACGCATTTCCGGAGAGAACGAGGAACACGTCCGACAACTCGCCCAGTCCGTTTCCCCGCTGCCGCCGATCATCGTCCAGCGCACCACCCTTCGCGTCATCGACGGCGTCCACCGCGTGCGGGCGGCCCGGCTCAACGGCCAGACGCACATCGACGTCCAGTTCTTCGACGGCGACGACAAAGAAGCGTTTCTGCTGGCGGTGGAGCGCAACGCCCACCACGGTCTGCCCCTGACGCGTGCCGACCGCAACGCCGCCGCGCTGCGCATCATCCGCTCCCACCCGGACTGGTCGGACCGTATGATCGCCGCCACCACGGGTCTGTCTCCGAAGACCGTCGGCTCCATCCGCAGGCGTTCGAGTGATGCACTTCCTCAGTTGAACGCCCGCATCGGCCGCGACGGCCGCTCCCGCCTCGTCGACAACACCGAGCGGCGCCGGCTCGCGGGAGAGTACGCCCTCGCCCACCCGAACGCGACACTGCGGGAGATCGCCAGAGAGAGCGGACTGTCCCTGGCCACCGCCCGTGACGTGCGGGACCGAATACGGAAGGGCGCCGACCTCACGCTGCCGAAGCGGCAGCAGCCCGAGCAGGCACCCCGGAAGACCACCGAGAACTCCCCCCACCGCGTCGCCGCCTTGACGCTGCCGGAGACGCTGCTCCTGCTGAAGCGGGACCCGTCGGTCCGGCTCACCGAGCACGGACGGTTCCTGTTGCGCCTGCTGGACACCCACGCGCTGGCCAACAGCCGGTGGGAGGAACTGGTCGACCAGGTCCCGCCGCACTGCGCCGCCAACGTCGCGGCGGCTGCCCGCGAGTGCGCCGCGTCCTGGCGGCAGGCGGCACAACAGCTGGAGGAACGGGCTCGTGCGGCCGACGCGCATACGCGGTCGGAATTCCATCGACCCCGTCGCCTGACAGCGGCGTCCGATGGGTTCACCCGCACACCGCACACTGCCGAATCGCGGCCCTCGTAGAAATCACAGGATTTCCCTATGCTCACCGCATGACCATTCTTGTGACCGGAGCCACCGGTAAGACAGGCCGCCATGTGGTGCGGGAACTGCTGGCCGAAGGAGCCGATGTGCGGGTACTGACCCGCCATCCGGAAAAAGCCGACCTTCCGCCCGGGGTGACCGTTGTGAAAGGCGATCTGACGACACCGGAGAATGTTTCCGCAGCACTTGACGGAGTGGACCGGGCTTTTCTTTTCCCGGTACTGCACGCCATTCCGGAATTCGCCGAGGCGGCGAAACGCGCCGGGGTGGGCAGGGTGGTCCTCTTCACCGGTGCCTGGGCCGCGGGGCACAACGAGCGGGACCGCGGCTCCTGGGTCTACCCGCGGTACCGTGCGGCCGAGGCGGCCCTGGCGGGCAGCGGGCCGGCCGAGTGGACGGTGCTGCGGCCGGCTCCGTTCGCGACCAACGCGCTGTGGTGGGCCCCGTCGGTCCGGGCGGAGGGCGTGGTCCGGCTGCCACACCCGGACGCCGTCTGCCCGATCATCCACGAGGCCGACCTGGCCGCGACAGTGGTGCGCGCGCTCCTGTCGGACGACCGCCACGGCGCGCACTACACCGTCACCGGTCCGGCCGCCGTCACCCAGGCCGAGCAGGTCGCCGCGATCGGCGAGGCGATCGGTCGGACCTTGCGCGTCGAGCGGATCGAGCCCGAGCAGTGGCGATCGGAGGCGGAGCGGTTCCTGCGCCCGGGCATCGCCGGCGACCTGCTGCGCGAGTGGTCCGAGACCGAGCGGGACCCCGCCACCGCCCTGCCGGTGCTGCCGACCGTGCAGGAACTGACCGGCAGGCCGGCCCGCACCTTCGCCCAGTGGGCCGCCGACCACGCCCACGACTTCGCCTGAACCCGCCCCCCGCCCGAAGGGACCGTCATGGAGTACACCCACCTCGGCCGGAGCGGTCTGCGCGTCTCCCGGCTCTGCCTCGGCACCATGAACTTCGGCGTGCACACCGAGGAGGCCGAGGCCCACCGCATCCTGGACGCCGCCCTCGAAGCGGGCATCAACTTCGTGGACACGGCGGACCTGTACGGCTGGCCCGAGCAGCCCGGCCTGACGGAGACCGTCATCGGCAACTGGCTCGCCCGGGGCGGCGGCCGCCGCGAGCGGGTCGTGCTGGCGACGAAGGTGTACTCGGACATGGGCGACCGGCCCAACGAGGGCGGGCTCTCCGCGCTTCACATCCGCCGGGCGGTCGACGCCAGCCTCCGGCGGCTGCGCACCGACCACATCGACCTCTACCAGATGCACCACGTGGACCGGGAAACCCCGTGGGAGGAGATCTGGCAGGCGATGGAGGTCCTGGTCGCCCAGGGGAAGATCACCTACGTCGGGTCCAGCAACTTCGCCGGCTGGCACCTCGCCCAGGCCCAGGAGTCCGCACGCGCCCGCCACTTCCTCGGTCTGGTCAGCGAGCAATCCCACTACAACCTCCTGGAGCGCACGGTCGAGCTGGAGGTCGTGCCGGCCGCCCGCCGCTACGGCATCGGCCTGCTGCCGTGGTCCCCGCTGCACAGCGGGCTGCTCGGCGGCGTGCTGCACGAGGAGCGCCGCGGGATCCGTCGGACGGTGGCCCGGGCCGCCGCCGCGCTGCGGACGCGGCGCGCGCAGATCCAGGAGTACGAGGACTTCGCCGCCGACCTCGGTCAGGAGCCGGGGCACGTCGCGCTCGCCTGGCTGCTCGCCAACCCGGCCGTCACCGCGCCCGTGGTAGGGCCTCGAACGCTGGAGCAGCTGCACAGCGCCGTCGCGGCCCTGGACGTGACGCTGGAGCCGAAGGCCCTGACCCGGCTCGACGAGATCTTCCCCGGTCACCGGCCGGCCCCCGAGGACTACGCCTGGTGAGACCGAACGTCCACCGCGCAACGCTCCGTCGGGGCGTCGCGTGATCCCCCGTGTCGTCCCGTCCCGTCCCGTCCCGTTCCGCACCGCCGGCACAGTCCGGTCAGCAGCCGCTGCGACCCCAAGGAGTGCCATGCCCCGCCGCCTGTTCACCTCGGAGTCCGTGACCGAGGGCCACCCCGACAAGATGGCCGACCGCATCAGCGACACGGTCCTCGACGCCTTGCTGGCGCAGGACCCGCGGTCGCGGGTCGCCGTGGAGACGCTGCTCACCACCGGCCAGGTGCACGTGGCCGGGGAGGTCACCACGTCGGCGTACGCGGACATCCCGCAGCTGGTCCGCGAGGCGGTGCTCGACATCGGCTACGACTCGTCCCTGAAGGGCTTCGACGGCGCGTCCTGCGGTGTCTCGGTGGCCATCGGCGCCCAGTCCCCCGACATCGCCCGCGGTGTGGACGCGGCGGATCCGGACGCCGACCCGCTGGCCGCCCAGGGCGCCGGCGACCAGGGTCTGATGTTCGGGTACGCGACCGACGAGACGCCGGAGCTGATGCCGCTGCCCATCCGGCTCGCGCACCGGCTGGCCCACCGGCTCACGCAGGTGCGCCGCGCCGGCCTCCTGCCGTTCCTGCGCCCCGACGGCAAGACCCAGGTCACCATCGAGTACGACGGCGACCGCGCGGTGCGGCTGGACACCGTGGTCGTCTCCGCGCAGCACGCCGCGGATGTCGACCTGGAGGACCTGCTCCTGCCGGAGGTCCGCCGGCACGTCGTCGACCACGAGCTGGCGCGGCTGGCCGGTGACGGCATCGAACTCGACACCGCCGGCTGCCGCCTGCTGGTCAACCCCACCGGCCGGTTCCACATCGGTGGTCCGATGGGCGACGCGGGCCTGACCGGCCGGAAGATCATCATCGACACGTACGGAGGCATGGCCCGCCACGGCGGCGGCGCCTTCTCCGGCAAGGATCCCTCCAAGGTGGACCGTTCGGCGGCCTACGCCACGCGCTGGGTCGCGAAGAACGTCGTCGCCGCCGGGCTGGCCGCCCGCTGCGAGGTCCAGGTCGCCTACGCCATCGGCAAGGCGGAGCCGGTCGGCCTGTTCGTCGAGACCTTCGGCACGCACACGGTCGGCCCCGACACGATCGGGAAGGCGATCGACGAGGTCTTCGACCTTCGCCCGGCGGCGATCATCCGCGACCTGGACCTGCTGCGCCCGATCTACGCGCAGACCGCCGCGTACGGCCACTTCGGCCGCGAGCTGCCCGACTTCACCTGGGAGCGCACCGACCGGGCCGCCGCCCTGCGTGCGGTGGCCGGGCTCTGACGCGCGCGTCAGAGCCTCCGAGTCGCCCGGGGCGAGGCCGGCATGGGTCGGTCTCGCCCCGGCGCCGTAGGGCCCGGTCGTACGCGGTGCCTCCGGCCGGCCGGGACGGCTTCGTGACCGCTTCCGCGCGTCCCGCCGGCGCCGTGTGACCCGGCTCCGCAGCCCGGGACCCGGTCAGCCGCCTGCCGCTGGATCGCGGGCGATGTCGGCCAGGGCCGCCGTGGCACGGTCGTACAGGCCCGCACCGAACGTGACCCGGGAGACGCCCAGCCACCCCAGTTCGGCGAAGTCCGGCCCGTCGGGCCGGAAGAGGGCGTTGAGCGGGGTGCGGACCGCTTCGGCGAGATCGGGCAGCAGGTGGACGGGGGCGAGGATCGGGTAGACCACGTCCGCGCCGGCCTCGGTGTAGAGGAGACCTCGACGGATCGTCTCCTCCACGCCCCGGTCGCCGTGCAGGAAGGTGTCCACCCGGGCGTTGACGACCAGCCGGTCACCGGCGGCGACGGTGACCTCCGCCAGCCAGTCGGCGTGCCGGTGGGCGTCCTTGAGGGTGCCGGAGCGGTGATCGGTGTCCTCGAGGTTGCAGCCGACGGCGCCCATGGTGAGCAGGCGGTCGACGATCTCCCCGGGCGGCAGCCCGTACCCGTCCTCGATGTCCACGGTCACCGGGACACCTACGGCGCGCACGATCCGGGTGAGGGCGTCGAACATCTCGTCGGCCGGGATGTCGCCTCCGTCCTGGTACCCCAGGACCGCTGTGACGGCGGCACTGGAGGTGGCGAGGGCACGGTGTCCGGCGTCCGCGAACGCACGGGCGCTCACCACGTCCCACACGTTGGGAATGACCAGCGGGTCCGCGCGCTCGGGCCGGTCGTGCAGGGCGCGGAAGGCCTCGGCCTCGGTGCGGGTTCGGGTCGACATGGCTTACCTCCGGGAGTCGGCGGTGACGGGAGCAGGGGCGCGTAACGCTCGGCGAGCAGTTCGGCGAGGTCCGGTGCCGACGGCCTTCACCCGCGGGGCGCGGGCGGTCGCAGAGCGCTCGTGATGTCGGCGGGGCGCACGTCGCGCGTTCCGCCCACGGATGCGGTGGCGTCCTCGCCGGTCGGTTCGGCGTGGACGCCGCCGGGGGTGGGTGCCCAGTGCCGCATGCGCCTCGAAGGAGCCGGTGAGCTCCTGGGCGATGGCGTCGAACCACCGGGTCGCGAGCCCGCTCGGCGCCGTGACGCTGCTGCCGTGCACGGAATCGCGCAAGGCTTCGGCCACGGGGGCGGCGGGCCGTTCCCGCGAGGGTGACGTGCGTGCGTGGGCGGACGGGCGCTGCGGGACGGACACGCGTCGCCGGCATGCCCCGGCGACACAGATCTCCGAGTGCGTACTGCTCAAGATCACTCCCCGCCAGGATGCCGGGACGGAACAGAAGGCGCGGTCGCGAGCCTGACGGGCGTGGTGGCGGGGGCCGGGGTGAGTCGGGTGGACACCCTCCAGGCCCGCGCCGACCGGAAGGGCGATCGAGAGGTAGTCGTCGCCGTCCCGGACGCGGTCCAGGTAGGGACCGGTCGGAGCGGGGTCCATGGCGAGCACGATCGTGCCGGGCCGCATCCGGCGCTCCAGCGCGGCGAGCGCGACCAGCGATGCCTCCGGACGGCAGTCGAACAGCACGAGATCGACGGGGTCGGGTGCGGCCTCCGGTGCGGGGCCGAGTTCGTGCAGGTCGGCGCCGCGGACCTCGGCCCAGCCGATGAGCCCGGCCGCGGCCAGTCGGGCCCGGGCCGCGGCGGCCCTGCGCGGGTCGGGCACGTATCCGACGACGTGTCCGGTGCCGTTGGCCCTGGGCCCGGCGGCGAGCTGGTCCAACGTACCCGGCGCGGCGCCGCCGAACGCCACGACGCGGGCCGGGCGCATGGAGCGGACCAGGGAGTACAACAGCCGGCCGACCTCGGGGGTGACGGGTTCGCCGGGACACTCCGCGCGCCGGGCCCAGAAGGTGGACGAACCCGTCCGCGTCGATGGTGGCCCGGACCCCGGTGTGGAGCCAGCCGTCGATCACCGGGTGTCCGCTGCGCCAGTCGTCCGGCGTCAGGTCCTCGGCCAGCGCCGCGCCGCCGACCAGGAGTTCGCCGTCCGGGCCGATGCCGGTGTGCACCTGAGCCAGCGCCCGGCCGACCGTGCCGGCCCGTCGGGCGCCGGGGGTGTTCCAGCTGACGACGGCGGTGCTCTCGGGCAGTCCGTAACCCGCGTACACGGGCAGGCCCAGACCGTCGAGCTCCCGCAGCAGGCTCTGGGGCACGTCCGTGCCGCACCACAGCAGCGGCACCTCGGCGGTGCCGAAGACGGCCGAGGGGACCGGTCGGCCCTCGCGGCGCGCGGTGCGGGCGGCGCCGATCAGCGCGACCGCCACGGCCGGGGTGACGGCCAGGGCGGTGGGCCGGGCCGCCGTCGTCCAGTCGCCCGGCGTTCCGGGCCCGGTGTCCGGCGGAGGGAGCACCAGGCAGCCCCGGTCGAGCAGTGCCAGGGGCAGCGCGGCCACCTGCTGCCCCGGCGTTCCGAGCGGCACGGTGACCGCGGTCCGGGCGAAGGTCCCGGTCGGCACCTCGGCACGCAGCGAGTCCAGGAGCGCGGCGACCGCGTGCGCGCGGATACCGGCCCGTGCGGCCCCGCCCGGCCCGGAGGCCGTCGAACCGGGAAGGATCTTGCAGATCCGGTCGCGCGTGTCGGTCGGGGTGCGGTACGGGCCGCGGGCGGTGGCGGCGAGTTCGGCGACGTCGGCCGGGATCACCGGGCAACCGTCGCGCAGCACGCGCCGGCGGTCCCAGGCCTCCAGCCGGGCGCGGCCGGGACCGTCGACGACGACGGCCTCGACGTCGGCGAGCAGGGCGGCGGCCGTCCGGGCGGAGGCGCCGGGCGGCACAGGGCAGCCGGGGGCCAGCAGGGCCAGCAGGGCGAGCTCCGCCGCGGCGAACTCCGGGATGTCCCCGCAGACGATGCCCACGCGCATCGGCCGACGGGTGCGGGCATGGCCCGCCGCCTCGAGCAGCCGGTCGCCCAGGCCGCGGGCAGCCCGGGTGGTGTCGCGGTAGGAGTAGGAGACCCTGGTCCCGCGCTCCGCCGTCACCTCCACGAGCGGCCGGTCGCCGTCCTCGGCATGGCGGTGCAGGACGGCCTCAACGGCCCTCACGGTCGGACTCCCCCCATCGGGCGCGCGGATGGCACGGCTGTTGGCTGCGGTGCATCTGAGACCTCCCGGTCGCCCAGGGCCGGCGCCTGGTCAGGCGACGCCGTGCGCGCTCACGTCGAACCTGTTCCAGCCGACGTCCTGGAGGCGGTTCCAGCCCACGTCTGTGACGATCCGGAACTCGTCCTCGGCGCCCGGCCTGCCGGTGGCCGCGTGCCCCGGCGTCGCGCCGAGCACCATCAGGGCCGCCGCCGCGACCATCCCCTTGGTGATCGAACGAACACTGACAGTGAGACGCCCGTACACAACTTCCCCTTCACTGGAAAGACGTCGGAAAATGTTGAGTGGTCGGAATTCTGCAGGCCCAGCGCCCCGCTCACTCCCCGGCAGAACAACCGTCCCGACCCCGGCCCGAACACAAAAGACCCGGCATGCCTCGGTTCGGCGCAGTGCCGCAAAGCGAAGGATTTCAAATGAATACAGCTCAGCGTAAAACGGGCACCGAAATCGCGGGGATGGACTCGCCGCGGGGAGGAGCCAACCCGTTCCAGGACGCAATAGCCGCCTGCTCCGGCAGGCTCACGGAAGGCACCGCCGACTACCGCACCACCATGCGCAACGTCGCCGAAGCACTCAGCGAGCTGTCGCGCGCGGTCGCCGAACAGGCCGATTGGGCGCCGGTGGACCGGCACCCCGCGCCGGATACCCGTAAGGCGCCGGACGAAAGCGGGACGATTAATTCCGCTTTTCGCTACATGAACGGCCTTCCGGAGATCAATTGCGCCATACAGAATGAGCTGGACGGGGCCCGCGGCGAGATCCTCACCGCCCAGCCGGACGGACCGCGCCCGGACGCCGTCCTGCAGGACGCGCTGGACGCGGTGCGCCGCCAGCTGGCGGCAGGCGTGGCCATGCGCACGCTGTACCAGCACAGCACCCGGTTCGACGAACCGACGAAAAAATACGTCAAGGCGGTGACGGAGTTCGGTGCCCAGGTACGGACGCTGCCCGAGTTCTTCGAGCGGCTCATCATCATCGACCGGGCGGTCGCGTTCATCCCGGGCAGCGCGGACCGCAGGACGGCCGTACTGGTCCGGGAGCCCGCGGTGGTCGGCTTCCTGGCGGACCTCTTCGACCGCCAGTGGGACCGGGCCGAGCCCTATCCCTTCGTTCCGGTGCGCGCCGCGGAAGCCGCCTCGGAAGTGATCCCGGACATGCGGGAATCGATGCGAAAACTGCTCATCGAAGGCCGCTCGGACAAGGAGATCGCCCGCCGGCTGGGCCTCAGTCTGCGTTCTCTGCAGGCCCATGTGGCCCGACTCAAGGACGATTACGGTGCGCAGCACCGGCTGCAACTGGGCTACCTCATGGCGCTGAGCGATCAATCAGCCGGCGACCGGCAGTCCGGTCATTCCCAGGGCTCGGCGACAAAGGGCACCCGCGCGGTGCCGGGCAGGCGAGTAGGCATTGCGACGGGCCGCGCCACCCAATTAGGCTGACCATCGTTTGCCTTTCGCCGCTCCCCCGCCGCCCGGTTCCCATACCAGGAGCACCGCGCCCACGACGCCCTATGCGCCGGCCGCGAACGAGAATCCCATACCGCCGCTGCCGTCGGTCAGGCAATTACTCGCGGCCGAAAGCGGGAGGATCAACCGCCATCCCGATCGTTTCGTCACCGCGCTGACCGACGCGCTCGCCGCCGTCCACGAACAGCGCCGGGCCCTGGAGCCAGATCAAAGCCCCGCTGGAGGAGCATCCTCTTCCCAAGGTCCTGACCTCGATGCCGGGGGTCGGGGTCAGGACCGCCGCCGTTGTGCTGGTCACCGTCGGCGACGGCACCAGCTTCCCCGTCGCCGCCCACCTCGCCTCCTACGCCGGCCTGGCCCCGACGACGAAGTCCTCGGGAACCTCGATCCACGGCGAGCACGCACCACGAGGCGGAAACCGGCGGCTCAGACACGCCACGTTCCTGTCCGCGTTCGAACCCCTGCACGACCCCGCCGCCCGCACCTCCTACGAACAATGCCGGGCCCGGGGCAAGACTCACACCCCCGCCCTCCTCCGCCTCGCCCGCCACCGCATCAGCGTGCTGTTCGCCATGCTCCGCGACGGCACCATCTACGAACCACGCGTCCCTGAAGCAACCGCCGCATGACCAACTCAGGCTCGACGAAGGACACAGAGGCACCCCCCGCACGGCCACCTCACCGAGCGGTTGCCTGCGTCGGCCGCCCCGACCGGATCACTCGTCGGCGCCTTCCACTCGCCCACCCCGCAGATGATCGACTCCGGCCGAGGGCTGCTGTACGCCGTCGGCGGGCCTGGGCGCCCGGGGCCGGCCGGAGGCCGCCTCACGCTCACCGGCCGACGGCCGGGGCAGCGGCGGGCCTCCCAGGGGCCACGCTGGGTCGCGACCCAGCGCACCGCGCGGTCCCCGGCGCGGGAACCCGGCCCGTCGTCGCCTCGCGGCCACCGAACAGCGGTGGCCCGCAGGCCGCCTCGGCCACCCGTCGACCGCCAGGTCAGCGGCGGGCCTCCGGCCGATGGTCCGACGGGGCCTCGGTGTCGTCGCGGGGGGTGATCGTGCGGGTGGCGGTGGCCCAGCGGACCGCCGGTCCCATGGCCGTGCCCGCCGCGAGGAACAGGGCGCCGAGCGTGAGCCAGCCCAGGGTGCCCCAGGACAGGACCAGCGCGGTGACGAGGAGTGGGCCTATCAGACGGGCGACGGCGGTGCCGGCACCGTAGAAGCCCTGGTACTGACCCTGTTTGTCGGCCGGGGCGAGGGCGAAACCGATCTCCCAGGAGCCGGAGCCGAGCAGCATCTCCCCGACGACCTGGACAGCCGCGGCGACCAGCAGCGCCAGCCCGGCGGACCAGGCCGACGTGCCCGCGGCGGACAGGGCGAAGCAGACGCAGGCGAGCAGCATCACGGCCCCGGAGTGCCGTATCGCCCGGGAAGCCGACCGCAGGCCCGTCACCCGCGCGGCCATCCGCACCTGGAAGAGGACCACGCTGACCGTGTTGAGCACCAGCAGCGCCGACACCGTCCAGCCCGGCGCCTCGGTGCGCTCCACGATCCACAGCGGCAGCACCACGCTCAGCAGCGGCATGTAGAGCAGCATGATCATGTTCAGCAGGGACACCAGGGCGTAGGGGCGGTCCCGGAGCACGGACAGGCTCGGCTCACCCCGGCGGCCGGCGGGTCCCCCGCGCCCCGGCAGGACCGCCAGCCGTCGCAGCACCAAGGCCGCCAGGCCGAAGCTCACCGCGTCCACAGCCAGCGCCGCGAGATACGACGCCTCCGTGTCGATCTGCAGGACGATGCCGCCCAGTGCCGCACCCAGCGCCAGCCCGGCGTTCACCGTCGACTGCAGGTACGCCCGCGTCTCGGTACGCCGGGCCGGCTCGACCAACCCCGCCAGCAGGGCCTGCCGCGCCGCCGCGAGGCCGCACTGGCAGCACGTGTACACGCACACCGCGACGAGGAACGCCGGGTAGGACCGCACGAACAGGAACGACCCCACGGCCGCCCCGGTCGCCACCGACATCAGCATCGCAATGCCACGGGGTCCCCGCCGGTCGGCCAGGTGGCCGACCGGCACGCCCGCGACGGCCCCCAGAGCCCAGCCGAGGGTGAGGGCGCCGCCGATCTGGGTCGCCGAGAGCCCGACGATCCGACTGAAGTACAAAACCGAACAGACGTAGTAGGCGCCGTCGCCCACGGAATTGGTCAGCTGGGCCAAGGCCAGTGTCCGTGGGGGCCCCGCAGGGGGGATGATCCGGCTGACGCCCATTCCATTCCCTCCCGCCCTCCCGCGCCAGGCACGGGCTCGCACATCTCGGCACGCCCGCAAGATTCTGCGCGACGCGCGGGCCGCGCAACACCGCAGGGACGGTTCAGGTCTGGGCCCTGCCGGTAGATGAGGGATGAGGAACCACCGCACAGGCCGCGAAACGGGTGCCGGGCGGTCCGGGTGCTTCCTGGTCACGCGTCGCGGACGTGGTCGCGCTCGTCCGCCGCCGTCAGGTGGCCGGCCGCGCACACGGCGGCTCCCCGGGCGAGCTGCGCGAACCGGTCCGCGCCGCCCCGGTACGGGGATCACCGCGTACGCATCCCGTCCCCGACGGCCGTGAAGAGCTCGTCCAGGGCCCCAGGCGGTCGTCGTGGTCGAGCAGCGCGTACGTCTGGCCGGATGCGGACGTCTCCACGTCCACCCGGGTCCCGCAGGCGGGCAGGTCGCACAGGACCAGGCCGATGGTCGGGAGCCTCGTGCTGCCGGTCCGCGGCCACGCCAGGCACACGCAGCGTCGGCACCCGTTCCTCGGATGCGCCGTCGGGCAGCATGATCCGGCACGGCCGGCTGCGGGCGGCGGCCCGCGCGGCCAGGGTGATTCCGGTACGGCCCGAGATGGTCTCGATGACGGTCGTGCCGGGGGGCGAGCGACCCGGCCTCCTGGGCCGCGCACACCGTGTCCGGGGCCGCCCGGTCCTTGCCGCCGGGATCGGCGGACTCCGGCCGGCCAGGAAGCGCGCGCCGGGCGGCAGTCCGTCCAGACGCAGCCGCAGCATCGGGGTGCTGCCGACCAGGTCTGCGAACGTCGGCGACGCGGTCGCCGAGGAGGGGAGCGCGGCGGTACGCTCCTCCGGCTCAGCCCGGCGCATGCGGGGCGTCGGGCTCGGTGGGCGTGACGGCGACGCGCAGGGTCTCCCGTACGAACTTGACGGCGTCCTCACGTGCGGTCGGTGAGGCCGCGTTGATCAGCACGTGGCCCATGCGCTGGGCGGACGAGGTCAGCGGGCGGACCACGTCGCCCGGTCCCTTGCGCAGCCGGACCCGGACCACCGCCGGATGCGCCAGGACACGCTCCACGCCGGTGATCTCCCGGATGGTGCCGGGCTCGGCGGTCGGGAAGAGCGTGGCCGGGTAGGACACGGGCCGGCGCGGCAGTTCGGGCACGGGCAGCCCGAGCGACAGCCGCACCACCGCCTCGTACAGGTCGAAGCCGTACGCCAGGCTGATCGCGTCGGGCAGGTAGTCGCCGGGGGTGCGCACCGCCACCTCCATGAGCACCGGACCGCGCTCGGCCATCCGGAATTCCAGGTGCACCAGGCCGGTACGCATGCCGAGGGCCCGCAGCACCCCATGCGTCAGCTCCCGCACCCGCGGGGTGCCCGCGGCGCCGGCGTCGTGGCCGCAGCGGTGGGCGAGTTCGACGAAGTACGGCGGGGGCGTGGTCTCCTTCGCGGTGAGGTTCTCGAAGATCACCTCGCCCTCCCGGACCAGCGCCTCCCAGCTGTACTCGGGGCCCTGGACGGCCTCCTCGACCAGCAGTTGGCCCTCGGCGCCGCGCCGGGCGACGACCTCGTCGACGGCGGCCGGGGTGCGGACCAGTTCCACGCCCTCGCTGCCGGCCAGGGTGAGCGGTTTGACGACGACCGGCAGCCGCCGGAGCATCCACGCGCGGGCCTCGGCGATCCGGCCGACGTGCAGGTGCTCCGGTTGGGAGACGCCGTGCGCGCCGAACACGGCGCGCTGCAGGGCCTTGTTGCGGGAGATGACGGCGGCGTGCAGCGAGGGTCCGCGCAGCCCGAACCGCTCCTGGGCCAGCGCGGACGCGATGACCTGCGGTTCGGCGAAGCCGATCAGGCCGTCGGGCAGTCGCTCGGCGACGGCGTCCGCGACCGCCGCCGTCCAGGACTCCTCACGGTCGCCCCGCACCCGGTAGAAGCGCTCGGCGTGTTCCGTCGGTCGGTTGTCCCAGGCGGCCTCCGACTCCACGGCGCGGACCCGCAGGCCGAGCCGGGCGGCGGCGTCCAGGTAGGGCCGGCCCATGACGCCGACGCCGACGAGGAGCAGTTCCCGGGAGGTGCGGGGGTCCGGGGAGAGGTGACCTTCGGCGGTGCCGGCCGCGTCTTCGGCGCCGGCAGGAGCGGTCCGCAGCAGGCGGGTGACGGGGGTGACGAGGAGTGCGGCCAGACAGAACACCGCCGCGAAGGCGATCCAGCCGGCCGGGCCGGCGGCGATGACGACGGAGGTGACCAGGGCGGGGCCCGCGATGCGCTGGCCGGTGCCGCCGAGGCTGAACACGGAGAGGTAGACGCCCTTGCGGTCCTCGGGTGCGAAGTCGTAACTGAGTTCCCAGCCGCCGGTGGCCTGCCACATCTCCCCGAAGGTCAGCAGCACGCAGCCCAGGGCGAGGACGGCCGCGGCAGCCCAGGCCGACTCGGGCCCGGCCGCCGCCGCCAGAGCCAGGCAGCACAGGGCCATGGCCCCGCCGCCCAGGCGCAGGGCGCGCGCCGCGCCGCCCTCGCGCTCGGCGCCCCTCGCGATCGGCACCTGGAGCACGATCGACATCAGCGTGTTGATCAGTACCAGGAAGGGCAGCACCCCGGCGGGCATCTCGGTGGCCTCGAGCGCCCACAGCGGAATGCCCACGGACAGGATCGTGACGTGCAGGTTCAGGATGCCGTTGAGGACGGTCAGCAGTCCGTAGCGCCAGTCGCGGAACTGCCGCACGGCGGTGAGGGGGCCGACCCTCCGCTGCACGGTGTCGGCCCCGCCAAGCCGCAGCCGGGTGAGCATGAGGGCCGACGTGACGAAGGCGGCGGAGGTCGCGAGGACGATGGCCCGGTAGGTCCATACGCTGTCGGCGGTCAGCAACGGCGCGGCCAGCAGCGCCCCGAGGGAGAAGCCGGCGTTGCGCACCGTGCGGATGATCGCCATGGTGCGGGTGCGGTCGGTGCCGGCGACCGTCGCGGACGCGACCGCCTGGGTCATCGGCTGGGTCGCCGCCTCGGCGGCGGCCAGGGCGCAGGAGACGAGCGTGAAGCCGACCAAGCCCTGGACGAGGCACAGCACGGCGAAGCCCCCGGCCCGCCACAGCTGGAGGGCGATGAGGGTGCGCCGAGCCCCGAAGCGGTCCCCGGCCGCGCCGATCGGCACCGTGGTCAGGAAACCGACCACTCCGGAGATCGCCAGGCCGGTGCCGACCTCGGCGGGGGTCAGGCCCACGGAGCGGACGAAGAAGACCGCGGAGGCGGCCAGGTACAGTCCGGTGCCGACCGCGTTGACGAGCGAGATGACGGCGAAGGCCCGTCCGTTGGGCGTGGCCGGGACGTAGTCGCGCAAGAGGGAGCGGCCCATCACGCCTCCCCGGTCGGCGACGCGGCGGCCGTGACGATGTCGATCAACCCGGACGCGTGTTCGGCGTGCCGTGCCGCCGCCGCGCCGTCGGCACCGGTGGCGATGACGAAGCCGGCCCGCTCCCAGGAGTTGGTGACGGCGCGGGCGGTGACGCCCGGCCCGACCGCGAGGTGCACCTCGTGCACGCCCTGCGCGGCGCGCGCCCGGCCGGCGCCCGACACCGACTCGACCCGGCCCGGCGGCGGCGTCAGGAACCGCACGGCGGCGCCGCGCCGGACCGGCCGCGGCTCGACGGGTCCACGGCCCTCCAGAACCCGCAGCAGGCTTGTGAGGATGTCGGTGTCGTATGCGAGATCGATCAGGACGGTGATACCGCCGCCGGGCATCCGGCCGGCGCACTCGATCAGGTGCGGGCGGCCGTCCGGTTCCGCCAGGATCCACTCGGAGTGCAGGATCCCGGAGCGGAAGCCGATCGTCTCGGCGAGAAGGGTGAGCGAGCGGCGCAGTTCGGCCTCGGTGGCGGTCGGCAGCGCGGCCGGGACGGTGTGGCCGGTCTCCACCGGGTGGCGGGAGTCCTGGACCGTCTTGGCGGTGGTGTTGGTGAAGCCGACGGTGCCCTCGCGCACGACGGCCTCCACGCTCACCTCCAGTCCGCGCAGCCGCTGTTCGACGAGGTAGCGGGCGGTGCCGGCGTATCGGGCGCGCAGCGCGGGCTCGTCGGCGCCCGTGGTGTGCGCCCAGGCCGCCGTCACGTCGTCGTCCGGACCCAGCACCTGCACGCCCAGGCTGGCCTGTCGGTTGGCGGGCTTGAGCACGGCCTCGCCGCCCTGCGTGGCGCGGAAGGCGGCCACGTCGCCGGGCCCCTCGGCGAGCGCCCAGGCCGGCTGGGCCAGATCGGTGTCGGCGAGCGCGGCCCGTAGCAGGCCCTTGTCGCGCAGCACGAGGGCCGCCTTCGTACCCGCCCCGGGCAGGCCCCACTCCTCGGCGAGCGCGGCGGCGGCCACCACGGCGTACTCGACGACGGGGACGACGGCGCGGACCCCCGGCAGTCGCGGCACCACGCGGCCGATCCGCTCGGGGTGCTCCTCGTCCTGGACGGGCGCGGGCAGCAGGGCGGCCACGCAGGCGTGCCGCTCGGCGAGACCGGCGAGCTGCCGGGCCTCGATGACGTCGGGCTCCTCCAGAACCAGCACCGAGCCGGCGGGCAGCAGGCCGTCCAGCTTGCCGAGCATGACGGGGCTGTATCCCACCAGGACGTGGGTGACGCCGTCCGGCGTGCCGGACCGGTCCGGCACGGTGTGGACGGTGACGGCAGCGCGGACCTCGGCTTCCAGCTCGTCCAGTTCGGCGACGGTCGCGGCGTCGATGAGGAAGGAGACGGCCCGGTCCTCGGAGCTGCGCAACTCCCCCAGGCGGGCGCCGCGGTCCTGGTGGACGAGGACCGCGCGCAGGGTCGGCGGGTCGTCGGCGGCGCCGGGCCGCAGGCGCGGCCACAGCCCGCGCTCGCCGACCCAGGCCGGGGTGACGTCGAAGCCGTCGACGGTGACGTCCGCCAGGACGCCCCGCGTGTGCTCCAGGTAGACCTGGCGGGCCACCCGGACGGGGGCGGGGTAGGCGGCGGGCTCGCCCAGGGCGATCCGGATGATCTGCCGCTCCAGCGAGGCTCCGGTGGCCAATTCGTACAGCACGCACAGGCCGTCGCCCGGCGGACGGGCGGCGACCTCCATCAGGACGGGTCGGCCGTCGGCGGTGACGCGCCACTCGGCGTGGGAGACGCCGTCCCGGAAGGCGAGCGCGGCCAGCATCCGCCGGTTGGCCTCCAGGAGGGTCTCCCGGTGGTCCGGGCGGTCGCCGGGCACGGTGTGGGACAGCTCGACGAAGGTGGCCGCGTGCGTGTCCGTGGTGTCCTTGCGGGTGACGGAGGCGAAGACGGTCCGCCCGTCCTGAACCAAGGATTCGACCGAGTACTCCTGCCCGGCGACCCTGTCCTCGATCAGCAGGGTCTCGTGTGCGGGACAGTCGGCCAGCGCGGCCCGCAGTTCGACCGGGTCGGCGACGGTCGCCACGCCAGAGCTGGAGTGCCGCCCGGCGGGCTTGAGGACGACCGGGTAGGGCAGGTTGTCGGCGTCGACGCCGTCCCGTTGCCCGGCGGGGACGATGGCGGCGGCGGGGCTGAACTCGGGCAGGTACCAGCGCTGGAGGTACTTGCTGCGACAGGCGCGGGTGGCGCGCAGTCCGGGGGTCGGCAGCCCGAGGGCGTCCGCGAGCAGCCCGGTCGGCTCGACCTGGGTCTCCCCGACCGCGCAGGCACCGACGATCCGGTACCGCTCGCGCCAGCGGCGGGCGGCCGCCACCGCCGCGGGCAGGTAGGAGTTCTCCCGGCCGGGGTCGCCGTCGAGGAAGGCGAAGTCGTCGATGGCGGCGGCCGGGTGGTCCGGGTCGGCGGCCTGCGCCAGGGCCTCCTCCCGGCCCGCCGCGGGGGTGATGAGCAGGATCTTCAGCCCACGGCGGGTCAGCTCCTGCAGGTAGGCGGGTGACCGACAGACGACCAGGAAGGACCCGGCCAGCAGGAAGGCGTTCGGGCGCTCTCGACCTTGCAGCGGCTCGTCCATGTCCGGTCCCCCTGTGGTTCGGGTGGTATCTGGGTGCTTGTGCGGCACGTGTCCACGCGGGCGCGGACGTCGGTGGTGACGGCCGGGCCGCTCCCCCCTTGCGGCGGGAGCGGCCCGGCGGGTGCCTCAGTCGAAACGGAGGCTGCCTGTCCGGGTCCTCTTCAGCTCGAAGAAGTCCGGGTAGTTGGCCAGGGCGCGGGCGCCGTCGAAAATCCGGGCGGCTTCCTCGCCACGCGGGATCGAGTGGAGCACAGGACCGAAGAAGGCGACTCCGTCGATGTGGATGGTGGGCGTGCCCACGTCCTCCCCGACCGGGTCCATGCCCTCGTGGTGGCTCTTGCGCAGCTGCGCGTCGTAGGCGTCGGTGTCGGCCGCCGCCAGCAGCGAGGCCGGCAGGTTCCGGGCGGCCAGCGCCTCGGCCGCCACGGCGAGGTAGTCCTTGTTGCCGCCGTTGTGGATCCGGGTGCCGAGTTCGGTGTAGAGGCCGGGCAGGACCTCTTCGCCGTGGTGATGGGCGACCGCCGCGCAGATCCGGTTCAGGGCGAGCGAGTTGTCGACCAGGGTGCGGTACCAGTCCGGCAGCTCCCGGCCCTCGTTGAGCACATACAGGCTCATCAGCCGGAACCGTAGGTCCAGGGCGCGGTGCCGCTGCACCTCCAGGATCCAGCGGGAGGTGATCCAGGCGAAGGGGCAGGCCGGGTCGAAGTAGAAGTCGACCTTGGCGGTGTCCGTCCCGGCGCCCGAGGCGGGCACGGGGGCGGTGGCGGGGGTGGGGACGTCGGTCACGCGGCGATCCCCTCGTGGACGGCGAGCAGGCGGCCCTCGCTCTGCCGGGCGTAGGCGGCCAGGTCGGCGTACTGCTCGCGCAGCCGGCGCTTGAGGACCTTGCCCGTGACGCCGACGGGGATGCCGGTCTCGTCCGGCACGACCTCCAGCAGGCCGAGCAGCGGGTGGCCCGCGGCCTTCAGCGCCTCGTTGGCCTGGCGGAGCAGCTTCTCCGGCTCGACGGCGGACTGGCCCACGGTGACGACGGCCACCGGCACGACCTTGCCGTCGCGGCGGCCGGCGACGACGGCGACGTCCCCGGTGTCCGGCACGTCGTTGAGGATGACCTCCTCCATGAACACCGAGTAGCCGATTCCGTCTTCCGTCTCGATGGCGTCGGCGGCGCGGTCGACCAGGAAGAAGTCGCCCTCGGAGTCGCGGTAGGCCATGTCCCCGGGCAGCCAGTAGCCGGAGAGTCTGAAGCGGTAGGTGGTGTCGGAGTCTCCCCAGTACCCGGGGGTGATGGCCGGGCCCTTGGCGGCCAGGTAGCCGACCTCGTTGTCGTCGGCGTGACTGCCGTCCTTGCGCAGGATGGTGACCTCGGCGACGCCGACCGGCTTCCCGGCGCAGCGGTCGTTGCGCTCGCTGTTCAGCGTGCGGACCTTCAGCAGGACGCCCCAGCCGAGTTCGGTGGTGCCGAGCCGGTCGAAGAAGGCGGCCGGCTTCAGGCCCGGGCTGCGCAGCGACAGCACCTTGGTGATGTGCGCCTGGTGCACGGCGTCACCGATGGACACCCACACGTGGACGGAGTCCAAGGAGCCCGGCTCCAGGCCGGCGTTGGCCAGCTCGGCGTAGGCGTGCGCGAAGGACATCACCGACGTGGGCCGGTACTTGCCCACCGCGGCGGCCAGTTCGGCGCCGCTGCCGTCGCTCAGCGCCACGATCGGGGTGCCGCCGAGGACCGCGTACACGGTGTACGCGATGCACCCCAGGTGCGACTGGGGCAACGCGGTCATCATCAGCGCACCGGGCTGCTCGGTGTGGTCGATCAGGCGGAACTTCGGCCCGGAGACGATCGACTTGTGGGTGTGGATGGTCGGCTTCGGACGGCCGGTGGTGCCGGAGGAGTGCAGGATCGCGACCGGGTCGTCGTCGTGGTGGTTCCAGTACGCGGAGTCGGGCAGCGTCGCGAGCGGCGGGGCCGGCAGGTCGTCGACGGACGCGGTCCACTTCAGGCCCAGGTCCGCGGTGGCGGAGCCGAGGAGGTCCAGCCGTGCCCGGTCGGCGTACAGGCCGACCGGGGTGGTCTGCTCGATGAGCGAGGTGGCGATGGCCTGCGAGGCGTTGGAGTTGATCAGCAGTGCCACGGCGCCGATCTGGGCGAGCGCGTAGAAGTGCAGGGAGTAGCTGAGGGAATCCTCGAACCAGACCGCGACGCGGTCGCGGGTCTGCACACCCTGCGCCAGGTACCAGGCCGACCAGCTCTGCGCGAGCGCGTCGAACTCGGCCAGGCTGAAGTCCTGCTTCAGCTCTCCGGTGGGCGTGGCCATCGGGCGGCTGGAGTGGAGGAACGGCACCTCGGGGTGCGGGTTGACGGCCAGCGCCGAGCGCAGCAGGTTGCCGCCGCCCACGGTGGTGTCGGCTGCGAGCACGGACCGCTGCTCGGGGGTGAGGACGGTGGGAGCGAACGTGGTCATCAGAAACCTTCCGGACATGGTCGGCCAGTGGTCGGTCAGATCGCTGCTGTGTGTCGGTCGGGCCGCGTCTGTTTTGCGGCCCGTGCCCCGTCAGGTCCGGGCGAACAGCCGGGCGCAGGCGTCGCGGTGGTGGGCGAGGTCGTCGCCCAGATAGGCGCGCAGTTCGCCGAGCACGGCGGTGAAGTCGTCCTCGGTGCCGCGTTCGACGATCTCGGCCAGCCGGTGGATGCCGTCGGCCAGTGTCTTGCGGGCGCCGGCCGCCTCGGGGTTGGCGTACTGGACGTCCCAGTAGACCTCCGGCGTGCCGGAGACGACGCGGGCCAGCAGCGCGAGCATGGTGGTCGCGGGTGGGGGCGCGACCGGGCGCAGGTCGGCGGCGGGGACGCCGGAGCCGGCCAGCGCGAGGCCGAAGCCGAGCACGGCGGCGTGGGTCAGCGCCTGGCCGACGGCGGCCAGCCGATCGTGACCGGCCGCGTCGACGCGCACCACGGTCGCGCCCCAGCTCTCCACCAGCTCCAGCAACTCCCCCGCGGCCGGGCCCTCGTGGACGACGACGGCGGCCACGGGCCGGCCGGCGAAGCCGAGGGCGGGGGCGAACATCGGGTTGAGGCCGACCGCCTGGACGCCGGGCGCGTGGACGCGCACCGCTCGGGCGAAGGCCTGCTTCACGGACAGGGTGTCCGCCAGCAGCGCCCCGGGCCGCAGCGCTCCGGCGAGACCGGGCACGGCGGCGACCGCCACGGGCTCGGGCACGGCGAGCACGACGAGGTCGGCGCGGCCCAGTTCCTCGGCGAGAGGGGCGTCGACGGTGGTGATGTCGCCACCGAGGTGGCGGGCCGACGGGGGCACCGACTGCCCGGGTCCGGCGGGGTCGACGACGGTCACCTCGACGCCCGAGCCGAGCAGCCGCTGCGTGAACAGGGCGCCGACGGCGCCTGCGCCGCCGACGACGACAGCACGGCCGATCACGGGGCGCTCCCGGCGGACGGTGCCGCGGCGTCCGGTCCGAGCGCGGTGGCCAGCACAGCGGTGACCATCGCGCGGGACTTGACGACGGTCTCCTCGAACTCCTCCTCCGGGTCGGACAGGGCCACGATGGCGCCGCCGACCCCGAAGCCGACACGGTCGCCGGTGGCCACCAGGGTGCGGATGACGATGTTCAGGTCCGCGGCCCCGCCGAGCGAGAACCAGCCCAGGGACCCGGAGTAGACACCGCGCGGGCCCTCCTCCAGCCGATCGATGATCTCCATCGTCCGTAGTTTGGGCGCCCCGGTCATCGACCCGCCGGGGAAGGCGGCCCGGACGCAGGAGACGGCCGTCTCCTCCGGGCGCAGGGTGCCGCGGATGGTGGACACCAGCTGGTGGACCGGAGCGTAGGTCTCCACGTGGAACAGGCGCGGGACGTGCACCGATCCGACCTCGCACACGACGTTGAGGTCGTTGCGGATCAGGTCCACGATCATCAGGTTCTCGGCCCGGTCCTTCTCCTGGCTGAGCAGGTCCTCACGCAGCGCCTCGTCCTCGGCCGGGGTCGCCCCGCGCGGGCGGGTGCCCTTGATCGGCTTGGACTCGGCGACCCGGTCGGTGCCGACGGTCAGGAAGCGCTCGGGTGAGGCGCTGAGGACCGCGACGTCGGGGAAGTCCAGCAGCGCGCCGTAGGGCACGGGGCTGACGCGGCGCAGATGGGAGTAGGTCGTCAGCGGGTCGATGGAGACGTCCATGGTGACCGAGTTGGTCAGGCAGACCTCGTACGTCTCGCCCTGCCGGATCTCTTCCAGACTCCGGTGGATCCGCTCGAGGTAGGCGTCCTTGTCGTGGCGCATCCGGATGACGCCGCGCGCCGCGGGGTCGGTCATGCCGATGCCGGAGAACCGCGCCGTTCCGCTCTCCCGAGGGCCGTGGGCGGGCAGTTGGCGCAGCCGTTCCTCGGTTCTCTCCAGCCAGCTCCGGGCGTCGTCGTCCGCGCCGTCGGCCGACAGCGCCAGCAGGTAACTGACCCCTTCGAGGTGGTCCACGGCGAGCATGCGGTCGGACAAGAGCATGGCGGCGTCGGGGGTGGCCGACTTGTGCACCGTCCGGGCCCCGGCCTCGGCCTTCAGCTCGTAGCCGAGGTAGCCGACGTAGCCGAGGTTGAAGTCGAAGGGCAGGTCCTGAGGAACGGGCACGGCACGCGCGCGCAGCTGCTCGTCGAGGTAGTCGAAGAAGCCCTGCTCGACGATCTCGCCCTCGGCGTCCGGCCGGCCCGGGCTGCGCACGGTGACATAGCCGTCCGACACCCGGTAGCTGACGTACTCGGCCAGCGGGCCGCTGCCGTCACCGAGGAAGGAGAAGCGCGACAGGCCCTCGATGACGGCTCCGCTGTCCAGCCAGAAGCCGTGCGGGTCCCCGGCGAAGAGCGTGCGGTAGGCGGTCTCCGTGTCCGGCTGAACGTCCACCCGGCGCACGTGCACGGTGTAGCGCGACCGGTTCCGCCCGTTGGTGTGGGCCAGGGCGAGCCGGCGGAAGTTGCGCAGCAGCTCGCGGCCGTACTCGCTGCTGATGGACTCGGGGTGGAACTGCACGCCCCAGATCGGCCGGGAGGTGTGCCGTACGCCCATGACCACGCCGTCCGCGGTCCAGGCGATGGCCTCCAGCTCGTCGGGCAGGCTGGTGGCGGCGAGCGAGTGGTAGCGCACGACGTCGTACGGGCTCGGGAGCCCGGCGAAGATGTCGGCGCCCGTGTGGTGCACCGCGGAGACCCGGCCGTGCATGGGCTCGGCCGCGAGGCCCACCGTGCCGCCGAACAGGTAGGTGATGCCCTGGTGGCCGAGACACACCCCCAAGGTGGGCAGTCCGCTCTCCAGGACGGCGCGGGCGCTGATGCCGAAATCGCGCTCGCGGTCGGGCCTGCCGGGCCCGGGTGAGATGACGATGGCGTCGAACTCTTCGAGCCGCAGCCGGGACCAGTCAGCGCCGTTCTTGACGACGACCGGTGGTCGTCCGTTCACCTCTCCGAGCAACTGGTAGAGGTTGTAGGTGAACGAGTCGTAGTTGTCGATCAGCAGCGTCCTCATGAGGAGTCCCCGATCACCTCGTTCTCGACGCGGCACGTCTCTTCGATGATCAGGTCGTACAGCTTCCGTAGAAACGCCCGGTCGATCCCGTGCTTCTCGCCGAACCGGGCGGCACGTTCCTGCACGATGCCGATGCGGTGCGGCTGCAACATCGGCACGTCGTTCTCCCGCTTGAAGTGACCTATCTCGACGCACTTCTCGATGCGGGCGCGCAGTTCTTCCAGAAATCGTTCGTCGATCGCGTCGAGCTCCGCTCGAAGGCCGTCGATGGTGATGCCGGCTCTCGATCTGTCCCCCATGGATACCCCTCCCGCGTTCTCCACGGACCGAAACTGTGCCCTCCGCGTCACCGGTCTCGCCAGCGGCTCGATAGCTCGGATCCCTGCAGTGCACACAGTGCGGAGATCAATATGGGTACAAAGGGTGCATTCGGCCCCCCGGATCCCCGGTTGCGGGTGACCGCACACCGGGGATCCGGGGGGCCGAATTCCACACCCGCCGATGCGCCGGAAAGGCGGTGAGGGGCGGGCCGTGATCCGCTGTCGCAGCACAGTACGCGCACACAGGGAACGGGTGTGCAACAGGTATTCGAGCAGCCAGTTGACCGGAGCGTCGTCGGCCAGGTCGGCGACGCCCGTCTTCACCCGCCCGATGCTGACCTTCGGCGTCCCCGCTTGTGAACCGGGACCATTCCCCCCACCGAGCGACACCAGGTGATGATCAAAAATAATGGGGTGAAACATGGTGAGCTGATCGAACATGCTGGCGCGGTGCAGCACAATGAAGAACAGCCGTTGTCCGGTGGGAACGTCAGCGCTGGTGTGGTCCGCGTCGGAGACACCGTTCGCCGCCCGACCGGACCGTGGACTCCCGCAGTGCACGCCTTGCTGACCCACTTGTATGAGGTGGGGTTCCGCGCGGCGCCTCGCCCACTGGGCATCGACGACCAGGGCCGTGAAGTCCTGACCTTCATGCAGGGCCACGTGGTCTGGCCCGATCGGTTTTCTCTGCTCGGGTCCGCTCGGAAACTAGCCGCGGTGGCAGGGCTGATCCGGGAGTTCCACGACGCCGTGCAGGGCTTCACACCACCGGCTGACGCGCACTGGCAGGTGCTGATCCCCGCTGAGGACAGCGACATCATCGCCCATCACGATCTGGCCCCGTGGAACCTCGTGGTCGCAGGCGAGACCCAGTGGGCCTTCATCGACTGGGACACCGCCGGCCCCGGTTCCCGCCTGGGGGACGTCGCGTATGCCATGCACGGGTTCATTCCACTGTCCGCCCATCCGGACTGGCAACGCCCCCGACGCCGCAGACCGGCTGCGCGTCTTCGCCGACGCCTATGGCCTCGACGAAGCCGAACGCCGTCGGCTGGTCCCTCTACTCGGGCGCCGCACGCGATCCATGCACGACTTCCTGCGCGAGCAGGCCGCCCGGGGCGTCCAGCCCTGGGCGACCCTGTGGACCGAGGGCCACGGCGACGCCTGGCGAAGCGATGCCGAATACATCGAGCAGCGCGAAGACCAGTGGATGCACGCCCTGCTCGGCGATTGATCTCGCCTCCGACCTCCGGCCATGATTGATGATCTTTCGCCGGTGTCACTCGGCGACAGGACATGACCCCAGCTCATAGAGCTTGTTGGCGACATCACGCACGAAAGCTCAGGAGAGCGCCTGCCCCGCGCCCGATCGACGCGCTGCCCCGCGCCCGACGAAACCGGGTGCAGGGCAGCGGCGGTGAGCCGAGGTACTGCCGTCACTTACAGGCGGCCTTGGGGCTGTAGAGGCGGCTCCAGGTGTTCGAGCCCACGATCCCGTCCTGCTGGAGACCGTTGCAGCGCTGCACCCACTTGATGCCGTTGTACGTGTTGGTGCCGTAGTCACCGTCCTCGGTCAGCCAGGTGGGGAATCCACTGTAATAGTTGATCAGGCACTGGACCTGCTTCGTCGCCGGTCCGTCCTGATTCACGTACACGGTCGGACGAGACGAGTCCGAGATGTGGTTGCAGAGGTCCTCCGCGGACGCGGTGGGGGCAAAGGCGACCATGCCGCCGAGGGCCAGGGCGCCGACGGCCGCGGCGGTGGTCAGCTTTCGGGACAGTGCGAGCATGCGGATACCTCCGGATTCGGTCGGCCCATCGTGGGCCGAACAACGCCTCACCCTGCTCGCCGCGCCCGTATCCGGTCTAGTAAGAAAGCGCGAGCGACCGAAGTGGCTCAGAGTAATTGGCTGCTGTTGAACTGCCCGAGAGCGCGACCGAGAGGAGGGCCCGGTCGCACGGTGCTCCGCCCACGCATGAATTCCGTGGGCGTGCATCCGGCCAGCAACCTGAAGTCCTTGTTGAGGTGGGACTGGTCGGAGTAGCCGGAATCCTGGGCTATGCAGGACAGGGAAGTTCCTGCATCCAGCGATCGGAGAACCCGCTGAAGCCGCAGAATGCGGGACACGGCTTTCGGGCGCAGCCCGACTTCGTCGCGGAACCTCTCCTGAAGCCGGCGGACGCTCCACCCCGTTGCCCGGGCGAGCTCGGTCGATGTGACGGCGCCGTCGCGACGCAGCAGCAGTGCCCACGCGTGCCGGATCTCGGAGGTCGCACGCCAGTCGGCGAACTCGTCCGCCAGCGCCGTGTCCAAAGCGGCGAACCGCTCGTCCCAACTGCTGCGGGAGGCGAGCCGCGAGGCCAAGCGGCCGATCCAGGGACGTGAGAGCTGCTCGACGGCCACATACGCGTCCGTGAGTTCGTGCATCGTGGTCCGGAACAAGCCGAGCGCGGCCCAAGGGGCCAACGCCACCTCGATCCCCTCGATCCGGCCGCCATGACTGCCCAGCCCGGGCTTCTGCTGCAGACCCGAAACCATGGACACGAACGGAGTCGCGGCCTCGTCCGTGTCCCCGACGCGGCCCACCGAGACCGGCTCGCAAAAACCTAGTACCAGATGGACGCAGCCGTCGGGAACCTCCAGCCGCGGCCGGGACATCGGATCATCGATCCGGAATCCGCGGTAGGCCAGCACACCCGGAAGACCCCGGGGTCCCCGGCGCTCGACGGCCTGCCAGTTTCCAGCCTCTCCAATTGAGCCAACCGCAGGAGAGGGCAAGCTTTCGTGTGCCACGAATCTCCTTTCACCTCGCACAGCTTGAATGCCGCCAATCGGCCTGCGTGAGGCGCATTTCAGCCTGCGGGGCCGCCCCGTCCCATGAAGCTTCGCCCCACCCACCGACAACACCGTGGGCCGATTTCGGCGAACTCAACGTCGTTGCCTGCCCCACCCATCCCGACCACCCGCACCGCTCTTGACCGGTGTGGGCAGAAAGAACACCCAGCCTGCCGGGAAGCCCTGCCTCGGATCACCGCGTCAGCGTGAGGAATTCATTCGGTCCAGAAATCCAGCTGAACTCCCGCCACCCGATCTCTACGCCTCCGTGACCCGAACAGTACGTGTAGGACCACTTGCCGGGAGTATCCGAGCCCCGTACTTGACGGCGCCGTCGCTGTTCTCGAGGGGAGAGCCTGGCATTCCACGTATTCGATGCCATCCCATGTTGGTAGGAGTTTTCGGTAAACCTGTGGCGTACGTGCGGGTAAACCTGTGGGGTAGGCGCGGGCCCAGGTCATTGCGTGATCGAGATCCGTCTGGGTTCGTCACGTGAGGCCGACGGCTCGTAGGGGCCGGTGGTAGTCGCGGCCGGTGTGGCGGAGGGCGGCGGCGATGTCGGTCTGGCCGTCCTGGCGGAAGACGCTGATGGCGAGGTTGCGCGGGGAGGCCATGGCGCGGGGCAGGGTGCCGGTGCGGACCTTGGAGTCGTCCTCGCCGAACATGTGGTTCGTCGACGGAAGGACACTCGCTGCGGTGCGGGCTCCGGAACAAGCAGTGAGTCCGGGCGGCGTCCGGACGGCATGAAAGCCCCTGCCAGACCTCGAACCGACACCAGGGGAAGGCAAATGACCGACACCAGGGGAAGACAAATGAACCGACTTGAGCGTCCACGGACGCCGCTTAGCATCCACCGGCGTCAAGAACTCTGAAGAGTTCCAGTGCGGGGAAGGTCTTGTTCGGCCCAGGCGCCCATGGTGGCCAGTACGACCTCACGTCGTGCGTCTGCCGGGGTGAGTTGGTACTCCACGTGGGGTGGGATCTCCGGGTAGGCGGTGCGGGTGACCAGCCCGGTGAGGACGAATCGCCGCAGCCTTGAGTACAGGGTCTTGGGGCTGATCCCGGGTAGCGCGGCGCGCAGCTCGGAAGCGTTTCGGGCCGGTCAGCAGCTCCCGCACGATCAGCGTCAGCCCAGGGCCCGTCCACCACGAGGTGCATCCAACGCGCAGGCTCCGGCGCGTTCGGCGAGCAGTCTTGCCACGCACTGCTGGTGGCGCCGCACGGAATCTGTGCCCCGCTGTGATCACGGTCAACGAGTCGAGGGCCGGTGTTGACCGGGCAGCACTCGAATGAACCGCTCCGGGTCTGATGGAGGCTCGTTTCCCTGGGAGGATCGAGCCTCCATCAGACCCGGAGCGGTTCACGTACAGGGCCTGCCGGACGATCGGTGCGGGACCGCGGCGAGGACGGACGACGTCCGCCGGCGTGCGGGGACGGCCGCTGCGCTCATCCGGCCGGTGCGGGAGTGGGGTTGCCGTAGTAGGCGTCGGGGCCGTGTTTGCGGGTGTAGTGGCGGTTGAGGAGGTGCGGGGGCGGCGGGGCGGTCGGAGACAGGGCCAGGGTGTGAAGGGCGATGTCGGCGACGGCCTCGCAGATGATGGCGTGTTCGAGGGACTTGCGGGCGGTGGCGCCCCAGGTGAACGGGCCGTGGCCCGCGACCATGGCCGCGGGTACCTCCACGGCCTTCTGGTCGTCCTCCTTAAGCATGTCCACGATCACGCGGCCGGTGTTGTACTCGTAGTCCTTCGCGCACTGCTCGGCGGTGAGGTCGGGGGTGCAGGGGATGGGGCCGTTGAAGGTGTCGGCGTGGGTGGTCCCCAGCACCGGTATCTCCAGGCGGGCCTGGGCGAAGGCGACGGCGTGGGTGGAATGGGTGTGGGTGACGCCGCCGATGGAGGGGAAGGCCAGGTAGAGGCAGCGGTGGGTCTCGGTGTCGGTGGAGGGGCGCAGGTCTCCGTCGACCACCTCGCCGTCGGACAGGCGGACGGTCACCAGGTGGTCGAGGGCGAGATCCTCGTAGGGCACGCCGGAGGGCTTGATGACGAAGACGCCCGCCTCACGGTCGACGCCGCTCACATTGCCCCAGGTCAGCGTCGCCAGGCCGACCTGAGGGATGGCCAGGTTCGCGTTCAGCACCTCTTGGCGCAGGCCGTCGCGGACTCGTACGGTCATCGGTCGTCGTCTCCTTGGATACGGATCCGGTTCTTGGGCTGCACCGCTGTCACAGGGCCTGGGCGAGGCGGTGGTAGGCGGCGTTCCAGCGGACTTCCTTGGCGAACTGCTCGATGCTGGTGGTCTCGTCGATGGTGAGTAGCTCGACGCCGGTCATGGCGGCGTAGTCGGTGAGTGTCTCGATGTCGACGGCCGAGCTGAGCACGGTGTGGTGCGGGGCGCCGGCGAGAAGCCAGCTCTCGGCGGACTCCGCAAGAGAGGGGCGGGGCTTCCACACGGCGCGGGCCACCGGCAGGCGGTGCAGCGGCTCGCTGGGACTGATGACGTCCACGGCGTTGGCGGTCAGCCGGAACCGGTCGCCGAGGTCGGAGAGGCCGACGACGACCGCTTTTCCGGGCGCCGCGTCGAAGACCAGGCGGACGGGGTCCTCGCGGCCGCCGATGGAGAGGGGATGGATCTCGCAGCGGGGGCGGTCGGATGCGATGGAGGGGCAGACCTCCAGCATGTGGGCGCCGAGGACGCGCGGGGTGCCGGGGCCGAGGTGGTAGGTGTAGTCCTCCATGAAGGAGGTGCCGCCGGGCAGCCCGGCGCCCATGACCTTCATCGTGCGCAGCAGCGCGGAGGTCTTCCAGTCGCCTTCGCCGCCGAATCCGTAACCGTCGGCCATCAGCCGCTGGACGGCGAGGCCGGGCAGTTGGCGCAGGCCGCCGAGGTCCTCGAAGTTGGTGGTGAAGGCGGTGAAGCCGCCCTCGGTGAGGAAGGTCCGCAGGCCGACCTCGATACGCGCCGCGTAGAGGAGGGAGTCGTGGCGGATGCCGCCGGGGCGCAGCGCCGCGACGACGTCGTACGACTCGACGTACTCGTCGGCGAGTTCGGCGGCCGCCTTGTCCTCGACGGCGTCGACGACGGCCACCAGGTCGTTGACGGCGTAGGTGTTCACGGAGAAGCCGAACCGCAGCTGAGCCTCGACCTTGTCGCCCTCGGTCACCGCGACGTCGCGCATATTGTCGCCGAAGCGGGCGAGGCGCAGGCCGCGCGAGGTGTGGCGGCCGACGGCGGCGCGGGCCCAGGCCGCAACGCGTCGGATGACTCGCGGGTCGGTGGCGTGCCCGGCGACGATCTTGCGGTCGATGCCCACACGGGACTCGATGTGGCCGAACTCGCGGTCGCCGTGGGCGGCCTGGTTGAGGTTCATGAAGTCCATGTCGATGCTCGGCCAGGGCAGCGACAGGTTGTACTGGGTGTGCAGGTGCAGCAGCGGCCGGTCCAGGACGCTGAGTCCGCCGATCCACATCTTGGCGGGTGAGAAGGTGTGCATCCACGCGATCACGCCCACGCAGGTGTCGGAGGCGCTCGCCTCCTGGCAGATCCGCCGGATCGACTCGGCGTTGGTGAGGACCGGCTTCCACACGATCCTGACCGGCAGCTTGCCGGGGCGGCCGAGGGTCTCGGAGATGCTCCGGGACTGGTCGGCGACCTGACGCAGGACGTCGTCGCCGTACAGGCCCTGGCTTCCGGTGAGGAACCAGACCTCGTGCTCGAGGTAGGGGATGGTGCTGGTGTTCATGAGGGTTTTCCTTTCAGGGTGACGACCACCGATGAGGCGGGGGCCGTCGGGCACAGGGAGTCGCTCAGGCGGACGCCTCGGCGCGGATCCGGCGCAGTCGGTGCATGACCTCGTTGGCGCCGCGCCCGAAGTAGTCGTGCAGGAGCTGGTATTCGGCGAACAGCCGGTCGTAGGCCGCGGCCCGCTCCGGGTCGGGCTGGTAGACGCCCGCGCGCGCCTTGCCCATGGCCCGGGCGGCGGCCCGGATGTCCGGGTACGCCCCCGCCGCGACCGCCGCGTGCATCGCCGAGCCGAGAGCAGGCCCCTGGGCGGAGTCGATCACGCCGAGGGGTCGGCGGGTGACGTCGGCGTAGATCTGCATGAGCAGCGCGTTCTTCGTCAGGCCGCCCGCGATGATCAGTTCGTGGACCGGCACGCCCGCGGTCTCGAATGTCTCGATGATGGTGCGGGTGCCGAAGGCGGTGGCTTCCAGCAGCGCCCGGTAGACGTCCTCCGGGAGGGTGGACAGGGTCAGGCCCACCAGGACTCCGCTGAGGTCGTGGTCGACCAGGACGCTGCGGTTGCCGCTCTGCCAGTCCAGAGCGATCAGTCCGTGCTGGCCGATCTGCTGTTCGGCCGCGAGTGCCGTCAGGTGTTCGTGTGCGTTCCGTCCGAGCGCGGCGGCCTCCTTGGCGTACGACTCGGCGAAGCCGGTGCGGATGAACCAGCCGAAGATGTCGCCGACGCCGCTCTGCCCGGCCTCGTAGCCCCACAGGCCGGGCAGGATGCCGCCGTCGACGACGCCGCACATGCCCGGGACCTCGGCCCACTGGTCCGAGCTCATGACGTGGCAGGTCGAGGTGCCCATGATGGCCACCATCCGGCCCGGTTCGACGGCCGTGGCGGCGGGCGCCGTCACATGGGCGTCGACGTTGCCGACGCAGACCGCGATCCCTTCGGGAAGACCCGTCCACGCGGCGGCCTCGGCCGTCAACGTGCCTGCCAGGTCGCCCAGTTGACCGATGGGGTGGTCCAGCTTGGTGGTCACGAAGTCGGCGAAGCCGGGATTGAGCGCGGCGAGGTACTCGGAGGAAGGGTAGGTGCCGTCCTGGTACTGGCCCTTGTAACCGGCGGTGCAGGCGTTGCGGACGTAGGTGCCGGACAGCCGCCACACGATCCAGTCGGCGGCCTCGATCCAGCGGTCGGTCAGCTCGTAGAGCTCCGGGTCCTCCTCCAGCAGTTGCAGTGCCTTGGCGAACTCCCACTCCGAGGAGATCTTCCCGCCGTACCGCTTCAGCCACGGCTCCTTGCGCTCTGCGGCCAGGTCGGTGATCCGGTCGGCCTGGGCCTGCGCCGCGTGGTGGCGCCACAGCTTGACGTAGGCGTGCCGGCGGCCGGTGAGGTGCGGCAGTTCGCACAGCGGGGTGCCGTCGGCGAGCACCGGCAGGACCGTGCAGGCGGTGAAGTCCGTACCGATCCCGATGACCTGCTCCGGCCGCACACCGGCCCGGGCCAGCGCCTCGGGTACGGCGATACGCAGGACGTCGATGTAGTCCGAGGGCACCTGCAGGGCCCAGTCGGGCGGCAGCGGGGTCCCGTCGGGCAGCTCCCGGTCGAGGACGGCGTGGGTGTAGGGGTGGTCGGCTGAGGCGAGTTCGGTGCCGTCGGACACGCGAACCACGACGGCCCGTCCGGACAGCGTCCCGTAGTCGACTCCGATGACGTAGGTGTCGGACTGCGGCTGTTCCGCGTGTTCGGCGTTCACCATCTGTCGCCCTTCCGTTCGATATTTCGTACGTCGTTCGATTTTCTGGACAAGGGGGAAAGCTGAGATCTGGAAAGCTGGGAAGTTGGCCCGGGGTCTGCGCCAGACCCCGGCCGGCGGCGAGTCAGCCACTGAGCGGCGCGGCGGTCACCTTGTCGATGTCGGGTGCGGAGGCGGAGGAGGTACTGAAGGTTGCAGTTGCCGGACCCGGAGACCTGGTTGTTGGCGTAGCGCACGTTTCATCACGTAGCGCCCGGCCGCAGGGGCGTTCACCTGGAAGGTGAGGGCGTTGACCCAAGCCGTTGCCGATACTGCCCACGTACGTGCCGCCGGAGGCCCAGGTGTCGTTGGCGACAGCCGCGGCTCCGGCTTGGGTGGCGGCCTCGGCCTGGCAGGTCGTGGCACCCGTGGCGTCGATGCCGCTGGTGACACGCAGGTCGCGCAGGGTGAGGCTGCCGCCAGACGGGCCGGCGGCGGTGATGCGGTTGTCGCCCGACGACAGGTACAGCTTCAGGGCCTTGTCCGTCAGGCTGCCACTGGTGGAGGCCAACGGCAGCGCGGTGTCGCCGTCCAGTCCGAGCGCGCTGCTCGCGGTGGAGGCGTAGTCGGCGTGCACGGTGCAGTAGCCGTCGGCCGGGGCGAACACGTCGAAGGCGGCCCTGTCACCGGAGTCCAGGACCAGGGCACCGGCGCCTCGGGTAGCGAGGGTCCGGGATGTGAAGAGCGGGCCGACAGCCGTAGATGTCGCCGGTCTCCTGCCGGAGGCTTCGCCAGAGCGTGGAACGGTGGACCAGTGGCGGGTGCGGAACATGTGCTGCCCCCTTCGACGGCCGCAGTCCGATATTTCGAACAACGTGCGGTACTGCGAACTATGATCGAAAGATAGGTTTCAGCCAGGAGCGCGTCAATGGAACTGACCAGTTCAGTTCCGATTCGCCCTGGGCCTGTTCTCGCCGCCAGTGCGGCTTGGGCGGCACGGAACTGCGAGTCCATCGAGACGCTGATCGACTTCATGCCGCTCATGATGTTGTCCGGCACCTTGATGCAGGTGCCAGACCCGTTGCACGTGAGCCCCTCACCGCTGCCCGACCAGCCCGCGGTGCCGATACGACATTTTGCAGATGGCCGAGGCCATGAGAGAGCAGCCCCCGCGCCACTGAAATGCCGCACCGGCTGCGGCATGATACTGCCCGGCACACGGTCCCAGACCGGCACCGAGGCGGGTTGCCCGCGGCGGGTGCAGGTCAACGGCGAATGTCGCCGCAGTGGTCACCACCATCGTGGTGGTCACCATCCCACAACTGACCACCACGCAGCCGCCACCGACAACGGGCTTGCCCAGGGTCACCTCGGGTCTGCCCGCGCCGCAGTGGAAGGAGGGGGGGGCGCCCGACCGGTGCCGCGCGGCCACAGCGAACGATCGCGATCGACGGCGAGAGGGAACCGGTGATCGTGAAGCTGGGCGTATGGATCTCCAACCGACATGCCGTCGCCCAGGGGATCGCCACCCCTTACGACTCCGGGGTCAACGAGGGCCGGATCACCGACGTCACGCTGCAGAAACGTCTCATGGCCGGACGCGCCGGCGTCTCCCTTCTCCCCCGCCACCTCCTCACACCTCCGTCGCACCCCGGCGGCCCCCCGGGCCGCCGGGGTCTCCCGTATGCGCGCCGGCCATCAGAGGCAGGGCTGACCTGGAGTGGCCATGGCCGCACGAGGTCAACCCGAAATCCCTGGACGCGGATGCGGTGGTCGGCCAGCATTTCGAGCGAAAGATTCGTACGGGGTACCAGCGGCGCCACGCGCCCGCCGCGGCCGCACTGTGACACCCTCCGCTCTCGTCCCATCCCCCCTCCCGCCCGCACACCGAACCCAGGAAGGCCCTCCCATGGCCCCCGACCGTTCCGTCCTCCACCTCGGCCTGCGCCGCTCCCCCCCTGGAGTGGCAGCCCGAGATCGACGCCGCCGCACAGTTGGGCCACGCCGTGTACGTCCACTCCGACACCGGCCTCGGCCATCTCGGATTGCCCGACGACCGGATCGCCGCCTTCACCCGGACGGAGCCCGCCGCGGACGTGGCGGCCCGCGCCCTGCGACAGGCACAGGACGGCGGGCACCGGCCCGCGGCGGTGTTGTGCTGGGGCGACCGGTACGTGGACATCGCCGCCAGGGTGTCGCAGGCGCTCGGCCTGCGCGGGCCCTCGGTCACCGCGGCCGCCGTGTGCCTCGACAAGGCGGCGCAGCGCCAAGCACTGGAACCGCACGGTCTCAACCCCCGCTGGCGCACCGGCACCACGGCCGACGAGCTGAAGGCCGCGGTCGGCGAACTCGGCCTTCCCCTGATCTTCAAGCTCGCCCACTCCTCGGGCGGCCGCGGTTCCGTCGTGCTCGACGCGGACCCGGAACCGGACGAGCTGATGAAGCTGACGTCCCTCAACTACGCGGACTCCGACGCCTTCCTCGTCGAGGAGCTCGTCGACGGCAGCGAGCACTCGGTCTCCGGGCTGGTGCACGGGAACGAGGTGGTGATCCTCGCCGTGTCCGACAAGTACCTGGCCCCCGGGGAACTCCGTACGACCACCACGGTCGTCCCCTCCGCGCTCACCGCGGAACAGCTCGTGCGGGTCCACGAGGCGGCCGAACGCGCGGTGCGCGCCGTGGGCATCGAGACCGGCGGCTTCCACGTGGACCTGCGCTACTCCGCCGAGGGCCCCGTCGTCCTGGAGATCGGCGCACGGCTCGGCGGCGACCTGATCAACTCCCACCTCGTGCCCCTTGCCACCGACGGCGCGGCAGACCCGTACCGCTCGTTTCGTCGAGACCCTGGCGGACGGCGAACTGCCGCACCCCGCCGCCTTCGTGACCACCGCGGCGATGCACCTGCTGCCGGCACCCGCCGACGCCGACCTCCCGGCACTGCTGTCCCGCCTCAGGGAACACCCGGCCGTACGGGTCGCCGCCGAGTGGCCCTCCCCCGAGGACGAGGTCGTCGTGGTGGTGACGGCACAGGACCCGGACACGATCCCGGCGATCCTCGAAGACCTCCGCCACCGGGCGGGACGGTAGGCCCGCGTGCCGGACCGTGTGAACTCCGCGCATCCGCCGGACCTCCCGGTCGTCGGCGTCCTGGCCTGCCGCAAGCAGCGCGCCAACGGCACCAGTTACTCCCGGGTCAGCGACGTCCTCACCGACAGCCTGCTGCGGTACGCGCGCGTGCTGCCGCTCGTCGTCCCGCCCGACGAGGCCGGTGCCGCGACCCTGGACGACCTCGACGGGCTGGTCCTTCCCGGCAGCGGCTCCTTCGTCCACCCGCGTTTCACCACGGAGGCCGGCACGAAGACCGAGGGGCGGGAGTACGGCACCGACCGTGACGCCGCCGCGCTCGCCCTGCTGCGCCGCGCCCGTGAGCTGCCGGACCTGCCGGTGCTCGGCAGTTGCCGCGGCATGCAGGAGATCGGGGTGGCGGCCGGGGCGGCGCTGCGGGACACCGAGGGCGCCGAGACCGCCGTCCACCGCTTCACGCCGCGTCCGGCGGGCGGCGACCGTTGGGCCGACGCGCACCCCGTGCACATCCGGCCGGGCGGACTCCTCGCCGGGCTCCCCGGGGAGCTCGCCGGGACCGCCGTACCCGTCAACTCCCAGCACTTTCAGGTGGTCTGCGCGCTCCCGGACGACGTACGTGTCGAGGCCGTGGCGCCCGACGGTGTGCTCGAGGCGATCAGTGTCGGCCATCCCGCACGGTATGCCCCTGCTCATGCTGCCGCGGGCCGAGATCCCCCTCGCCGTTGATGCCGATCTCGAATTTTCCCCAGTGCTGCTCTTCGCCCCATTTGGTTCACGGAGTGGACCAACTGGGGAATGTGGGGAGCGGAAAGCAGAAGGACTCACCGATCACGCGGTCGGTGAGTCCTTCTGCGCGGAGCGAGTCAGTGGAAGGAGACGAAGCCCTCCGACTGGTCGAGATGGAATGGAGAGCCGGAGCTCTCGGGAGTCCATCCGTTGGCGCGAGCGGTTCGAATGCTGTCAGCAACGTCGGAAGGCAGGACAGGGTTGGCCTGTGTGAACCCGGACACCACCACCCCCGGCGGCCGACTTGTCTTCCATGTCTTCGCCGCCCTGGCGGAGTTCATCCGCGAGCTCATCGTCATCGGCACCAACGAGGGCCTGGCCGCCGCCCGCGCCCGCGGCCGGGTCGGCGGGCGCCCCAGCGTCGCCACCGAGGAAGTGGTCGCCTGCACGAACAAGCGCAGATCATTCCACCGGATCCACCTGGCGCTGACGCGCCGCGTACGCCGCCCCCTCCACAGCAGGGCAGCTGGGTGCTTCGGAGTCTCAGCAGGTCCGACTGAGCGGGAGCGTCGAGCACGTGGCGGGCGGGGCAGGCCTCCCCCGCGGCCGGCGTCCCGGCTCGGTGGCGCGGTGCCGCGGTGGGCGACGCGCAGGGCCGGGTGCGGCCAGGGGTAGCAGCGGTGGGTGGAGATTCCGGAGCCGTCGGGGTCGGGGAGGACCTGGCAGACGATGCGGCCCTCCGGCCGGTCCTGGCGGGCGGTGACGGTCGCCTGCCGCCACGCCCCGCAGGAGAACACCCACAGCGCCGGCGGGTCCGCGCACGGCCACGTCCGCACCACCGGCCCCGCCCCGTCCTCAGTCCGCCAGGGACGGACCGGGGACGGTGGCGAGGTGTGTCAGTCATCGTGCGATCCGAGTCTCGGGTCCCGGATCACGCTGAGGTGGGCGCGGGTTCTTCCAGGACGACTACGACCATCACAGGGAGGTCGGTGTCCTGCTGTACGACACCGGCGGTCAGGGTCCGCCCGTCAAGGATCCACTTGCGCGCCGCGATGAACTCGTCTTTGTCCTCATCCGTCAGCTCGGTCTGGGCGAGGTGGCCGGCGAGCGGGGAGTTTTCGATCTCGGGGAGGAACGTGGCAAATTCCTGCTCGCCTTGTTCGTAGACGGCGTCCAGGTCGTCGAAGTAGCCGGACTCGTCGACGTCGCGGATCCAGACGGCGAAGGAAGTGCGGACGGCTCCGCTGTGAAATTTTTGGGTCCATCCTCGGATGCCGTCTTTGCGCCAGGACGTCTCCACGCCGTCGCGGGGCTTGCCGCCGGGCGTCCAGCCCTGGACGGCGAACTTTTCCGCCGCGCCCTCGATGGTCAGCGGGACCAGGTCGCGGAGCTCTTGAAGCATTGCGGTCACTGCAGCCATGAACTCATTCCACTCATACCGTTGCCGGGCACGTGATAGGCCTTGAGCTGTCCGCTGGCGTAGGCCTCGGGGAAGGCCTTGGACAGCACCTCGTTCACGTGCGCGGCGCCCCATTCGTTGGACACCATATAGCGGACTCCCTTGCCCTTGAGGTCCTCGTTGAGGGCGAGCAGCTTCTCGGTCTGGGTGGTGAGCCGGTTCTCGTCGTAGAAGTCAGAAGCGGGGTTGTACGGGGATTTTTCCCACTCGCCGTATTTGTCGCCGCCGGTCCACTTGGCTTCGGTGACCCAGCCGTCGCGTGGACCGCCGTCGATGTGGACTTCCCGGCCGTCCGGCAGGATCCACTGTTGCTCGTAGCTCTGGTCGGTGACGAGTTGCTGGTATCGGAACGACGGGCGTTGGAGTTGCTTCTCGGTCAGCCAGCCTAGTCCTTTGAACCGCGAGTAGGGCGACAGGCCGAGCGGATCGCAGATGGTGAACGGGTTGTGTACGTAGGTGACCGGGTTCGGTGCGGGTCCCAGACCGAGGGGGTCTGGGGAGGTGTAGCGGCCGGTCTCGGGGTCGTAGTGGCGGAAGAGGTTGTAGTGGAGGCCGGTCTCGGGGTCGTAGTACTGGCCGGGGAAGCGCAGGGGGGTGTAGGCGGTACTGGAGCGGGTCCAGGCGGTGGTCCCCCACAGGGTGCGCCTGGCGCGCCAGGCGATGTGACCTGATTCGTCGATGAGTTCGGTGGGCGTGCCGACGAGGTCGGTGGCGATGGCGAAGAAGCGCCGGTCGATCTCTTCCTGGCGGTCGTCCGGGGTGAGGAGGCGTTCCGTCTGGGACAGCGGAGCCAGGCCGCGGTGGTCCCAGGTGAAGGCGATCACATGCGGCAGGTCCGGCGTGTGGACCGTTTGTTCGCACAAGGTCGTGCCGTCCCAGGTGAAACGGATCTCCTCGGCGATGCTCCCGCCGTCGTCGGCGAGGCGCTGTTTGGCGGTGCGGCGGCCCAGGGGGTCGTAGCGGTAGCGCCAGCGGGTGCCGTCGGGGGTGGTGACGGAGGTGAGGCGGTTTTCGGCGTCCCATGCGTAGTGCCAGGTGTCGGGTTTGCGTGAGAGGCGGGTTTTCTGGCGCAGGACGACCCGGCCGAGGGCGTCGTACTCGAAGCGGACGTCTCCGGCGCGGGTGAGGGTGGTTCCGGTGTAGGTGCGCGGTCCGGTGGCCTCGTGGCCGGGGTGGGAGGCGGGCCAGGACGCCTCGGTCTGGTTGCCAACGGTGTCGTAGGCGTAGTGCTCGGTCCAGTCCTGAGCGTGGACGGCGGTGACTCGGCCGGCCGTGTCCAGGTCGAGGTAAGCCCCTGGGGGGCGGTGACCTGGGTAGACCATAGGTGGGTGTCGTGCTCGAACGTGTAGCCAGTGCCGTCGGGCCGAGTGCGGGCGGCCGGCAGGTCGAAGTGGGTGTACTCGAAGCGGGAGACGCCGCCGGCCGGGTCGGTGTGGCTGAGGCAGTTGCCTTCGCCGTCGTAGGTCCACGACTGGGTGGAACCGTCCGGGGCAGTCCGGCGAGCGAGATTGCCGTCCGCGTCCCATTGGAGGCAGGTGATGCCGCCCACCGGGTCGGTGATGCGGACCGTGCGGCCCAGAGCGTCGCGTTCCAGCCGGGTGGTGGCGCCGGCCGGGTCGGTCACTTCCACCGGCAGGCCAGCGGCGTCGCAACGAACGGTGGTAGTGGCGCCGAGGGCGTCGGTGACAGTGGTAAGCCTGCCCCGGTCGTCATAGGCGTAGCGGGTGGTGGAGCCTGCCGGATCGGTGACGGCAGTGCGGTTGCCGCGTTCGTCGAACTCTTGGAGCCAGCGGGTGCCGTCCGGCCCGCGAAACTGTGTGGGCAGTCCGAGCAAGCCCCGCACAGCGCAGCTCGCTTCCGTCGGGCCGGGTGGCATGTCGACCACAATCGGGGCGGCAGACGCAGTTCACCTGGACCGAGTACCGCGACCTGCTGATCGCCGCCCACCAGCAGCTCGGCGCCCCGATCGTGCTCATCTGGGACAACTTGAATACCGGCGCCGCAGGGCAGCGCTGGAATCCATGACCGCAGCGCGCCGGCTGTCGGCGCCGTGGACGCTGTGCCCGGCGACCACCGAGCCTGAGCAGGTGGCGCAGGAGCTGTCCTGGACGGCTGTGGGCCTGGAGGGGATCGTCTTCAGAAGGCTGGACAGCCCGTACCAGGCGTCGGCGCGTGGGTGGCTGAAGTACAAAGTGCGGCATATCGAGGAGCGATCGTGGGCCCGGTCACCGGCTCCCCGGCCACACCCGCACCCTGCTCCTCGGTCGGCACGACCAGGACGGGCGCCTGCCGTGGTCCAGCACGTCTCGGGCGTCGAGTAGTACCCGACCTACCCGGCCTCGGCGGCTGACCCGGGTCCCGCTGCGCCGCGCATCGCCCACGCGACTGCCCTCGCCGAATCCAGGGGGCGTGGCGGTCCGTCCCCGCGCGTCGAGCCATTACCTTGAACTCCGCGGACACTACAAGTGGTGATAACCACGCGGGAGTTGGGCTAATGGTGACAGATCCGGCGGGTACGGCGTCCGTCAGCGGGGTCGAGTTCGGGGACTACTACCGGGCGCATGCGGGGCCGCTCGTTGCCCTGTGCCTGCTGCGGGGCGCGGACTTGGTGGAGGCGGCGCGACTGGCCCAAGACTCGATGACGGTGGCCCGGCGCTGGATGGACCTGCTGGGCGCGAACGCGGCCGAGGCCGCGAAGAACACCAGGACCCCCGTGGTCACCGCGCAGGCGCTGCGGGCCTGGACGTGCCGGATGACCGTCGGCGGCGGCTGCGGGGTGCTGCACCCTGCGCACGGGACGGTGCCCGCCCTCCTGGGAAAGGGCAGCACCGACGCCTTGGCGCAGGCCCGGACGGCGGTGGTGCTCGCCCCGCTGAGAGAGTTGAACGAGCGTCAAATCAACGTTACCGCCCATCGGTTGGCCGGCTGTGCGCCGGGAGCGATCGGGTACGAGCTGGGCCTGTCGATGCCAAAGGTGCACCGCACCCTGCGCCACGTCGGCCAGTTGCTCGGAGCGGAGACGGTGGCACGGCAGGCCAGAGGTGCCGAGGCGCCTGGGGAGGCCGAGGGGTCCGGGGCGGCCGAGGGGTCCGCGGAAGCAGACGTCAGGTTCGCGGAACTGCTGGGCGAGCTGGCCGCCGCGCTGGATCCCGTACTCGACCTGCGGACAGGGCTGGACGAGGTGAGCGGCTCCACTCGTGCGGACCGGGCCACCGGTCGCCGCGCCCCTGTGCCGCCGCTGTGGAACCTCGGCTCCCCGCTCCCCGTGCCGCCCTTCGGCGCACCCGTGCTGCACTCCCCCGCCGAGCCCGCGCCGTCCGGGGTACGGGCGTACGCGGCCGGCCTTGCCCGGTTCGACACACAGGGCCGCGAGGCCGCGGTCGGCGGGTTTCCCACGGCCGAGCTGGCGGCTGTACGGCTCGGAGCGGTGCTCGCCCTTCAGGTGGAGCGGTTCCGGCGGGAGGCCGAGAGGTCCGGTACACAGGCCACCAGGGACGGGTTCCGGAGGGAGGACGCCCAGGCTTTCGCGATCGCACTGGCACAGGACGCCGCGCTCGCCGCGCCGATGTTCGACGCGGTACAGGACCTCGACGTCCCGCGCCGCGTCGGCTTCCTGGCGTCGGGCCTCACCCATGACGGCCCCTGGACGAACGAGGTCTCCTACGACGGGATCGATGCGGCTCTCGCCCTGGCCGAGTTCCGGCGCGCGGCGGTGCGGGCGGCGCTGCGCGCGTTGCAGCGGCCCGGTGGGAACGGCTCCCCTCAGTTCGGCGGCCCGCTCGCCGAGGCCCTCACGCAGTCCCTGAGCGACACTCACCGGATGATCCACCAACTCGACCGACTGAACAGCGACCTCTCGCGTGCCGAGTCGACCCTGCCGGACGGCTACTACGTCGACATGACCCGGGACTTCGACCTCCACCAGAGCTTCCATGCGGACCTGGCTCTCGGCATCGACGCTGTCCGGGAGGCCCTGTCGCAGCCGTAGAGATCGTCTTCAGCGGTCAGGTCCAGAGCAGGACTGAGACGATGGTGACGGCGGCTTGGTAGGACTCACGGGTTTTGTCATAGCGAGTGGCCAGTCCGCGCCACGGCTTGAGGCGGTTGAAGCCGCGCTCGAGACGTTGCGGCGGCGGTAGGTGCCTCGGTCGAACCGGGTGGCCGGCCGCCGCGTGCCTCGATTCAGTCGACCCAGGATCAGAAGACCGCCCCTGGACTGCTGGCATCTGGAGGTGCCCCGACCATGCGCCCAGGGCAGCGCGGCGAAGAAGAACTCCCAGCACCCCGCAGGATGTTTGCGATGAACGGCCAGATGCCGAACGAGTTCCTCAACGCCCCGATTGTCAGCGGGCTTCGCTGAGCCGGGACGCACGCATGAGATCGAGTTGGTCGGCGCCGCGGGTTCCCGGGGCCGCTGTGTAGGTGACGATGCGCAGGTCGGCTCCCGGCAAGGTCAACACGTCGCAGTCCAGGGTGAGGCGAAGACGGTGATCGGGACACTCGTTTTGGTCATGCCACGAGCATCGCGGCCAGCGCCTGACCGAGGCAGACACCTGTCAGTACATACGCTCGCGGTCTCGTCGTGTTCGCCGTGTCAACGGCGCAGTATCCGTCCTGTCCTCGCCGGAGCGCTGCTGGGTGAGAAAGTTTGTCGTCGCCGGAGCGCTGCTGGGTGAGAAAGTTTGGTGACCCGACCAAAGGCTTCTGCTCCCGCAATAGCCCAGCAGCTTCGGTGCCCCCGTTCCGCGCGGCGCGCGGTGGTCCGCTCATGCACCTCGAGGTCCACCCATCGCAAAACCCGCACCTGCCAGACGATCTACACCTCAGACTGCCGCCGACGTCCAGCACGAGTACGCCGAAGACAACTCACGCCAGACCTGTGACCAGCACCTTCACGATGCACACCGCTCACTGCAGGTCGGAGTGGGCGGCTGTCACCTTCGCGGCGCAGCAGCCGGCCTAGGGTTACCCCCCGGCAAACTGCCGGAGGGCCGAGGAGTCGAGCCTGGGCGATACTCTCGTTCTGTCTGTGGGTTGGCTCGATGGGAGAAGGGTGTACGCGTGCCGGCGGGCACGGGGTGATGAGGACTGTGAGGCAGTGGTGATAACGCAGGACGGTAGGGAACGGCCGGTCCAAGAACTGGGGCACGGCGATCATGCGTGCCTGGCGTTCGCCGACGACGGCGAGCAGCGCCGGGTGGTCACTGCCTATCTGTCCAAGGGCTTGGCGCTTGGGGAGCGGGTGCGGTACTTCGCGGAGCGGCAGGACCCTGCCACGGTGCTCGGCTGGCTGCGGTCGGTCGGCGCCGACGCGGACGCCGCCGTGTCGCGCGGCCAGTTGCAGGTGGCCACCGCCGATGACGGCTACCTCGCCTCGGGCCGCTTCGACGCCGAAGCGATGGTCGCCACCTTGCAACAGGAAGTGGCCGACAGCCTCAAAGCGGGCTATACCGGTCTCCGGGTCAGCGGGGAGATGAGCTGGGGTCTGCGCGACGTCCCCGGAGCCGACCAGCTCGCCGAGTACGAGGCCAAGGTCAATGAACTGTTCGCCGGCCAGCCCGCATCGGCCGTCTGCCAGTACGACGCCCGCTTGTTCAGCACCGACCAGCTGCGCGCCTTCGACCGTTACCACCCCGGCACGGTGCAGGCCGAGGCACTGCACAGCAGCGCTCTGCTGCGCATCCTTCCCTCCTTCACGGAAGGACAACGCACCCTGCGCGTCGTCGGCTCCGTTGACTACCGCACCACCACCGCGCTGGCCGAAGCCCTGGAGACCACCCTCCATTGGCCAGGGGACGTACGCGTGGACATGAGCGGCTTGGAGTTCATCGACCTGGCGGGCCTGCGCGTGCTGGCGCACACCGCCGAGAAGTTCACACCTGGCCGCCGTCTGCGGGTCGTGGAACTGACCCCGATGCTGTGCCAGGTGATCAGCGTGACCGGCTTCGACCAGCAGGACGCCCTGGTCGTTACTCCCCGGGGGGCCGTGGGATGACCAACGCGATCGACACACCCGCCTGCCGGCCGGACCGGTCCCCGCGTCTGATCCACCAAGGCCTGATCTACGGTTCCGACGAGGAGTTCCTGACCGCGACCGTCCCGTTCTGCCTGGACGGCCTGGAGCAGGACGACGCAGTGCTGGCCGTCACCACACCCGCCAACATCGACCTGCTGCGCCAACAGCTGGGCAGCGCCGCCCAGGCTGTGGAGTTCATCGCGGCCGATGACTGGTACAAGGCACCCGGGCGGACCCTGGGCGCCTACTACCGCTACGTCGACGAGCGCACCGCCACCGGTCGGCATCCGCGGGTCCGGGTGATCGGGGAGCCTGTCTGGCACGGACGTGACGCGCTGGAAACCGACGAGTGGACCCGCTACGAGTCGGTCATCAACATCGCATTCGCCGACTGCCCGGCGTGGATCATCTGCCCCTACGACGCCCGGGCCCTGCCCGAGCAGGTCGTCGCCGACGCCCGGCGCACCCATCCTCAGTTGGTGACCGGCCCGGCCTCCGACACCAGCGGACACTATGCCGAGCCCCTGGGCGGCGTCTGGGACAGGCAACTGTCACCGCCGCCCGCCGAGGGAAAGGTTGCCATGCGCTTCGACGCTGACCTGAACGCTGTGCGGTCTTTCGTCGCAAAGGCGGCAACGACGCTGGGAATGTCTCCATCTGGGACGGAACGTCTCGTCTTCGCTGCCAACGAAGTGGCCACCAACGCTGTCCAGCACGGCGGCGGCGCTGGCGAGATCGCCGTCTGGCGCACCGGCCACAGGGTCATCTGCGACATCAAGGACCGCGGCAGCACCGCCGATGGTGCCGAGACCGGATGGACCCTCGGATACCTGCCGCCGGACCCCGAGCAGATACGCGGCCACGGCCTGTGGGCCGTGCGGCAGCTGTGCGACCTGACGGAAGCCCAGACCACCGAGCGCGGCATCACCGTACGCCTGCACCTGAATATCATCTGACCCCTCAGCTGCTGCCCCGTCTGCCGGGACCAAGCGAAAGACCAGGCTCCGGCACTGACATGGCGCGTCCAGGGACGCCCGGCCAAGCGCAGCGTGTCCGGCTTGAGCTTCACTGAAGCGAGGGCGCTAGCGGCGGCGGAGTTCCGCGGACCAAGCCCGGATCTGGTCTTCGAGGGTGGAATTGTCGCCGCGGACCACGGTCTGCGGCAGCTGGGCGCACACAGTGGCTTCGGCGGCGAGGGCAGCCGGGCCGCCCAGGAGGGGGAAGGCGTCGCGGACGCGGGCGGCAGTGTCGGGCTGGAGCAGCGTGTAGGCGTAGCGTGTGGCGGCGTCGAACCCCTCCGGAGCCTGCCCCCCGCCCTCCCAGTCCAGAATCCTCAGCGGCGCGGTGACGTGAGCCCAGTGCAGGTCGGCGTGGGCTGCGGTCCAGCAGGTCACGACCGGGGCCGTGATGCCCACGAACTCAGGGATGGCCGGGTCCATGTACTGCTGACGTACGGCGACGCGCATTGAACGCGCTTCTTGGCATCTTCGATCACGTCTCAACGACCTCCATGACTCTCCGTCACACCCCATGTGAGACAGGGCCGTTGCATTGACACACCCACAGCACGGAAGGTGACGCACTGCTGGAGGCTTTCCCCGGAACACCGTCCGCAGCCGGCCGAGAGCCACGATCGGGGTGAGTGCCCGTGGTCGCGGATCTCGGCCGTGCGTGTCGTCAGGACGACTGAGCCGTCTGGTAGAGGTTCTGGGCGTCGGCACCGAAATACGGGCCGTACATCCGGTTCGGCAGGAAGTTGTACTTGAAGCTGTTCACCGAGGACAGCAGACCCGTGCCGGTGGACTCGTTGAACTGCGTGAACCACGGCCCGCCGCTCGAACCGCCGGTCATGTTGCAGGTCATGCCGTGGTCGTTGGACAGGAGGAAGTCCCGGTTGGTGGTGCCGCTGCAGTAGATGAACTTCTCCCCGTCGTACGGCGACGCCGCGGGGAAGCCGAAGGAGTACATGGCGAGGTTGTAGCCGGTGTTGAAGGCCAGCCCTTGTCCGCCGACGGCGTCCGTCAACCGCTTTCCGTCCAGCGGGGCGACGACGGCGGCGCCGATGTCGTAGTTGATGTCCTCGCTCGCCGTCCACTGCGGCGTGGACAGGGTCTTCGACGCGGTCCACCTGCCGTAGGGAGCCTGGCCGTCGTGGTAGCCGGGGACGAAGACCCAGTTGGTGTGCCAGGCCCCTTCCAGCTTCACGCAGTGGCCCGCCGTGATCACCGTGCTCTTGTTGGCGCTGGTGACGGCGTTACCGGAGCAGGACGCCGTACGGCCCTGGTAGGTGAAGAACACCCGCCCCGCCGTGGAGAGGACCGCACCCCCGCCGGTCCACTGCCCGCCGCCGCTGGGGAAAGCCATGACCCCCGCGTCGACGGGTACCGCGTTCGGTGTGGTGGGGTCGACGGTGATCTTCCGGCCCTGGGCGGGAGCCGAGCCGCGGTCGACGCGGTCGGCGACGGTCACCAGGTCGAGCGGCGTCGCCGCCTTCATCCGTTCGGGCGTCCAGAACTGCTGGGCGTGGCGCTGCGCGTCGGCGGAGACCGAGCGCACGGCGGCGTCGGGCCTCGGCGGGGCGGCGCCGGCCGGTGCGGCCAGGACGCCGGTCGTCAACAGCGCGGTGACGCCGACAAGGGCGCCGAGGAGGGAGCCACGGGCTCCGGTGACGCGAGGTATGCCTCTCACACGTACTCCTTCTGCGGTGGGGACCGGGCGCCGAGGCCGGCCTCCCGGGACAACAGACGGTGCGAGTCGGAGTGGAGCGAACAGTGGAGCAGCGTGCCCGCCCGAGCACGATTGTGAAAGGAGCATGCCAAACGATGGCCGAAACCGCTCCGTGGTCGGCCGGTCCCGGCACCGGACGTCGTGGGCAGGACCGCGCGGTCCCGCGCCGCCCAGCCGCTGTCTAGTGCTGGGACCGCGTAGGTGCGCCGAGTCAGGCCGCGGTCGTGAGGGGGTGTCCGCTCAGCGGAAGCCTTTCTCGCTGCGGATGCGGGCGCGTTCCTTGCGTTCGGCGGCCAGGACATCGCGGTGGCGGGCGTTGGCGTTGCGCCGGCGCAGGTACGCGTGCACGGCACGGTCCTGCACGGTGTGGTTGGGACAGTTCGAGTTGGCGATGGTGAACTGCCGCGGTGTCCGAAGTGCGCCTCGCCTCGATCGGGTTCATCCACGAGGTGTAGGTCGACGTGAAGCACAACTCGACCTTGTGTTTCTTCGCCCAGCGGCGGATATCGGCGCCCTTGCGGGCCGACACATTGTCCGTGATCACGTAGATCGGGGCGCCGCCCAGGCGGGCGGCGCGGATCGACTTCAGCGCGGCCAGCGTGTTCACGGCCCCCTTCCTGCGGCGGTTCGCACCCCATAACGCGTCGTCGCCCACCGAGTAGCAGCCATGGAAGTACCTGACTCCATGGGTACGGTGGTAGGTGGCCGGCAGCCGGTCGGGCCGGGTCTGTTCGGCCCAGCAACTGCCGCCGGTGGGCCGGATCGGCACGCCGGGTGCTCTTCCCGACCACCTTCCACTTCAACGCCTTCCGGTCCCGAGCGGGCCGAACTCGTCGAAGGCGAACACCCGGACCGGGAAGCGGTCCAAGACGTGCTCGATACGGTCTAGCTTCGTCTCCCGTTGTTGGTGTTGGTGTGCTGGGAGACCCCCCGCAGCACCTCGAACCCGTCCGCCGGCGCGAGCCAGTGGAGCGCGGTGAGGACGCCCATGGAGCGCGGTGAGGATGCCGATGGCCTGGTCCACCATCACGTGCGAGCTGAGGGCGTGCCGCAGCTGCGCGTTCTCCTCTTTCAATCGGGCGGTCGTGGCGTCGTCACGTGTGCCGTCGGGTGAGGGCCGCGGCACGCGGAGGTCCTCATGCTGGTCTCCGTACAAGGGCAAGGCATCCCCGTACGCCTGCCCACGACCACGACCTTGATGAAACCGTGGTTGCGTCCCCTTCGGGAGGGTGTTCATGACCGAAGATCGGCAGTAGGGGGACGCGCTGCGGGGGCCGGGTGAGTGGGTGCTGCTGTCCTACCGGGTGCCCAGTGAGCCCTCGACGCCGCGGATCGCGGTGTGGCGCAAGCTCAAGCGCCTGGGAGCGGCACATCTCTCGGACGGGCTGGTGACGCTGCCGGCCGATGCGGACTGGCCACCGCCGCGGCCACCGCCCTCACCTGAGGTCCCGGCCCACCCGACGACTCATCGGCCCGCTGATGTCGATGGCGGCAGATAGCGTGATCATCTGTGACGGCAGATACCGTCGAGAAGCAGGACCCCACTGGGAAGGTCTTGAAGATCTACGCCGCCGCATGGATGGCCGTCTACATGGACATCGACCAGGTCAGGCACCATACCGCCGTCGTGGGCCGGAGCGGCCTGAGCCGTCAGTGGGACGTGCGCGTGGACCGACCGGACGGACTGGTCATCGGCGAGACCAAAGATCACCAGCGGAAGAAGCCGGAGGTGCGCTTCGTCGACGAGTTCATGGCAAGATGCAGGACGTCGATGCCGTCGAGGGTGTGCTGTTCTCGCCCGTCGGGTTCTCGGCCGGCGCCACGAAACGCGCAGCGGTAGCCAGCCCCGGGTCCAGCTGCGCACGCCGATGGCCGTGCTCCTCGCCATCTCCAGGGTCGGCATCCGACTCCGGCGTGTCCCGCAGAAGACGGATGAGCTGGTTGAAGTGATGGACTCGACCATGGCCGACGGCTCCTCCGCGCCTGCCTCACGGGCACCCCAGCCGTTGCCGCCCGCCCGGCGGAATCAGCGGGGCTTCATGACTGCCCCGTTCACCCGTAGATGCGACCGGGTCGCCTGAATGTTCTTGTGTGGCGGTTTCCCTGTTCGGGAGTGCTTTCCACGCATCTCGCCGAGCATGGACGGGACATGACCGCGCACCCGCTTCCGCTCACCCTGCCCAGCCTTCCGCCGGCCGGCGGCGCGGCCGGGGCGGGGGTGCTTCCGGCGATGGGCCTGGCCGTGACCGCGACGGCACTGGCAGCCGCCGGCTGTCACCTCGTCTTCGCACGTGCCGCCTCCGTCGCCGCATGTCTGTTGGTGGCGGCTGCCTCTTTCTTGGGCGCGCTGCTGTGTGCCTCTGGGCCCGGTGCCCTGCTGCCTGACCTCGGTGCCATGGTCCTGGCGCAGGCGGCGGCCTGCTGCTGGTACGCCTTGGCCGCCTCTGATCCCGGCCCGACGGAAGGGACGATCCACAGCGGTACAGGGGGCACCGTCCACGTGGCGATGACTCTGGTCACCGTGTGCGCGCTTCGCGCCGTCGGTGGCTCCTCGTTCCGGCTCTCCATCGTGGTGCAGGCCAGTCTGCGCACTAGCGTCCAGCGGTTATGCGCTCTGCTGTGCGCGTGGAGCCCGAGGACGCGAGCCGGTTGTCCGAAGCCCGAGAGGGCGGGGACAAGGAGTGCTCCTCCGAGGTGCTGCTCACAGGCGCGCCCGGGCGTCGAGGCCCTCCCTAGCGCTCGCGGACCGGCGCCACCTCCGCACACCCGAATCTGCCGCGTGTCACGGGACGATGTGCGTCGCTTCCCGTGCCCCCGGCCCGTCCGTCACCGCCGCACGTCTCAGCGCCCACGGCTCGACTGACGCGAAACCATGCGACCCCGCCAGGTCACCCGCCTCCCCCCGCAACCAGGAAACCAGGGACCCCATGACCATCCCCCGCATCGACATCGTGCACCCCGGCGAGCTCACGCCAGGAGACCGCGCTCTCTGGAACGAGTTGCAAGCCACTGCGACGGCCACTGCCAACCCCTTCATGAGCGCCCAGTTCGCCCGAGCCGTGGGCCGTGTGCGGCCCGACACTCGGGTGGCGGTCCTGCGCCGGAAGCGGGAACCCGTCGGCTACTTCCCCTACCAGCAGGGCCGATGGGGCCACGGTCGCGCACTCGGTCTGGGTGTATCCGACTGCCAAGGAGCCGTCCTGCACCCCGACGACGTACACCTGGACCCGCACCACCTCATGCGTGCCTGCTCCCTGAACGCCTGGGAGTTCAACCACCTCGAAAGCGGTCAGCACCTCTTCCTGCCCTACTCGAAGGACCAGTTCGGCTCACCCGTGGTCGACCTCACGCAAGGCTTCGAGCAGTACAAGAATCACCTCCACACACACTCACGAAGCTTCCTGAGGGCGACTCGAGCCCAGGAACGGCGAATGATCCGCCACCTCGGCCCCCTGCGGTTCGTCTACGACGACCAGAACCGCACAGCGCTGCGCGCCCTCGTCGACTGGAAGTCCGCCCACTACCGTCGCACCGGCCGCCGCGACCCCTTCCAACAGACGTGGATCGCCAACCTCGTGCACCTGCTCGCCGACACCACGTCACCGGACTGTTCGGGCATCCTCTCGGTGCTCTACACGGGCGACCGCCCGGTCGCCGCTCACTTCGGCCTCCGCTCCCGCACGATCCTCTCCTGCTGGTTCCCCTCCTACGACCGCACTTTCGCCACCTTCTCACCCGGACGCATCCTCTACCTGCGCATGATCGAGGCCGCAGCCGCCTCCGGCATCCACCTGGTCGACTTCGGCAGAGGAGACGCCGCCTACAAGAACTCCTTCAAAACGGGGGAGCTCATGGTTCACGAGGGGGCACTGCGCACGACCGGCCCTGGCGCTGCCCTGCACTGGCTCCGCCAAGAACCGAAGCGGGCCACCCGCCGCATCGTGCGCGAGCAGCCCGCGCTGAGGCGTGCAGCGGTACGCGGTCTCAGGGCCGTCGGATCGATGCGGGAGCGCTGACCCCGGCCGAGCGCCCGCTCACGACGAGCGCAGGCGATTCCTGTTCGCTTCCATCCCCCATGGACTGCGTGCCGGCTGACCGCCGCTCGACCCACGCGGTGTGCGGGATAACCGCAGATCCCGCCCGACGTCCCGACCCATTACTTAATGACATTCATTTTCATGTAGTGTCTATCCCGCTCGCCCACTGTTCACCCAGGAGGCCCACATGGCCGTACCAAAACGCAAGATGCCGCGCAGCAACACCCGGCACCGTCGGGCGCAGTGGACGGCCGTGACGCTTCAACTGGTGACCGTCACGGTGGACGGGGCCGCGTACCGCGTCCCCCAGCGGCTCGCCAAACCGTACGAGCGTGGCCTGCTCCATCCCGAAGGCTGACACCACATGACTCACGCCCCCTCGCGTCTGCCCGTCACCGTCCTGTCGGGCTTCCTCGGTGCCGGCAAGACCACCCTGCTCAACCATGTCCTCGGAAACCGGGAGGGTATGCGCGTCGCCGTCATCGTCAACGACATGAGCGAGGTCAACATCGACGCCGCTCTGGTCCGCGGCGGCGAGGCAGCCCTGTCGCGCACCGAGGAACGCCTGGTCGAGATGACCAACGGATGCATCTGCTGCACCCTCCGAGACGATCTGCTGGAAGAGGTGGCCCGGCTGGCGCGCGAGGGGCGCTTCGACTACCTCCTCATCGAGTCCTCCGGCATCTCGGAGCCCATGCCGGTGGCCGCCACCTTCGCATTTGCCCGTGACGACGGCGTCACCCTCGACGAACTGGCCCGGCTGGACACCATGGTCACGGTCGTGGACGCCGCCAACTTCCTGCCCGAGCTGACCGGAGGTGACGAACTGGCCGAACGCGGCCTGGATCAGTACGAGGACGACGAACGCACGGTCAGCGACCTGCTGATGGACCAGATCGAGTTCGCCGATGTCATCGTCCTCAACAAGCTCGATCTCGTGGACGCGGAGTCCACCGACCGGCTGCGAGCCACCCTGGCGCGGCTCAACCCCGCCGCCCGCGTGGTGCCGGCCGTTCGGGGCCGCGTACCGATCGGCGAAGTCCTGGGCACCGGCCGTTTCGACCTGGAGCGAGCGCAGCAAGCTCCGGGCTGGGTCCGGGAACTCAACGGCGATCATGTGCCCGAGACAGAGGAGTACGGCATCTCCTCGACCGTCTTCCGCTCCGACAGGCCCTTCCACCCCGGGCGGCTGTGGACGTTCGTGACCGAGTCCCTCGACAGCGGCGCCTACGGACAGGTGCTCAGGTCCAAGGGCTTCTTCACACTGGCCAGCCGCCCGCGCGTGACGGGACTGTGGTCCCAGGCCGGCTCGGTGGCGCGCTTCGAGCCCTCCTCCGCGCGTGACGCCGACAGCCCCTACGCCCAGGAACTCGTGTTCATCGGCACCCACCTGAACGCCGAGTCTCTGCGGGCGTCCCTGACCGACTGCCTCATGAGGGAAGATGAGCGGCACCCCCGTTCCGACTCCTTCCCCGCCTGGGACACCTACGGCTTCGACGAGGTCTGCGCGCACGAGCACGAGCCCCTCATAACAGTGCCGGGACAGTGAGACTCCGGGCCGGACGGCGGTCGCAGCCACGGCACCGTTCGGCCCGGTAGACGATCCGCGTCAGACTGGCCCCTCAGGGGGCAGGGAGCAGACGCACCGGGCACGGTCGGACACGAGGACTCTCCCGGGTCAGATTCGTGCCCTGTGCGGCAAGCATGGCGCCGAACGCCTGCGGCCCCCATGGCGGAGCATCCGAGAACCGCGCCCGCGTGACCCACCGGCCATCGCGCCCCCGGACAGCGGTGGGCCGCTGTCCGCACCCCGGGAGGGGCGGCCGAACCCGGGCTCATATATGCATGGATCGCCATATGCTAATGTCGCCATGCACGGTCTGCGGAGCACGAACCGCAGGCCATCCGAGAACGCGATCCAGGAGCACCAAATGGCCACCGCCACCGAACACCGCACGCACGACAGTCACACGCACACCCACGGCGAGGGCTGCGGCCACGTCGCCGTCCCGCACGGCGACCACGTCGACTACGCACACGAGGGCCACATCCACCGCGTCCACGAGGACCACGTCGACGAGTGCGCGAGCACCGGCCACGCCGCCCATGAGGGCCACACGCACACCCACGGCGAGGGCTGCGGCCATGTCGCCGTCCCGCACGAGGACCACGTCGACTACGTGCACGACGGCCACCGCCACGCCGCCCACGACGGACACTGGGACGACCACTGATCGGTCCACCTGGCCGGCGAAGGCAACCGAAAATCATTGCCACATGCTAAAGTGCGCATGTGACAACTGCCCCGCCCCCCTCGGCGGCCATGCCGGGCGAGCCGCTGCACGACCTGCAGGCCGCCAGTGACCTGCTCAAGGCGCTGGCGTCCCCCGTACGCCTGGGCATCGTGCGCGAGCTGTCCCAGGGCGGAAAGTACGTCCATGAGTTGGTCGCCGCGCTGGGGGTGAGCCAGCCGCTCACCTCGCAGCACCTCCGAGTACTGCGCAACTCCCGGATCGTGACGACCCGACGGCAGGCTCGTGAGATCCAGTACTGCCTCACGGACGAGCACATCGCCCACATCGTGCTGGACGCCATCCGGCACGCACAGGAGTAGCCCGGCGCCGTCGCGGCACCACGACGCCGGGGCACCTCTTGATAATCGGTCCATTCTCATCAAGGTCGCCCCCACTGACCCCGCTGCACACCCGTGGCGGTGGAGAGCCGGAGGACGGACGCGATCCTCGCCGTCCCCCGCGCCGAGAAGATCGTCACTGCGATCGACACCCGACGTGATCCGGCTGCCGCGGGCATTCGAACTCCCTCCGACTACCGGAGTGGAGGCGATGCACCCAACGATCTGGGGAGCCGCCCGGAAGCTTTGGTTCGCCGACACGCCACGCCACGCCACGCCACACGATGATCGCCGCGTCGGTCACGGACGAGACGTTGGTGGAGACCGTCGCCGTGGACTCCGGCGGCCCGTACCTCTTCCCCTCGGAAGCCGTGCTGCCCTTCCTCACCGAGGCGGACGTCCACCACGTCATCGACGTGCCGGCCGGTCGCTCCCCGGTTCGACACTGGCCCTCGACACCGCCGGCCCCGCCGTCGTCAACACTCAGGACCAGCACGACGCTCTCCGCAAATGGCAGGCCCGGACGCAGTGGACGTACGCCGATCCGGCACAGCTCACCGAGTGGCGGCCCGGGACCCAGGTACTGGCCTCCCGCACGCGCAGCAGCCTTCCCGCCCCGAAGGGCGACGAACTGCCCGCCGCCACCCAGGACATGCTGAGCGGCCTCGCCGCGCAGCAGCTGCCTCAGGGCGAGGAGTACCGGCTCAACCTGGTCCGCCTGCCCTGGCCCCGGCGGTCACCCATGATCGGCACCGCCGAGAAGCGGGTCCGGGACCGCGGTCCAGCTCTCGTGTCCCAGCGACAGTTCGGCGTCGGTCAGCAGGGCCGCGTCCAGTGCGCAGCGGATCGCCGGGCCGTCGAGACCGGTCCCGGTCAGGCTGATCTCGGTGCGGCGTTCGCCGTAGTAGTCGTCCCAGAACCAGGAGGCGAGGGTGCGCCGCTGCGGCGAAGCCGCCTGCCAGGCGCGCCCGTCCGCCGGCTCCAGCCAACGGTCCGCCTCCCTCAACTCCAGATAAGCCCCGGCCGAACGCCAGGTCACCACGGTGTCCGGACGGCTGCACAGCCACAGGTGGCCTCGGCCGCGGACAACACCGCGCATCGCGACGGGCAGCGCGTCCGCCAACCGCCCTGGGTGCAGAGGGCGGCGGGCCCCCCAGAGCACCGTCTCCACTCCTCGGTCGGCGCAGTGCCCCTTGGCAGGAACCGTCACCGGCTCCAGCCGCGCCCTCCACTCCCCCTCGGCAGCGGAAGGTACGGCCCGAACGAGCGAGGCCCGCAGCTCGGGCCCGGCTCCGTCCATGTCCGCAGGCGTGACGAGGCGGGCACGTGAGTTGAGCTGGGTGACCAACCTGGCTGCGAGGGGCGCCTGTTCGCCGTCACCGCCCGCTGGAGCCGGCACGAGCAGGACGTCCGCCGCCTCCACCTGCCGGACGGCGGATTCGGCCGGGCTCAGGACCTCACCTCGCTCCCCTCCGCTCCACAGTCGTACCGCCCGGTGAACGCAGCCGACGTCCGCCATGAACGGCGACGGCTCGACTCCGACCACCACGGGTGCCGGCTCGAAGTGCTCCCCCAGCGAGCCGCTCGCCACGCGAGCACGCCACAACTCCACCAGGAACGGCAGGACATCGACGTCTCCCGGCAGAGCGAGAACCACGTGCACAGGGCCCGCATCACGCCACAGGGACATCAAGTCCTGACGGAGAATCACCACAGGATCACCCGTGGCTGCCCAGCAGGTCGCCGGTACGCCGGCGTCGACGCCCGACAGGAAACGCTGGACGACCGGGTACCCGGCCTCCTGGCTCTGGATCGACACCGCCAGCACCACGGCGCGCGGAGACAGCCGCAGCAACCGATCGACGCCCACGCCCCGGACGCCGGGCGTCTTGCCGGCGACCACGCTCAACAGGCCCTTCCACACGTCGTCGCCCCTCAGTTGAGGCGGGCGACTTGCTGCGGGGCGGGCGCCGCGCGGAGCCGGTCGGGCAGGGTCCCGTCGTCGGGCATTCCGGCCCGCAGCCAGGCACCGACCGATTCGGCATCGGCCGCGGTGACCAGCGGGCCGAGCCGTACGACGGCCCCGGCCGGCCTGCGATCCGCCGTACATGGCTGTACAGCGGCGTGCAGCCCGCGGTCCGACCGGCAGTGCACAACCTTCTCCAGGCAACCGGTGGAGACCATGACCCCGTGGAGGCAGCCCCGGACAGCGCGACGCAGACCATCCATCAGCCCGTTGGTCTCGGCGTGACAGGACGCGCAGACGACGAGGGTGAAGGGACGGCTCTCACCGCCGCGTGCCGCGTCACTCAAACCACACCCCTCCTCCAGCTATTGAAAATGGTTGCCATTTTTATAGCACAGCGGGCGCCCTGCTGACCCTCGCCGTCCTGACATCGCCGCCGATCGTCACGGCCGGATGAGGGTCAACACCGAGGGACGCAGGATGCTCCAGGTAGCAGCCGGCCGCGCGGCAGTCAGGGCGTGCGCGGGGCGCCGGGCGCGGGAACGTGGCCGCTCAGACAGCGGATGCCCAGCAACTGGCCACCACGTTCCGAGCGCATCGCGACCAGCACGACGCCATACGAAGCGGACCGTCTTCACCGGCTGTTCGGCACCCGCCGGTAACTGCTCGATCGCGGCGGGTGTCACGTCGCCTCACGGACCAAGCACAGCCGCGCCCAGGGCCGGCGTCTGGAAGACCCGCCCACCGTCTGAGCGGACGCGCTCAGAGTGCCTTCGGACGCCGCCATGCCTGGATGCCTTCGGGCGCGGCCGGGTGACGTTCGAGACCCACCGCCGACAGCTCGGCGGCCAGCGTCTCGTCGGAGACGACATGGCAGTCGAACTCCGCCGTCTCCTCCCGGATCAGTTCGTCGTCACGCCAGGTCCGGTAGGTCATCACCCAGCGGATCAGGTCCTCACCCACGATGTCCGCCCGCGCGAGGGTGTCGTAGCGGTGCCGACCCAGCATGCCTCCGGGGATGACCGACGGCGGTACGGCCGTCGCTGTCTGAGGGTGCTGCGACTCCATGATCAGCAGGCCACCAGGGCGGAGCCCACCGGCCCACTTGAGCCAGAGCCGGACGCGCTGCTCCGGCGAGAAGTGCATGATCAAGTTGAACAGCACCACGGCGTCCAGCGGTATGCCCACCTCGGCCGTCAGCGCATCCTCGGGCAGGACGGTCACGGTGTCGGCGGCTGCCGGTATGCGGGACAGACGCGTCACCAGGGCAGCGCGCATGATACGCGTCGGCTCGATCGCGAAAATCTCACCGTCCGGCCCGAGCGATGTCAGGAGTGCCTCGGTGAAGACGCCCGTGCCGGGGCCGATCTCCGCGACCGCGCGGGCCCCGGACACCAGCCGCCCCAGGGCGTCCGTGAGCGAGACCCGTACCGACTCGGGGAAGATCACGTCGTAGTAGGGGCCGTTGACGGCATAACCGAGCCCTTGATCGGCGCGGTCGGCCTCACTCGTGATGGTGTTGGCCATCGGTGGCCTTTCTCCGTGATGAACAGTTACCTTCCCGCACCGTCCCTCCGGCATCGACGGGCGGCGGGCGCACGCATCGCGAACCCTTGAGCCGACGCGCAGAGCGGAGCCGTCGGAATCGGAGTTCGCATCGGCCCCGCAGATCGTCCCCCGCACCACACCAACCGCGCGAGGCAGCGGAGGAAGCGGACGCAGTCACCGTGCACCACGGGCGACGGACGCCGGGCGCTGCCGCGTCCGTCCGCCACCACCCCGTGGGCGGTGGCCGGAGCCACACGCTTCCCGCGCCCGCGTGACGACCGCGACGAGCGGACCCGCAGGGCGCGCGGGCCGCTCGTCGGCCGTCATGGTCCAACGGACGTGGGGACGGTGGCAGTGGGGTCCGGGCGTCGGACGAGTTTCACGAGCAGGCCGTGGCGGGGTGCCAGACACCAGGTGACGGCGAACAGACCGGTGAGGACCACGACCACCGAGCCACCCGCGGCCAGGTCGTACGTGTACGAGACGTACAGGCCCGCCACACTTCCGGCGCAGCCGATGAGCGAGGCCAGCAGCGTCATCGCCCACAGTCGCTCGGTCAGCATGCGCGCGGTGGCCGCAGGGGTGATCAGCAGGGCCAGGACGAGGATGTTGCCGACCGCCTCCAGGGACATCACGATCGTCGTGGTGACGAGCACGTACAGGACCAGGTCGAGACGGAACACCGGCAGGCCGGCGGCGCGTGCCGCCTCCCGGTCCAGGCTGACGGCGACCAGTTCCTTGCCGATCGCCAGCACGACGAGGATCAGCACGGTCCCGATGGCGGCCACGGTCCACACGTCCGCCGCGCTGACCGCGAGGACCTGGCCGAAGAGGAAGGACGACAGGTCGGTCGTCCAGCTGTCGCGCGTGGAGACCAGGACGATGCCGAGCCCGAACGCGAAGGCGAAGAAGACGCCGATGACGGTGTCCTCCTTGAGCCGCCGGTTCTGGGAGACGAAGGCGATCAGTACGGCCGTGGTGATGCCGGCCGCGGCGCCGCCGAGCAGGAGGTTTCCCTCGAAGGCGTAGGCGAGCGCGACGCCGGGGAAGGCCGAGTGGGCGACGGCGTCACCGATGAATGCCATGCCGCGCAGCACGACATACACGCCCACCACTCCGCATACCAGGCCGATGACCGCGGCGACGGCGAACGCCCGCTGCATGAACGGCAGTTGCCAGGGGTCCGTGAGCAACTCGATCACGCTACGACTCCGATCGCGCGGTCCAGGCCGAACGCCCGCAGCATCTGACCGGCATCGGCGAGGAGTTCGGGGCCGCCCTCCGCGACGACCGTGCGGTTGATCAGCGCCACCCGGTGGCAGGTACGGGCGGCGGCAGCCAGGTCGTGGGTGGTCATCAGCAGCGCCCTGCCCTCCGCGGCCAGCCGGCCGAACAACTCGTTCAGCAACTCCTGGGTGGGGACGTCCACTCCGGTGAACGGCTCGTCCAGGAGCAGGATGCGCGGCCCGGCGGCCAGGGCGCGGGCGACCAGGACCCGCTGCCGCTGGCCGCCGGACAGCTCACCGACGGGTCGCCGGCGCAGTGCGGTGAGTCCGGTCAGCTCCAGCGCCTCGTCCACCGCCGCCCGGTCCGCCGCGCCCGGGCGGCGCAGCCAGCCGATCTGCCGGGTGCGGCCGGTGAGCACCGCGCCCGCGATGTCGATGGGGAAGTCCCAAGCGAACTCGTGCCGTTGGGGCACGTATCCGATGCGCTGTCCGGCCCTGCGCCCGGTCCGCCCCTCGACGGCCACCTCTCCCCCGGCCAGCGGCACCAGCCCGAGGACTGCCCGCAGGAGGGTCGTCTTCCCGGCGCCGTTCGGGCCGATGAGCCCGACCAGCTCGCCCGCGTCGACGGTCAGGCCGGCCCGCTCCAGGGCGGTCCTGCCGCCGAGGACGACGGTCGCGCCGGTGACCCGCAGCAGCGGGTCCGGTCCGTCAGCCACGTGCGGTCCTCCTCCGCCGGGCGGCGAGGAAGGACGCGGCGCCCACGGCGGTGAGTGCGGCGGCGGCCGAGCCGAGCAGTACGACCTGACCCGCGCCGGTGGAGGCCATCGAGCCGTCGCTGGAGTCGCCGGTCGAGGAGCCGCCCGTGGAGCCGGAGCCGTCGCCCGCGGTGCCCGAGGACGAGGGATCGGACGCCCCGGGTGTGTCCGAGGTCCCGGGCGTTGCGGAGGTTCCGTTGCCGGTGCCGTCGCCCGGCGTCACCGCGCCGGGGTCGGTGTCGCCGACCACGAACGTCACCGTCTCGGTGTCGGAGACCTTCGTGCCGTTCGCGAGCGTTCCGCTCATCTTGAAGGTGAGCCGGTACGTGCCTTCCTTGGTGAACGCCCACCCGCCGTGCGCGTGCGTGTTCTGCGCGACGTCGAAGGAGTCCGGCACCCCGTCCTTGCTGTTGAACAGCACGTTCGCGCCCGACATCGCGTCATACGTGTACAGCGCGTAGGTGCCGGGACCGTCGACCTTGGTGAGGGAGAACTCCACGCCTCCCTTGCTCGCCCCGGCCTTGATGTTGTCCGTCGACCAGCCGGGCCACAGCAGTCCCTCCTGCTGCACCTGGTCGAGCAGCCACACCGGATCGCCGCCCTTGCCGAGGAACGCGAAGTCGTCGCTGTCCGGCAGGGTGTTCCTGGCCGCGGGCTTGACGTGCAGGACCACGGAGGAGGGCTCCCGCCAGGTGGTCCTGCCCGAGTCGGTGCCGTCCTTGATGTGGATCTGCAGCTTGTTGTCGACGACGCGGGCGGCGAAGTCGACGTGCCCCTCGTCGAGGACCTTCCTCTCGGACACGACGTCCGTGGCAGCCGCGGTGGCTGCCAGGGCGGTGCGCCGTCCGGCTGCGGCTGCCTCCGGCACAGCCTTCCCTGCCGCTGCCGGGGTCTGCGGCCTCTCGGAGGACTCCTCGCTGGGGGTCTCCTCGATGACCGGTTCCTCGGTGGGCGTGTTCTTCCCGTCCGCCGCCGTGCCCCCGACCACCACCGTGTACACGGTCCCGACGGACAGCTCCCGTCCGTCCGCCGCGGTGGCCTCGGCGGCGAAGATGACCCGGTACGTGCCGTCCTCGCTGAACTCCCACCGGGTCTCGCCCTCTCGGCCCGCCGGGAGCTGGTGCTCGTCCGGCAGGTCGTCCGCGCTGTCGAACAACAGCGCGTCCTCAGTGGAGTCGCCTTGCTTCGCGCCCTCGGCCGCGTACACCTTCAGATCGCCGGGGCCTTCGAGCCCGGTCAGCGACCACCGGACGGTGTCCCCGGCCACCGCGCCCTCAGGTACGCCGGTGGTGTCCCACCCGGGCGCCGAGGCGTCTGCCACGCCGGCGTCGTCGACGGCGACCATCTGGGCGCCGTCCGCAGGATCCAGAGTCAGCGTCCCGTCCGCATAGGCGATCCGGCCGAGCCCCTGCCCTGCCGTAGCCGTAGCCGTAGCCGTACTGTCGTCCGCGACGGCGACCCCGCCTCCCGCCAGTCCCACCGGTGTGGCCGCCAGGACCACCGCCACAGCAACCCGCTGACCTCTTGGCATGCCCCTCATCAGGCGTCCTCCCCCAGGCACTTCGCGAGCTCCGTCGCGTTGTGCCGCATCATCGATACGTAGTCGTCGACCTTGTCGTCGAACGAGTCGCCGTAGATCGTGCAGATCCCGACCCCCTCGTCCTCAGCGACCCTGCGCAGCACGTCGGCGCGCGCCGCGAGGTTGGGCTCCAGGAACACCGACGGGACGTTCTTCTCCCGGATGGTGTTGCCGAGTTCCTCCACCTCGGCCGCGCTCGGTTCCTGGTTGGGCACGGGCACGACGAAACCCGCGATCTCCATGCCGTACGCCTTCGCGAGGTAGCCGAAGGCGTCGTGAGTGGTGATCAGCTTGCGGTTGCGCTCCGGCACGGTGGCGAGCTTCCGCGCGACCTCCTCGTCGAGGGCGCCGAGGGTCTTCAGGTACGCGGCGGCGTTCTTCTCGTACGTCGCCTTCCCGTCGGGGTCCGCCTTGATCAGCTCGGCCTCGATCCGCCGGACGTACGCCTCGGCGTTGGCGACGTCCGCCCAGGCGTGCGGATCCATGTCACCGTGCACGTGCTTGCCGATCACGGCCTGCGGCAGCACCCACAGCGCGTCGCCCGCCTCGCCGAGGAAGGAGTACGGCTTCTCCTTCGGTATCGCCGCCCTGGCCCGGTCGGGCACGTCGAGCACCACGCCGTCGGCCGCGAGCCGCTCCGGCTCGCCGCTCTCGTCGTCGTCCGCGCGGACGTACACCTTCCCCGTCTCGGCGTTGAGGGCGACGTCGGCGTGGCCGCCGTCGAGCACCCTCGCGCCCTCGGGCGCCTCGGCGTCGTCGCCGACGGTGAAGGTGAAGGTGCCGCTGCCGATCTCCTCACTCCTCCCGTCGAGGGTCTCGGTCCGACCCCCGACGGTCAGCCGGTACGTACCGGGCTCGCTGAACGCCCAGTTGACGTGGGTGTGAGCCTCGGGCGGCAGCGTGAAGGAGTCGGAGTCGTCGAGGCCGTCGGCGGAGTCGATGTACACCTTGGGCTTGCCGAGCGTGTCGGTGAGATACACCCGCAGCTCGCCGGGCCCCTCCAGCTTCGTGGCCGACGTACGGACCTGGGAGCCGTCTCCCGCGACCTCACCCTCGACGGCCCAGCCGAGCCACAGCACGTCGAGCCCCAGGTCCTCCTCCAGCTTCATGACCGTGCCGCCGTACTCCTCCAGCTTCTCGGCGACCTCGATCTTCGGGGCGGACTTCTGGGCGTTGGTGTGGACCATCTTCATGATCCCGGGCTCTTCGAGCAGCAGGCCGTTGCTGAACACGACGTCGGCCTTGGCGACCTCGGCCGCGTCACCGGGGCTCGGCTCGTAGGAGTGCGGGTCGCCGTGGTGCGGCACGATCGAGGTGACGTCGACGCGGTCACCGCCGACCTGCTCGACGAGGTCGGCGATGACCGCCGTGGTCGTGGACACCGTCAACTCGGCGTCCGACGAGCCGGCTTGAAGCCCGCTGCACCCGGACAGTAACGCGCTCGCCGAGATCAGCGCGGCGGTGGTGATGGTGCGTCTGGGATGGCCCCGCATGGGGCTCCTCCTTCTCTCGAACAGGACAATCCCGCGTACGACGGACCGGAGGGCTGCCAGGCGCCGGTCCGTCGTACGCGAAGCTTTCACTGGGCGGTACGGCGACGTCGTGCGAACAGCACCGCGCCGCCGCCCATGAGCACGGCGATCACGGCGATGCCCGCGATCGTGCCGACCCGCGCACCGGTGGAGGCGAGCCCTCCGGACACCGGGGTGCCACTGCCTCCGCTGCCGCCGGTCGACGAACCTCCGCCGGCTCCGGAGGAGCCGGAGCCCGGGTCCGTTGCCGGATCCGAAGCGGACGCGGAACCGGACGCGGACACCGAAGGGGACGCGGTCACGGTCGCAGACACGGAGGCCGACCCCGAGGGGGTGGCCGTCGGCGTCGCCGTCGGCTCGTCCCCCACGCCCGGCGTCACGGTCGACGGATCCGTGTCGTCCCCGACCACCCAGGCGATGGTCTCCGTGTCGCTGACCTTCGTGCCGTCGGCGAGCGTCGCGCTGACCGTGAAGGTGGTGCGGTAGACGCCCTCGGCACCGAACACCCAGTCGAAGTGACTGTGTGTGCCCGCACCGAGGGTATGGGCGTCGGGCAGACCGTCACCGCTGTTGAGCGAGACGACCGGGACACCCATCGCGTCGTTGTGGAACATCGCGATGTTCCCGGGGCCCTGCACGGAGTCCAGGCGGAAGGAGACGCGACCGTCGAGGTCGGCCTTGGCGTACTCCGTGGTGTTCCAGCCCGGCCACACGATGCCGGCGTTCTGCTGAAGCGGCAGCCACCACACCGCGTCGCCCGGGGTGCCGAGGAACGCGTACCCATCCGGGATCTTCCGCCTGGCGGCCGGCCGTACGTGCATGACGACCTCGCCCGGCTCGTACCACTTGTGGTTGAGCTCAGTGCCTTCCTTGATCTGGAACTCCAGGTCGCCGTCTGCCGGGCGGGCCGCCATGTCGACGTGGCCCTCGGCGATGACGTGCGCGGCCGGGGCGGTGGGCGACGGGCTCGCGGTCGCCGAGCCGGTCGGCGAACCCGTCGGGGAAGCCGTCGGGGTGGAGCCGTCGCCGGGCAGAACACCGGCCGGGTCGATGTCGTCGCCGACAACCACCGCGAGGGTCTCGGTGTCGCTGGAACCGCCGCTCGTCACGGTGAAGGTGAGCCGGTGGACGCCCTCCGCCTCGAACAGCCAGGTCGGAGTGGATCGCTCGCCACTGCCGTCGAGAGTGAAGGCGCGCGGAGCGGGATCGGCGCTGCCGAGGAACATGACCGGCGGCTCGTCCGCCATCTCCATGTCGAAGGTGTACGTGGCCATCCCGAACACCGCGGGACCCGTGTATCCGGACAGCGTCACCTCGGTGTCTCCGCCCGCCTCGGAGCCGTTCCAACCGGGCTCGGGGGCGAAGATCGCCGCCGCCTGCTGGCCGTTGAGCTGCCATGTGTCCTGACTGATCAGGCCGAACGCCTCAGCGAGCGGGGAGGATGTGTGCTGCAGGGCCGACGGCCCCACATGCAGAACCACCTCCGACGGCTCGCGCACAACGCGCGTGCCGTCACCGAGTTCCTCGATCTGCAACTCCAGCTTCCCGTCGACCGTACGGGGCGTGAAGTCGAGCTCGCCCTCGTCGAGGACGACGGAACCGCCGACGGCGCGGGTCGCCCCGCTGCCGTCGGCGGAGGCCAGCCCTGCCGCGCCCAGGAGCACTGCGGTCGCCGCGGTGAGGGCCGCGGCCGTGTAGGCGCGTCTGCCGCGCGTCAGGGCTCCCATCACGAGCTGACGACGACGGTGAAGGTCTCGGTGGCCGACTCGGTCACACCGCCGACCGTGCCCTGGACCCGGAAGGTGAGCCGGTAGGTACCCGCCTCCTCGAAGGCCCAGTTGGCGTGGTTATGGGTGGCGACGGCGAAGCTTCTGGACTTGAAGCTCGTGGTGGCGGTGTTGCTGTCGAACCAGCGGCTGCCGCTGCCCGCGTAGATGCTGAAGTCCTCGGTGGCGGCACCATTGCGGGTGGCGCTGACCAGCCGGTAGGTGACGTTGTTATTGGCGAGGATCCCCGTGGTGAGGTGCTCGGTGGAGATGCCCGGGAACAGCACACCGGCCGCGTCGGCCTCGGCCTCGGTGTCCGGCAGCAGCCAGACCTGGCTGCCCGACCCGAGGAACCCGTAGCCCGGGTTGGCGACCTTGGCCGCCGCGGGCACCGACAGGGTCACGTCGGCCGGCTCGTACTCGGTCCCGGTCTCCTCGTCGTGGACGTGCAGGTGCAGGTCGGCACCGTCCCACTCGGCGTCGAGGACGTCGACGTGACCGCTGGACAGCGTGGTGGCCGCGAGTGCGGGCGAGGCCGTGAGGCCGCCGAGCGCGACTGCCGCGGCGAGGGAACCGGAGAGGGTGAGAGTGCGGGCAAGAGTACGCAAGGTGATCCTCCTGGGATCATGAATGAGGATGAGTGTGGAATGAGACGTCTTGTGCCGTTCAGCCGGCGACGACGAAGGTGCGGGTCTCCGTCTCGGACCGCCGCGTGTCGCCGTCGGTGGCACGCAGGGCGAATCCAGGACGTGGACGCCCGGCTCGTCCAAGGCCCAGCCGGCGTGGGCATGAGCGCCGACCGGGAGGGTCCCGCACTTCTGGCTGGTGGCGGCGGTGTCGCTGTCGAACCAGCGGGTTCCGCTCGCCGTGAGGACGCCGAAGTCGTCGGTCAAGGCGGACGCGCTGAGCCCAGTGATGGCCGGTGCGGCACCGGCGAGACAAGCGACGGCGAAGCAGCGTTTTCAGGTACGCAGAAGAGACCCCCCAGGTCATGCCCATGTCCACTCGGACACAAGCAAGATGATAATCATTTCCATGAGGAGTGGCAATGAGATTGCTGTGACGCCTGACTGACTCCCGGAGCCGACGCGGCGGCATCTCGCGGACCCACGCGTGCCGCGACAGGCACGTGCGTGATGATCAGCCGGCCTCGGGAGCCGTTCTCCTGGCTCCCCACCGCTGGGTCCGGCGGATGCCCGCGCCACAGCAGAGCAGGTAGATCGCGAACGAGATGGTGGTCACGTAGGGGCTGACGGGGATGCTGCTGCCCAGGGCCAGCAGGATCCCGCCCTCGATCGAGGCGACCGCGAAGACCACGCTCAGCACGGGCAGCAGTACCGGGGAGGCGGTGATCCGGGCTGCGGCGGCCGCGGGCGTGACGACGAGGGTGAGGACCAACAACGCCCCCACGATTTGCACCGAGAGCGCGACCGCCAGGCCTAAGACGATCATGAAGGCAAAAGAGAGCACGCGGACGGGCACGCCACGTGCCTCGGCCACTTCCGGGTCGGCGCTGGCGAAGGCGAGGGGCCGCCACATGACCGCCAAGGCCACCAGGACCAGCGCGGAGGTGCCCAGCAGCCAGGACATCTGCGGCGTGTCGACGGCGACGATCTGGCCGGTGAGAATGCCGAACTTGTTCGCGGCCCGTCCCTCGTACAGGGCGAGGAAGAGCACACCCAGCCCGAGGCCGAACGGCATGATGGTCCCGATCACCGAGTTGCGGTCCCGGGCGCGGGAGCCCAGCAGGCCGATCGTTCCCGCGGCGATCAGTGATCCGACGATCGAGCCGCCCACGATGTTCACTCCCAGCAGCAGGGCCGCCGAGGCGCCGGCGAACGACAGTTCGCTGATGCCGTGCACCGCGAACGGCAGGTCGCGCATGACGACGAAGACGCCCACCAGGCCGCCGACGAGGCCGAGCGCGGCGCCTGCGATGAGGGAGTTGCGGACCAGGGCGAGCAGTTCGCCGTAGTCGTCGAAGTTGAAGATCTGCTGCCAGATCCCGTCGGCGAGGGTCATGGCCGTGCTCCGTGACGCGTTCCGGGGTGGTGCGCAGGCTCGGCCACCTCGTCCGGATCGCCCACGACCGTGATCCGGTTACGGACACGGACGACGTCGACCTGCGTGCCGTACAACCGCGACAGCGACGCGGAGGTGAGCACCTCGTCCGGCGTGCCGACCCGGTGGCCGCCGCGAGCGAGGTAGAGCACGCGGTCCACCATGCCGAGCACGGGGTTGATCTCGTGGGTCACGAAGACCACCGCGGTGCCGTGTGAGCGGCGCCGGGCGTCCACCAGTTCGGTGACGGCGCGCTGGTGGCGCAGGTCGAGGGAGAGCAATGGCTCGTCGCAGAGCAGGATGCGCGGGTCGGTGGCCAGTGCCTGTCCGATGCGTACGCGCTGGCGCTCGCCACCGGAGAGGCGGCCCAGGGGGACGTCCGCGTACGCCGCCGCCCCGACCGATTCGAGGACCTGGTCGACCCGGCGGCGGATGGCGCTCGTGCGCAGCCTGGGTCCAAAGCCGTGCCCGTCGATGCCGAAGCGGACGAGGTCCCGGGCGCGCAGCATCGTGTGGGCCGACAGTGTCGCCTGCTGCGGTATGTAGCCGATGTGCCGGCTGCCCTTGCGGGGCGGGCGCCCGAGAACCGTCAAGGTGCCCGCCGACAGGCGCCGTTGACCCAGCAGGGCACGCACCAAGCTGGTCTTGCCCGATCCGTTGGGGCCCAGCACGGCCAGGAACTCGCCCGGCCGTACGCCGAGGTCCAGATCCCGCCACAACACGCGCTCGCCGTAGGACAGGGCCGCGCCGCGCATGGTGATCACCGCGGCGTCCGCACCACGGTCCGGATACTCGGTCCTGCCCTCGCGGGCCTGGGGCAAGGAGGCCACAACGGGTCGCCTCACTTGTCCAGCGCGCTCGCGAGCGCGTCGACGTTGGCAGTCATCCAGCCGAGGTAGTCCTCACCCTCGGGCAGCGTCTCGGTCACGGGGACGACGGGAATCCCGGCTCCCTCGGCCGCCCGCTCGGCCTTCTCGGTCTGTGGACCGGAGGTCTGCTCGTTGTGGACCAGCGCCTCGACCTTCTTGCCGGTGAACAGCGCCAGTGTGTCCCGCAGGGTGCGCGGGGAGACGTCGTCGCCCTCCTCGATGGCCTCGCTGAACTCCTCCGGTGTCGCGTTCGTCAGCCCGCTCGCCTCGATCAGGTACAGCGGGACAGGCTCGGTGATGGCCACCTCCGCGCCGCCGTGATCCGCCTTGATCTGCGCTTCCTTCGCCTCCAGCGGCTTGAGCCCCGCCTTGAAGTCCTCCGCGTTCTGGATGAAGGTGGCGGCGGCGTCGGGGGCGGCCTTTCCCAGGGCGACGGCGATCCGGTCGGCCACCTTCCCCACCGTGGGGAAGTCGTACCAGACGTGCTCGTTGAGTTCCCCGCCTGCCGGAGCGGCCTTCCCGGACACCTCGACCGCGTTGATCACTTCGGCGGACGAGTTGTCGGTGCTGTGCAGCATGCGGTCGATGAAGTCGTCGTAGCCTCCGCCGTTCTCGACAACGACCTTCGCCCTGGACAGCGCCAACTGGTTCCGTGTGTCGGCCTCGTGGGAGTGCGGATCCTGGTCGGGGTTGCCGATAATGGAGGTGACCTTCTCCCGCCCACCGCCTATCCGCTCAACGATGTCCCCGTAGACGTTCGTTGAGGTCACCACCGCGATGGATGACGCCGAGGCCGGGCTCAGCGAGGAGTCGGCGTCGCTCCCGGAGTCGGACGAGCCGCCGCACCCGGCCAGGAGGGCCAGGAGGACGCCGGTCATCAGCGGGGCCAGGTGCCGGGACGCAGACGCACGCATGGATTCCTCCGCAGCAAGGTGGGGTGTCCGCCGAACTCAAGCCGCTCCGACGTCAGCACCACGCTCAATGGAAACGGATGTCGAGACCATCTCCAGCCACTCCATTGACCATCATCACCAGGAAATAACCTTTTGTCGCCTCGACCCGACCTGCCCCGCTGGCCGCTGATGCGCGCTATCCACCGAACGACGAGAATGGACTTACCGTACGCAAAACGGATGAATCGCCTCCGCGGAAGGAGGCCCTGATGCATCCCGCCGCTTTCGCGGGTGTGGTCGCGGGCCGCATCACGCACTACGCCCTGTCCGGAACCGCCGGAGTACTCGTGCTGCGGGGAGCCGCCAAAGCCGCGCCCAAGGCGAAGCCCCTGGCCCGCCGGCTTCTGGTCACCGGTATCGCCGGCGGCATCACCACCGGGCGACGGCTCGGGGAAGCCGCCGAGGAGGCCCGCCTGAAGGCAGGAGATCTCCTGGCGGAGGCCAGGGAGCAGCTGGGCGAGGAGGCGCCGCCGCCCTCGGCGGTCGGTGTCGAGGGGCACGACCACGACCACGAGCACTGAGGGGCGATCACCATGTCCGGCACGCCCGCACCCGACGACGGCCCGGCGACCGGCTCCGGCTCCGGCTCCGGCTCCGGCTCCGGCTCCGGGGTGATGGTGCGATCCGTCGCCGGGGGCCGGGTGCGTCTGACGGTGTCCTGGCTGCGGGCCCGGCCCGGCTGCGCCGGCCTCGTCGACGAGCGGTTCACCGATCTGCCGGGCTTCCGGGCGCTGCGCGTCTTTCCGCGCACGGGAGCCGTGATCGTCTGGGTCAAACCCGGCCTGGTCGACCTCGACCGGCTCGTCGCGGCTCTCACCGAGGCGCCTCCGCCGGGAGTTCCCGCCCGGGCCAGCCGGTCCGTGCCCGATTCCTCCACGGGGGAAGTCGCGCGACTGGTGGTCGGCGGCGCGGTACTCGCCCTGGTGGGGCTGCGGCGACTGCTCGGCCGACCCCCGTGGACTCCCGGGGGCTCCGCGGGTTTCCTCGGTGCGGTCACCGTCTTCACCGGGCTGCCGTTCTTCAGAGGCGCCGCACGCACCCTCGGCGGCCAACGCCACGCGGGCACCGATCTGCTGGTGACGACGGCGACCGTGATCTCACTCGTGCTGCGCGAGAACGTGGTGGCGCTGATGGTCCTGTGGCTGCTCAACATCGGTGAGTTCCTGCAGGCCGTCACCCTGCGACGGACCCGGCGCGCCATCGAGGAACTGCTGTCCATCGGCGAGGAGCGGGTCTGGCTGGTCCGCGACGGCGTGGAGGTGGAGGTCGACCTCACGGAGGTCAGGACCGGGGACGTGGTCGCGATCTACGAGCACCACCGCATCCCCGTCGACGGCACCACCGAATCCGGCGAGGCGCTGGTGGACCAGGCGGCGATCACCGGCGAGGCGCTCCCGGTGTACGTGCAGCCCGGCAGCGAGGTGTACGCGGGCACCCTCGTCTCCACCGGTTCCCTGACCGTACGGGCCACCTCGGTCGGACAGGAGACGGTCGTCGGGCGCATCATCACCCGGGTCGAGGAGGCGCAGGCCGACCGGGCCCCGATCCAGACCGTCGCCGCCGCCTTCACCCGCCGCTTCGTGCCCGTCTCCTTCGCCCTTGCCGGGTTCACGTACGTGCTGACCCGTGACGCCCGACGGGCGATGACCATGCTGCTGATCGCGTGCCCCTGCGCCGCGGGCCTCGCCACCCCGACCGCGATCAGTGCGGCCATCGGCAACGGCGCCCGTAGGGGCACCCTCATCAAGGGCGGCACCCACCTGGAAGGCGTCGGCCGCGTCACCGCCGTGGTCTTCGACAAGACCGGCACCCTCACACTCGGCCGTCCCCTGGTCACCAGCGTGGTGACGCTCGACGAGGAGGTTTCCGCCGACGAGGTGCTGAGCCTGGCGGCCTCCGGCGAGCTGCACGCACGCCATCCGCTCGCCGAAGCCATCGTCCGGCGAACCGAGGAACAGCACCTGCACATCCCGATCCACCAAGCCTGCGAGGTCGTCCTCGGCATGGGGGTGCGCGCCGAACTCGACGGCACCCGCCTGCTGGTGGGCAGCCCCGCCCTGCTGCGGCGCCACGGCGTGGAACTCTCCCCGGTCGCCCAGGACTGGACGAGTCGGCTGCGCGCCGGCGGCGAGACCGTCATCTGCCTCGCCCACGACGAGAAGCTGATCGGCATGCTCGGCCTGTCCGACGCCGTACGCGGCGGAGCCGACACCGTCGTCCGCCAGCTGACCGACCTAGGGGTGACCCGCATCGTGCTGCTGACCGGCGACGCGCCGGAGACCGCCCAGGCCGTCGCCGACACCCTCGGCATCACCGAGGTGCACGCCCACGCGCTGCCCGAGGCCAAACTCCAGCTGATCCGCGACCTCCAGACAGAAGGGCACAGCGTGGCCATGGTCGGCGACGGCACCAACGACGCCCCCGCACTTGCCCTGGCCGACGTCGGCATCGTCATGGGCGCGCACTCCTCCCACGTCGCCCTGGAGACCGCCGACATCGCCCTGGCCGGGAACGACCTGCGCCAGGTCGCCGCCGTCGTGGAACTCAGCCGCCACACCCTGCGCGTCGTACGCCAGAACTACACACTCGCCATCGGCGTCAACCTCGCCGGCCTCATCGCGAGCGCCGGCGGCTCCATCAACCCCGTCCTGGCCGCCCTGCTCCACAACACCAGCAGCATCGCCGTGGTCGCTAACTCCGCCCGGCTCGTGGGTCACACCCCGCACCTGCCGAGCGGCACCCCCGCACGACTGCGCGCCGCACCGCTGGAAGAACGACGAGTACGCTGACCCGCGCCGCGGCCGGCCTCCCCTCGACGACCTGCCAGAAGGCCGAGACAAGAGCGGTCACGTGCCGGTTCGCGGGCTGGGCGGGCTGCTTCGGGGTGCGGGCGTCGAGACCGGCTGTCCCTCACCCCTCAGTCGCCCCATGGACTGTCGTCGACATGACTGCAATCATGACTTCCATTTCCAGTCCACTCCGCGGCTCCGGTGGTGAAGACCTGGTGTGGACGACACGACAGCGGTCAGCCGGCGCGGCCGCCCTGGCCCACTTCCCCTACTTCATCGCCGCGCAACAGCTGTACGCGCCTATGACCGAGAACGGCACGCCGATCGGGCTGACCACGGTGTACCGGGCACCGCGCGGCCTGGAAGCCGCGGGCGCGCTCGACGTCGCCCAGCGGCCCACTCCCCCGCACCGCACCGCGGTGCCGGACACCCGCGTCGCGCGGTGCGGATGAACGACCTGGAAGGATACGGACCCCTGATCCCCATGACGGTGCCCGACTGTCCCGAATTCCTGCACATCACCCGGCCGCACGAGGTCACACCGGACCTGAGGAGACAACTGGCCGACTGCTGGGCGGCCGTCATCAACGCGGGCGGGGCGGTGATCGCGCCCGGGATTCCGCTGCCTCCCGTCAGCGTGCGGGACGTCGGCCCGGCGGCGGAACGCCTCACCGACGGCCTCGATCCGGAGCGCAGCCGACTGCTCGTCGCGACCGTCGACGGGACACTCGCCGGCTGGCTGGTCATCCGCCGGGACCCTCATCCCCTGATCGCACACTGCGGGGTGGTCAACCACGTCCAGACCCACCCGCACTTCCGCCGACGAGGAATCGGCACCGCCCTCATGGCCCGCGTCCGAGAGATCGCCGCAGAGGACATGAAACTGGAGCAGCTGCAACTCAGTGCGCGAGAAGGACTCGGGCTCGAGCACTTCTACCGGAGCCTGGGCTGGACCGAGGTGGGCCGATGGCCAGGCGCGCTGCGCGTGGCCCCCGGCGACGACCGTGACGACATCCTGATGTGCCTCAGCCTCTGAACCGTCCGGTTCGACGCCCCCTGCCCGAGCAGCGACCTGCCCCTGACTCTGGGTAACTGCCGACGTCCGTGCGCCTCTTGGAGCCACCGAGTCTTCTCCCGACCCTCGTCGCTCGCAGAGCGAAAGTAAGGCCCACGCACCACAGGGCGTAAACAGACCGAGGAATGGAAAGGTGGTAAACGGCAAAACCGCGGGAAGTGTCGGACGTGCCCCGGATCAGGGCGCGGCGGCCTCAGTGGGAGGGGTATCGCGTGTGGGCGGAGAGCCCTTGTATCTGGAACCCCGGCTCGGGCCGCGGCTCCGTTCGCTGCTGGAGTCGGCCGAGTTGCTGCACATGCTCACCGACGCGCTCGGCTCGCCGCTCAACCTCGTGGTGCCGGATCAGATAGCCGAGAACCTGGAACGGTTCCGGTCCGTGTACCGCGAGCACCACCTCTCGGGCCAGATCTTCTACGCCCACAAGGCCAACCGCTCCAGCGCCCTGCTGCGCCGGCTCGCCGCCACGGACGCCGGGGTGGACGTCGCGTCCCTCGGTGAGCTGCAACACGCACTCGGCGCCGGCTTCACACCCGACCGGATCACGGCCACCGGCCCCAAGAACCCCGAATTCCTGTGGCTCGCCGCTCGCACGGGCGTCACCGTGAGCGTCGACAGCGCGTCCGAACTCGACCAGCTCGCCGCGCTGGTGCGCGCACACAAGCTCTCCCCCGTACGTGTCCTGCTGCGCCTGTCGGGATTCGAGACCTCCGGCGTCAAAGTGCTGAGCCGGCCGAGCCGCTTCGGCACGCCCGTAGGGGAGTTGAACCTCCTGCTGAAGGCGGTCGAACGGCATGCCGGCGCGGTCGACCTGGCCGGCGTCGCCTATCACCTGGACACGACCAGCGTCGCGGAGAAGGCGACGGCCCTGGAAGGCTGTCTGGAAGCCCTGGAGGTGTGCCGAAGCCGGGGCCTGCGCCCCCGGGCCGTGGACATCGGCGGCGGATTCGGCGTCAACTACCTTGCCCACGGGGAGCAGTGGGAGCGGTACACCACCGAACTCACCGCCGCGGTGCTGGGCAGACGCCCATCCCTGGCCCGGGGCGGGCACGGCTACGGACTGCGCGCCGAGTCCGGTACGGTGCGCGGCAGCCTCGGGCTCTACCCGGCCCACCGGCCGGTCGCCGGGGCGCGGTACCTCGACGAGCTGCTGTCGCAGCCCGCCGCCTCCCTGGGCGGCCGCCCCCTGGCAGCACTGCTACTGGAGCACCTCCACGACCTGTACACGGAGCCCGGCCGAGCTCTGCTCGACCAGTGCGGCATCACGGTGGCCAAGGTGCTGGAGGTGCGCTCCCCGGACACCGGTGCCGAGCTGCTCGTACGGCTGGCGCTGAAGGCGGACGACGTCGCCCTGGAGGAGCACGGCGTGCTCATGGACCCCGTCGTGATCCCCGGGAACGGCACCGGGCCGCGTACGAAGACCGGCGGGGAGCCCGTCGGCGTCCACCTGTTCGGCAGCCTGTGCCTGGAGACGGACATGATCACCCGGCGTACGGTCTTCCTGCCACGCCGTCCCGCGCCGGGCGACCTGATGGCCTTCGCGAACACCGCCGGCTACGCCATGGACTTCCACGCCACCCGCGCCCAGCTCCAGCCCGTCGCCCACAAGGCCGCCGTCTGGCAGGACGGCGACACCTGGCGCTGGTGCCTGGACGACCAGTACTGGCCGATCACGCCCCCGGGAGAACCCCATTGAGGTACGACAGCATCACCGAGGCCATAGGCAACACCCCGCTGGTGCGCATCGACCCGGACGTGCACGGACTGCGGAACATCGACCTGTACGCCAAGCTCGAACTGCTCAACCCCTTCGGCTCGGTCAAGGACCGGGCCGCCTGGAACATGGCGCGTCCGCACCTGACTGAGGCGGTCGAACACGGCAGCCAGGTCGTCGAGTTGTCCAGCGGCAACACGGCGAAGGCGCTGGCGGTCATCGCGGGCATGCACGGGCTCGGCTTCAAGAGCGTCACCAACCGGATGCGGGTTCCGGAGATCAAGGACCTCCTGCTGCTGCTCGGCGCCCAGATCGAGGAACTGCCGGGCCAGAGCGAGTGTCTGGACCCGACCGCGACCGACGACCCACTGACCCTCTTCCACCGGAACCTGTCCGCCTCCGGCAGCGCCTACCTGCACACCGACCAGTACTTCAACCCGCGCAACACGGAGGCCCATCTCACCGGCACCGGACCGGAGATCGTCAAGGACCTGGACGGCCGGGCTCCGGACTGGTTCGTCGCCTGCGTGGGCACCGCGGGCTCCTCCACCGGTGTGGCCCGCTTCCTGCGGGAGACCGATCCGGACGTGCGGGTCCTCGGCCTGGTCGCGGCCAAGTCCGACTTCATCCCCGGCATCCGCACCATCGACGAGGTCCAGGAAGTCGGCCTGTTCGACCCCGACACGTACGACACGATGGAGTCGGTGAGCGCCGACGACGCGATCGAGGGGATGCTCGCCCTGAACCGCCGGTGCGGCATCCTGGCCGGACCGACCGGTGGGGCCGCCTACTTCGGCGCCGTGCGTCATCTGCGGCAGCTGGACGCGGAGTCGGCCGAGCGCCAGGTCGCGGTGTTCATCGTCTGCGACCGCGTGGAGAGCTACCTCAGCTATGTGCGGAAGCGGCGGCCCGACCTGCTGGGCCGGCCGCCCCGGAAGAACTCGCCGGCCGACCTGTCCGACGCGGAGATACGCACGGCCCCGGCCATCGGTGTCGGCGACGCCCAGGCGTGGATCGCCACCGACCGTCCGCTCCTCGTCGACCTGCGCAGCCCCTACGCGTACGCCGCGCTGCACATCGACGGCTCGGTCAACATCGTCGACGAGCTGTTCGCGGAACTCGTCCAGGGCGGCCTGCCGTTCAGCAGGCGGCAGCCGGTGCTGCTGGCGTGTCCGGTGGGCGAGCAGTCCGCCCGGTACGCGGCGCTGCTGACCCGGATGGGGCACCCTGACGTCCGCAGCCTGGCCGGCGGCATCATCGCGTGGCGCGACGCCGGCGCGCCCCTGGTACGGGACTGACCGCGATGACCTCCCCCACGACCCGCGATCACGGCCCCACCGACCTGGAGGACCTGCGCTCCTGGCAGCGCGGGGTACGCGCGCAGTTCCCGATCTTCGCCGGACGGCCGGAGCCTGCCTCCCCGGAGCCGGTCTACCTGGACAGCGCGGCAACGGCACAGAAGCCGCTGGCCGTCCTGGACGCGGTGCGGACGTACCTCACCACCACCAACGCCAACGCCGGGCGCGGCACGTACACCTGGGCCAACCGGACCACCGACCTGGTCGAGCACACCCGCGACCGGATCAAGGAGTTCCTGGACGACCCGCGCCCGGAGCGTTCCGCCGTCCACTTCACCAGCGGCACGACCGAGGGCCTGCGCACCATCGCGTGCGACTGGCTGGCCGCCTTCCTGTCCGACGGCGACGAGATCGTCGTACCGGTCGCCGACCACCAGGCCAACATCCTCCCCTGGCTGGAAGTCCAGCGGTCGCTCGCCCGCCAGGGTCTGCACATTCACGTCCGGCCCATGCCCTACCAGCGGGGGTCCGGGGACTACGACCACATGGCGCTCGCCGAACTGGCCGGTCCCCGGACCCGGTTCGTCGCCGCCACTCATGTCCACCACGTCTACGGCGGCGACATGAACGTGCACCGCCTCCGCCGGGCGGTCGGCCCGGACGCGGTCATCTGCCTCGACGCCGCGCAGAGCGTCGGCCACCAGACGGTGTCCGTGACCGACCTGGACGTCGACTTCGTCGTCTTCTCCGGGCACAAGGCCCTGGCCCTGCCCGGCACCGGCGCGGTCTGGGCCCGCCAGGCGCGCGGGCCTGCCTTCGCTCCCGGCGGCTGGAGCGGCACCCCGAACACCGCCGGCATCGCCTCCCTGGCGGCCGCCCTGGACTGGCTGGATGCCACCGGCGTCGACCGCATCGAACGCTGGACGGTCGCCCTGGCGACCCGGCTCACCGAAGGGCTGCGTCACCTGGACGCCTACGAGGTTCTCGGCTGTCCCCTGAGTCTGGCCGCCGACTCCACCGTCCAGCGCCGCCAGGGCATCGTCACCTTCCGCCACCGGTCCATCGACTCGGGCGACCTCGGGTTCATCCTCTTCAGCCACGGTTTCATGGTCCGGTCCGACAGCCACTGCCAGGGCGGCGCGGGCGAGAAGACCGACTCTGTACGTGTGAGCCTGCACGTGTACAACACTCCGGAGGAGATCGACCGGTTGCTGTCCGTTCTAGCCGAACTCCAGTGATGCGTGTCCACAGCGCCGCGTCAAGGACCGTCCGCTTCTCTGTCGTGCCGGTGGCCCTCCACAAGCACCACGATTTGGAAACCGTTTCCAATAAGGAGTAGGTTCTGCGCCTACCCGGTTTTGGAGAGACGGAAGAGGCGACGCGAGGCATGGGCGTAAGCATGGGGACGGCCAGGCTGTGGGTGGAGCGCTGGGAGCTACAGCAGCAGCACTACGCCACCGCCCGCGAGGAACGGTTCGAGGTGATCGGCGACGTCGTCGAACACGTCGTCGCCCATCAGGACCGGCCGTTGGTCCTCGACCTCGGCTGCGGCCCGGGATCGCTGGCCTCCCGGCTCACCGGGAGGATTCCGGACGCGGAGATCGTCGCCGTGGACATGGACCCGGTGCTCCTGGAGCTCGGCCGCGCTCATCACGCGGATGCCGCCCGCTATGTGGACGCCGTGATCGGGAACAGCGGGTGGACCGGCACTCTCGGCCTGGACCGCCCGCTGGACGCGGTCGTCTCGACAACGGCCCTCCACTACCTCTCGGAACAGACCCTGCTGCGGACCTACCGGCAGTTGGAGCGCCTGCTGCGGCCGGGGGGCGCCCTCGTCAACGGTGACCACTTCGCCCCCGCCGACCGGCGTTGCGCGGAGCTCACCGCCCACGTGGGACGCCGACAAGCCGAGCGGTCACGCGCGCACGACCACGAGAACTGGGAGGCCTGGTGGAGCGCGGCCGCCGGGGATCCGGAACTGGCCGAGCTGTTCGACCTACGCGAGGAGCGGCAGGCGGCGCTCGCCCACTACCGGAACGACAACGACCTGACGCTCGCCCGCCACGTCGAACTCCTGGGGCGGGCGGGCTTCCGCCGCATCACCCCGGTCTGGCAGTTCGGCGACAGCCACGTCCTCGTCGCACTCAGGGACTGACCCACTGCCCAACAGGACGTCCCCGGCGCTGTGCCGCAGCGCCGGAAATCGGTGTACCCCTCCCCGGCGCATCCGACAGCGCGAGGTCTGGCCCGGCTCGGCCCCTGTCGAGACACTCGTGAAGCATCACCCTTCGTGTCCACGCACAGACGCGTGGTACGCGACCGCCGAGGCGCGGGCCGCACGCGTGACCGCCGACCCCGGGTTCGCGCCAGCAGGACGTGAGGGCCGGCACCCGGTGGAGCGCATCGTCGGGACAGGCCGCCCCACGTCGGCCCCGGCGCCCTCCTCCGCGATGCGGCCGTTCTTCAGCACGGCATACGGTCACCGACAGGGGTGTCCGGGGACTTCGCCCGCCTCGGCGACTTCGCGAGCAGAGCCGGCGAAGGCAGGCGGACGCTCTGTCACCGGCTCCTTGCTGGGCACCGGCGTGCGAGCGGTCCTCCAGGCAGGAGCCCGGGACCGCGAGTCGCCGATCGGCATCCTGGCTGGTCGGGCAGGGCTCGCCGGAGCAGGTGCTCACCCAGGCGGCCCTGTCCCGGATCTGGCGGCCGGCGTGAAGCGGCCGGACCGGACCGGTGACGTCCGGCGCGCTCACTGCTCCGGCAGCGACTCGTGCCCTGTGCTGCGTTCTCGACAGCGGGCGGCGATGGGTGACGGCTTGGCGGCGCCTTGTGCGGGCCGCCACCTGGTGCGTGGGTGCGTCGCGGTCGGCTGGTGGGTGGGTCAGGAGAGTGTGCAGCAGTCGCCACCAGTCCGGGTCCCTGGGCGAAGTCCCGTGTCAGGAAGGGGTGGTGGTGAGGATGTGGTTGAGGGCACTGCCGGGACGGCTCGTGAGTTCCTCCCAGCTTCCCTCCTCCGCGATACGGCCCTGCTCCAGGACCGCGATGCGGTCGGCACGGCGGATGGTGGCCGGGCGGTGTGCGATGACGATCGTGGTACGGCCCTCCTCGCGGAGCGCGGCGGCGAGTTGGGCGTCGCCGGTGTTGTCCAGGTGAGCCGTGGACTCGTCGAGGATGAGGACTCTCGGGCGGACCAGTAGTGCGCGCGCGAGGGCCACACGGGCCCGCTGGCCTCCCGAGAGCGTCGCACCGCGCTCACCCACGAGAGTGTCCAGCGGCGCAATCCGGTCGACGCCGCACAGCCGCGCCGTCGTCACAAGCAGGCCGTCGTCCGCCTCGGGTGCGGCGAGCCGCAGGTTCTCGGCCAGCGTGCCGTGGAAGAGGGGCGTCTCCTGTCCCACGAGTACGACCGCACGCCGCAGTTGCGGGTCGCTCACCTCCCGAACGTCCACGGGTTCGCCCTGGGCGGGCACCAGCTGGACCACTCCCGCCGAGGGGTCCCAGAACCGGGCCAGCAGGTGAGCACAGGTCGACTTGCCGGCGCCGGAGGCACCGACCAGCGCGAGGGTCTGTCCCGGACGAACGGTCAGATCGACGCCGTCCAGCACGGGATCGCCGCCGTAGTCGAAGCGCACCCGGTGCAGCCGGACACCCAGAGGTCCGGAGGGCAAGTCGCGGGGCACGGCGGGCGGCGGGGCGAGTGCGGGAGCCGTGACGGCCGCGCCGACGCGGGCGGCGGCGGCGCGCAGTGCCACGGCCTGGCTCAGCGCGCGGGCCGACTCCGCGACCGGGCCGAGGACGGACAGGGCCAGAGCCATCGCCGCCGGTGCCCACGCGCCGTGCGGCCGCCCCGACGTCACGGACTGCGCCGCCGCGGCGACCACGCCGAGGACCGCGGTCACGATGAGGAGGTCGCGGACCGCGGCGGCCACTGCCTCCCAAGTGGCCTCGGCGCGCTGGGCGGCACCGACCTGCCGTCCCCGATCGGCGAGCGTGCGGCGACGATCCGCGAGAGCGCCGAAGGCGAGCAGTTCGCGCAACCCGTCGACAGCCTCCACCGTGTCGGCCGACAGCCCCGTCATGGCCGCCCGGGTGCGGCCGCCGCGCGCCGCACGGGCGCGTGCGTCGGCGAACGGAGCCGCGGCAAGCAGGGCCGCGACCGGCAGCACGGCCGTCAGCAGCCACGGCTCGATGGTGGCGAGGACCACCGAACCACCGGTGAGGACGGTGCCCGACGCCAGGAGCTGGGCGGTGGTGTGGGCGTAGAAGAACTCCAGCGCCTCCACGTCGGCCATGGCGGTGGCGGCGAGGTCGCCGCTGCGCCGGCCGGCGACCCGGGCGGGGGCGCTGCGGGCGAGCCCGTCGAAGACGCGTACGCGCAGTACGGCGAGGACCCGGTAGGCCAGGTCGTGCGAGAGGTCCATCTCGCGCCAGGTCATCAGGGCGCGTACGAGGACGAGGGCGGCGAGCGCGGTGACGGTGCCGGACGAGGGCGCGCGCCCGTCGATGACGGCGCTGCCCACGGTGTGCGCGGCCAGGGTCAGCAGCACGACGAGAGAGCCCTGTTCGAGGAGCGCGGCGGCGCAGGTGCGGGCCGTCATGCCGCGGTGGGCGGCGAGGGCGGGCAGGAGGGCGCGCAGTGCGCCTCTGGCGGGTACGGCCGCGTCGGTGGGTGCGGTGCTGGTGGCGGTACTCATGCGGCGAGTTCTCCTCGGTGGGTGCGGCCGGCTTCGACGAGCCGCGTGTAGACGCCGCCGGCCTCGGCCAGGTCGGCGTGTTCACCGACGGCGTCCACCCGCCCTTCGTCGAGGACGACGATGCGGTCGGCGTGCCGGACGGCGGCCAGCCGGTGGGCGACCACCAGCACGGTGCGCCCTCCGGCGGCGTTCAGCAGTTCGCGGACGATGTCCGCCTCACGGCGTTCGTCGACCGCGCTGGTGGCCTCGTCGAGGACGAGGACCGGGGTCTCCGCCAGCAGGGCCCGTGCGAGGGCGAGCCGCTGGCGCTGGCCGCCCGAGAGGGTGGCGCCGCGTTCGCCGAGGACGGTGGCGTACCCGTCGGGGAGGGCGGTGATCTCGTCGTGGACGCCGGCGACGCGCGCCACCCGGATCAGATCGTGGTCCGTGGCGTCCGGCCGGGCCAGGCGCAGGTTGTCGGCGATGGTGGCGTGGAACAGGTATGTCTCCTGCGAGACGACGGCGATGCCCTGCCGCAGCGAGTCGAGCGCGTACTCGGTGCTGGGGCGCCCGTCGAGCGTGACCCGGCCTTCCTGCGGGTCGTAGTGGCGCAGGAGCAGGGCCACCAGTGTGGATTTGCCCGCGCCGGAGGGGCCGACGATCGCGGTCGTCCGTCCCGCCGGCGCGGTGAAGGAGACGCCGTCCAGAGCGGGCGCCGGTGCGCCGTCGTAGGTGAAGTGGACGTTGTCGAAGCGCAGTTCGGGCGGCGCCGGCCAGTGCGCGGGTGCCGATCCGGTGTCGGGCACGGTCGGCTCGGCGGTCCGCAGGGCCGCGAGGCCGTCCGCGGCCGAGGCGCCCAGGTATCCGGCGTGCCACTCGCGGGCGAGGTCGCGGACCGGGCGGAAGCACTCGGAGGCCAGCAGCAGCACCAGGTAGGTGCCGGTCGCCGTGGTGGATCCGGTGGCGGCCGACCAGCATGCCAGGAGTGCGGCGGCGGCGGTGCCGCCCTGGATGGCGAGGTCGGTGAGACCGGTGTCGACCAGGGACACCCGCAGTTTGGCGACGGTCGCCCGGTGCAGCGCCGCGGACCGTTCCTCCAGGCGTGCGCGGGTGCGGCCGACCGCGCCCGCGGCGCGCAGGGCGGGCATGCCCTGGAGGGCCTCCAGGTAGTCGGCGCCCAGTCCTTCGTAGGTATCCCAGTGTTCCTTGCCGCGGGCTGCCAGGAGCCGGTCCCAGGCGCGCGGCCCGGCCAATGCCAGCAGCAGGGCCGGGACCAGACCGAGGAGGGCCCGGGGTTCGACCGCGGCCAGGGCGGCCAGCACCAGGGGCGGCACGGTGAGGGTGATCAGGAGCTGGGGCAGATAGCGGGAGACGTAGGCGTCGACGCCCTCCACCCCGTCGACGAGGGTGGTGCGGACGGCTCCGGCCCTCGCGGTGGTCAGGTGCGCCGACCCGAGTCGGCCCAGCCGGGCGAGGAGTTCATCCCGCAGGGCGACCCGCACCTCGGCCCCGGCGCGAGTGGCAGTGCGGCGCTGCCAGGTGCCGAGTCCGGCACGGGCGGCGACGACCGCGACCACCGCGGCGAGCAGCCACGGGAGCGCGCCGGTGTCACCGCGGGCGAGAGCCGCGAGCGCGTTGGCCAGCAGTACGGCCTGCGCCAGGTGGGTGAGGGTGACGGCGCCCTGCAGGAGGGTGGCGGTGAGCAGGGGGCGCCGTGCGGGCCGGGCGGCGCGGCGCAGCTCGGAATGGATGATCACGTGGTGTTCTCCTCGTCGGCGTGGCAGGTGCCGAGGGCCAGTGCGTGGACGACCCAGTCCCGGTCCGGCGCGGCTCCGAGAGCGGCGCCGAGGTCCGCCTGCTGCCAGGAACCGACGGGCCGGGCGGCCAATCCGTGGCGCCGGGCGGTGACGTGGGCGAGGTGGACGGCGAAGCCGGCCCGCAGATGGGCCAGGCGGATGTGCGCGGCGTCGGCGTCCCCAGGGCAGCCGTGGGCGAGCAGGACGGCACCCGCGTCCGCGACCCACGCCTGGCCGGCGGCCCAGGCCGCGAGCGCCGGACGGGCCTCCCCCGCCGCGTACCGCCGCAGGGCCGTGCCCTCGGGGGTCAGTTCGACCAGGCCGGGCCGGGGAGGGCCGACCGCGGCGCACCAGCGCAGCTCGCTGCCGCCCGCCCGTACCGCGACGGAAAGGACCGCTCGCAACGCGTCGTCGGACGGGGCACCCGGCAACGGCGGCGCGGTACTGCGGCGCGCCAGCAGCTCCGCGGGCGTGGGCGGGCCTCCGGCCGCCTCGGGGACACGGGTGCCACCGGCCCGACGCGTCGGGCTGCGTCCGTCGGGCGGCGGGATGTGCACGGCGGCCAGGGGGTTCCCGGTGAGTCCGTCCAGCCGTGTCGCGGGCTCGTCCACGCGCAGGGCGCGGGCCGCGAGGAACAAGGCCGCGGCGGCGTGCCCGGTGTCCAGCAGCAGCAGCGGCCAGGCGCGGTGGCCGTAGTGCGAGACCGTGCGCCGCGCGGTGACGGAGAGTTCGGCGGTCACTCCTGGCGGTGTGCCGTCGGCCGGCCGGCCGATCGGGTGGACGCGGTGGCGCAGCGGGTCGTAGCCGTAGCGGCCGGGCGGCAGGGAGCAGCCGGCGCCCACGACCAGTTCGGCGTCCACCGGGTGCAGGGCACCGGCGGAGGACGCGGGCCGCAGGCGCCCCGAGTCGTCCGAGGCCGCCAGGGAGAGCAGCAGCAGGGTCCGCAGGTCGAGGTCCGCAGGGCCTGCTTCCGGGATCGGGAGCGGCGGCCCCGGCCAGGTCCGGACGGCTGTTCCAGCGGGCGTGTCGGCGCCGGGGCGCTCCGAGGAGCGGGCGCGGGCGAGGGCGGCGACGAGGTCCACCGGGCGGTCCTCGCGGAGGTCTTCCACGGCGGCCCTCACATGTGCGGCGGAGGAGCCAGGGTGAAGTCCCCCGGCGCGCTCGGCGGGGTGGTGCGCCATCCTCGGGCCACGGCGGCCTCGGCGAGGCGCGGGCAGCCGAAGTAGCCGAAGGCGGCGGGGGCGTTGGGCAGGAGTCCGGAGACGAGGACCCGGGCGACGCGCAGGGCCGTCTCGGCCACGTCCTCGGTGGTGACGTCGAAGGTCATGACACGGTGGCCGCCCGCGTGCAGCGCGTTCTCCAGCCTTTCCCGGCTTCCGGGCCGGACCGCGTCGACGGACACGGTTCCGAGCGCGGGCGCGGTGAACCGCCTGGCCTCGGCCGCCATCCGCTCGTCCAGCCACACCTGTACGTGCGCGCCCAGGTCCCGTACGTGCTCGAAATGCTCGCCGCACGCGTCGAGATAGCGGCCGTCGGCGCGGTGGTCCAGGTACAGCCCGCGGGCGAGGAGTCCGGCTTCGACGGCCTGGAAGACCCAGCCGTCGGGGCCGGTCAGGCCCTGGGTGAAGACCCAGGTGTGGACGGCTTCCAGGACGGCCTTGCGGGCGGCTTCGGCCGGGTCGTACTTGCAGGCGAACCCGGCGGCGTACAGGCCGAGGCGCGGGTCGTGGACGAGCGCGGCCATGCAGGGGGCGAATTCCGAGTGCATCTCGACGATGTGGACGTCGAGCGCGGAGCCGGCCAGGTCGTCGGCGAGGCCGGGCACGCTCGCCGGGTCGATGCCGCGGGCCGGGCCGTCCAGATGCCACCACAGTTCCAGGGCGTCGCGTTCGACGATCTCCAGCAGGCCGCGCTCGACGGCGTCGTCGAGGCCCTGCCCGGTCGCGATCCCCGCGTAGTTGAGGTGGTGGGTGCGGGGCAGTTCGCGCAGTGCGCCCTGGCGCCAGTTGAGGTGGGTCAGCGCGACAGGTGCCCAGACCTCCGTCGTCCGCCCGCCGGGCAGCCGCTCGGTGCCGCGCGTCCACAGGGCCGGGGTGTCGGGAGTGAGGGGGCGGTAGGGGAACTTCTCCCGGGCGTACTGCCAGTCGGCGTACGCGGGCAGGTCCTCCGGGCCGTACAGCCGCAGGCCCTTGTCCGCCAGTTCGGCGGCGGTGGCGCGCACGGGGGCGTCCGGATGGCCGGGCGGCGGCACGCGGTTGCCGCAGTACCGCTCTATCCCCTCGGCTATCGCGGCGACGCGGGCTTGCTCCGGGTCGCCGAAGGTCGTGCCGAGGGAGACCCGGTCGGCGGGCCACAGTCCGAGTCTGCGGGCGTCGGACATCTCGGCGGTGAGCGCCGTGTAGCGGGGCGGGGCACCCGCGGGGTGCTCGACGGGCTTGACCGTGCGGACGATGCCGCACACGGGGTCGACGAGAGCTTCCAGCGGCAGCGCCGTCATCGCAGTATCTCCTCGGCGGGGTCGATGGGGGTGGGACGGGACGGGAGCACGGGCAGCCTCAGCACCACGCTGTCCGGGTCGACCTCACGCCGGGAGGCGAGCAGCCGGCCGGCTGTCACCGGGTCGTCACCGGTGTGGGGGTTTCGGGCGTGGGCCGGGAAGTGGTGTCCGGCGATCTCCAGGCGCAGCCGGGTGCCGGCCCGCAGCCGACGGGCGAGTCTGCCCAGGTCGACGCTGAGCGCGGCCCCGCGGCCGGCCGGTCCGGCATGCCGGGTGACGCCGACGGCGAGCCGTTCGGCGGTCCCTTCCGGCGTGAGCGCGACCAGCCGGGCTGCCCAGTCGGCGGACGGGGCATGGGCGGTGGCGCGCAGCCGCACGCCGACGGGGCCGACCACGTCGAGCGGACGCGGCAGCGGTGGGGTGAGCAGCAGGCAGCGGTCGGGCGGGCCGTCGGTGGGGACGGTCAGGTCGTCGGAGCGGACGGGCCGGTCGGGGTCGGCGGTGAAGGCGGAGCCGTGCAGCAGCCGCAACCGTCGGGTGCCGGGTTCGCCGTCCTCGCCGGCGGGCAGCCACAGGTCGGCGCCGCCCAGCGCCTGGGCGCCGTGGCGGCCGGGGGCGAGGTCGCCGGCCAGGGCGCGCCGGGCCCAGCGCACGTACAGCTCGCCGAGGTTCACCCGGTGGGCCGGGCCGGCGTCGGGTCCGGGAGCGGATCCGAGACCGTGCCCCCAGGGCCCCAGCAGCAGGCGCGCCGAGGGTCCGCCCCAGGTGCGCCACAGGCCGACGGTCTCCTCGGTGAAGTGGTCATGGTGGCCGCCCACCGTGAGCAGGGGCACGGCGGCGTGTGCCGCCCGCGCGACGAGGCGGCCGCGGTCGCGGTGCCGCCACAGGCCCGCCCAGGAGGGCAGGTCGCGGCCCAGCCGTTCGGGGAGGCCGGTGAGCGGCAGGTGGGTGAGGAGCGCGGGATCCGCCGCGAGGGCTTTGTCCAGCGCACTCTCGTCCGAGTCCGGTCGGTCACCGTGGGCGGCCCACCAGCCGGCGCGGGACAGCAGCCGCTCCACTCCGGACGCCTCGCGTGCCGTCTCCGCGGGACCGAGGGCGGGCACGGCCGCGACGACGGCGTCGGGCCGTGTGTCCTCGGGAGCGTCGAGGGCGAGGACGAGAGCGCAGTGGGCCGCGTAGGAGGCGCCGAGGGCCACCAGCCGGCCGTCGCTCCACGGCTGCCGCCGGATCCAGCGGACGGTCGTCGCTCCGTCGGCGGCCTCGTTCGCGTACGGGTGCCACTCCCCCGGTGACGCGAACCGGCCCCGTACGTCCTGGACGACGGCGGCGAACCCGCGGCTGGCCCAGCCGCGCGCCTCGGCCCGCTGCCGGGTCCGGTCGTAGGGAGTGCGTACCAGGACGGCCGGGAAGGGGCCGTCGCCGGCCGGGAGACGGACGTCGGTGGCGAGTTCCCCCACCGCCGTGCTGAACGCCGTCATCCGTCCTTCCCCGGCGTCGGCGCCACGTCGGGCACCGGGAGGACGGGGTGTTCGGTGACGGTCAGGGTGCGAAGGTCCACGCGTCGCAGTCGGCGCCGGGCGGGCAGGCCCGCCGTGTCGGGGGCGCCGGTGGCCCACCGGTGGAGATCGTCCGCGAGCAGTGCGGTGAGCAGCGTGGCGGCGGGAGGGGTGAGCCGGACCGGCGTGCCGCGGGTACGGGGCCCGTTCCAGTACGCGGCCAGTTCGCGGTGAGCGGGTGTGGCGGCGAGCCGGCGGGAGCGGATGTGCGCCGAGGTGACGTCTCCTGGAGCGGCGGCCACCGGCTCGACGTACGCCTGCCAGCCCTCACGGTGGCAGCGCAGCCACGCGACGCCGTGGTCGGGCAGCCGGTCGGCCGCGTCCCACAGCGCGTCCGGCACGGGTCCGTCCAGGCACCACACGACGGCGGCGGGGTTCGCGGCGAGCAGATCCTCGATCCCCGTCGGTGATCTGTCGGAGGCGGTCCGGTCCGCGGTCGTGCGCGGTCGGGCGCCCAGGGCGGCCAGTTGCACGGCGAGCGGTTCGGTCAGTACCGGGTCGCCGAGGAGCCGGATGTCCCGGCGGGCGGCGGGCCACTGCGGGTCCGGTGGCGCTTCCGACAGATAGCCGGCCTCCTCGAACGCCCGCAGCACGCGCGCGAGTTCCTCCTCCACCGGGGCCGTGGTCCCGCCCGTGAGCAGGGAGAGCAGGGCGTCCTGGTCCGCGTGCCCGGTCCTGACGCTGAAGAACTCCCCTTCCGGGGTACGGACGGCGAACCCCCGCCCGGGCACGGTGACGATCTCGGCACCGGGGACTAGTCGGCTGCGGGACACGGCGTTCCTCCTGACGACACGGCTTGGGGACGGAAGTGGGCCCGCCCGGAAGGCATCGGGCGGGCCCACGGTCGAGGGTGGCTAGGCCCTCGCTTACTCCTCGGTGTCCTCGAAGGGGTTCTCGACGAGCGCGTTGGAGTGGGAGGCCGAGGCGTGCGCCAGCTGACCCGGGTCGGCAATCGGCGCGAATACCTGCTCGTTGTCCATGAACTCTCCTTCATCGAAAGGGAGATGCGGCGTTCGGTTGAGCGCCGGGCCCCAATCTAATGAATCTGATTTTCATATTCTAGAGCGGGGAGAGGGTGATCTGGGTAACACACCGGCCAGCCCCCCTCGGGGTCCCGGCCGACCCGGCCGGCCACCTTCAGCACGTCCGCAAGCAACCCCGGTGTCACGACCTCCTTCGGCGCGCCGTCGGCCGCCACCCGGCCGTCACGCAGGGCGACGATGCGTTCGGCGAACCGGGCGGCGTGCGCCAGATCGTGCAGCACCATCACCACGGTCAGCCCGCGCTCCTCGCGCAGGCGGACCACCGTCTGCAGCACGTCGAGCTGGTGGTGCAGGTCCAGGTAGGTGGTCGGCTCGTCGAGCAGCAGGACGCGGGTGTCCTGGGCGAGCGCCATCGCCAGCCGCACCCGTTGCCGCTCGCCCCCGGACAGGGCGTCCACGTCCCGGTCGCCCCACTCCTCCACCCCCACATCGCGCAGCGCCCGGTGCACGACGGGGTCGTCGCCCTCGCGCAGCATGCCCAGCGGGCCGCGGGCCGCGTACCGCCCCTGACGGACGAGGTGACGTACCGTCATTCCCGGGACGGCCGGCGCCGACTGGTGCAACAGCGCCGCCCTCCGGGCCGTGGCGCGCCTGGACAGCCGGGCGAGGTCGTCCCCGCCCAGCAGCACACGCCCTTCGTCGGGCCGCAGCAGCCCGGCGGCCAGCCGCAGCAAGGTCGACTTGCCACAGCCGTTCAGGCCGATCAGGGCGGTCAGTTCGCCCGGCCGGACCGTCAGGTCGACGCCCCGCAGCACGGGTCGCCCGGGGTAGCCGAAGTGGACCCTCTCGACGTGGATCCCCACGGACTCGGTCATCCTCTGTCCTTAAGTCGACGTCAGAACGTACGGCTCGGCGTGCGGCGCACGACGACCAGCAGCAACGCGGCACCGAGGCAGGCGGTGAGCGCCCCGACCGGCAACGTGAGCCGTTCAAAGGCCAGCGTCGCCGCCAGCAGCCGCGAGAACAGCTGCGCCGCCGCGTCCGCCCCGCACACCACCACCGCGCCCGTCAGGGCGGCGCCCGGCAGGCTCACCCGCAGGTCCGCGCCGAAGACGGCCACGGCCAGGTGCGGGACGAGCAGCCCCACGAAGCCCAGCGCGCCGACGGCGGCCACCGCGCCCGCCGTCAGCGCCACCGCGCACAGCAGGGCCAGGGTCCGAGCCGGTCGAGCGGCCAGGCCGACGGCCAGGGCGATGTCGTCCCCGCAGCGCAGCAGGGTCAACGGTCCGGCCAGCAGCCAGGCGGCGACCCCCCAGACGAGGGCCCACGGCCACAGCAGGTGCCAGTGCTGCCACACCCGGCCCTCCGTGGTGCCCACCAGCCACTGCACGACGCTCCCTAGTTCACCCGGCTCCACGAGCAGCACCATGGCGGTGAGCCCACCCAGCACCGCCGACACCAGCACCCCGTGCACGGCCGTCTGCGCGGGATCACCGCGCCCGCGGCCGGCGAGCAGCCACAGCAGCGCCGCTCCGGTGCACCCGCCCGCGCAGGCGGCGAGGACCACGGCCAGCGGGGAGTCCCACCCGGCGAGTCCCAGGGCGGTCGCGGTGACGGCGCCGAGAACCGCTCCCGGGGTCACGCCCGTCACCTCCGGCCCGGCGAGAGGGTTACGCAGGGCCGACTGAAGGACCAGTCCCGCCACGGCCAGACACGCACCGGCACAGAGGGCCACCAGCGTTCTGGGCAGGCGCAGTTGGAACAGGATGTGGCGCTCCGTCGCATCACCGCCACCGTTCAGCACCTGCCAGGCCACACCCGGGGACATCCCGCGTCCGGCCACCATTTCCACGATGGCGCACACGACAGCCACCGCCGCGAGCGCCATGAAACGCCGGGTCACCGCGCATCCTCCGTTCCGGTCGTCCTGGCAGGGGGCGGGCCGACACCGCCGGGCCCGCCGTTCCCGGGTTCGCCCCGGGAAGCGGGGTCCGATGCCCCGGTGCGCGGCAGGTCGTCCGCCGCAGCGGGAGGCGCCTTACGCGGCCCGGGCACCGGCTCGCGCACCGCGGCCGGGGCCGCCGGTCCCCGCCGGGCCGCCCGGCCACGGCCACCCGACCGCATCAGCGCGACTCCGGCCGGCACCCCCAGCAGGGCCGTCCAGGCGCCGGCCGGTGTCTCCACGGGCGCCAGCGCCAGCCTGGCCGGAACATCGGCGACCATCACGACGACGGCGCCCCAGGCGGCGGACCACGGAAGCCAACGCACCGCCCCCGCCACCGGGTTGAACCAACGAGCCAAGTGCGGGGCGAGGAAGCCCACCCACGCGACGGGCCCGCACACAGCCGTCACCGGGGCGATCAGCACCACGGCGATGGCCAGCGCGGCCAGCCGGGCACGCTGGGCCCGCACCCCCAGCGCCTCGGCGTCCTCGTCGCCCAGCCGCAACACCGACAGCACCGGCGCGCACAGCACCAGGGCAGGCACCGCCATGAGCAGCCACGGCCACAGGCCCGTCACGTCGTCCCAGGTGCGGGCGGAGAGGGAGCCGAGCAGATAGCGGTAGATCAGCTGGAGGTCGAGCTGGTCGGCCATGACCATCAGCACGAGCAGCGCGGCCTGCAACGCGGCCGCCACGGCGGCGCCGGTCAGCAGCACCGCGGACGGACTGCGGCCGAGCCCGGCGACGAGCAGCGTGAGCCCGCCGCCGAGCACGGCGCCGCCGATGGCCAGCAGCGGCTGGACGGCGGCGGGCAGCGAGAGGGCCAGGACCAGCGGCGCGGCCACCCCGAGCGCGGCCCCGGACGACACACCCAGCATCTCCGGCACCGCCAGGGCATTGCGCAGCGCCTCCTGCAACACCAGTCCGGCCGCCCCAAGACAGGCTCCGGCGACGAGCGCCAGGACGAGGCGGGGCACGCGGAGTTCGGTGACGACGATCCCGGCGAGCGTGGTGTCCCCGTCCAGCACCGCGGCGGCCAGCCGGTGCGGTGGGACGTAGGGGGTGCCGAGGCAGAGCGCGCAGACCGAGGAGGCGGCCAGCAGGACGATCACCAGGATCGGCTGCCACCGCTGTGCGCCGCCCGACGTCCGCTGGCCGCCCGCCGCCGCGCGATTCGCCGCGGCGGGCGTCGAGGGGGACGTCCTCACCGCAGCGCGGCCGTGGCCTCGTCGAGGACGATGCCCAGCGAACGGGTGCCCCGTCCCTTGGCCCACACCTCTGAGTTCACCTCATGGACGTCACCGTTCTTCACTGCCGGGATCTTGCCCCAGAGGGGGTTCTCGGCCAGCTTGTCCGAGAGCTTGCCGTCCGCGTCGCCGAAGCTCAACGTCTCGACGAACAGCACGTCGACATCCCTGGCGAGGATCTCCTCGAGGCTGTAACTGCCCTCCACGCCCCGGGACTTCCACGGGTAATCGGCGATCTTGGGGAACAGGCTGGCGGCCACGTCGCTCTCCGGGGTCGCGACGCCGAAGTTCTCGTCGCTGCCGTAGATGACGAGAGCGGTCTTGTCGCTCGGCGTCTTCTCGGCCTCGGCGAGCTTGGTCCGGAAGGTCTTCTCGGCCTTCTCCCCCTCGGCGGTGCGCCCGGTGAGCGCGGCGGTGTCGCGCAGGTACCCCACGCTGTCCTGCCACGTCTCGGGCTGCATGGCCCAGAACGTGGTGGCGCCCTTGAGCGCGGGGGCGAGCTTGCCGTGGGTGTCCCCCAGACCGATCACCAGATCGGGCTTGTGGGACAGGATGGCCTCGACCTCGGGGGCGATGAACCCGCCGGGGATGACGTCGACCTTCTTCGCCTTCTCCTCCCCCAGGAAGTCCGGGTGGGCGAGCAACGCGCTGTTGGTGGCCGTCGGGACGATACCCAGTTCCGTCAGGATGTCGTCGCAGAGCGCGAACAGGCAGACGATCCGCTCGGGTTCCTTCTTCAGCGAGACCTTGACGCCGTTGGTGTCGGTCAACTCCGTCGAGGCCTTGATGGGTTCGACGGTGACGTCGGTCTTCGCCGCCGGCTCGGCCTTGTCACTCACGGGTTCTTCGGACGACGAGCCGCAGCCGACCAGAACGGAACCCACCACCGCTGCGGTGATCCAACTGCGGACGAATCTCGACGGTGAGCGCAGCATCGATGCCCTCGCTTCTTCTCAGGTGCCGGGAACGCACCGAAGATACATGATAATCGTTTTCACCAGATCCCTTTTCTGGAGGAACCCATGCCCGCTGCCCCACCCGTTCTGTTCGTCTCCGACCACGTGGACGGATCCGTGCACGTGCTGACCGTGCCGGACGGCGCCGTCGTGGGACGCCTCACGGGCCGTCATCTCTCCGAGCACGCCGGGTTCCTGGCACTGCCGGGAGGGCGGGTGGCCTGCGTCGACGACCGACGCGGGGAACTGCTGGTGCTCGATCCGTTCGCTGAGCAGCTCATCGAGCGCACGGTCCCCGTCGCGGTGCCCGCCGAGCACCTCGCCTGCGACCCGTCCGGTCGCCGACTGGCCGTCACCACCGGCCTGGGCGAGAACATGGAACCTTGGTCGGACCTGCTGACGGTCCTCGACCTGGACACCGGAGAGGCCGCGCGGGTACGCACGCGCGTCGGCGAACCGGGCGTGACGGTGCTGGGCGGCAGTGACCCGCTGGTCGTGCTGCGGCACCGGGAGCCCGGTGCGCTGGCCGTCCACCGGTTCGCCGATCTCCTCGCGGCACCGCCCGGCTGTCCCTCGGTCACACCGCACGCACTCCTGCCGCTACCGGACGACGGACACGGCGACGCACAGGCACCCGGCTCCGAGCACGTGTTCGCGGCCACGAGCAAGGGAGTGCACCGGGCCCGCCGGAACGGCGACGCACTCACCGCCGAGACGGTCATCCCGTGGGGATCGCCCGCCCGGGGCTGGTACCTCCGGCTCGACACCCGGCGGCAGGCGTTGTGGACCACGCTGCGCGGCGGTGACCCGAACCCGCTGTGCTGGCCGGAGTGGACCAACCAGGCTTGGCACCACGACCTGGAGACGGGCCGTACGCTGCTCACGGACCTCGGTCCCGGACTCGTCTTCCGGTTGGCCCTTGCCCGCCGCCACACCGCCTTCACCCGCGTCCACCCCGACGGCGACGAACTGGTCCTCCTGGGCGCCGACACCACCGTCCGCCGCTCTCCCCTGCCGGCCATGGACGGCGCTCCGCGTCTCGGTGGCACCCCCTGGGAGGGCGTCCAGCGCCGGGCGGTGGCGGCCTCACCGGGATCTGACTGGGTCGCCGTCACGCGGGGCGGCCACGGCGAGGTGCACATCGTCGACGCGGGGACCGGCGACGAGGTGACCCGTCTGCGGCTGACCACACCGCTGCATCACGGTGGGCACCTGACCCTGCGCGGCTGCGACGACGGTGCCGACGGTGATCCGGTGGGCCGGTGACGACGGGTTCGGCCCGGCACGGTGCCCGCCCGCGAACAACTCCGCCCGGCGAGGCAGTCGTCCGGCACGCGCCACACTCCGCCGGCGCGACCGGTCCGCCTCCGGGCGCCGCGGGCAGAGGTCGTGGAGTGATCTTGCATGCCTGGGCCTTGCCGCACAACCGTGGCGGCGGGCTCAGCCCGTCGTGCGCCGCATCACGCTGCCCCGGGCTGGGGTCACCGCCGCCTCCTCGGCCGACGACACCTCCCCGCGCCGGGAAGTACCCGCGCCAAGTCAACGGGCCGATCAACGACACGAGCACCGCGACAGCGTCGAGCGCGACCGGCAGGCTGGTCAGCTCGGCGATGCCGCCCACCATCGGAGGGCCAGGCAAGAACCCGCTGGAGGCAATGGCGCAACATCCAGCGCACCGATAGGCGCAACCCTTGGCGCAACCTCGTGCTCGCGGTCGACCGAGGCGCCCGGTCACGCGGCCTGGACGGCTCCCCGGGCGCGGGCCAGCTGCCGCGACTCCGAACGCGTCGCCGGCACCGAGGGGGCGGGGGACCCACGGTCATGGACCGTCGGCCGCGACGTCCCACCGGCAGTCCCCGGCACTTGGGCATCGTGCACAGCTGACGGACGAATGTGGTCAGCGTGCACCGTGGTACAGCGAGCGCGGCTGCTTCTAACGTCCTACCTGATGGTCCGGCCGCCGGCCGGAAGGTTCTGCCAGAGAGGTCGTTCACTCATGTTCGCGGGGCCGTTGCGGCCTGCACCGCCAACCCGCGCCCCACCCACGCGGCATCCACGTCGATCCGGTGCTCGAGCCAGGCCAATACCTCGCGCGGGGGCGACGGCCGCCGTATCAACCGCAGCAGTTCGCCGAGGCTCTCCGAGTTCTTCTGCATGGTGAACAGAAAATCTACAACGCTCATACTGGAACGTGGTCAGGCCCCACACACTATGAACGACCGTAATCCACCTCGCCACAGCAGGTCCCATCGGCCCCGCCAGCGCGTGGATGAGGACGGCGCCCCGCGCGAGGCCACTCGCCTGCGCACCGAACGCTTCACCTCCATATCCCACGCCGCAGAACTCCCGGCCGGGCGAAACTGTACACATGGGACCGATTGCCGTCACAGACCGTCGGGTCTGCGCTGGAAGTCGCTCATGTTCCACGTCACGACGGTTTCATCCATCTGAGCATCTGGATCCTCCCAGACCAGAAAATTGTCGTCGTCCACCTTGGGAAGGTAGGTGATCCAGTCCTCTGCGGCACCGTCGGAGAGTCCCCTCGCTGCTTCATCCAGCAAGGCCGAGAGCGAGGCGAAGTAGGGCTCGGAGCCCAGCTCGCCACCGTCACCGTGCCAGTGTGTGCCAACACGTCCTCGACCCAGCCCTTGGGTCATGTCAAGGAATAGATAGTTACCAGCGCCGTTGCCTGCAATGGGCAGCCAAACCGAACGCCAGTAGCGTGATTCCTCTGGAACACCCGGCTCCGCCGCACAACACTCGGCATACATTGTCACGATCTCGTTCACAGTGAACAGCACATAGTTGCCCGGCAGGACGAAGGCTCCCGAGCCGTCATGCCGACGTAACGAGATCACCAGGTCTCTGGGAAAGACGAGCCCGCATGAATCCTCTGCTGCCTCAACAGTGAGTTCGTGCGCCGGATGTGGCAACGAGGCATAACTCGCGGAAGCGTTCTCGTGCAACCAGCGCTCGATGCACTGCCAGGAATCGTTGACATTCATGTGAGACATCATGACCGGTTCCCTGGCCGAGACACCAAGCGGCAGCAGATATCAGCTCTTCGCTCCCCGCTCAGCCCAGGAAACGGCGTCTTACCGCAACGCAGCGTTACAGATCATGAGTCCTGCCACAGGCACTGAGCTTGTTCTTCAACCCTGTACAGCAGTTCCCTCGACAAGTTGCATGAGCGGAGCCAGGATCCGGGGCATGACGTCCTCCGAGGTGATCACCTGCTGGTCTTGCCAGGTGTACTCGGTCTGGGAGTCGATGAAGAGCAGTGAGGCGCTTCCCGATTCCCAGACGAACAGCTTCCCCAGACGCTCGTCTGACTCCAGAGTGAGGCTCACGGCCGCTGCCTTCGGACGCCCTCTGGTCGTTGCCCCAGGGGCTGGCTGATTCACCGTGGTGCTGATCCCGCGAGAGCGGAGTTCGTGTTCTTGTGCGGCATGCCAGTCCATGAGCCATTGAACGATCTCCGGCATTACGCCCCTCGCTGTCACAGTCGAACGAGTCGTCGAACTTGATCGTACGGATGGCGTTCGCCGGACACTGGGGCGGCCTTCACCTTCCGGGACAACCTATTCGACGGTGGTCCAAGCCTTCCTGACTGCGGCCCGCGACGGCCGGTTCGAGCAGCTGCTGCGGGTTCTCCACCCCGAAGTGAAGTTCACCGTCCACTCCCCGAACGGCACGTTCGTCACGCTCGGTGCCACCGAAGTCGCCACCCGCGCGCGGGTGGCCGGCAGTGCGGCACGAGGACATGCGGCGACTGTCAACGGCCGCCCCGGCGTCATCGCCTGGAGTGAGGCCGGCACCCCGCTTTCTCTCCTGGCCTTCACTGTCGCCGACGGCCGCATCACCGAGATCACCGCCGTGGTCGACCCGGCCACACTCGCGCTCATGGACCTGCCGGGCCCGGCGTGACCCCCACCGGCGACGGTCCTGCGGCGGCGGGGCCGACTGAACCCAACAGACGTCGAAAGCGACGCGGGTCGGCTTCCAGCGGGACGTCACCGTCCTCGCCGCGCCGCTGGCCGACCTCCTCCACAGCGGGCCCGCAGCGCCCGTATGGCGCCCCGTCCACGACCCGGACCAGAGAGTCGACTGGGCCACCCCACGGCACTCGTAGGCGCCCGACCGCTCCTGCGCAGGGAGCGTTCCGCAGACCCGGCCACGGCCGCCAGGACCCCCACCACAATCCCGGCCACAGCAGGTCACAGCGCTGCTGACTTTCGAGAAGCAGGTTCCGTGCCCCCTGTGCCTCTACAGCCGGGCGCGCAGCTGAGCAGCGGCCCGCAACCGTACGGCAGCGGAGTCGCCGACCGGGTCAGGCAACGACCCGCCGGAGACCCAATCGGCTCGCGCAGTCCGGGCCCAGCTTCGCCGGGACGCTGTGGCGTGCATTGCGCGAGGATCCCAGAGGGAGTGCGGTGTCAGACCGCACCGATACGGTCGTTCCATGAGAGCTACAGGAACGTTCACTGTCAAAGCCTTCGTCCCGACCGAACTGAAGCCGGAACCGGCTGTGTCCACTGGGCTTCCGGTGGGTGTCGCAACGATGGAGAAGCACTTCGAGGGTGAGGTTGCCGGTCGCTCGGCGACCCTGTTCACCGCGGCGTTCGACCAGACGACCGGCGTGGGCACCTATGTGGCCATGGAGTCGTTCGAAGGCTCGCTGTGTGGCCAGGCCGGCGCCTTCAACTTCGTGCACTCGGCGACGACCTTCGGCAGTGATCGCACAGCGGAGTTCTTCACCATCGTGCCAACGAGCGGTACGGGAGAGCTGACCGGGATCTCCGGTGCTGGAGGAATGGCCGTCGAGGCTGATGGAACGCATCGGATCTGGTTCGACTACACGTGGGAAGTGGGTCGATGACAGACGAAGTGCACGAAGGACGTCCGCCTTGCTCAGCCCGATGCTTCGGACGTGGACGACACGCAGAATGCCCGTGTGGCAGCCGAGCATAGGCTTGCGCAGACCGCCGTGGATCTGGATGTTTTTCGGCGTACGCCTCCAACTGCCCCCGCCCGACCAGCTCGCTTTCCTCGCGGGCCTGGGCGTACTGGTCACCCTGGAGATCGTCAAATGGCCGGTCGCGTTGGTGCTGGCAGTCGGACACCAACTGGCTCACAGCCACCATGGCCGACTACTGCTCGAGTTCGGCGACGCCCTGGAGGAGGCTTGAGGCGACTCCCGTCGGCGGCAAGGCATGGGGTCAGAGGCAGGTCCGGTCGGGCTCGCCCCAGGCCCCGGCCGGACCACGCCCGGACCGTGTACACCGAGGCTGATATCGCTCACCCAGTCCTCGTCGACCTGCTCGTCGAGGTCGACCGGGCCACCATGGGCCCCGAACGCCTCGCCGCCAAAATCGGCGCCTACGCCCGCCTCCACACCTACCTCCCCACCCCTCCCCCAGGGCGACGCCGACCCGCCTTCGGCCAGGAGCCGCCGCAGGAAGAATGGCGCCGGCACTCCCCACTCTTTCCCCGGTTACTGTTCGTCCTGGACGGCACAGGCCCGGCCGGCATCGACACCCGCATCCAAGCCCTGCACGCAACCGCCCGTGGCATGGCGCCGTCCGGATTCCGGCACGAGGCACCCGTCCTCGCCACACCGTTGAACCGACCTGCTCCAAGACGGCCCCGCAGCCCGTATGGCGGCCCGTCGACAACCTGGAGCGGCGAGTCAGGTGGAGCGTCCCGTGGTATCCGTAGGCGCTCGAACCGGCGGCTTCACCGTTCGTATCGCCCTGGCCGACGACTCCAGCGACGTCCTCGCCTGACACCACGGACAGCGGGCACGCACAGCTCAGCGAAGGGGCGGCTGTCCGGGTCTGCCAGGCGGCCGTCCCTCCTCACCCATACGTCGGTATTGCTTCTGGAACGGGCCGCAGCGAAGCAAGCCGGCCTCCCCACCCGCAGCCCCCTCAACCAACGCGGCGGCGCCGGCATGCCCGACGCCTGCCACACCGCACAGTCAGCTGCCTCCGCCGGCCCGGCCCTGGTCGGCCTCCCCTCCAATGCCAACCTGCTGCAATGCGACAACCTCAACGATCTGAGGGTCGGCATCCTGGGCCTGGGCGGCTGACCACCCACCGCGGCGACCTGACCGCGACCTGACCGCGGCCCGGCCCGGCCCCGCCCGGCCCCGCCCGGCCCCGCCCGGCCGCAGTCTGGGAGTAGGGGCACTGGAGGTCGAGGGGTGATCGTCTGTCATGCTGGCGGCATGATCGTCCCTTTCCTTGTCGGCTTGCTCGTACTGGTCGGCGTTCTCACCATGGGCGTGTGGGTCTGTATCGAGTCCGTGAAGGCCTGCCGGCAGCGGCGGGCCTGATCTCGCGTCCGTTGGACATGAAGCCACGTCGCGGTGGTCAGCGCGGGAGCGCTCCTGCGAAGGTGGCGTGCGGTCTTCCGTGCCCGTCAGCGTGGAGCTGACGGAAGGTGTCCAGTTCTTCGTGGCAGGCTGGGACACAGCAGGCTCACTGCCTCACGTGCAGGTGCTGACGGGTGACCGGTCATGAGCCCGACAGGCGTCATGAGAGGCGGAATCTCAACCCCTCGGTGCGGCAGGCAGACGCGGCCTCGCCACGACGGGCGGCCCGCAGGCTGTAGCACTGGAGGACCTCGGTCAGAAGCGAGCCGGCGAGGGTGCCGAGTACTGCGACGACTGCGGTGAACACCGAGGTCCTCCCTCTGGTGGCCTGCCGGTCCACAAGGCGTTCAACCGTGACGGGAACGGGAATGCATGCTCGCCGTGAAGGGCACGCTCGTCCGGCCTGCCCCTGGGAGACGACCGAACGGGCCCTCCAGTTGCGCCCCCGCGCCAGGTCGGGTCGGGGTCGGAAGGGTGAGCGGTCGTCCCGGCGCCGACGGCGCGCGTCGGCTCGGGACGGCCGGTGGGGCCACGGGGCGGCGTGGTCGGCGGACCAATGTCGTTCGTCGCGTGGCTGTGCTGGTGTCTGCCTCCCTTTGAGCATCACCATGACCGCGAACGAGCTCCCGCCCGGCCGTCGCCGTAGGACTGGTCCGGGTGACGCAAAGTGGCCGTCTGTCGGAGCGGCGTGCGGGGACCTGATCGGTGATCCGGCCGCGGTCACCTCAGCTGTCGGCCGAACGCCGCCTTGGCGTAGGGCGCGCCGATCGCTTTCGGGCCGATGGCGGTGGCGGCATCGGTCACGATGCCCGTCGGCCGGCCTCGCAGTATCCAGACCGCCCCGTTCCCGGCGTCCTCGCCCGGAGCCGCCGCGGCCAGGTCGGCGTACCGGTTGCCGTTGATGTCGAGGAGTGCGACCTGCGCGCCGAAGACGTCGCCCGGCTCGGACGCGCCCGGGACGCCGGCCGTGTCCTGGGTGAAGACCCGAGCGCCCCGACCCGTCAGCCCGGCACGGTTGCCGGGCAGTGTGACGACGGTGCCCGCGCCGTCGTCGTAGCCGAGTTCCTTGCCGGGGACGCCGACCGCGAGGTCGTCGATGCCGTCGCCGGTGATGTCGCCGGCGGACAGAGCCGCGCCGAAGCGGTCGTTGTCCTCCTTCGCCCCGGGCACACCCGGGGTGTTCTGGGTGTACGACTTCCACGCGCCGCGGGGACCCACCCCGGAGGCCGAGCCGTAGGCGACGGTGACCGTCGAGTCGGTGGCCGAGCCGACAGCCACGTCGTCGTGGCCGTCGCCGTCGAAGTCCCCCAGGGCGACGCCGCCGTCCCCGTTGGGGAGGGTGTCGCGTCGGTGTGTCAGGCCCGCGGCGGACCCGGTGTAGAAGTCCGTGCAGTAGCTGCCGTCCCCGCAGTAGACGCCGAGCGCGAGCTCGTCGCGGCCGTCTCCGTTCACGTCCCCGGTGGTGCCGTCCTTGACGTCGAGGTACGGGAGACGGCCGGGAGCCAGGGCGCCCGCGCGGGCCGGCGTGCCGGTGCGGCCGACCGGTCCGGTCCACACCACGGCGGTGGTGCCGAGCGGGTCGTCACCCGGCGAGTCACCGGTGCGGAACAGGACGAGGTCGAGGCGACCGTCGCCGTCGAAGTCGCCGGTCACCGTGCGGGAGGCGGGGAGGGACACCCCACCGCCGGACAGGCCCCGCGGCCCGCCCCACACGGCCACCGCGTCACCCGTCCGGGTCGCGACCCCGACCAGATCCGCGTACCCGTCCCCGTTCAGGTCACCCTTGGAGACCTGAGTGCCGAAGCCCTGACCCTTGACCGGGCTGCCCGGAATGCCGTTGGCGCTGCGGCTGATGACGGTCCGTCGGCTGCTGGACAGCCCGTGCGGTCCGCCGTACGTCACCGCCACGTATCCCGCCTTGCTCTGCCCGCCGACGGTGGCCCCCGGGGCACCGATGACGAGGTCGGCGTACCCGTCACCGTTGAAGTCGTCCCGGACAGGGACCCGGGTCAAGGCCTGCGCGCCGTCCACCAGTCCCGCCGGGACCGTGCCCAACGCGAGGAGACCCGCCATCAACGGAATGGCCCAACGGGCGGACGAACTCATATACAACACGCGGAGACCCCCAGGTCAGGCTGCACCCTCACCCCCAAGACTCCTCACCCCGCACAAGGGTTGTAGCCCTCAGCACAGCCACCCGGTCGGTGATCGACGAACGGTCGGCGCGGCCGTCCTGCCGTTGTCACCGGAGTGGACCCGGGCGCGGACACCTCCGCGCCCTGAGCGCAGCCGGCTTCAGCCGCTGTTCAGCCCCAAGTACGTCGAGTCCTCAGCCGGGCCGATGTCCTCAAGCCGGTGGCGTGCAACGCCGTACTCTCCTTGATGACTTGGTGTCTCTCCAAGGGCCAAGGATCGCACCGACTGGTGACCACGGCGTTCCCGGCCTGCACCGACCCGGAAGTGGCGTAACCGGCCTGCCGATCCGGCGGAGTTCGCCGACCTCGCCCCCGGCACGGGCGACAATGAGGGGGGCGGTGCGGCGGACGCCCTCGCCGACCGCGCGCTCGGTGTCGCCGAAGCGGTCGTGCTCCTCCTTGATGTGGGCCAGCACGAAGACCTCGTAGTCCATCGACAGTCCGTACGCGACGCAGAACATCAGCACCGGGACGCTGGGCTCGATAGAGCCGGTCGGGGTGAAAGCCGGGGCCCGGAGAGGTGTCCGTCCTGGAAGACCCACGCCAGGCAGCCGAACATCACGGACAGGCTCAGCAGGTCGAGCACGGTCGCCTTCGCGGGCAGCAGCACGCTGCCGGTCATCAGGAAGAGGATCACGTACGTCGACCCGAGGACGAGCCCGACGGCGAGCGGCAGCCGGTCGAGGAGCGTGGCGCGGAGGTCGGTGGTCTCTCCCGGGTAGCCGCCCACGAGGGTACGGGCGGGGGCCGGGGTGTCCCGGCTCCGTTCGACGATCGCGGGGACTCGCCGTGCCCGCCCGGGTCCGCAGGGGGTTCAGAGACCTGCGTGTGAAGACCGGCTCCCCGGCCGGTGCACCGAAACGGTCCCGGACCGGCCCCGGTCGACCGCTCGGCTCGACGAACCGACGCCCAGCCACTCGGCACGACGTGGGACGCGTCCTCGCCGCCGGCGAGGCATACAGCCGCCCCGCACACCACAAGACGCGAACCAAGGCCCCGCCGAACTCAACAGGCGAACGCCGACCGCCCATACGCCGGGACGCCAGCCACCGGCCCAACAGCTCCTCGCTCTCCGCACCGGTACCCCCAGGCACCCAGAACGCGTAGGTGTTGGCGGTGTCGATGAACGTGCCGCCGAGGTCGGTGAACCGGTCGAGGATGGCGAACGCCCGCCGTTCGTCGACCGTCGTGCCGAAGTGCATGGTGCCCAGGCACAGCGCACTCACGCCGAGCCCCGACCCGCCGTCGGACAAGATCCGCTGTTCCACGTGAACCTCCTGTGTGATCGCGGATGACGCTAACGGCGATCGGCTCGGTATTACGATCCACTCACATGGAGGAATCCCGAACCAATCTCGCGTGGAGCGTGCTGCTCGACCTCCCAGGGACGGGCGCGAAGCACGAGCGGCTGACCCGCGCGCTGCGGATGGCGGTCCGCTCTGGGCGGCTGCCCGCGGGCAGTGCGCTGCCTCCGAGCCGCACTCTGGCCGCCGACCTGGGCTGTTCCCGCTGGGTCGTCACGCAGGCGTACACGCAGCTGGTCGCTGAGGGGTACCTGGACGCGCGGGTCGGGTCGGCCACCAGGGTGCGCTGGACTCCCGACACAGTGCCCACGCCGTCGGACGCCGACCGACCGCCAGCACCACAGACCCGGTTCGATCTGACCCCGGGCCTGCCGGACCTGCGGGCCTTCCCGCGCGCCCGGTGGGGCGAGGCGGTCCGCGACCAGGCACGCCGGGCGCCGTTGCCCGACCTGGGTTTCCCCCCGCCGGGCGGGCACCCCGAGCTTCGCCGGGTCCTGACCGACCACCTGCACCGCTCCCGGGGCGTCGTGGTGGACACCGACGACATCGTGGTCTCCACGGGCGTCACCGACGGCGCCGCCCGCCTGTTCCGGGCCTTGCGGGCGGAGGGGATCACCCGCGTGGCCGTCGAGGATCCTGGTTGGACGCGGCTGCACCACGTGGCCCGCGAGGCCGGGCTGACCGTCGTGCCGGTCCCGGTGGACGAGCAGGGCCTGCGGGTGGCCGAGTTGGATCGCGATCCGACGGTCCGGGTGGTGCTCACCACGCCGGCCCACCAGTTTCCGACCGGCGTCACGCTCAGCGCGGAGCGGCGCGCCGCGCTCGTGGAGTGGGTGCGGCGGATCGACGGGGTGGTGCTGGAGGACGACTACGACGCCGAATTCCGCTACGACCACCGCCCGCTGGGCGCGGTCCAGGGGATGTGCCCGCAGCGAGTGGTGCTGCTCGGTTCGGTCAGCAAGACGCTGTCACCGGCCCTCGGCATCGGTTGGGTGGTCGCGCCGCCACGATGGCGCCGGGTGCTACAGGCGAGCGGCACCTTCCGGTCCGGTCCGCCGGTGCTGGACCAACTGGCGTTCGCCCGCCTGGTCCGGACCGGTGGCTATGACCGGCACCTACGGTCGGTGCGACAGCGCTACCGGGCCCGGCGGGCCGCCCTGCTCGACGCGCTGCGCACCCGGCTGCCGACGTGCCGGGTCACCGGGTCGGCCGCCGGTCTGCACATGGTGGCCCACCTCGGGCATGGCGTCGACGCGGCCGACGTCGTCACGGCCGCGGCCGCCCGCGGGCTTCGGCTGGTCGACCTGGGGACCTACCGAGTGGACCACCGGGAACCGGCCGACTGCCTCGTCCTGGGTTACGGCAACCTCGCCGACGGCGCGGTCGACGACGCGGTGGTCATGCTCGCCGCGTCGGTGGCCGATCAGAGCGCGCACGACAGCGGACCACCCCGGTAGTCGTTGGCATTCGGACCTGGCGGCAACGCAGTCCGTTCCGCACCCGCGTGGCATCCCAGTACCTCATCACCGCGACGTGACTCACGTCCTGGCCTCCGCAGGAACAGGACACGCCGAGGCCGGCCCGATCAACCTGGCCCGTCACGACCCGACGCCTGCACGGCGCACATCCGGCGGCCGATGCCTGATACCTGGCTCACGCGGTGTTCACCGCCATGCGCGCCGACGTCATCGACTACCTCCGTGGCGGGCAACACATGAACACCGACCGAATCCGCGCCGGCCTGCACACCCTCGTCACCGACGCGTCGGCACAGCGAAGCCAGGGCGCTGTCGGCTGGATCTTGCGTGCGACCACCGGGGCCGTCTTGGGCCGTGATCGCTACTCGGGGATCAAGGCTTGCCGCAGGGGCTCTCGCCAGGTATCGGTCTCGCGGGCGTACGCACCGAAGTCGGTGCCGAACTCCCAATACGCCCAGCCGATCCTCAGACGCTCGGCTTCCTCCCGTACCCAGGCGGTCCAGCGGACACGGGAGTCCATGTCCGCCCGCTCGTATGCGCCGAACTCGCCGATGAACAGCGGGACCGCGTGAGCCTCCGTCCAGGCCGCGGCCACGGCAAGGTCCTCGCTCACGGTCTTCCGGTCGGCTTCGCCACCCCAGGTCGTGCCGAGCCACGGGTCTGAGTTCTTGACCCAGGGCGCGCCCTGGTGGGTGAACTCGAACGGGGCGTAGTAGTGCACCGTGGCCACCAAATGGTCGTCATCGGGCAGTTCGAGCTTCGAAAGAGCGCTGATGTCGTTCATCTCCGCCGGCCCGATGAGCACGGTGCGTTCTGGGCTCGATTCCCGTACGGCGGCCAGGGCGTGGCGCAGCAGGGCGTTCCACCGCTGCGCGGTCATGGCGGCGCGGGGCTCGTTGAGCAACTCGAAGTGGAGACGATCTGGACGATCGCCGTAGCGCGGGGCGATCTGCCGCCACAACGCCAGAAACCGCTCCGTCTGCGCGTCGGGCGCGTGGTTGAGCTCGTGATAGTGGTGCACGTTGAGCACGACGTTCAGATCCCGTGCCAGTGCCTGGTCTACCGCCCGGTCGACACGTTGGAAGAAGTCCTGTTCGACAGTGTATGGAGCGGTCTGTTCGGCGTGCGCCGACCACGCCACCGGCAACCGGACCGTGTCGAACCCGGCGGCCTTGATCTCGTCGAAATACCGCCACTGCAGCCGAAGCGCGTGCTCGTCACCGTCGGCGGCGTCCAGGGCGTTGCCCAGGTTGATCCCCGAGCCAAGCGTCACGGACGAGGACGAGCTCGGCATGCGGCCTCCGATCCGGGCAGCCTCACGGTTGTGGGAGCAGTGTATCCGCCGGGTCGTCACACGGCCTTCGCCAGCGTCACGAGGACCGGGGCCGACTTGCTGCCGGGCGGTGTCGTTGGAGTGGTCGAGCACTGTGCGCCTGCGGGCCTCCTTAAATCCGGGGCCCCGCACCCCCACTGCCTCACACAGCGCGACAGCCGGGCTCTGCGCCAGGGCAGACAACATCAGAACCAGATTCCGTGGGGCGGGAACCCGTCACGGACATGTCCACCACGCAAGACACCAGATCAGATTCCTTGAGCCACTGCTGAGCTATCCATAAACCAGGACCAGAGCCGGTTCTCGTGAACAAAGCCAGGCGGCAGTAGTGGAACTGATGCGCACACGTGATGATGGCCGTGGATCCGTGGCGGGGCTTGGCTTTGCCGGCCTGCTCGCCCCGGCCGGCCGTGAACATCCGTGGAGGGGCTGGGGGTTCTCCGCCGGGTGGGGCACAAGGAGACCTTGGCCGTGACCCTCGTGCGGCCCGAGCTGGTGGAGGCTGGCGTCGACGTCGCACGGGACGCCACCGGCCGTTGGCGCCACGCCGCGCGCTGCCACCGAACACGCCTGGACCTCTCCCCCGGCGACGTCGAACTGTTCATCGGTCGGCCAACCGGGCGCTGACCTGCCATGGTCGGGCTCATGGTTGGGCTGTGCCCGCCAGGCCGACCACGCCCCGCATGCGGCCGCAAGTCGGTGCGGAAGACCTCGGACAGCACTCCACTGTTGTGCGCGGCCACCGCGCCACTCGATCCACCGGTCGTCGTCCGGGAAGCTGTCGGGATCCTCGATGCCCGCGCCCTCGAGAACACCACCAGATCGTGATCGCTGTAGGCGGTGCCGAGGATCTCGTCCGGCCCTGGGAGTGCGCGGTGACTAGCCGGCCGGGCGTGCGAGAGGGCGGGTGCACGACGATCGGCGCGCTGCTCATGCCTCCCAGCGTGCCGCCGGCAAGCCCGCCCGGCGAGCCCGCAGCGGCGGTCACGGGCTGTCGCCGGAGTAACAGAAGCGGCACATCACACCCGGGCCGGCCGTGCGCGGCTCGCCGGGGTGCGGGTCCAACAGGGCGCGGCCGACGGGGAACTGCCCGAGCTCGGCGGACAGGGCGGCGCCGTCGTCGACTTCCTCCGGCCGCCATCCCGTGATGTCGAGCAGCAGTCCGTCCAGCGGCCCGCCTATCAGCGCGGCGCAGGTCTGCCACGGCAGCGGTCCCGGGTCGGGGGCGTCGTAATCGTGGCCGTACCCGCGGCCGCGCAGCAGTCGCTCATCGTCGCTGTTCATGCGGTCCAGCGTTCCAGCCGCCACCGACAACCGGCCCTGGACGGCAGCGTGCCCGGCCGGGGTGGAGGCCGGGCACCCCGTGCTCAGCGTGCCTCGGGCAGCGCGGTGGAGAACATCGTCCCGATCGCGGTGCGGCAGGTCAGCGCGGTCATTTCGGGTAGACCGTCGAGGACTTGGCGCAGATGCCAGCTGTCTGCGATGGCTCGGGCCTTGGCGGTCATGATGGACGCGTAGGCGGGGAACCGGCTGGGTGGAAGGAGGGCTGGCACAGTCGCCGCTGGAGGGCGGTCCTGTGTGATCCGTTGCGAGTGATGAGGGGCGGGATCGCTGGCCCCGTACGCAGCCCACCTGTTCGCCGGGTGCCGCATCACGCTGTCGGCCCACCTCCAGGGGGCCAATGCACCGCCGGTCGAAGTCCCGGACCGAGAACGGGTGTCGGGGTTCAGGAAGAAACAGCGGAGAGGTCGCGGGCGACGTACGGGCGGCCGTCGTGAATGTGGTGGGGATCGGCCGGCACACGGTCGGGATCCTGTACGAGACGGGTGACGGGGACGTACGAGACGATCGTGTTCCACCGGGTGCCGCTGGAGGAGCTGGACCAGACGTGACCAACACCCGAAGTGGGGAATCGGTACAGGAAGTTGAAACCAATACGGTAAGAATTTTCCGTTTGCTGGCGTCTGCTCCCGGTGTGAGTATGTTGTGGGGAGCCTGAGCACGTTGTGGGGGGCCGGGGCAGGGAGCACCCATGGCCGACGCGTCGCACGACAGCCAGGACACAGCCCTCGTCGACACCGTGGTCGTCGGCTCGGGCTTCGGCGGGGCGGTCACCGCGTACCGCCTCGCCGAAGCCGGCCGGTCGGTGGTGGTGCTGGAGCGGGGCAAGCCGTACCCGCCGGGCGGCTTCCCCCGCAGCCCCGCCGACATGGCCCGCAACTTCTGGGACCCGAGCAACGGCCTGCACGGACTGTTCGACATCTGGTCCTTCCGCGGTCTGGAAGGCGTCGTCTCCAGCGGCCTGGGCGGCGGATCCCTCATCTATGCCAACGTCCTGCTACGCAAGGACGAACGGTGGTTCGTGAACGAGTCGCCGCTGCCCGGCGGCGGTTACGAGAACTGGCCGGTCGGACGCGCCGACCTCGACCCGCACTACGACCGGGTGGAGTGCATGCTCGGCGCCACGACCTACCCGTACCAGAACACCCCGAAGACACTCGCCCTGCACCAGGCGGCCCGCCGGCTCGACCTGCCGGTGTTCCGGCCGCCCCTCGCCGTCTCCTTCGCGCCCCGGCCCGGTGCGCCGCCCGTGCCGGGCGCGCAGATCACCGACCCGGACTACGGCAATCTGCACGGCCTGCCCCGCAGCACCTGCCGGCTGTGCGGCGAGTGCGACGTCGGCTGCAACTACGGCGCCAAGAACACCCTCGACCACACCTACCTGTCGGCCGCCCGGCACCACGGCGCCGACATCCGCACCCGCTGCGAGGTACGAGGTTTCACGCCCCGTCCCGGCGGCGGCTACGACGTCTCGTACGTCGTGCACGACCCGGCCCGGGAAGGCCGCCGTACGGCCACCGACCGGCTGCCCCTGCACCGCATCGGCTGCCGTCGCCTGGTGCTGGCGGCCGGCACCTTCGGCTCGACCTATCTGCTGCTGCGCAACCGGGCGGCACTGCCCGGCCTCAGCAGCGCGCTGGGCACCCGGTTCTGCGGCAACGGTGACCTGCTCGGGCTGGTGCTGCGCGCCATGGCGGGCGCCGACGGGAGCCGTCCCTTGAGGCTGGACGCCAGCAGGGGACCTGTCATCACGAGCGCCGTGCGCGGCGGCGACACACTCGACGAGGACGGCTCGTCGGGGCGCGGCTTCTACATCGAGGACGCCGGCTACCCGGACTTCATGGCGTGGCTCGCCGAGTCCTCCCGACTGCCGGGCGGCGCCCGCCGCCTTCTCGGGTTCGGACTGCACCGGCTGCTGGCCCGGCTCGGGGTGGATCCGGCGAGCCGCGTCGGCGGGCAGCTGGCGCTGCTGCTCGGACCCGCCGTGTTCTCCTCGACCTCCCTGCCCCTGCTGGGCATGGGGCGGGACGTGCCGGACGGCCGGATGCGGCTGCGCCGCGGCCACCTCGACGTCGACTGGACGACGCTCACCTCACGCGCGTACTTCGAGCGGGTCCGCTCGACCATGCGGGACATCGCGGGGGCGCTGGGCGGCGACTTCCTCGACAACCCGCTGTGGTGGTGGGGCAACCGCGTGATCACCGTGCACCCGCTCGGCGGCGCCCCCATGGGCCGTCATCCCGGGGAGGGCGTGTGCGACGACATCGGCGAGGTCTTCGGGTTCCCGGGCCTGCATGTGCTGGACGGGGCGCTGCTGCCGGGCGCGGTGGGCGCGAACCCCTCCCTGACGATCGCCGCCGTCGCGGACCGGGCCTGCGACCGGATCCTGGAAGGGAAACCGGCGTCGCGTACGGCCGGTCGGGCGCCGCACGCGGCCGGCCGGGCCACGGCGGGACGTACGGCAGACGAGGGGCCGGCGGTCGGCGGGACCGCGCCGCGCACACCGGCCGAAGCCGCCCCGTCGGCCCCCGCGACGCCGGGCACCCACCCTGGACGCGGCCGCTCCGGCACCCCGGCGGGCTCCACCGGTACCCCGTTCGGGTTCACCGGAGCCCCGGCGGACACCGCCCACACCCCGCCCGTCGAGCCACCGACCAGCCTCAGCTTCACCGAGGAGATGAAGGGCCATGTCGCCCTCGACGTCGACGACCCCGAGGAGGGCCGCGCGCTCGGACGCTCGCTCGGGCAGCGGCTGAGCTTCCGCCTCACCATCACCGCTGCCGACGTGGACCGCTTCGTCGCCGAGCCGGCGCACGCGGCGGACGCCGCCGGCCACGTCGACTGCGACGTCCTCGGCGGGCGGCTGGAGGTGGAGCACGGCTGGTTCAACCTCTTCACCCAGGACGGCGACGCGGGCCGACGGCGCATGCTGTACCGGCTCCACCTGCGCACGCAGGAGGGCACCCCGCTCACCCTCACCGGGCACAAGGACGTCCACGACGACCCCGGCGCCGACGTCTGGCCCGACACCTCCACCCTCTACGTCCGCCTGCTCGCCGGGCACACCCACCCCGACGACGACGCCACCGCGCCCGTCATCGGCGCCGGGATCGTCATCATCCGGATCGGTGACTTCCTCCAGCAGCTGACCACCTTCCGCACCACCGGCCCACACCCGGCGCGGGCGATGGAGCTCTTCGGCAAGCTGTTCCTGGGCGAACTGTGGGCCGTCTACGGCGGACGCCTGGCACGCGCCGTACCCGCGAAGGACAGGCCGTGAACCTCAAGCACCTGCGCGCCCACGCCAAGGAGCTCGGCTTCACCCCGTGCGAGCCGGTGCGCTGGCTGGACCCGGCCTCCCTCGTACGGACCGGCGTCAAGGTCGCACTGGCCGACGTGTTCGCCGCGTACGCGGACAAGCGGGAGATCCAGGGCACGCTCAGGGCCGAGCCCCTGCGGGCCCCGCTCGACGACCCGAACGCGCGCGAGATGTGGATCGACTACGTCGCCGACCTCGGTGACGGATTCGACGCCACCGCGTCGGTGGCCCGGTCCCTCGCCGCCCCCGGCCTCACCGTCCGCCGTGAGCGGCTGCCGCGCGGCTCGTTGCTCGTGCTCGGCGGGGACGAGACCTACCCGGTGGCCTCGATGAAGCTCTACCGCGACAGCATGACCGGCCCCTACGCCTCGGCCCTGCCGGCCACCGAGGGCGCTCCACCGCTGATGCTGGCGTTGCCGGGCAACCACGACTGGTACGACGGCCTCACCGCGTTCCTGCGCACCTTCGCCCTGCGCCAGCCCGTCGGCGGCTGGCAGACCCGGCAGACCCGCAGCTACTTCGCCGTACGACTGCCATGCAAGTGGTGGCTGGTCGGCCTCGACAGCCAGCTCGGCGCGTACCTGGACGACCCCCAGCTGCGCTACTTCCAGAACCACCTGTCGGCCCGTCTGCGACCGGGCGACGGAGTGATCGTCTGCTGCGCCGAACCCACCTGGGTCACGTGTGCCGACGACGCCGGCGCCTTCGACACGCTGCACTGGTTCGACCGCGCCGTGGTCCGCACCCGCACCGACCCGCGCACCGGCGAGCCGGTGCCCACCGGCGCGTCGATCCGGCTGTGGCTGACCGGCGACAAACACCACTACGCCCGCTACGCCGAGCGCCTGCCCGCGGATCCGCCCGAGCGCCAAGACCTCCCCCCGGATCCCCGGCGCCGGCAGATGGTGACGTGCGGTCTCGGCGGCGCCTACCTGGCGTCGACCCACACCTTGCCCCGCAGCCTGTCGCTGCCACCGGCGGCGACCCAGATGCGGGAGAAGGACGACCCCGCGGTGACCTTCACGCGCGCCGACGAGAGCACGTACCCCGAGGTCCGGGAGTCCCGTCGGCTCGCCCGCCGGATCACGGCGCCGTGGTCCCCGTACTGGCTGCCCCGGCGCAACCCCGGCTTCTGCCGGCTCACCGCGGCCGTGCACACCGCCGCCTTCGTCGTCCTCGGCTTCCTGTTCGCGGTGGCGCGGGACCAGCTCCAGCCCGTCGACGCCGTACGGCACGGGAGCGCCGCGGACCTGGGCCGGTTCACCGCGGTGACCGGCGGTGTCCTGGTGGTGCTGTGGGGTCTCCTGCGCCGGACCTGGCGCCCGCGCCCGGCCAGACCCCGGGTCGCCGATGCCGTACTTCTTCAGGCCGTGGTGGCGCTGGGGGCTCTCGCCGTCACCGTCGCGCTGCCGTTCCCCGCGCACTGGCCCGGCTGGGGGGTGCTGCTCGTCTGTCTCGCGGTCGCCGCGGTGCTGGGCGCGGTGGCCGGCTCGCAGGCCTTCGCCCTGTGGGTGCTGTCGGCACGCGGCGGCGCCGTCGCCGACTGGCAGATGTCCGGTCAGGCCGTCGAGGACCACAAGGGCTTCCTGCGTCTGCACATCGCGCCGAACGGCGACCTCACCCTGCACGCCCTGGTACTCGACGGGATCTGCCGCCGGTGGAACCTGGCCGACGCACCGGGCGGCCGGAAACGCGCGGTGCCCGCCGAGCCCCTCACCGTACGGCTGATCGAGGACCCCGTCGTGATCGCCCGGGAGGCGAAAGGCCATGACCGCACGCCCCGAACCGAACCCGCGCGGCCACGGCAGCAGCGGCCCCCGGACCGGGACCGGCTCCGGCTCCGTCCGGCGCACGCCCACGCGCCCCACGACCCGCCGTGACCACATCACCGAGGTGCGGCCCCTCACCGCCCGCGACGGCCGCCCGCTGACCGTCGTCCATGTGCAGGGCCGGCATCCGCCGACCCGTGGGCCGGTGCTGGTCGTGCACGGCGCGGGCGTACGGGCCGAACTCTTCCGGCCGCCGCTGCCCAGGACCTTCGTCGACGCCCTCATCGACGTCGGCTGGGACGTGTGGCTGCTCAACTGGCGGGCCTCCATCGACCTGGACCCGATGCCCTGGACCCTCGACCAGGCCGCCGCCCACGACCATCCGGCCGCCGTCGAGCACGTCCTCGCCGCCACCGGCGCGGACCGGCTCAAGGCGGTCGTGCACTGCCAGGGCTCGACGTCGTTCGTGATGGCCGCCGCGGCCGGGCTGCTGCCCCAGGTCGACACCGTGGTCAGCAACGCCGTCTCGCTGCATCCCGTCGTGCCCGCCGTGTCCCGGTTCAAGATCAGCAAGGTGGCACCGGTCGTCGGCCGCGTCCTGCCGCACCTCTCACCGGCCTGGGGCGACCGGCCCGAGGGCTTCGCCGCCCGCTGCGTCGCCGGTTTCGTCCGCGCCACCCACCGGGAGTGTCGCAACGGCGTCTGCCGCATGGTCAGTTTCACCTACGGCTCCGGACGGCCGGCCCTGTGGTCCCACGCGAACCTCGACGAGGCCACCCACGACTGGATCCGCGGGGAGTTCGCCGACGTCCCCATGACTTTCTTCGCGCAGATGGACGCCTGTGTGCGGGCCGGCCATCTCGTGGCCACCGGCGAGGTCGAGGGCCTGCCGCTGTCCTTCACCGACCGGGCACCGCAGACCGACGCCCGCTTCGCGCTGTTCGCCGGCGAGGACAACCGCTGCTTCCTCGCCGAGAGCCAGCGCCGCACCTTCGACTTCCTGCACCGTCACCGCCCCGGCCGCGACAGCCTGCACCTCCTGCCCGGCTACGGCCACCTGGACGTCTTCCTGGGCCGACGCGCGGCGGCCGACACCTATCCGCTGATCCTGGAGGAGCTGGCGCGATGAATCCCGCACTGGACCTGGCCCGGCTGGTCCTGTCCGCGACACCGTCACCGGTGCCGCGCCGGCAGCGACGACTTGCCGGACGGCACGCTCTCGTCGACGGCATCCCGTTCGTGCTGCCGGTGGATTCCACCGACACGCCCGCGCTGATGGCCGCGTTCCCTGTCGACCGCGGGGCGGCTGCCCGGCTGCTGCCCGGCGGTGAGCTGCACCCGCTGGCGATCCCCGGCGGCCGCGGTCTGCTCGTCGTCACCGTCGTCGACTACGCCCGCACCGACATCGGCCGCTACATCGAGTTCTCCGTGGCCATCGCCTGCACCCACGGCTCCCGGCCCGCCCCGCCCCTGCTGCCCGGGCTGCTGCGCGGCAGCTTCGGCACCGGCCAGTACGTCGTGGACCTTCCGGTGAGCAGCGAGATCTCGGTCAAGGGCGGCAAGGGCATCTGGGGCATGCCGAAACACCGGGCCAGCCTCGACTTCCAGGTGAGCGACCGGGCCGTCTCGAGCCAGTACGAGGACGACGGCCGGCTGGGCATGCTCATCGAGGTCGAGCGCCCGCCCGAGACGCGGCTACCGCTGCGGGTGGCCGCGGTCAACTACTGCGCTTTCCGGGGGATGCTGATGAAGTCGTCCATCTACTTCGAAGGCGCCGCCGACATCGCCCTGGGCAGGCGGGCCCGCGCCCGTCTCGTCCTCGGCGACGCCCCCGCAGCCGCCGCGCTGCACGGCCTCGGGATCGCCGAACAGCCGCTGTTCACCTGCTTCCTGCCATCGACCCGGGGCATCCTCGACGACCACTTCGAATGCTGGTTCCTCACCAGTGAGGAGGCCGGGCGCACGTTCGGCGAACCACTCCAGAGCGTCGTCGGCCTGGGCCTGTCGGAGGAGTGGCCAGCACCACCGCGGATCGACGTGGGAGCCCGGCCATGAACACCTTGCTGCTGGTGAACGCGCTGTACTTCCTCTTCGGCGCCACGATGTACATGGGCACCATGTGGGTGCTGCGTTTGTTCCTGTATCCCACCTGGCGTGCGCTGACCCCGGACAACGTCGACGTGCACTTCGGCGTGCCCACGGCGCTGGCGACCCGGTTCTTCACGGTCGTCGTACCGCTGATGTTGATCTCCGGCATCGTGCTGGTGTGGAGCGAGTGGGGCAGCTGGTACGTCGTGCTGGCGGCCGTCTGCCTGGTCGGTATCGCGCTGATCACGTGGTTCGGGCAGGGGATCGTCGTCCCGGTCAACAAACGGATCCAGGGCGGCCGGTTCGACGGCCAGGCCGGGCTCACCCAGTTGCTGGTGCGCTGGATGCGGCTCAACGACATCCGGTTCGTCTTCGCCACGGTGACCTGGGCGGCGATCGTCTGGTACATCGCGGCCAAGGGGGATCTGTGGGATGCCCTCTCATGACCCCGCTCCCGGCCCGGGTGACCGGCGACCCGCTCCGACTGGTCCTCCTGGCCATCGCCGCGGTGACGATGGTGACCGGGGTGTGCCAGCTGGTGGCCCCCAGCCCCGTGCTGGAGCTGCTCTCCACTGACGCGGTCGGCTCCGCGTCCCTGAGCCGGCATCTCTTCGCGACCGTCGGAATGTTCATGATCGTCATCGGCGGGCTGCTCACCCAGCAGCTGCTGTCCCCGGGGGCGCCCTCCTTCCCGCTGCTGTGGGTGGGGCTACAGAAGTTCGGCGCGTTCGCCCTGGTGACGGCAGGGGTGGCGCGGGGCCTGTTCACCGGCCTGGCACTGCTCGTGGCACTGTTCGACCTGGCCACGGCGGGGCTGTGCTGGCTGCTGTGGCGTCGGCCGCCCCGCCCGGCGGAGTCCCTCGTCGCCGCGGACGCCGATACGGCAGGGCCCGGGATCCGGTGAGGCGGTGATCGGCGATGAAACGGTCGTTGGTCCTGGCGGGCGGCGGGATGCGGGTGGCCTGGCAGACCGGCGTGGTCCGGGCACTCGACGAGTACGGCACGGAGTTCGACCACGTCGACGGCACCTCCGGCGGGATCCTCACCACCGGCATGCTGCTGTCCGGCCAGGACCCGGCGGAAATGGGCCGGCGCTGGTCCGACCTGCGCGTCCGTGACTTCAACTCGCCGCTGCCGCTGTCGGACTACCTGCGCGGACCCTGGGCACTGTCCGCCCTCGGCGACGCGGACGGGCTGATCCACCGCGTCTTCCCCGCGCTCGGCGTCGACCCGGACGCCATCCGCTCCTCGCCGCTGCCCGGCACCTTCAACCTGGTCGACTTCGCCACCAAGACCTGCGTCGCCGTACCGCACACCGAGGTCGACGCGGAACTGCTGGCCGCGGGCATGTCGCTGCCGCTGTTCATGCCACCGCTGCATCGCGACGAGCACATCTGGACCGACGCCGTATGGGTCCAGGACGCCAATGTGGGGGAGGCCCTGCGCCGCGGCGCCGACGAGGTCTGGCTGGCCTGGTGCATCGGAAACACGCCGTACTGGGGCGACGGACCGCTGGAACAGTACGTCCACATGATCGAGATGTCCGCGAACGGGGCGCTGTTCGCCGAACTGGCCACCGCGTCCCGGCCGTTCACGCTGCACGTGGTCAAACCGGAGTACCCGCTGCCACTTGACCCCGAGTTCTTCGCAGGACACGTCACCGCCGACACCCTGATGGAGATGGGCTACCGCGACGCCTGGCACTACCTCGACGGCGCCGACCCGGAGGGCGTGCCGAAGGACTCCGGCTGTACGGCGATGCGGGTTCCCCCGCGCGGCATGCGGTACCGGGAGCGCCTGCACGGCGAACTCGACGGCGCCGACCTCGTGCTGGAGGCCGCCGTCGACCTGCCGCTGCCCGACGACGACGCCCCGTCACCCGGAGCCCGGCTGGTCGGACACATCGACCACGACCCGTGGGGCGGCCGGGTGCTGCTGGCCGACGGTCGCGCGGAGGCGGACGGCAGCGCGCTCACCTACACGGCCCGGGTGCGCCTGGCGGGTCGGTGGCACGAGGTCCGGGTCCGCCGCGCACCGGCCGACGCGGCGGTACCGGCCCTGTGGACCCGGACCGGGCCCGTGCCATTCCGGATCGCCGACGGCAAGGACGTCACACTCGAACTGGGCCTGCGCGACGCGGCACACGCACTGGCCTCCGTGACCCCCTTCGGCACGCACGGCATCCGCGACCGCGCCGACACCGTCACCGAACTGGCCGGCACCCCACTGCGCAGAACGGTGACGGGCGCGCCGGGCAGGCCCCGAGGCCGCTGAGGACGACGCCGTACGGCCCCTCCGGGAAGGGCAGTCCCGGTAAGTTGCGAGAAGGCCCGGTCATCTTCCGCGATGACTGTTCAGCGCCCGCTTCCCCATCCGCTCCCAGAACAGCCTCAGTTCGGCGAGGTCCGTGCCGTGCCCCGTTGCCGACGGGCCTCGGATCTCGGGTCTCGCAAGGGATCGCCACCGCGACCGCGTCGTCGCCCGCACGCACGATCACGGCCAAGCCGCGGTCACCTGGTCCGAGAACACCGGTCGTCGTGTTGTGCGATTGAGCAGCCCGGAGGGGCTGACGTTCCGGGTCACTGCCTTGAGCAGTGACTCGGCCGTCGATCAGGCGGTGGTCGCAACCTGACCCAACCCGGCGGACCTACGCGGTCACAGCACTAGGCGGTGTCTTCAAATGATCTTTAGTAGTGGATCATGGTCGGGTGATACGTCGCCATGAACTGTCCGATGCCGAGTGGGAGTTCGTCCGGCCACTGCTGCCGGTGTCACTGCGAGGCCGGAAGCGGCTGGACGACCGCAAGGTGCTCAACGGGATCGTGTGGAAGTTCCGCACCGGAACGGCCTGGCGGGACGTGCCGGAGCGGTACGGCCCGTGGGCCACGCTGTACACCCGCTTTCGCCGGTGGGCTCTGGACGGCACGTTCGAGCGCATGCTCCGGGCCGCCCAGGCCAGGGCGGACGCGGCCGGGGACATCGACTGGCTCGTGTCGGTCGACTCCACCATCGTCCGTGCTCACCAGCACGCCGCCGGGGCCCGAAAAGGGGGGCCCGCTGTCCCGGCCTCGGACGCTCCGAGGCGGTCTGACCAGCAAGATTCATCTCGCCTGCGATGCCTTCGGCCGCCCGCTCGCCTTCACGGTCACGGGCGGGAACACCAACGACTGCACCCAGTTCACCGCCGTGATGGAGGCGATACGGGTGCCCCGCATCGGTCCGGGACGGCCCCGCGTACGGCCTGCCCATGTCCTGGGCGACAAGGGCTACAGCTCCCGGGCCATCCGCACCTGGCTGCGACAGCACGGCATCAGCCACACCATCCCCGAGCGGGCCGACCAGATCCGCAACCGGCTCCGACGCGGCAGCCGGGGCGGACGCCCGCCGGCCTTCGACAAACAGCTCTACAAGCGACGCAACGTGGTCGAACGCTGCTTCAACCGCTTGAAGCAGTGGCGAGGCATCGCAACCCGCTACGACAAGACCGCCGAGTCCTACCAAGCAGCCGTCACCCTCGCATCGCTCCTGATGTGGGCGTGACATTTGAAGACACTCCCTAGTGTCCTGAGTCGGGAATTCGCTGCGTAAGTCTCTGTTGCTTCGGCATGATGGCCGGGTGGCGAGGATGGGACGGCCGAAGGCCGAGCTGGTACTGACCGATGACGAGCGCGAGACGCTGACGCGTTGGGCGAGACGGCGGACGTCGTCGCAGGCGCTGGCTCTGCGGTGCCGGATTGTGCTGGAGAGCGCAACCGGCGCCTCGAACAAGGATGTTGCGGGCCGGCTGGGCGTCGAGGCACACACGGTGAGCCGGTGGCGGGCCCGGTTCGTCCGGGACCGGCTGGAGGGCCTGACTGACGAACCGCGTCCGGGTGGACCGCGGAAGATCACCGACGGCCAGGTCGAGGAAGTGGTCGTCAAGACGCTGGAGACCACGCCGAAGGACGCCACGCACTGGTCGACGCGGTCCATGGCCAAGGAGGTGGGGCTGTCTCAGTCGGCCATCGCGCGGATCTGGCGAACCTTCGGCCTCAAGCCACACCTGGTGGACACCTTCAAGCTGTCCAGGGATCCGCAGTTCATCGAGAAGGTTCGTGACGTGGTCGGGCTGTATCTCGCTCCGCCCGAGCATGCGCTGGTGCTCTGTGTCGACGAAAAGACGCAGATCCAGGCTCTGGACCGGTCGGCGCCTGTGCTGCCGATGATGCCGGGCATGCCCGAGCGCCGCACCCATGACTACGTGCGCGGCGGCGTCACCACTCTGTTCGCCGCGCTGAACACCGCCACCGGCGAGGTGATCGGCCAGATCCACCGCCGGCATCGCGCCGTGGAGTTCAAGAAGTTCCTGACCCGGATCGACAAGGAGGTGCCCGACGGGCTGGACGTGCACCTGATCTGCGACAACGCCTCGACGCACAAGACCCCCGCCATTCAGCGATGGCTGGCCGCGCATCCCCGCTTCCACGTGCACTTCACCCCCACCAGCTCCTCCTGGCTCAACCAGGTCGAGCGGTGGTTCGGCCTGCTCACCGACAAGCAGATACGGCGAGGCGTCCACAAGAACGTCCAGGCCCTGGAGAAGGACATCCGCACCTGGATCAAGACCTGGAACGAAGACCCGAAACCCTTCGTCTGGACGAAGACCGCGGACGAGATCCTTGAACGCCTCGCCGGATATCTGAACAGAATTCCCGACTCAGGACACTAGCCAGCGCCTGAAGTTCTGCAAAGCTCTCCCCCAGGGCACTCGGGATCGATCGAAGCCACGCTGGAGAATCCGACCATGAGATCCGTTTGACAAAGGGGCTCTCTGATGGTTTCGAGAGGGCGGTTTGCGAGTTGATGTCCGGTTCATCATTGGGCTTGGGTGAGACGTGCTGTTCGGTTCTCCACGCCGGAGAAGAGCGCGAAGGGGCCTGCCAGGGCTTCATCGACAACCTCGGCACCGTCGCCGACATCCCCGTCTGAGCTGCACCTTTGACCTCAACCGTGGTTTAGGTACAACACTCGGAGTATGAAGACCACAAACAGCAGCACCATTCTCTTCCGCAACACCATGCGCATCACCGACGGCCACCTCGATGGCTTCCGGCACGCCATCGCTCAGGCGGTGGCATTCGCTCAAGAGCACGGCCCCCAGCTCATGGTGGAGGTCTTCATCGACGAGGAGCGGATGCTGGCGCACAGCTTCCAGCTCTACCGCGACTCCGATGCCATCCGCGCTCACTGGCGGCTGTCGGATCCGTACATCCGCGAGGTCATGGAGCACTGCACCGTGCAGCACTTCGAGATATTCGGTGCACCGGACCACGACATCGTGGCGGCCCTCAAGACCCCCGACGGTGAATCCTTCCCCTTCGCCATCTCGCCCCGCCTCGCCGGCTTCAACCGTCTTGAGACGCCTGGCCGGAGCGAATCGCCCTCTTAGAGATCGGTTCATGAGTCTTTGATCGCTTCTGTCGTCGCTCGATGGTGTGGGTGCGGGCGGAATCTGCTGGCCCGCAGCGGCCCGTAGCCGTACGGCGGTCGGGTCGGATGCCGTTTTCTGTGGCCGCCGGCCCCGCAGCTCCGGCCACTCACCCGCGACTCGCACCCCGTAGGGGGTAGGGAACCACACCCGGGTCCGCCCGGCCCGCGGCAGCGTGATCCGGTCGACCATCGGCTGGTTCTCCCACCGGCAGCAGCAGGCGCGGTGGGAGGCGGTGCGCGCGCAGGCCCTGCGCTGTGGGCTGTCGCAGCTGGATGCCCTGCACTATTCCCGGTTCGAGGACGCGGTACGGGACTTGAGGTACCGGGACGGCTGTCAGGACGCCCAGCGCGTCGCTGGCCGTGGTGATCTGGGGGCGGACGTGAGGGCCACCGACCCGCTCGGGCGGCGCTGGGTGATCCAGTGCAAGCACCGCCGCAACGGCGGCCGCGGTACGGCGGTGGGTACGCCGGATCTGCAGGTCCTCAACGGCACGGCCCGGCAGGTCCACGGCGCGGACATCGCCGTCATCGTGACGAACGGGCGGGTGACCGCACCGGCCGTCGCCTTTGCCGCACAGCAGCGACTGCACGTGGTGGACCGCCAGACGCTGGCCGTATGGGCATCCGGCTCACGCCCACTGCGGGAGCTCCTGCGGGCAGTCCCGCCTCCCCGACGGCCAACCCCCTGAGCTGAAGAGGCAAGCGTGCTTTTCTCAACAGCCCTGACGCTAAGGGTGGTTCCGGGAGCTGGCACCCCCGGTGCCCAGTGCGCGCCGGCCCGCCGGTAGTGCCTGGGACATGTCCGCCTCCACGACCGGGGCGAGCGGCTCGGCAGCCGCCCGCTCCGCGACCGTACGACCGGGTGAGTCAGCGACCGGCGACTGCTCTTCAGTGAGCCTCCGCCAACCTGAAAACCGCTGGCCAGCAGGGCTGGTGTGACCGTGTTCCGGGGTGCTCGTGCTGGTCGTGGGCGGGAGTCTACGGAGAAGATCGCCCGTCAGCGGTTGACTTCGAGGTCCGTCAGGACGAGCAGGGCGCGCAGGAGTTTGGTGACCAGAAGGGCATCGAGATCGGCCGGGCGCAGGGCTCCGGGCGTCAGATCATGCAGGCGGCCACTGACCAGCGGTGAGAGCAGGCCCAGGGGGCTGCCCACCTCGCGGAGGCGGTGCACGGCGGCCCGCTGGGCTTCGATGGCGGCCGCCTTGGAGACGAGGGACTCCTCCAGCCGGGCCAGGGACTGCTCGATGCCGGTGGCGCCCTCAAAGCCGGCCCGGATGTCGTCCAGGGAGATACCCGCCTGAGCCATCTTGCGGATCCACAGCAGGCGGATCATGTCGTCGTATACGTAGCGGCGGCGGTCGTCGCTGCCGCGTTCCGGTTCGGCGAGGAGCCCGATGGCGTGGTAGTGGCGGATGGCGCGGGGTGTGGTCCCGGCGAACGCGGCGGCATCCCCGATCTTGACCCGGCGGGGAATCGCAGGAAGGGGCATGCGCGGGAACCTCTCGATGTCGTGGTCGCCACCTACTGGACCACATGCCGCTACGGCACATGCAAACCCCTCTGCTGAGGCGCGCCCCGCCCTCCCGCACCATCAAGGGTCGTACGGATCGCTGCACGGGCAGAGAAAACGTCCCGGATAAGCAGACTTGGGAACAGGGCAGGGGTGGGGGATTCAGTCAGTGAGTGCCGTCAGTGCGGCAGCGTCCCTGATCACAGGCGAGTGGTGAACCGGCCGTCGGGCGGGTTTACGGCACCGGCGGCGGTCAGCGGTGACTGCAAGCTGACCGCGAAGTAACTCCCCTGGCCTCAACGACAGTGGCCCCCACCCTGCGATCAGGGCGGGGGCCGGTCTCATGTGCGTGGCAGACGGTCAGGCCGGGGCGATGAGGACGCCCGGAAGGTCACCGGCCTTCACGGCGTCGTCATCGATGGCCACGCCCGTGTAGGCGCCCACGGCAGTGAACACCAGCTCGGGCAGGCGCTCGCCATACTCCTCGAAGTACGCGACGACTTCGGCCTCACTGACCTCAGGCATCGACGGGCAGAGTGCGCCCGAGGCGCTGAGGGCGGCATCGAGGGCCGAGCCCTGCCCGGTGTCGGTGCCGAAGTCAGCCCGGAGAGCGCAGGCATCGGGCGCATGGATGATCAGGGCCGGAGGGCTGAAACGGTTGGCGGTCAGGCAGAGGATCTCCTCGCCCTCGCAGGGAAGAATCGACTCGGCCTTGCCCTGGTAGCCGGTCGCCCAGGTTGCCATGCCCCAGTCCTCCAGCACGTACGTCCACCCACCGCACGTGCCATACATGGCGCGGTTGAGCTGGGGGGAGGGCCGGCCCGGCTGCCCGGCCGGTGCGCGCAGCTCCCTGCACGGGGTTCGCGCGGCCAACTCATCGAGGTCTGCGCCCAAGTTGATGAGGAACTCGTCTGTCTCCACGCCTCGGTGTGCGTGAGGCTGCCGAGCAACCATCGCAGTGAAACCCGCTCGACCTGGTCACCTCCTTGAGGAGATCCTTCCGGCATGGAGTTTCTCTGCTACCACCGCGACCGGCACGGCTCCGTGCCGCTGCGCTCCGAGCTACTGGAAGAGCATTGGTCCTACATGGACCGGTACGCGAAGGAGATGATCGCCCGGGGCCCGACCCTCGCCGACGACGGCGACACCCCTACCGGCAGCGTGCACATCGTCGACCTGCCTGATCCCGTCGCCGCCCGTGCGTTCGCCTTCGACGAGCCCGGCTACCAGGCCGGCGTCTACCGGGACGTGCTGCTGCGGCGGTGGCGCAACCTGCTGGGGCGCACCATGTGGGACTTCCCTGGTGGCCGGACCGGCGGCAACCGGTACCTGGTGCTCGGCCTCGGCGCAGGGCAGGCCGCAGACCTCGCGGTGCCGCCCGACCGGGACGAGCTGATCGCCTACGGACCGCTGCTGTCCGACGACGGCGCCACCTGGCTGGGCACGGCGGCGTTGGTCAGGGCGCCGGACCCGGACACGGCACGCTCCCTTCTGACCCCGGACCGGTACGCCGACATCGAGGTGCACAACTGGCAGTTCGGCGGGCGGCCGTCGTGACCCGAGGACGTCCAGGCCGACGTCACTGCAGAAGCCCTTCGGCTCACTCAGCATCCTCGTGTTTCACCCGAACCCACATATGCGTCGGTCTGACGCACACCGGTGGATCCGTGGATTCGCGCTGGAGGAGCTTCGGCTCACTGGACTCAGGGGATCACGCGGGAGACGACCGAGGCGATCGTCGGCGCGGTCACCGGCGGCCCGGCCGCTCCCCACACCCTGCTGCTCGGCAGATACGACGACGGCGGACAGCTGACGACGGCGGACAGCTGCGGTACATGGGCCGCACCAGCAACCTCACCCGGGCGGCCAGCGGCACGCTCACCGCCCCGCTCGCCCCAGCCGGGCCCAGCCATCCGTGGACGGGCTGGTCGTTCTCCGCCGGATGGAACAACCGGGAGACCCCGGACGTCTCGCGTTGGTGGAACCGGACCTGGGGGTGAAGGTCGGTGTCGACGTCGCCCGTGGCGCTGCCCCGCACGCCTCCACCGTCCTCGCCCCGGCCTCTCCCCGGCCGACGTCCCCCACATGACGCCGCCGCACTGACGGCGGCACGGGCGCGGCGGCCCCACCCCGCGTGCAACCAGCTGAGCGCCCCGACTCCCCTCGCCCGCCGCCCAGGACCTGCCCCACCCCCACCCATGTCTCTTCTTCCTGCGGGGCGTGGACCGAGGGGCGTAGAGGGGACGTCGGGCTACCGACCACAGCCGCAACGGCATGGTGACCTGCGGATTTCACGGACCGATCCCTCGATCGGACAGGCGGCTGTTTGGTGGGAGTATCGGTGTGGATACGGACCGTGGCGCGGCCCTCGATGCGGTAGTGGTCGAAGGTGCAGGTGTGGCCGTCCTCGTCCTGGAGGGTCCTGCCATCGAGGCTGACCGACCGGCGAGTGTTGTCGGTCAGCTCCACCCATTCCTTGATGGGTGAGCACCGCGAGCGGTCGTCGCGTCCCGGCGAGTCGTACTGCACCACGCTGATCTCCACCCTCGGCTGTGGAGCGGCCCGCGGCATCCACAGGCGCCCAACCTGGCCTGCGCATAGCACGATCTCTGGTCGTATCCGCCACGTCGCCAGCGGTGCTCCGAAAGCGCGAAGGGGCGTAGGTCCGGTCCTGAATGAACTCGTTCTTGTCTCTACGTGACAGCTTCCTGACCTTCGACGACGGGAGTCAGGCCGTCGAGGAGTGCCTTGAGACCGAATTCGAAAAGAGCATCGAGACGCAGGTCATAGCCGTCCTCGAAGGCTCCGACCACCCTGGTGAAGGTCGGGAAGCGGCCGGAATCCACCAGTTCCTGGAGAGCGGGGGTGCGGCTGTCCATCCATTGGTCCTCCGACTGGCCCGTGGCCGCTTCGGCCTGCGCTTCCATCTCCAGGTGCACAGCCAGGCCCTGAACATGGCTGTAGAGCAGGACGTGGATGTCGAACAGCTTGGTGGGATCGAGTCCGTGGCCGTCGAGGGCTCGCAGCATCCACTCGCCGTGGACCATCAGGTTGGGCACGAGCAGAGGGCGAGTGAGAGAGCCGATCTGGGCCAGCCAGGGGTGCTTGCGGTAGAGAGTCCAGAGGGTCCGAGCACCCAGTTCGATACGGGAACGCCACTCTTCGGGGGCGTTGGCGGGGTAGGACTCCTCGCCGAATGCGGTGTCGGCCATGAGCAGGATGAGGTCGTCCTTGCTGGGGATGTACCGGTAGGGCGACATGGCGGCGACGCCGAGCCGTGCCGCGACGCCGCGCATGGACAGCGCCGAGAGTCCTTCGGTATCGGCGATGTCGATGGCCGTGCGGACAATCCGGTCGAGGCTCAGCTCCTGCTCGGGGTCTGGGACGGGTGACGGGCGCCTGCGAGCCGACGCGGCGGGGGCCGTTCCGGCGACGACCGTGCCGATCCGGGGCCGTGCGTGGACAAGTCCCTCCAGACGCAGGGTGGTCAGCGCCTTGGTGGCGGTGGCGAGCGCGACGCCCCATTCCCCGGCGATCTGCCGGGTCGAGGGAACCCGGTCTCCGGGGGCGAGTTCGCCGTCCGCGATGCGCCGCCGAATCGCGGCGACGATGCGCAGATAGGGCGGATCACCGAATGCATCTGTGGTCTTCGTCACGTCCTGCCGCTTTCCTGTCCTGTACTAGTGCAGAGGGTAGCAGCGGCGACGCGGAGCGGCAGCCTCTGATCTAGTACAGATCTGGTGTTGTGCCAGTTGGAGGGGGTGCGCGTACGTCGTACATTCAGTGCGCGTACACCGCAAACGCACTGGAGGAACATCTCATGCAGACCGTACTCATCTCCGGCGGCGGGATCTCCGGGCCCGTCCTCGCCTACTGGCTGCGCCGTCACGGCTTCGCGCCCACCGTCGTCGAACGCGCCCCGGGCCCACGCCCCGGCGGCCAGGCGGTGGACATCCGCGGCGTCGCGCTCGAAGTCGTGGAGCGGATGGGCCTGTTGGAGCAGGCAAGCCGCGCACGGACCCGGATGCGCGGCATGTCGATCCTCGCCCCCGACGGCCACGAGGTCGACCGCTCCACCGAGGCGACATTCAGCAGCGGCCGGCTCGACAGCGAAGACATCGAGGTGCTGCGCGAGGACCTGGTACGGATGGTGCACGCGCACACGCGCGCAGGCGTCGAGTACATCTTCGGCGACAGCATCACCGCGCTCGAAGAGGACGAGACCGGCGTGCGCGTCGATTTCGCGCACGGGCCGTCCCGCGTCTTCGACCTCGTGGTCGGGGCCGACGGCCTCCACTCCACCGTACGACGCCTGGCCTTCGGTCCGGAGGAGCGTTTCGCCCACCATCTGGGCAGTTACCTCTCGGTGTTCAGCGCGGACAACTTCCTCGCCCTGGACGACTGGCAGATGTGGCTGCGGGACGGCGACATGGGTTTCGGCATCATGCCCGTACGCGGCAACACCGAACTCAGGATCGCCTTCGGCTTCGAGTCCGCCCCCCTTGCCCACGACCTCCGCGACAGTGGCGCCCTGCGGCAGCTCGTCGTGGACAAGCTCGCATCGATGCGGTGGGAGGGGACCCGCCTGGCCGAGGCCGCCCGGAAGACACCCGACTTCTACTGCGACGCCATGGCCCAGATCCGCATGGATCCGTGGTCGCGGGGTCGGGTGACCCTGCTCGGAGACGCCGGCTACTGCCCTTCCCCCCTCTCGGGGCAGGGCACCAGCCTGGCCCTCGTGGGCGCCCACGTGCTGGCCGACTGTCTTGCCCAAGCCAACGGCGACCACCGCATCGCGTATGCCCGCTACGAGCGGCGGATGCGCCCCTTCGTCACCCTCAACCAGGCACTGGCCACCGAGAACCCCGGCGGCCCCGCCTCGGAGGAGTCCGCCGCGCACGCCAAGAACGCACTCTCACTGGACAGCTGATCCCCTGGCCCGAACGGTCGCCGATGGAGTCGCCGGGGCGGCCCTCGCTCGCCGCGGCGGCCGCGAACGCGGCTGTGCGGTAGCGGATGGTCATGGGTGAAGTCCAGAACGCTTGAAGGGGAGGGATGCTGGCCGGCCGGGGGGCTGGCGGCCGTTGCAGCTGCCAGTCCCCTGGGGCGAGCTCACGTTTGAGGCCGCCGCGGCTGGTCAGGCCCTTGGCGAAACCCAGTCATGCTCCCTCGCCCTCACCGCCATCCGGCCCCATCCGGCCCCATCCTGGTAGACGGCACCATCGGCTGCACAGGCCGACCATCTCCCGGGAGGTCCTGCTCGCCCTGCTCGTGCCCGCCCTGATGATGGCCTTCCTCTTCGCCATGGACGCGCTGGAGAATCTCAACGTCCCCCGCCGGACAGCGACACACGACGTGACAGCAGCCAACCGACGCGCCCGGCCCGTGACATCCCACAGGAGTCCATCCATCCAGCCACCCGCCCGTCAGCTCCAGGTAGGTCTTGCCCCTGGTCCGGCGGCGGCCGGGTCGCCGCGCGCTGGCCGAACTCACCGCCGTCACCGCTGTCATGGTCCAGCCCTGGTCCCTGATGCCGCCCACACTGCCCCGGCGGTGCCGCCGGCCTGATCCCGCCCTGACACACGGCACGCGGGGCGCGCCGGGCGCGGGAGCAGCCGACTACCGCCGACTCCCCACAGTCGGCAGGGCCGCGACATGACCGGCTGCCGGGCCTTCCTGCGGGGCGGGCGGCGCAAGCCTCCGCCGCCGGCCTCCCGGGTCGGCGTGGCCGGGCTGCGACGCGCAGGCCGGGCTGCGGCCACTCGTACCGGCGGTAGGTGGCCATGGTGGAGCCGTCCGGGTCGAGCAGGACCTGGTAGACGGTCGGTAGTCCAGCTCACTCCAGCGATGTCCGCTCGCCGCGAGTGCTGTGGCACGCAGCACGAAGTCCTTCGCGCGGGCGCGTTTCCGCTCCGTCGCACCCAGTCGAACTCCGCCAGGTCGAACCGACGGCACCGCGCCCCATGACGTTCTGATCCTGGAGGCCCAGCAGCGCCGAGAAGCGGAAGCCCCAGTCCTCGGGGGCCAGATCGGACACCGCCAGCATCAGCACGTCGATGAACCCCGCGGTGGCGCCATTGGACAGGTCCAAGCCGTGGCTACCGCCGGAGAAGATGTTGCTCACCGACCTATGATGATGTCCCTCGACGGGTTCATCGCCGGTCCCGGCCACACCATGGACTGGATCTTCGAGCACATGACGTCGGCGACGTTCCCGGAGGTCATGGCGGCCACGGGCGCCATGCTCATCGGCCGTGGCACGTACGAGGTCGGCAAACGCATGTCCGACGAGACCACCGACTACGACGGCGGGGCGCAGTTCGTCCTCACCCACCGCCCGCCCGACGAGCCGGACCCCAACGTCACCTTCCTCACCTGCGACATCGAGGAAGCCGTGGCCACGGCACGCCGCGCCGCCGGCGACAAGAACCTGGAGATCCTCGGCGCCGACGTGGCCGCCCAGTGCCTGCAGCGCGGCCTCGTCGACGAGATCCTGGTGTACGTGCTGCCGGTGCTGCTCGGCGACGGCATCCGCTTCGCGCCGCCCGGCCTCGACCGGATCGACCTGGAACCGATCAGCAACGTCCAGTCGGGCGGGGTCACCATGCTGCGCTTCCACGTGCGCAAGTAGCCACGGTCGCACCTACTGGCCTGCTGTCATGGCCCCCGTTCCGTGCGGCAAGTTCCCCACTCTCGCTGAACATCAACCGGCCCGACGGTGGCTGCAGTTCATGGCGAACATCGGTCGGACTTCCAACACGATCGACACGTACGGACGGGCGGTCGAGGACCACCTGCGATTCTGTGCCGCCGAAGGCACGGACCCGTTGCCGGCCCGGGCGGACCCCGTCGCCGCCTGGATCAGGGAATGCCGGACCGGCCATCGCCTCGGCCGTCGAAGGCTCCGCCTCGGACTGGGACGGGTCGGGCGAACGCGAGTATCCAGGAGCGCCTTGCTCGCGGTCAGGTCCTTCTACGAGTACCTGGTGGAGGACGGCCTGCGGGAGCAGAACGGTCCGCCGAGGGCAGGCTGGCCGTGGCGGCCGCAGACCCCGCCCAGGTCAGCTCGGATGGCGACCCAGCAGGAATGGGGGGAAACAGGACGTGGCTGTCCGAGGGCGGCGTCAGGTGAAGGCGGCTGCCGGAAGCTCTGCCTCCGTCTCCTCCCAGGGGAGGTAGACGCCGAGCTTGCGCTCCAGGAAGCGCAGGAACGCGATATCACCCGGCTCGTCACCGTTGTCTACGAAGCCGAGCGCCTCCTCGGCGGAGGCGCCGTTCGTCAGGTGAGGCAGGCCAGGCTCGAAGGACGACACCGCGTTGCCGCGGCAGGCATAGTCGACGCGGCTGAAGCCTTTTGCGTTGCGATGCACGCAGAACGCCCGTCCCCGCTCGGACAGCGCCGCGAGGTACCCGCCCGTCCGGCAGTGGAGTTCCTCCAGCGCATACGCCCAGCCCTCCACCGAGCCTGCTCGGACAATGGTGTCCGGCGGGGCGGGCAGAAAACCGGCGCTTGTCAGCCGGGCAACTGCCGCTTCGTCTTCCCAGTCCAGGAAGTCCAGGTCACTGACGTGGTCCCCCACATCACGCAGCAGCAGCTCGTACGCTGCGGAGCGGGTGAGCGGGACAATGTGGCGCTCCTCGGCGCCGACGCGGCGCAGCAGCTCGTACGGCGAGAGCCCCTCACTGAGCGTGAGCGTGAAGCTGGTGCTGTAAGCATCGGCTATCCAGCACAGGCCGTTCTTCAGAGGTCCCCAGTTCATCAAGCCGCCCTCCCCGCACGGTGGCCGCCACGATGCCGACCCTTGAGAGCAGAATCTAACTCTCAGCGAACCCACGTGCGGTAGGACAGCAAGAATCCGGAGCCGATTGGGCAACTCGGAACCTGCCAGCGCAGTGCAGGCCGTACGAACGCGCTCACCTCTTACGCAACGGAACAAGCAACAAAACGCCGTCTGCGCAAGCTAGTTGACATCCTTCACGCGAGTGTCAACGACCCTCACGACTCTCCGTCACCACCGAATGTCAGACAGGCCGTACGGAGGTGCAGTTCGGCGCGCCGTTCACGCGCCGGTTCATGCAGGCAGGACCGGTCACGACCCCCAGGGAAAGACATCGGACGAAAGCATCCCGGGCGTCGTCAGGGCGCCCCGCGGCCAGCAGGGCGACACCAGGAACTGGCTCGGCGGTGTCAGCGAGCTTCGTCCGTGCCCCGCAGACCGATCACGAGCCGGCGATCGGGGAACCGGCCCGCAAGCCCCCACGCGGCGTGCAGCGCGGGAGTCGTCATGCCAGTACCCGGTGGTCCTGACACCGCGAGTGAGCGAGGTTCGCGACCTTGGACAGACCCAACGCCTCCTCCAGTTCCTGAAGTCAGCAGGCGGTGGAGTAGGACACCGGCCGAATACCGACCCGACGCAGCGTTGTGGTCACCGCGACCGGCGTTCTCCCGAGGCACGCACCACGCCGTACCAGGCACCCGGCCGGCCCTCACACTCCTCCAGTGCCCGGCCCTGTGCCAGCCGGGACGGTGGCGATCGCCAGGACCCTCAACGCCGCCCTCCCAGAAAAGTGGCGGAAAACGGACGCTGAACCGGGCACCCGCCCAGGCCCGCTCTCCTGCCCGACGAGGCTTCGCCCGCCCGAAGTCCCGGCGGGTCTTCCGCGAGCCGCTACGGCCCGAACCGCACGACGGACATCGCGCCACGGTCCTGACCCTGGAGAGACCACGCTGGAATCGCTCATGACGAATCGGTCGAGACCCCGGATCAAGCGGCCCTTCGATCCCCCGCTGAGGCAGAAGGAGGAGGAGCTGTGGCCGACGGCTACGAGTGGGAATGGGCCACTGATCCACGCCTTCCCCACCGGGATTCCGCATGACACCGGGACACACCCACCAGCGAGATCACCATCGCCCTACGTCGTAGACCTCAGTAGGGCCCTACGGCAGGGTCTTGTCGTACGTCGTGTCCGTGTCCGAGTCGTAGACCAGCTTGCCGGCGGCGTCGAAGCCCTTGACGTGTGGGGCCTTCGTCACCTGCCGGCTCAGGACACCGGAAGCGACGTACCAGCCGTGGTCCAGGACGGCTGTGGCGCTGCCGTCGCCGTAGTCGACGGTCACCTTGGCCACGGACGGGTCGACCATGCCGATCATGCCCCACCGGAAGGGCAGCTTCCACTTGCCCTTGTCGATCACTGACTGCTGGTACAGGTCGCCCGCGTTGGCGTCGGGCACGACGGGACCGGTGTCCGGCCCTTGGGTGTTCGTGCTGGTGCTGATGCCGGCGGACACCCCCTCCTTCACGTTGCAGATCACCCGGAAGCCTTCCGGCCGCTCGGCCACGCCGACGACGTGGATGCCGTCGCCGGGGGAGTTGGAGTCTCCCGTGCTCCTCGCCGCCCAGATGATCCGGTAGCTCTCGGCCTTGGCCAGTTCCCCGCTGACCGCGCTTCCCACGTGCTCCTGACCGAGGCACCGCTCCAGCGCGTCCGACGCATGGGCGAACGTGATCCCGTCCAGCAACTGCTGCTTCGAGGCGGGCGGTTGAGGCCCGGAGCTTGTCGTCGACCCGGAAGGTGACGCGGTCTGCGGGGCGCTGACCGACGACATCGGCGTCGCCGCGTCAGCGCCCCCTCCCCCGTTCCCCCCGACCACGGCGTACGCCCCCGCCGGCACCGCGACCACCGCCGCCAGTGCCGCTCCGACCGCCACGACCCGTCGGCGTCGTTCCGCCACGCCGCGCCGGCGGATCGCCGGGTACGGCGCGGGCGAAGGCTGGATGGTGTAAGCGTCGTCCGTCATCAGTTCCCTCACCAGTTCCTCGAAGTCCCGCTTGTCGTTGACCTCGTGTGCCGTGTGCACTTCGTCGGTCCCATCAGTTCCGTGGTGCGCCTCACGCGCTTCGTGTGCCTCGTATGCCTCGTGGTTCACCCTCCACCTCCCGGTCCGGACACCGTGTGGTCCGCGCGCACCAGCCCCGGATACACCCGCAGCTTCGCCAGCCCTTCCGCGGCCTGGCGCTTGACCGTGCCGGGCGAGCAGCCGAGCACCTCAGCCACCTCCGTCTCCGAGAGGTCCTCCCAGTACCGCAGGACAACCACCGCCCGCTGTTTCGCGGGCAGCATGGCCAGCCCGGCGAGCGGCGGATCACGCTTCTCCACCCGGCCGACGGCCTGGTCCCCGCCCGTCCTCCCGGGCCGAGCCGCGGCCGGCGCCTGCGTCCTCCATCGCTTGTGGAATCGGCCGCTGTTGCAGCTGACCAGCACGCGCCGGACGTAGACCTCTGGGTTGTCGCTGCGCGCGATGCGCCGCCACGACCGGTAGGCCTGCGCCAGCGCCGTCTGCGTCAGCTCCTCCGCGTGGTGGACGTCCCCCGTCAGCAGGTACGCGGTCCGGACGAGCCGTGACCACCGCGCCCTGACGAAATCCTGGAACTGGCCCTCAAGTTCGGCCTGCATCAAGCACCCTCCTCGCCCTCCAGACCACCACTGGAACGGAATCGGTTGCCCGTGAGTTCGAGAACCGTTCGGGTGACGGCATGGAGCAGGGATGCCGAGACCGACGCCGAGTGGAACAGTTGGACCTGCGCGCCGGCGGGGGTCCTGCGGCCGCATGTACAGCGACGGCTACCGATGCGTCGGCAGGTCTCAACGAGGCGTCGGCCGGCGGCGGATCGAAGATGCTTGTCGAGGGGGCCCGCGATCACTACCAGGGCAACGGCGGTCTCACCCGGTTCGCGAAATACGTGAGCCAACGGTTCGGCGGCAAGATGACTGCATCCGTGGGGGCCCCGAACGCCCCCCTTGCTGGAGCCAGTTGGAGTCGCCTCGATGGGGTCGCCTCGATGGGGTCGAAAGAAACCGCCCCAGCCACCCGTACGGCCAACGGCTCGAAGAACCACCGCTCAGCCACCCGCCGCCAAGTGGGACGCGCCCTCGGCCACCGGCCAGGCATACAGCCGCCCCGCTCACCACAGGGGAGGCACCAAGCACAAGCACAGGGAGTCAGGCCGAATGGACCGAGGACCGACCTCAAGTAGCCCCGCGATCGGCCGACATGCCCTAGCGCGTAATATGCCTTACCCATTGGCACCTATTACATGTGGAGAGCGTATGGATACCGAGATCGTGCGGGCCTGGGTCGAAGGCTGGGCCGCCTCGCGCGGGGCCGCCCCTCCAGTGGAAGAGCCCTGGGGATTCACAGTCGATGTCGGACTACCCAAGCAGGTAACCCGACACGTCCTACCCAACGCCGACGAGACGCTCATCCGCAGCCTCGTGAAGGCGACCACAGCGCCTGGCACCTGGCTCAAGGTAGTCACGACCCCGGAGACCATCTCCCCCTGGCTCACACCCGCATGGGCCTTTGACGCCCCCGGCTTCCTGATGTCGACAACCCTGCGCCCGTCCGCGCCGGACCTCCCTGTCGGTTACCAACTGCGCACGTGGAGCCGAGGCGATGTCACCCGCGTCCTCATCCGCGACATGGACGGCGCCTTTGCCGCCCACGGCCAGGTCGCCAGCTCTTCCCGCACCAGCTCAGTCGTGTTCGACCAGATAGAGACCGCACCTGATCACCGTCGCCAAGGCCTGGGACGAGCGGTCATGCACACCTTGGCCAACGCAGCGATCGCGGCGGGCGCCCGGGCTGGGGTGCTCGCCGCAACGATCGAGGGGCAGGGCCTTTACACCTCGCTCGGTTGGACCACGCACGCGCCAGTCGCCGGCGTCTTCCGTACGTCATCCGACGCCGGACGATGAACCACCGCACGGGGAAGTAGATGAGGGGCCGCTTGCCTCTCCGAGCAACGACCCCGTCGACCAGGGAAGTCTCCTCCACGCCTCGGGCATGGATGTCACCTATTGACCTCAACTTCGCTTCGCGATCGGCGTATAGGGGGCAGGTTTTGCGCCGCGGCCGGCCCCGCTTGCCCCGCACCGGCCGAGACTTCGGATCCATGGGCCGGAGTGTGCCGACACCGTCTGTCCGGTGAGCGGCCCGCTACGGACGAACCCTCAAGCTGGGCCAACAGACCGGCGGGGGTGGCGACTGCGCGATGGCGTCGGCGCGGCTCCAGGGTTCTCCGCGGGCCCGAGTCCTCCTGCGGTGGAACCGGACGAGGTCATCCCAGTCGAACCGCACCTGTTCCCCCGCTGGGACGGAGGGATGGGAGGTGACATGGACGATGCCGGAGCCGATGCTGACGACCCCCGTGCCCGTGCCGTGAGCAGGCGTAGAGCGTTACGGCGTTGAACTCTCCGGAGCCTGGGGTGTGGAGCTCTCGGCCACTCGATGCCGGGCAGTTCGCCGAGCCGGCCGCGGAGTGATGCGAGCAGCGGACTGACCTCCCGCCCACCGAGGTAGCGCTTGTTGCGATTAACATGCAACAGCATTGCTCGATCAATAAGGGTGTGAGGTTCCATGACGGTCCGACGGATACGGACAGCTGCCGCGACCGCGGCGATACTCACTGGTGTCGCCGCCTGCTCGGCCCCCGGCAACAGCACGGGCGGCGGCGATGCGGCCGGCTCCGTCGTGATCGGGGTCGCCTCCGAGCCGGACACACTGAGCCCGCTGCTCGGCTACGGCAAGGACGGCAACTCGAAGATATTCGACGGTCTGCTCGCCCGGGACACCGACCTGAAGCTGAGACCGGCGCTGGCGAAGGCGCTGCCCCAGGTCAGCGACGGCGGCCTGACCTACACCTACACCCTGCGCGACAGCGTGAAGTTCAGCGACGGCGAACCGCTCACCTCCGCCGACGTGGTCTTCACGTACAAGACGATCCTCGACGCGAAGACCAACAACACCTCCCGCACCGAGCTGGACGCCATCAAGACGGTACGGGCGGACGGCGACGACACGGTCGTCTTCACCCTGAAGTACCCCTACACCCCCTTCGCCGGGCGCACGGTGCTGCCGATCGTGCCCGAGCACGTCGCCGGCAGGCAGGACCCCAACACCGGCGCCTTCAACACCGAACCGGTCGGCACCGGCCCGTACGTCCTCGCCGGCTGGAGCAGGGGCGAAAAGCTCACCTTCAAGGCCAACCCCACCTATTGGGGCGGCGCGCCAGAAGTGAAGAAGGTGACCATGGCGGTCATCGAGGACGACAACGTGCGCGCCACCCGGCTGCGCTCGGGCGACCTCGACGGCGCGGTACTCCCGCCCAACCTCGCCGCCACCTTCCAGAACGACACGGGGAAGAAGACGTACGAGGCCAAGACGTACGACTTCCGCGCTGTCACCCTCCCCACCGCCAACAAGGTCACCGGTGACCGCGCCATCCGCCAGGCCCTGGACGCAGCCGTGGACCGCCAGACCATGGTCGACCAGATCCTCGACGGCGCAGGCCGCCCGGCATACGGACCGTTGCCCGTCGACGATGCCTGGTTCGCCAAGGGCATCGAACGCACGCAGGACCTCGCCAAGGCCAAGCGGATCCTCGACCGGGCGGGCTGGAAGAACGGCGACGGCGGCATCCGCGTCAAGGACGGACAGCGGGCGTCCTTCACCCTCCTCTACCCCTCGGGCGACAAGGTCCGCCAGGACCACGCCCTCGCCTACGCCTCCGACGCCAAAAAGGCCGGCATCCAGGTGACGGCGGAGAGCGCCACCTGGGAGGTCATCGAGCCGCGGATGAAGAACACCGCGGTTCTCGCCGGCTTCGGCAGCAACGGCGACCCCGACTTCGGTCTCTACACGCTGCTGCACTCCTCCCTCGCCGGCAACGGCTTCAACAACATGGCCCGCTACGACGACGCGGTCGTGGACAAGGCGCTCGACACCGGCCGTCGCAGCTCGGACACGGCAATCCGGAAGGGGGCCTACGACAGCCTCCAGCGCGAACTGGTGAAGAACCCCGGCTACACCTTCCTCACCCACATCCACCACGTCTACGTCCTCGCCGACCGCTGGGACGGGCTGAGCACGCAGGTCGAGCCGCACGAACACGGATTCGCCAGCGGCCCGTGGTGGAACCTCGAGACCTGGCAGCCGAAGAAGTGAAATCCTCCCTGCCCTGGGGAGCGATGGCACGCCTGGCAGGGCGGCGGCTGCTGTTCGCCGCCCCCGTCCTCCTCGTCGTCACCTTCGGCGTCTTCGCCATCGCCGCCGCCTCCCCTTTCGACCCCGTCCGGGCGTACGCCGGTACGGCCGCGCTCGGCGCCGACGCGCAGACGCTGGAGCGACTGCGGGACAACCTCGGCGTGGACCAGCCGTTCACGACGCGCTGGTGGAACTGGCTGACCTCCGCGCTCGGCGGGGACCTCGGCCAGTCCAGCGTGATGCGGCAGCCGGTCGCCCAGGTCATCGGCGAACGCCTTGTCTGGTCCGCACTGTTGTGCGCGGTCGCGTTCACGGTGGCCGTGCTGGCCGGCACGGTACTCGGTGTACTGGCGGCCCGCCGCCCCGGATCGTGGTTCGACCGGATCGTCACCTCCCTCGCCTACACCCTGGAGGCGGCACCCGTCTTCTGGATCGCCCTGCTCGTGATCTGGCTGTTCGCCCTCCAGTGGGGCGTGCTCCCGGCCGGCGGTCTCACCGACACCGCCAGCGAGCGGATCACGCCGGGGCAGGTCGCGAGCCACCTCGTACTGCCGGCCGGGGTGCTCGCCGTCTCCCAACTTCCCTGGTTCACCTTGTACGTCCGCCAGGGTGTCGGCGACGCCCTCGCGGAGGACCCCGTACGCGGCGCCCGCGCACGAGGGCTGAGCGAACGCACCGTCCTGCTCGGCCACGCCCTGCGCTCCGGAATGCTGCCGGTCCTCACCTTGGTCGGCTCCCGCGTGCCCGAACTCATCACCGGCGCCCTGCTGGTGGAGAGCGTCTTCAGCTGGCCCGGCATCGCGGCGGCCACCGTACAAGCGGCCACCGCCGTCGACTTCCCGCTGCTCGCCGCGCTGACCACGCTGGCCACCGCCGCCGTACTCCTCGGCAACCTGCTCGCCGACCTGCTCTACGGCCTGTTCGACCCGAGGGTGAAGCTCAGTGACATGTGAACCTACGGCCGAGACCGCCTGGCGGTCCTACGGCACCGACCGCCGCTCCACCCGGACGGTACGCGTGCGCGTCTCGGCGGCTCTGGTGACCGCGACGGTCCTGGCCGTCCTCCTCGTGCCGCCGCTGGTGCAACTCGACCAGCAGGCCGTCGACCTGGGCGCGAAGTTGCTGCCGCCGAGCTGGGACCATCCCTTCGGCACCGACGACCTCGGCCGCGACCTGCTCCTGCGCTGCGTCTACGGCCTGCGCGTCTCTCTGCTGGTCGGGGTGACGGCGGCGCTCACGGCGACCGTGATCGGCACGGCCGTCGGGGCGACCGCCGGCGCCCTGGGCGGCTGGGTCGACCGGGGCGTCATGCGGGTGGTCGACACCATCTCGTCCGTACCGCATCTGCTGCTGGGCATCTTCATCGTCGCCATGTTCCGGCCCGGCGTCTGGCCGGTGGTGGTCTCGGTCGCCCTGACCCACTGGCTGTCCACCGCCCGGATCGTCCGCGCGGAGGTGCTTTCCCTGCGCTCCCGGCCATACATCGACGCGGCCGTCTCCGGGGGCGCGTCGAGGTGGCGGGTGGCGGTACGGCATCTGCTGCCGGCCGTGCTGCCGCAAGCGGCACTGGCCGCCGTGCTGATGGTGCCGCACGCCATGTGGCACGAGTCGGCCCTGTCCTTCCTCGGACTGGGCCTGCCCACCCACACGGCCAGCCTCGGCACCCTCATCCAGCAAGCCCGGGGCTCGCTGCTCGCCGGGCAGTGGTGGCCCACCCTCTTCCCCGGCCTGCTCATCATCGTCCCCACCCTCGCCATCGCCGGTCTCGCCGGAGCCTGGCGGGAGCGGATCAACCCCCGCCGCCGATCGGAGCTGATGCTGTGACCCAGCCACCGGACGAACGAACCCCCGTCCTGTCGGTGAGCGGGCTGTCGGTGCGTTTCCTCATGCCCGGCGGTCGCCGGATCGCCGCCGTCACCGACGCACACTTCGACGTGGCGGCCGGCGAGTGCCTCGCCCTGATCGGTGAAAGCGGCTGCGGCAAGTCGGTCCTCGCCTCCGCCCTCCTCGGTCTGCTCCCCGCCAACGCCCAGACCACGGGCCAGGCCCGCCTGGGCGGCCTGGACCTGCTCGCCGCCGACGAACGCACCCTCGCCCGCACGGTACGGGGCCGCCTGATCGGGCTCATCCCGCAGAGCCCCGCAGCCCACCTCACCCCGGTGCGCACGGTCCGTTCCCAACTGGAGGAAACTCTCGCCGCGTTGGCCGGCGTCCGGGGGCGTGCCGCCGTACGGGCCGCCGCCGACGCGGCCGCCGAACGCGCCGCGTTCCCCACCGACCATCTCGACCGCCATCCGCACCAGCTCTCCGGTGGCCTCGCCCAGCGCGCCGCGACCGCCCTCGCCCTCGCCGGTGACGCACCCCTGCTGCTCGCCGACGAACCGACCACCGGACTCGACCGCGACCTGGTGGACCACACGGTCGACGAGCTACGGCGTCACGTCGACCGCGAGGACGGCGCGGGCCGGGCCCTGCTGGTGATAACCCACGACCTCATGGCCGCCGCGCGCATCGCCGACCGCGTGGCCGTGATGTACGCGGGCCGGATCGTCGAACTCACCGACGCGGCAACGTTCTTCGGCACCCCAGGCCCCCGCCACCCCTACAGCCGCGGCCTCCTCCAGGCGCTCCCCGACCGCGCCTTCACCCCGATCCCCGGAATGCCGCCCGAACTCGGCGCCCTCCCCCACGGCTGCGCCTTCGCCCCACGCTGCGAGCGGGCCACCGACGTCTGCACCGCGCTCCCCCCGACGACCAGCGGCCTCGCCTGCCACCACCCGCACGTACCGGAGGACCTCCGTGCTTGAACTGCACGACATCACCGCCGGATACGACAGGAAGACTCCCGTCGTCCGCAACGCCACCCTGACCGTCGCCCCCGGCGAGGCCGTCGGCCTCCTGGGCCCCAGCGGCTGCGGCAAATCCACCCTCGCCCGCGTCGCGGCCCTGCTGCACCGCCCCGACGCCGGAACCCTGATCCTCGATGGCGACCAAGTACGGCGCTGGCGCCACCGCGCCCCGCGCGCACTGCGCACCACCTTCGGCGTCGTCTTCCAGCAGCCCCGCCTCTCCGCCGACCCCCGACTGCGGCTCACCGACCTGATCGCCGAACCCGCGCGCGCGGTCGGCCTCCGCGACGAGATCGGCGAACGTGTCACCGAACTGTCCGCAGCCGTCGGCCTCACCCCTGACCTCCTGGACCGTCGCCCCCACGAGGTCAGCGACGGCCAGCTCCAACGCGCCTGCCTCGCCCGCGCCCTGGTCCTGCGCCCACGCTGGCTCATCTGCGACGAAATGACCGCCATGCTGGACGCCTCCACCACCGCCGCACTGGTCACCGCCGTCGAGGACTACCGCGCCACCACCGGCGCCGGCCTGCTCGCCGTGGGCCACGACCAGACACTCCTGCACCGCTGGTGCGACCGGACTCTGCGCTGGGACGAGGTCGTTGCCCAGGACATGGGAAAGCTCCCGCGGGCATCGGGCCTGCGGGAGGCTTCCGCTGTACCGCCTGCTACGTGAAGGGGGAGAGGACGATCACGAGCAGGACGTCTGTGCGGCGCTGCTACGGCGTCACACGGCTGGAGGAGGAGGCTGTCGCCGCGCTCCTCGGCGGCGGCGTACCGGGGAGGGAAAGTGCTATGCCCAGCGTTCGGCGAGCTGCTGCTGGAAGGCGAGCGCGGTGGCGTCGTCGGCGGCAGGGATGTCGACGACGACCAGGCCGGGCTCGCTGACGTGCATCTCGTTCATCGGGTCCATGCACAGAGCCGGGGGTGACGGTCAGCACCTTCGCCCTCGGCCCGGGGGAAACAGGCGCCAACACTGAACGAACTGGCTCATACACCGGCCCGTCCGGAAAGCCGAGGGAGTCAGTCGTCGTCTTCATTGCCCTGATGAGCAGCGGCAGGCGGAACTCGGCACCACCCAACCCGATCACCCCGCCCAGCAGGCCGATGGCCGCTCCCGCGCCGAACACGATGGGTGCCACGTGTGCAGAGCGAAGAGGAACGAGGTTCTGATCCGCGGGCATGGTGGGTATCCTCGCCGGTGTCCAACCGCGCTCGCTACAGCGTGATCTCACCTTCAGGTGAAGGCACCTGTTGCCTGCTCACGGATCATCCGGACCTCCGAACGCGGGCTCCGCATCCGCCCCGCCGATCGGCCTGCTCGACCTTCGGTGAGAACCGCTCAACCTTCGCTGCGGGACGTCAGCAGGACGGATCTGGCCCGATTCGCTCGTCGTCTCAGATGATCTGTTCCCGTTGGTGCTGCTGTCGTTGGGGGCGGCAAGCGATCGTCTCTATCACGGTCCACGATCAGGGCGACATCACTCCATCGACTCCAGAATGCGGTCGAGTGTCCGACGCCCCATGGTGCTCATCGTCGGGTTGCTCTCGGCGTAGTACCAGACAAGACCCATCGCCTGTTCGAACGCCCATGCCTTGCCGCGCTCCCACTCCAGATCGTCACAGGCCAGTGTCCGTCGGAGCACTTCCCGCGGGCCCGGCCGCAACAGGTGCCAGGCACTGACCAGATCCAGCGCGGGGTCGGCCGGGCCGAAGCCGCCGGTGTCGAGCACGCCGCTGAGCCTGTTTCCCGCGACCAGTACATTGCCGGGAATCAAGTCACCATGGCTCATCACATCGGCACCCGTGCGTGGCAACTCCCGGAAGTGGCCCCACACCTGGCGCAGCCGGGGAACGTCGAGCAACCCCTCACTCTCCGCGAAGCACTTCGCCATCCAATCGTCGTGGTGAGCGAGAACGCCTCCCCGATTTTCGCCGCTGAAAAGCCGCCCCCGCGTCTCGGCGTCCCGCAGGTCCGCGATGAAGGCCGCAAGGTCCTCGGCAAAAGCGTCCGACCCACTCGGGTCGGCATCAAAGGCGACCGTTCCCGGCAGCCATGTCTGGACCGACCACGGCATCGGGTAACCCGCTCCGGGCTCTCCCAAGGCCACGGGTTCCGGGGCGGGGAACCGGGACACCGTGCCAACTCCGCGCTCGCCTGGGCTTCCTGCTCAAGAACCGTCAGCGCCTCGGCGGCATCAACCAGACGCAGTGGGAAACGCGCGGAGAGGTCGTCCCCGATGCGGAAGATGGCGTGGACCGTCCCGGTCGACGACAGGGGTCGGATCGGCTTGCCGCTCCACTGAGGGAACTGTTCGCGGATCAAGGCCGCAACGATGTCGGTGGTCAGCTCCACCTGGTCATCGTGCATAGTCATTCTCGAGACCCTTCCACTAGTCCAATTCACGCCGGAGGCAGACCAGATCAACTGCGACGACAGCCAGTATTCATACGCCAGGGTCCAGATCAACTGAGATCTTCGCCCACCCAGGTGTCCCAACCGTTCTGGTCGCCTCAGGTCACAGTGGCAGCTTCGGACCAGATCACTTGACCAGATCACCTTCAGGCGGTCTGACCGCCTGGGTGTCTTCTCGTGTCACGCCAGGAAGTATCGCCGACGCGATTCAGTGCCTCGCCTGGGACCATGCACGTCACCGCCCTGCGCTCGTCCGGATCCGGATCGCAGGCCCCTAATCGCTTTCGAGTGGCCCGAGATGCGCGGGCGCCGGCCATCACCCCCGAAGCCCTCCTGTACCAGCTGCCCGCCTACGAGCGCCGCACGGCTAGGTCCTGTCCGAGTCCTGTCCGATGGGTTGTGTTGGGGTCTGAGAAGATCGGCCCAGTCACTGGGGGTGGACCGTGAACGGCAGGCTGATGGACATGGGTGACGTGGCCTGGTTGCCGTATGACGAGCACGGTCTTGCCTCCGGCGGCGTACGCGGCCACGCAGCCCGCCTCCTTGTGGAGCAGGGATTGCCGGCCGATTGCAACCGGATGCTCGTGCGGGACTGGGACCGGCAACTGGCAGTCCGCGAGCTTCCCGCAGGTCGAGCGGTGTTCCTCGGCTGCTTCGAGGACGGCATCAACTCGTACTGGCTGCTGCCGGACAACGGTGAGGTCTACGGTGAGCGTCCCGTGGAAGACGCACGCCCTCTTGCCACAGCGCGTGACGACAGCTCGGAAGTTCTTGAGCCGGTTGATGGCCCGCTCGACTTCATTGCGGCGTCGGTAGGTCATCTTGTCGAGTCCTGTGGGTCTGCCGCCTTGGCTGCCACGGCGCCAGCGGTTGGTCCGCTGGTCCCCCAGCTCGGGGATCGTGTGCTTGATCTGGCTCTCCAGGTGACGCCGATTGCGGCATGACGAGTACGTCTCATCGCCCCCGACGTGGTCGGGGGCGAGTCTGTTCTCCCCGCACCGCACCCCACGTTTCCCGGATCCTCCTCGAGTCGTCGGACGCGACCACTTGCCATCGACCGACGACGGTCATATAGTCGTACGAACGTAAGGCATACGGTCGTAAGACATACGGACGTACTTCAATCCCAGGGAGCTCGTGATGGCGACTACTCGACCGGTGGCACTCGTGACAGGTGCGTCCACCGGTATCGGAAAGGCGGCCGCCCTCGCGCTCGCCGCAGCGGGTTTCGAGACGGTGGGAACGAGCCGGAAAACGTCGGGAGTCGACCGTCGCGACGGGGTGACGTTCCTCGCCCTCGACGTGGGCAGCGACGATTCGGTCGCTGCCGCGGTCGAGCAGGTGATCGAGCGGTTCGGGCGGATCGACATCCTGGTCAACAACGCGGGCATCGGCTCCTCGGGCGCCGCCGAGGAAAACTCTCTCGCGCAGGCCCAGCGCCTCTTCGACATCAACGTCTTCGGTGTGATGCGCATGGCCAAGGCCGTTCTCCCGCACATGCGCACCCAGGGAAGCGGACGCATCATCAACATCTCGTCCGTCCTCGGGTTCCTCCCCGCGCCCTACATGGCCACCTACTCGGCGTCCAAGCACGCCCTCGAGGGGTACACCGAGTCTCTGGACCACGAGATCCGCGAACACGGGGTCCGGGCCCTTATCGTCCAGCCGGGCGGCACCAAATCCTCGTTCGAGGCGAACACCGTCGAGCCCGACATGCCCATGCGAATCTACGCGGAGCAGCGGCGCATCGCCGACCAGTTGGCGTTGGCGGTCAACGCGGACGGTGACGACCCCACCACCGTCGCGAAGGCGATCGTCGCGGCCGCCACCGACTCCAAGCCGAAGGTGCGGTACACCGCCGGCCGGAGCGCCCGGCTCCTCAGCGCGGCGCACCGCATCCTCCCCGCCGGGGTCTTCGACGGACAGATCCGCAAGACCAACAAGCTCGCCGGCTGAGATCTACAGACAGTGAACCGCACCGATATCAGTGGAGGCTCTGGACTACCCGAGTGGGGTGGAGTCGAGTCACTCGTGGACGCCGCCAGGGACGGCATGATCGGGGGTTCCCTCGCCCCGACCCCGACCGGTCCGGTCACCGGTCACCCGGGCGGCCGATGACCTGGATGGAAGGCATGGTGCGTGACGTGGACGCTGCCGGAGCCGATGCTGGCCACCCCCGCACCTGATCCCGCTCTGCAGCCGGGCTGGGCGGGCGAGCCGAAGTGGGACGGGGGCAGGACCCTGCTCGCCGTGGACGCGGGCCGGGTGGTGCCACGCTCCAGGCGCGACACCTGGTGGTCAGCCCGCCTCGGGATCGGCCGAGGGCGTGATCGTCTGGTTCGTGCTGCCGATGCCGCCCCTTTTCGGCCCGTGGCGGCGGCGTGCTGATGAGCGCGGACGATGGTGGAGTCGATCTGGACCAGCCAGTCGATGTCGCCGACCGCGTCGGTGTGGGCTTGGGTCTGCCGCAGGGTCCCCCGGCCTCGCATCCGAAGGACAAGCCCAGGGCGGAGCGGCCTCTGCCCCACATCAGGGACTCGTTCTGGAGCGGGCGATCGTTCTCCTCCCTCGACGGGCAGGTGAAGTGAGCACGTCTCGCCCTCAGTTCGGCATATCGATGCGCAGAGGTCCGATGCTAAGTTGATCGTGCTCAACAAAATGCGGCTCAACTAGCAGATATGGTGATGTACTTGAGTAAGACTTCCCAAAGCGGTGCTGGGAGTGCCGTAAGCCGTCGCGCACTCCTCCGGACCGGCACAGGGATAGCTGCCGCCGCCGCAAGCGGCGGTTTCTCCTTGTTGACGGCTGCAACGGCGCATGCGGACGTCGACCCGTCGCAGTACTTCGTACTCGCGGGGAACGGCGGCGATCCCGTCGTGCGGCGAACGCTGCACCAGCCCTACTGGGCCATGCAGTCCTTCGCCTTCGACCACGTCCACGGGCACATCTACTTCGTGCAGACCAAGGTCGGAAGTGATACCGGCGACCTCTGGGTGACCAGGACCGACCTGAGCGGCAACGTGCTGGGCTCCATGGCGCTCCACGCGTTCGACCATGGCTCTTCGATAGGGATCCAGCCGGATACATCCGGATCTCCGTTCATCTGGCTCGCGGGCGACTACCGGAGCCTGACTTCCGGTACGGCCCCCAACAGCCACACGATCTGCCGCATCAAGTACCAGGACGGGGGCCTGATCGACTACCACAGCAGCCCCGGCGTCTCGGAATTCAAGATCGGTCTCTCAGATTTCCTGGACTGTCCGAGACCGTCGATCGATCCCTACACGAACCGGTTGCTCGTCCGGTACATGGGGACGACGAGTCCGTGGCGCCTCGCGCTCTTCGACCTCTCCGACGTCATTGCCCGGGGCATCAACGACAACACTCGCCCCCTCGCCAAGCGCGCCTTGCCGACCAACGCCCAACTCGGCCTCAGTGGCTCGGACCTCTTCCAGGGCGTTACCTCCTACGGCCAGTACGCGTACCTCTCCTACGGTGGTGCGCCCGCGAAGCCCTCCGATCCGGCAAAGCCGTCTTACCTGGTTCGTCTTGATATGAACCAGACCGGGGGGCAGTACAACGAGAAGTATCCGACGACCGCGGGCAACTCGCTGCCCGGTCGCGAACCTCAGGGAATGGCGATCTGGCGGTCTCCCAGCGGCCCGCGGCTCGCGTTCGGCTTCTCCAGCAAGATCGCCGTCAGTCCTGACGAGTTCCAGGCGACCGTCTTCTACAAGAGCGACCTCGCCGGGTAGACAACTAAATGGTGCACTGGCTGCGGTCTGATGGTGCGCGGCACCCGGGTCCCAGATCCACACCGAGGTGGGTTCAGGGCCGATCCCCGCCCCGCAGGGCCGGAACCGCTCGTTCCGTCCTGTGGGGACCGATCAGTCGCCAGGTCTTGATCCCCTGAGCTGCGAGTCAGGTGCCGACTCGCCCTCTGGGCCCGTGGCACGGCCGGGGGTGTGCGACCGGCCTCTGGGTCGGTGGCACGGCCGGGGGTGTGCGACCGCATCATCGCTGTCTGCCAGCGGAGAGAGGTGATCACCTCGGCCAGCTGGTCACGCAGACACACGCCCGCACCTGACCTGGCTGCGCCGCGGTCGAGCCCGGGCCGTCCGTCTTGTCCTGAGCACCCGTCTGTGGGTCTCTCAAGCGAGCCGGTCCGCAACGGCAAGCACCACAGCAGCCGCCACCAGCACCGCTGAGCAGATGACCATCACGGTCCGGCTCCACCCGCCGTCCCGCCTGACGCCGATGCTCAGATCGTCCCGTCCGGGCCGGGAGCCAGTCAGTGAGAGCGGTGCCGCGTACGGCACCGTGTCGTCCACGCGAGGATTCACACCCGGACCAACGCGTGATCAAGAATTTTCGGCACAGTACAACCGCCGTCACCACCCGTTCAGCCCACTCCCCCTTCACAAGGGCACCCGCTCCAGGGCCGCAAGGTCAGGACCCGGTCCACATGCTGTCTTCCCCGCCTGTCGCCATGGGCCCGGCAGGACAGCAGGACAGCGGGACAGCGGGAACGAAGACACCCAGCCGGTCACAGCCGTACGGGCGAGAACGAGCGCGAACGGGCCCAGCCTCCCGGCGATCTTGCCGGGAGTCCTGAAGGATGGTCTCCGGTTGCCTGGCCGCGGTGAACGGCCCGGCGGGCAACCGTTCCCCGATGAGCGGCCCTCTGACCGGCCGCCTGACCCCTACACCCCCAGGGAGCAGCCATGGCAGTGCTGACGGACGCGCTCGTACCGGCGCTGGAGGATGCCCGCGAGGCGCATGCTGCGGTCGTCGACCGGTTCAGGGCCGATATGGCGATCACGCCGCCCGGCCCGTCCCGGCAGATGCTCGAGCGCCAGATGGACGATGTCCAGGACAGCCTTGAGCGCATCGAACAGCAGGTGCGTGCGCTACGGCCCCGCGGCGGACTCGTCGAGGGCACCGTGGACATGGCGCGGTTCATTTCCCGCGGCGCCGTGCGCACCGTGATGCTGCCGCTGACCGTCGGATCCACCTTCCTGACGGACGTGCTGCGCGGGCGGCAGCCGGACGACGAACGGCGGCTGCTGAGGAACGCCGAGGACGAGTACGCGGTCACCGCCCGGGCGCTGGCGACCTGCCGGGCCGGTCAGAGCATCGCCGAAGAGGCCCATGAGCCGGCCGTCGCCGACCTGCTCGCCGACCTGCGCCGTCAGGACGAGGAGCTCCTCGACAAACTGGAAGACAGCATCGCCGACCGCGCACGGGCCGTGGCCGCAGCGACCAACGACTTCATCCGGGAGAACGGCGGCGGCCTGGCCGACGCGGCCGCCCGCACACTGCGGAGCGCCGCCAACCGGGTGCAAGACGCCGCCCAGACAGGCATCCGCCAGGCCACAGGCGCGGCCGAGCACGCGGTGCGCGAGATGCCCGAGCCGACCCGCATGGCCGAAGGCGTCCGGGGTGCGGTGGCCCGGGAGGAGGAGTTGCCGATCGCCCGCTTCAGCCAGCTCAGCGTCGACAACATCACGCAGCAGCTGCGCACACTGTCCCAGTCGGACCTGGCGGTCATCGAGGAATATGAACGCACCCACTCCAACCGGCCCCCGGTCCTGGACACCATCGAGCAGCTGCGCAGCAGCGAACGAAGCCCGGCTACGACTCCATGAACCCCGAAAAGATCACCACCCAGCTGCCGACCCACCCCTCCAGCGTCGCCCGCCAGGTCCTGGAGCACGCAAGGCGCCACCGCCAGCGCGACACCGTCATCTCCGCCGAAGGGCGCACCGCCCCGTGAGCCAACGGGCGGACGTCTGCCGCTGGACGAATGAAACCCAGGACACCTCCGGGCCCTCCTAAGGTGCGCTTCAGAAGTGGATCTTGACGTGTCGAGATCCACTTCGTGGGCGGCACGATCCGACGAATGCACAGTGGGCAAAACTGGAACCGGTATCCGCGGCTTCGAACCGGGCGTGACTCATCCTCTCGAGGAAGGCCTCGGCGTGCGCCCCGCCATCAAGCCCGCCAGAGCCGCCCGCGAAGAGACTCCCGTCTTGCGGTAGACCCGGGAGATGTGGGTCTCGACCGTGCGGCGGCTCAGGCAGAGACGTTCGGCGATCGCCGGGCTGGTGAGGCCGTCGGCGACGAGGTCGGCGATCTCCCGTTCGCGGGCGGTCAGTTCGGCGAGGCGGCGCTCGGGCCCGTCAGCGGCGGCGGCCACCGCCGGGCCGACCGCCTCGGCAAGACCGGTCAGCATCCCGCAGCCCCCGGCCAGGGCGAGCCGCCGCCCCCGTTGCCAGGCCGCCTGCCCGCGCTGCGAGCCGCCCGGGTCCGCCGCCGACAGGGAGGCGCCGAAGAGCAGGGAGAACGCCTCCCAGAACACTCCTCCGCTGCGGGCGCTCTCGTCGGCCGCCGCCACGAACAGGTCCGCCGCCGCCTTGTCGTCACCGAGACCGAGGCGTATCTGCGCGGCGCTGCGCATGGCAGAGGCGCGCTGCACGGGCAGATCGAGCCGCTCGGCCTCCTCGCGGGCCCGCTCGGCCCAGTCCTTCGCCGCGTCCAGGTCACCCAAGGTGACGGCGGCGGTCACCAGGACCTCCACGAACAGCGGACGCATGGAGGGCTGCATCCGCCGCAGGCCGGGGCCGCCGGCGCACAGCACCGCCTCCCGGGCACGAGCCGGGTCACCGGCAGTGAGTGCCGCATAGCCGAGTACACACCAAGCGATGGACGATCCGCGGCCACTGGCCACCGCCGAGGTGCGCACGTGTGTCTTGCACAGGAGAAGGTGGGGCAGGAGGTAGATCTGGCCGGTGCAGCGGGCTATGGCCAGGCCGCGATCAGCGTGCCGCTCGGCGTCGGCGAAGCGCTCCAGGAACGCCTCCGCCCAGGCCAGCCGTACCAGCGGCTCGCACAGACCGGTCAGATCGCCGTCCGGCAGCGAGTCCACGAGGGCCGCCGCCCGGCGGGTGAAGTCGTCCGCCGCGGCCGTCTCCCGCTCGTACGCCTCCCCCAGCGCCGCGACGCTCAGCGCACCCGCCACCCCCGTCTCGTCCCCGAGGGAACGGGCCACCTCCAGAGTGTGTGCCACCTCGGAGCGCACCGCCGGGGACATTGAGCGGGGCCCGTGCTCCATCACGGCGGCAGGTCCACGCTGTCGGACCCGGTGACCAGCGATTTCATCAGGGTCTCTTCTGGATAATCCGCATCGGATCGACTTGCTCTACGCTGACAGGCATGACCGCCATGACGCCCGCCCGCACCGAACCGGACTTGTCGTTCCTCCTCGACCACACCAGTCACGTCCTGCGGAGCAAGATGTCCGCCGCCCTCGCCGAGATCGGTCTGACGGCCCGCATGCACTGCGTGCTCGTCCACGCCCTGGAGGAGGAGCGCACCCAGATCCAGCTCGCCGAGATCGGCGACATGGACAAGACCACGATGGTGGTGACGGTGGACGCCCTGGAGAAGGCAGGTCTGGCCGAGCGCCGCCCCTCAAGTGCGGACCGGCGGGCCAGGATCATCGCTGTCACCGACGAGGGCGCCCGCGTCGCCGAGCAGAGTCAGAAGATCGTCGACCGCGTGCATCGCGACGCCCTGGCGACGCTTCCCGAGGGGGACAGGGAGGCCCTCCTGCGGGCCCTGAATCACCTGGTCGACGACAGGCTGGCAACCCCCGTCGAGGCCCCGCGCACCGCCCGCAGGGCGCGCCAGTCCAGATAGACGGGGAAGCGGGTCAAAGTAAGTCCGAAAAAAATAGTCTGCAACAAAACCATCTGCTACGGTCTCTCCTGTCGCCCCGACTGACAGGAGAGACCGCATGCCTGCCGCAACCGACTCCGCCCCGCCGCCCGCTCCTCCCGCCGCCCGGCGCTCACGCCGGCTCGCCCTGGGCGTCATCGCCGCCGGGATGCTGATGATCATCCTCGACGGCTCCATCGTGACCGTGGCGATGCCGGCCATCCAGAACGACCTGGGATTCACCCCCACCGGCCTCAGCTGGGTCGTCAACGCCTACCTCATCGCGTTCGGCAGCCTGCTCCTGCTGGCCGGCCGTCTCGGCGACCTGATCGGTCGCAGGCGCATGTTCCTGGCCGGCACCGCCGTCTTCACCGCCGCCTCGCTGCTGGCGGGCGTGGCCACCTCGCCGGCAGTACTGATCGGCGCCCGCTTCCTCCAGGGCATCGGCAGCGCGATGGCCTCCGCCGTCAGCCTGGGCATCCTCGTGACGCTGTTCACCGAGCCCAGGGAGCGCGCCCGGGCCATCGCCGTCTTCAGCTTCACCGGCGCGGCGGGCGCGTCGATCGGCCAGGTCCTCGGCGGCGTACTCACCGACGCGCTCGACTGGCACTGGATCTTCTTCATCAATCTGCCGATCGGCGTCGCCGTCCTCGCGATCGCCGTACGCGTCCTGCCCGGTGGCGTCGGTTTGGGCCTCAAGGCGGGCGCGGACGTGTTCGGGGCCGTTCTGGTCACCGCCGGTCTGATGCTGGGCATCTACACCGTCGTCAAGGTCGGGGAGTACGGCTGGACCTCGGGCCGCTCCCTCGGCTTCGGCGCCCTCGCCGCCGTACTGCTCGCCGCGTTCCTCGTCCGTCAGGCCACCGCGAAGAACCCGCTGATGCGGCTGCGGATCTTCCGCTCGCGCAGCGTCCTGGCCGCCAACCTGGTGCAGATCCTGATGGTCGCCGCGCTCTTCTCCTTCCAGATCCTCATCGCCCTGTACCTCCAGAAGGTGCTCGGATACGGTGCCGCCGAGACCGGCCTCGCGATGCTCCCGGCAGCCGCCGTCATCGGTGCCGTCTCCCTGGGAGTCTCCGCGCGTCTCAACGCCCGCTTCGGTGAGCGCAACGTCCTGCTGGCGGGCATCCTGCTCCTCATCGGTCTCCTCGCCCTCCTGGCCCGCCTTCCCGTGCAGGCCGGTTACGCCGTCGACCTCCTTCCGGTCATGCTGCTCGCCGCGGGCTTCGGCCTCGCGCTGCCGGCGCTGACCACACTCGGTATGTCCGGCGCCAGCGAGGAGGACGCCGGTCTCGCGTCCGGGCTGTTCAACACCACCCAGCAGATCGGCATGGCGCTGGGCGTCGCGGTCCTGTCCACCCTGGCCGCCTCCCGCACCGAGAGCCTCGCGGCGCAGGGCCGGACGGCGGCCGAGGCACTGACCGGCGGCTACCGGCTCGCCTTCGCGGTGGGTGCGGGACTTCTGGTCATCGCCTTCGCCGTCGCCCTCACGATGCTGCGCCGCCCCGAGTGCCAGGCCGCCAAGGAGTCGGCCGCCGACACGCCGGCTCCCGCCCACTCCGCAGCCGTCTGACCCGCCCTCTCCCCCACCCCCGCCCCGACCACCGAAAGGCTGATCCCCATGAGCGAGAACGCCACCACCCAGACCACCACCGGCACCACCCAGAACGACGGCCCGGCCCCCCGGGTCCTCACCGACCAGGAACTCTCCCAACTGCTGCGGCAGCAGCGGTTCGGCGTACTCGCGAGCGTCAGAAGCACCGGCCACCCGCACCTGTCGACCGTCCTCTACGACTGGAACGCCCAGGAACGCATCCTGCGCGTCTCCTCCACCGCCGACCGCCTCAAGGTCCGCCAGCTGCGCCGCGACCCGCACACCTCACTGCACGTCAGCGGCCCGGACATCTGGTCGTTCGCCGTCGCGGAGGGCGAGGCGGAGATAGTGGACCCGGCCGACGGAGCGGCCCCCGGCGAGCAACCGCTGCCCGACCGGCGCGTGACGATCCTGATCCGGGTCTCCCGCCTGTACGGGACCGCCCTGGACATTCCCGCCCAGGACTGAGGACTACTCAGTGCGTACGCCGGATCGCGGAGGGATCGGTGTCAGCGCAGGCGGAGCGGGGACTGACCGATTCCGGGATGCGCCGCTTACGGCCGACAGCGCACCGGCGGTTCACTGAGTGGACGAAGGCCCGCCTTTGGGCAAAGCTCCACCGTCTGGTCCTGGACGAGCTGGGCAGGTGCGGCCGTGGCCGGCGGTCGCGCACCCGGCCGGCACGCGGGCGTCCCCGGCCGTGCCGTGGCCGCCGGGCGCCGGCCGCCCGCACCATCCCGCCGACGACCTCGAACTGGTCGCGCTGCGCGATCGACTCGGTGACCAACCTTCCTGCGGAAGCCGCTTGACGAGTTACCCGCGTGGGATGTCTGTGGACCAGGGCAAGAAAGGCTCGAAGCCGATGGCGGCCGCCTGCGGTGTCTCGCGTGAGATCATCCGTCGATGAGAAGCGATCTGGAAGTCAGTGCTCTGGCGATCAACGTCACGATCCCGCAGGCGCTTCGCTGGACGGACACTCGACGCGGTGAAGCGTTCACGCTGACCACACTCAACGTCCGGCTTCTCCCGGACGGTCACCTCGCGGTGAAGGCCTACGGCCGACCAGTCGGTGGTGGTCGGGGCGCGTACGTGTCGTTCCCTGTCCCCGACAAGCCCGAACTGGCGGCCCTTGTCTCAGACGCTGCCAGCCGCGCCGGCGCCTTGTGGGCTGCCCATCGCGGTCTCGGCTGATCTTGGTTCGACTCGATGGCCGACGGTGGCAGTCCCGGACTTCGCCCTCACGGCGTGGCCTGGGAGGGGGAGTTTTTTGCGTGCCGCGAATGCAACTGACGGATGCGGAGTAGAACTTCATCGGGCCGCACCTGCCGATCGGCGAGTACGGTCGGTACCCCGAGCGGCTGCGGCAGCAATTCGAGGGCGCGGTCTGGCGGTTCAGCACCGGTGGGCAGTGGCGGGAGACGCCGGCCGAGTTCGGCGCCTGGTCGACCGTCCACAACCGCTTCCGTCACTGGCGTGACGCCGGCGTCTTCGAGGCCCTGCTGGAGGGCCTGATCACGGAGGCCGCGAAGCGGGATGCGGTGGCCCTGTCCCTGGTCAGCGTCGACTCCACTGCCATGCGCGCTCACCACGATGCCGCTGGGATGCACTTGGGCGAGGAGGTCCTGACCAAACCACTCGCCGGAACAACGCCCCCAACTCATCTGGCACTGACGCTCAACGTGAAGCTTCCCCTTGATGTTGGACACCTGGAGACTGGGACGTGAGGTTCTCAGAGGAAGTAGTGCCAGGTGGGAAGTAAGAGCAACCGCAGCAGGCGGTACTCGGAGGAGTTCAAGCGTGACGCGGTCGCGCTGGTCCGGTCCTCCGGCAAGACCGTCACCGAGGGGATCATGGCGTCGACGTCCACTACGGCTTCCGCAGCGGTCACCGCACGTCCGCCCGAGGCCAGTACGTCCGCCTCGATCGTCTCCGGGCCGCGCGAATTGGCCGCCTTCACCTCGTGTCCGGCCGCGCTCAACCGCCTGGTCAGCGTCTTGCCGATGTTCCCGGTGCCGAGAATGCCGATCTTCAGGGTGAAACTCCTTGCCCGGAACGGAGCCCCGGTGTCGGTGACCGGGATTCCGGGGCTTGGTCCCTGCGGCGCGACCGGGGCTGCGGCGGACCGCGGACGCGGTGCTGTGGGTGGGTGATGGCGGCCTTGCCGAAGTGAGCGCCGCTCTTCGTGTTCGTCGTGTGTGTTCGCGGCGTACCGGCGCTGCCGCTCTCGTGCCGTTGTGTGTACGAGAGCCCCGTCGGGTGCCTCAGCGGTGGGCGGCGCGGTTCATCTCGACGACGTCGTCGACGCTGGGATTGGCACCGAGGGCGGCGAAGCGTTCCGGGAGGCTGTCGCGGATGGCCGCGTCCTTGACGCGGTCGGCCGCCGCCAGGGCCGCCGGCAGCTCGTCCAGGGGCAGCTCGGTGCAGTAGGCGGGGCTGTTGGGCTGCTGGCGCCAGGAGTCGGCCAGGGTGCCGGCGTCGTAGGGGTCGAAGCCGGTGTCGTCCACCAGGCTCATCGCCACCTTCCGCGCCTCCTCGGAGTCGCCGGCGACGGGGATGGCGAGGCGGCCGGGCGTTCCGGCCGGAACGCCCTTGGTCCGCTGGGTCTCGGCCAGCGCGGCGTTCCACGCCTTGACCACGGGGCGGCCGAGCAGCTCGGCGGTGTACACGCTCTCCACCTGGCCGTTGTCCACCGCCTCGATCGGCTCGCTGAGCATGCCGGGGTAGTAGTTCGAGGTGTCGATGACGACCGTCTCGGCGGGGACCGAGGCGAACAGGCCGGCCAGCTCCCCCGCCACCCCGAAGGGGATGGCCAGGACGATGACGTCCCGGCCCTGGACGGCGTCGGCGAGGTCCGTCGCGCGGGCCCCGGATTCCAGCACCTCCGCCCGGACGGCCTCGGGGCCGCGGGCGTCGGCCACCTGGACGTCGTGCCCCGCCGCGCTGAGCTTGGCAGCAAGGTTCCCGCCGATGACACCGGCGCCTATGACAGTAATTTTCATGATTTGTTCCTTCGGAGGTTGTGCTGCCTCTGAGGGCAGCGGGATGTGGTGGCCGTGCGGTGGTGCCGCCTGGCGTTGCGGGGGTCGGGGCGGGGTGCCTGGCGGTTACGCCTGGACGTCCCGCTCGCGGTAGCCGCTCGCGATGAGCGTGCGGAGCCGGTCGAGCGACTCCTCCTCGGTGCCGGTGCCCTTGATCCAGGCGACGGAACAGGCCGCGAGGAACAGGTCGTGACCCTGCACCGACGCGCGCACGCGCCCCGCGCGCTGCGCGGCTCGCACGTACTGGTCGGTGGCTTCGATGAGGATGTCGCAGGGAATCGTGAGCGGGTTGCCGGGGTCCTGCGCCCGGGCCGCGGCCATGAGCGGGTCCGGCAGCCCGCTGAAGGCGCTGAAGTACTCCTCCATCGCCCGCAGCCACTGCTCCAGCGCCTCGGCCGGGTCGCCGAGCTGATCGATGTCCGCCTGGCGGGCCACCAGTTCCTCGGAGCGCGTCTGCAGCACAGCCGCCAGCAGCGCCTCCCGGGTGGGGAAGTGCCGGTACAGGGTGCCCGGCCCGACGCCCGCCTCCTTGGCCACCGCCTCGAGGGAGGTACCGACGCCGTGCCGCAGGAAATGACGCTGCGCGGTCTCCAGGAGGGCGGCGCGGTTGCGCTGGACGTCCGCGCGGGGCTTGCGTCCCCGCTGTCCATTGGCGTGCATGCGCCCTCCCGTCCGCCGTGATCCTGCGGCCGCATCAAAACGGATGCTGCCTCCATATACCTTCGAGAGTAAAGCGGAGGCAGCATCCGGTCAAACCGGCGGCCCGACCACGAGGCTCGGACAGCGCAGCGGGCCGACATATCTGGCCGTAGAGCGCCGGGCAAATGCCGTGCGAGCTGCACCGTTCCAGGGCGCCCTTGTCCGGCCCCTCCCGCGCCGAGCCCGGCCCGGTCCCCGGTCCCCGGTCCCCGGTCCCCGGTCCCCGGTCCAGGACATCAGGGGGTGAGCTGCTGGTGTCCGATGACGGAGAGCAGTTGGAGCTTGCTGTGGCTCTCCGTGCCGGGGCGAGTGGTCAGCACCACCAGGGTCTGGGCGCGGTTCTCGGTGAACAGGAGCTGGGCGTCGACGTCGATGCGGCCGAGCTCGGGATGGAGGATGGTCTTGCAGTCGTCGTAGCGTCGGGCGACCTCCTGAAGTTCCCACATGCGGACGAACTCAGGGCTGTGCTTCTGGAGTTCGGCGAGGATGCGGGCGGCTCGGGGGGTGTCGCTGCCGGCTGTCAGTGCGGCCCGCAGGCGTGCTGCCTGGGCGCGGCCGTGGCGTTCGCGACTCTCCTCGGGAACCATCAGACGTTCGGCCGGGTCCATGAACCAGCGGTAGTAGCCGCTACTGGCCAGACCGGTGTGGCGGGTCTGGTCACCGAGCAGCGCGACGGCCAACGGGTTCATCGCGAGGGTCTCGACCAGGTCGGTCTGCACCAGGGCCGGGGAGTCGTCCAGACGGTCCAGGACCCGCAGCAGCGTCGGGCTGACATGTTCGCAGCGGTGGAAGCGGGCCGGGGCGTTGTGGCCGATGAGGACGAAGAGATGGTCGCGTTCGTCCAGGGTCAACCGCAGCGCCCGGGCGAGAGCCTCGGTGATCTGTACGGAGGGCTGCGGAGCACGCTGCTGTTCCAGCCGGGCGTAGTAGTCGGTGGACATGCCGGCGAGCTGCGCGACCTCCTCACGGCGCAGCCCCTGCGTACGCCTGCGCGGCCCCTCGACCAGCCCGACGTCGCGGGGCCGCAACATCTCCCGGCGGTGGCGCAGGAATGCCGCCAGTTCCCTCTTGTCCATGGCCCCATCCTCACCGCAACCCGCCCGCCTATCCAGAGACCGCCGATCCATGGCTGAGCCCCCTCCCCCACACCCATGAAGCCGCTCATACGGCCGACGCCGAGGGCGCGCGCAGCCGGAAGACCCGATGGTCACCGGGCCTGCATGACCCGCTGGGGAATCACCTGCTGTCCGGAAAGAGCCGGTAGCCTCGAGTGCGACGACCGGGGCGAAGCCGAAGGCACTTCCTGATCGGTCCGCGTCTGGGGCGAGGACCTCCCCGCGGCGGCTCCAGCTCGCGTTCGCCCACGATCTGGCCCCACACGGCCCGCCCGCGTGCTGTTGTTCCGCGTCGGGCATGACAGGTCGGTCAGCTGCCGCTGATCATGGCGAGGACGCCGTCGTAGGAGCCGTTGGCCACCACGTCGCGGAGGAACCTGGCGCGCTCGACGATCAGCTCCTTCGCATCGGGCTGCTCGCGCACCAGGCCGAGGCGTACACGGCGTAGCTGCGGGCCCGGTAGACAGATATACCCAGATCGGCGCAGACGCCGACCATGGCCCTCTACCTCGCCTGCCTGGCGGATCGGATGGGCAGCGCTTGACGGCCACGTTCGGCGACGTGGTCACCGGGGCGGGCCGGTGACCGGACCGCCCGTCTTCGAACGCCTCCTGTCAGGCGGGGCTACCCCGGCCGAGAGTCCCACCTCCTCAGCCCGGCGGCGCTCTTCAGCCTCGGCCTGACCGGGAGAAGGACGGCAGCCCGCTGGAGCACTGGCCCGGCCGTGGCAGACCGTGAACTGTGGTCTGCCGTCGTAGAGGTGTGGCGAGGCCGGTGGTGGTGCGGACTTCTTCGCCGTGGAGATCATGGAGGCCGAGCTACGGCGTCCTCCGTCCGGTCTGGAGGTCGAGGACGGCCATCGGCAACTGTTCCTCGTACGGGCTCGGTTCACCGCCGAGGATCCCGCCCAGGTCATGGTCGGTGCGCGCGGTGCTTCATGCGAGGGTGCCAACGGCTCGGGTACGGACAACTTCCGTAACTCGGTGTAGTACTCGAACGCGGACACGGCCTCACCGCGTCCCACGTTCACGCGGCAGCCTTCCAGCGCCCTACCGGTCCCGTGGCCCCGGTGAACACGTCAGGAACTCGGCGCGGTCAGGTACCGCTGGATCGTCGGTGCCAGCCATGCGACGATCTCCGCCCGTGCCAGACCCACGGCCGGCGGCATCCGGAGCACGTACCGCGTGAGCGCCAGCCCCAGCAGCTGCGACGCCATGAGTGCCGCCCGTGCCGGGACCTGCCCGGGGTCGGGGCAGACCTGCCGCGCGACCGGCAACAGCTGGTCCCGCAGGATGTCCTGCATGCGCTCCGCCCCGGCCTGGTTGGTGACGCCGACCCGCAGCAGGGCGGTGAGGACCTCGTTGTCCTCCCACATGTCGAGGAAGTGCTCGACGAGGATCCGCCCCGCGTCCTGCTGGCGGTCCGCCCCGCTCACGTCCGGCAGCCGCAGGTCGATGGCGACGGCCGCCGCGAAGAGGCCCTCCTTGTTGCGGTAGTACCGCATCACCATCGACGGATCGATGTTCGCGTCCTTGGCGATGGCGCGGATGGTGGCTCGCTCGTAGCCGTCGGTCGCGAAGCGCTCGCGGGCCGCGGCGAGGATCGCACCCCGGGTGGCGTCGGAGCGGCGGGCGGCGCCGGGGCCGGGGCCGGGAACCGTGGAGGTGGTGTCGTCGCCGTTCATGCCAACAAGCGTAGGCGAACAGGCGCGAGTCGCCAACAGTTGTTTGCCAACGACTGTTGACAGCCCTTCCATGCCTCACTATGTTCGCCAACAAGCGTTGGCAAACAGGCGTTGGCAATCGGCGAGGACAAACAAGCTCGACAACAGGAGGCCACCATGAACAGAACCGCCACCCACCGCACCGTGATCGTCGTCGGCTCCGGCCCCACCGGCCTTCTCCTCGCCGGTGACCTCGCCACCGCCGGTGTCACCGTGACCCTCGTCGAGAAGCGGCCGCGCAAGACCAGCAACCTCTCCCGCGCCTTCGGGGTGCACGCCCGCACCCTGGAGCAACTCGATGCCCGCGGACTCGCCGACGAACTCCTCACCACCGGCGACACCATCACCCGCCTGCGGCTCTTCCGCCGACTCTCCCTCGATCTGAGCACGCTGCCCTCGCGTTTCCCGTTCCTGCTCATCACCCCGCAGTACGAGGTCGAGCGGCTCCTGGAGCGGCGGGCCCGGGAGGCTGGGGTCGAATTCGCGTACGAGAGCGAGGTCGTGGGGCTGCGGCAGGACGACGAGGGGGTCGACCTCGACGTGCGCGGCGCGGACGGGGCGGTCGTCACCCGCCGAGCGGCCTACGTCGTCGGCGCCGACGGGCATCGGAGCGCCGTGCGGGAGGCGGTCGGCCTGGACTTCACCGGTGTCTCCGTCATCAAGTCGCTGATCCTCGCCGATGTCCGGCTGGCCGAGAAGCCCGAGGACGTCCTCACCGTCAACGGCCGCGGCGACGCCTTCGCGATGATCGCCTCCTTCGGCGACGGCTGGTATCGCGTCATGGGCTGGAACCGCCGCAACGAGGTCTCCGACGACGCCCTGCTCGATCTCGACGAGGTCAAGGAGATCACCCGCCGTGCCCTGGGCACCGACTACGGCATGCACGACGCCCGCTGGCTCTCCCGTTTCCACAGTGACGAGCGCCAGGCACCGCACTACCGGGTCGGGCGGGTCTTCCTCGCCGGGGACGCCGCGCACATCCACTCCCCGGCCGGCGGGCAGGGCATGAACACCGGCCTCCAGGACGCCGCCAACCTGAGCTGGAAGCTCGCCGCAGCCGTCCAGGGCCGGGCGCCCGAAAAGCTCCTCGACACCTACGAGGCCGAGCGCCACCCGGTCGGCAAGGCGGTGCTGCGCAGCAGTGGCGGACTGGTCCGGCTGGCCCGAGCGCGCAATCCGCTCCTGCGCGCCGCCCGCGCCCTGGTCTCCGGGTTCGTCGACATGACCCCGCCCCTCCAGCGCAAGGCCCTGGGTCAGATCACCGGAATCGGCTACGCCTACCCCGCCCCCCGCGGTGCCCACCGACTCACCGGCACCCGCGTCCCCGACGTCGCCCTGAAGAGCGGCCGGCTCTACGAGGCGCTGCGCGGCGGCCGGTTCGCGCTGATCACCCCCGGGACGTACGACGGCCTCGGAGTCCGTGAGGAGTGGCTGACCGTGGAGCGCTGGGCGGGCAACCGCCGGACGACTGTCCTGGTACGGCCCGACGGATACGTGGCCTGGGCAGCGGAGAGTGCGGACGGGACGAGGATCGAGGAGGCAGTGGCCCGGTATCTGAGCTAGTGCCGCGGCAGGCAACGTTTGCCCGTCAAGGAGCGGCGTCCGGTGCGTGCTCTCGGCGCGCCGGCCGGAAGCCCTCGTACTGGATGTACTTGGGCTTTCGGCCGGTGCGGCGAGAGGGCGTGCCGGGCGTCGCCACGGGGCGAACGTCGCCTGCCACGGCACTAGACCTTCCCGGTTGGGTCATCCCGGCGTTCCCGGCGTCGCGGGGGCACGTCAGTCGAGAGGCGCCGCGCCTCACGACCGAGCTGATCCGGGCAGCCATGGTCTCCAGAGAAAGCAGGCGCGCGTTCTCCAGGGCCACAACGGCCCAGCGGTCGTTCCGCCACACCGTGACGAAAAGCTGCATGGAGAAGCGTGTCGGCGGCGGCTCCTCCTCGCCCGGCATGAGGATGCCGACGCGGCTGTGGAGCACGCCGACGCCCGGGCTCACGATCCGGGCGAACGCCACTTCCCCCCGCACCAGTTGGGAACCTTTCATCACCGTGCCGAGGATCTCCTCGTGCGCCGCGATGACTCCCGAGCGGCTCCGGTAGATGGTTCCCTCGAGCTCCGCGAACAGGGCGTCCTCGGCGAAGAAACCGGCGACGTCCCCGCGGTTCCAAGCCTCATACATTGTCCCCGCGGTTCCAAGCCTCGTACATCCGGCCGGGAATGGCGCTCATCGCCTCGACCGACGGTTCCATACGATCACCTTTCTATGACGTGTACGCCACCATCCTCGCCGGGCCGGGCGGTGGGCGCCTTGACTGTCTGCGCACCCCTGCTGGACGTCAGTGCCGCCGCGTTGTAGCCGTACGTGGCCTTGAAGAGCCTGCTGAAATGCGCCGGATCGGCGCATCCCCAGCGCGTGGCGACAGCTGCGACCGTCCGGTCGCTTCGCGCCAGGTCGGCGCGGCACCGCTCCAGGCGGCGCTGGCGGATGAGGGCCGCGACGGTCAGCGGCTGGTCCTGGAAAAGCTTGCGGAGCCGGCGTACGGAGGTGTGGTGGGCCGCGGCGATGCTGGCCGGGGTGAGATCCCGGTCGGACAACCGCGCCTCGATGTAGCCGAGAATGCGATCGCGCAGCGCCTCGTCGGGGCCCGGGCGCGCGTCGCCCAGCTGGGCCTCGAGTGCCACCGAGATCAGCTCGATCACCGCGGCCGCCGACCGGTCCGCCTCGCCGGCCCGGAACCCGGTCAGCGACCGGACCATGTCCCGCGCCAGCGAGGACACCAGCGCCCCCGGGCCGCGGTCGCCTTTGATACGTACTCCGGCCAGGCGGGCGGCGTCGCCGGGGCGGAGCCGCAGCTCCCGCCGGGGCACCAGCATGGTCACGTGCGTGCTGGCGGTGCTGGCGAACCGTACCGGCCGCGCCGGGTCGATGAGGACCAGGTCGGCGGCCCGAGATCGGCGGTGCCACGGCCCTGCTCGACGCGCGCTAGTCCCCGCGTCACCAGGTCGATCTGCCACAGCTCCTCGTCGTCGGCGCGGACGCAACGAGCGTCCCGGAAGCACTCGCCCTCGGGCGTGACCAGTTCGAGCAGCTTGAGAGGCCCGAGGTCGCGTGCGACGATGCGGCCCGGAATTACCCGCTGTTGTGCCGCCCGCTGAGCACAGGCGGCAGCCCGCTGGCCACGAGCGTCTGCTGGAAGATTTCGATGTCGGTGAACACGGATCTCACAACAGGCCGGTCGGTGATCACCCAGGTTGGATCAACGGTGGGGCCGCCCAAGCTTCGAGGTCCTGCGGGCCTGGTAGGCGGCCGGGTACCGCGCGTCGAAGCCGTGCCCGGGCAGGTCGACAGCGAAGCTGCGACGGCCGAGCAGCGCCAGATCGCACCCTGCCCACCGACGGCCTCCCCAACGGCCTGGCCCTCGACCCGATCCGACGCGCCCTGTAGGCGGCCGACAGCAACAAGGCCACCGCCTGGGCAAGGACCACGACAGGGGCGGCGGCTCCGGCTCGGGTGGCGGGTCCGACACGGCTACGCCGCCTCCTGGCCCTCGCCGCCTTCACGTTCGAGGGCGTGCTTGTGCTGGGAGCGGGCATCGAGCCGTTCGGGTCCGGCGACGTCCGTTCCAGAAGGCGTGCGTGAGGATCGCGGCGTTCGAGCAGGTGGTGCAGGTGGTACGGCCGGTCCAGGCCGACCGCCTCCGTGATCGACCAGCAGTTGCCCGCAACGCCTTGCATCAGTGACCCGCGCACGTACAACACGCCGTTGGCCCGCAGGTCGCGGCGGCGGCAGACCGGCGCGAGGCATGCGGCGAGTTCGGCGAATACCGCTTCCCTCTGCTCGGGAATACCGCTTCCCTCTGCTCGGGGTCTGCACTGCGGCGCAGTGCAGACCCCGAGCCGTGGTCGTTGTGTGCGAGGTCTGTCACCTCCGATACCGCTGCGCCACCGCCGTGAAGGCGGCCTTGGGCTCCCATTCCATGTCGGGGTAGGTCTGCCCCCGGCGCCCTTCGAGGAGTTTGACGATGCCCAGCCCGGCCCGGTCCAAGTCGTCCCTGGGGTCTCCGTCCGGGCGGTGCGGGTAGCCAGGCAAGGCGAACAAGAACACGAACGCGCTGTCCACGCCCTCGGTCTCGAAGATCTCGAGCAGCTCGCTCAGATATGCGGCCTGGCCGGCCTCGTCACGCTCGTGTATGCCGTTCAGCCGTAGAGGGGCCTTGGTCTGCGGGTCGTGCTCGACCACTTCCAGCACCCGCCCACCGCGGTCTCCGGCGCCGCGGTAGGCCGCGGTGCCGAACCCGGTGACGGCGAGCGGCTTCGGGCCTTGGGCCAGGGTGCGCACCGCGTCCCGGAACCGGTCGGCGACCTCGGCGGAGCGGATCAGCTCGAATGTCACCATGTCGAAGGGAGTCCAGTCGACCTGCTCGAACTGGATGGATGCGTAGGTGAGTTTGCCCTGGAAGTGCTCGCGGACCGTGGCTGCGGCCTCGCGGAGGAATGCGTTGATGCGCACGCCGAGTTCGCGCATCGCTTCGGCCCGCCGCTCGGGTTGGCTCATCAGCTGCTCGACCCGCTCCTCGGGGCTCTCTCCGGACAGGAACCCGCGGTTCATCACGCTCAGCTCGACCCCGGTGACGAACACGACTGTGGCACCCTGCTGCCGGAGCCGTTCCGCTCGCTCGGCGCAGTCGCGGAAGAGCGTGAGGATCCGCTCTGGATCCAGCTCCAGCGGATAGGGAGAGAACCAGACCTCCAGGCCGAGTTCGGCGGCGGCACCGGCTGCCAGCTCCAGTCGGCCCGGTTCGCCGCCGATGATCTGGACCGCGTTGCAGTGCAGGTCGTCGCGGATGATGGCGAGCTCGCGACGGACCACCGCGGGGTCGAAGTGCTCGCGGGATATCTGGCCGTGCACGACAAATCCGGTGTCGTAGGTCATTCCTCTTGCTCGCATCGGGACGGCCTCTCTGTCGGTCTCGGTCGGGTCGAGGTTGACAGGAAAAATGCGTGCCCGCAAGTTTGCGCGTACGCAACTTTGCGGGCACGCAGGCCTGTATGGAACGCTGACACCGTGACGACACCACCAGGACTGCGGGAGCGGAAGAAGCAGGCCACGCGCGAGGCGCTGCGCGAGGCGGCGCTGCGCCTGGCCGTGGAGCGCGGACCCGACCAGGTGCGGGTCGAGGACATCGCCGAAGCGGCCGGGGTCTCGCCGCGCACCTACAACAACTACTTCGCCAGCCGCGAGCAGGCGATCGTCTCAGCTGTTACCGCGGACCGGGAAGCGCGGATCGCGGCGGCGGTCGCGGCCCGGCCCGCAGGAGTGCGCCTGGCCGACGCCGTCACCGAAGCAGTGGTCGAGCAGTACACGAACACCGGCGAGCGCGCACACGACGCGCTGCTGCTGATCACCACCCAGACCGCGCTGCGCGACGCGTTCCTCGATACCACCGCCGGCATCGGGCCCCCTCTCACGGCGGTGATCGCCGAACGCATAGGTGAGGCCGAAGCGCACACGGCCCGCGTTCTCGCGGCAAGCGTGGCCGCGGCCGTTCGCATCGCGCTGGAAGGCTGGCTCCGGCCGACCGGGAACGCAGAGGCCGCCGGGAGTTTCGACGCCCGAGGACTGGTCGTGCCCTCCGGTTCACTGCCCGACCGGCTCCGCGCGGCGCTGGCCCCGCTCGCACCCGCGTTCGACGCCGCCGAGCGACGCACCCAGCCGTGAAGGTGACCCACTGGTGCATCCGTTGGACGAACAGTAGATCCGGAACATGCCGGTGCGCCCGGCCGTTATCCTCGTCAGCCGATTCAACCTACTCACGCTGCGCTCGACTGCCGTCGGTGCGCCTTCTGTCAGACCACTGAGTACTGCGCCGCCGCCCCGAACGTCTACGCGGCCGGTGACGTCGCCCGCTGGTACAACCCGCTGTTCGCCGCCTCGATGCGGATCGAGCACCGCACCAACGCCGCCGAACAGGGCATGGCCGCCGCCCGCAACCTCCTCGCCCCCAGGCGGGCAAGCCGTTCGCGCCGGTGCCGTACTTCTGGTCCGACCAGTACGACATGAAGATCCAGGCGTACGGCTATCTGCGCGGTCCCGACGAGGTGGCCGTCGTGGAGGGCGACCCGGCCGAGCGCCGCTTCGTCGCCGCCTACCGCACCGGCGACCGGGTCACCGGCGCTCTCGCCGTCGGTATGCCGCCCAAGGCGATCCGCCAGTGGCGGCGTCAGGCCATCGCCGCGGGCGCGACATGGCACGACACCGTGCGCACCGCGGTCCTCGCAGGGGAGTCCTGACCCACGCCCCACGAGAACGCGGCGGCCGGGGGACGCTTTGCCTGATCAGGCACACATACGCCGGGCGCGACGCGGATCGCTCGCGCACGCACCGCCCAACGGAGTCCGGCCATTCTCAGCCTCCCGAGCCGCTCCGTGCCGCACCTCGACAACTTCAGCCCCCCACATGAGGAGATAGACGATGTCCACTACTCCATCAGGTCCGCCGTCGACAGCGTCTCCGCACGAGGAGCGCCTGCTGATCGACGGAGAGCTCCGTAGCGCCGCGGGCAGCGCCACGTTCGAGGTTCTCAACCCGGCGGACGGCACCGTTCTGGGCAAGGTCGCCGACGCCGGCCGGGAGGACATGCTCGACGCGATCGCCGCGGCCCGGCACGAGTGGCCCGCAGGAAAGTGGCGACGACAGTAAGGAGATACTGGGACACAACGACCCGTTGTCGAGGGTGTCGAGTCGGTGGCTCTCCCCGAACCTCTCGCGCAGCCGCGTGAGTTCCTCCCGGTAGCGATGTACGTTCCGCACGGAGAACCTTCTGGTGCCGTACCCGCCCAGGAAGCCGGGCTTCTCCCGGACGCACGAGAAGACAGCCTGACCTGACCCGGGCTCTTGCCCGTCAGGTGCCCTTCGCCGGCCGGGTCAGGGCACGAGCATCCCGTGTGGCTCGTCCCTGCGCCGGGGGAAGGCGACGGTGATGTCGAGTCCGCCCTCCGGTCCCGGCTCGGTGGTGATCCGGGCCCGGTGGGCGCTGGCGATCGCCGCGACGATCGACAGCCCGAGACCGTGGCCGTCACCGCGCGCGGAGCGGTGGCCGAGCCGCTGGAAGGGCTGGTACAGCGAAGGGATGGCCTCCCGGGGTACCACCGGTCCGCTGTTCACGACCCGCAGGGTGGGCACCCCGCCGTCCAGGCCGGTGGTCACCCTGATCCAGCCGTCGTGACGGGTGTAGCGCTGGGCGTTGCCGACCAGGTTGGTCAGCAGCCGTTCCACGAGGCTGGTGCTGCCCTCGGTCGCGGCGGGGGCGAGCGTGACGTCCAGGGTGACGTCCTCGGGGCGGGTGGGCGCGAGGTCGTCGAGCACGTCGGTGACGACTTCGGCGAGGTCCAGCGGCTCGGTCCGGAAGACCCCGCTCTGGCTGCTCGCCAGGGTCAGCAGCGCGTCGATCAGCTGGTTCTGGTCCTCTCCGATGGCCAGGGTCCGCTCGCACACCGCCCGCAGAGCCTTCACGTCCGGGTCCGGATTGCTGAGCGCGACCTCGATCACCGTACGTTGCAAGGTCAGCGGGGTGCGCAGTTCGTGTGAGGCGTTGGCGACGAACCGCCTCTGCGCGTCGAAGGCGGCGTCCAGGCGGGCGAGCAGCTCGTCGAAGGTGTCGCAGGAGCCGCATCCGCCGCAGGGCCCTCGTGCTGGTGATCGCCATCGCCGTGGCCGCCGCGGCGGGACTCGCCGCCACCGGCACGTTCAGCGGTGACGACGGACCGACGGCGCAGGCCGCCCCCGACGGGCCGGCCGCGACGACGACGGTCCGGCAGATGACCCTGACCAGCACCGAGACCGTGGACGGCACCCTGGGCCACGGCGAGCCGACCGCCGTCACCGACGGCTCCGCCGCCGCCCCGTCCGGGCAGGCCGGGCAGAGCGGCGACAGCCAGGCCGCCGCCGACGGCGAGTTCGTCACCTGGGTCCCCGGCGAGGGCGACATGCTCGAACGCGGCGACGCCGTCTACCGGGTCAACGAGCGCAAGGTCCCCCTGTTGTACGGGTCGATCCCCTTCTACCGGACGCTGGAACCCGGCAGCGAGGGCACCGACGTGCGGATGCTGGAGCGCAATCTCGCCGCTCTGGGCTATGACGGCTTCGAGGTGAACGACGAGTACACCTCGGCCACCGCCCAGGCGGTCCAGGAATGGCAGGACGACCTCAACACCGAGCAGACCGGGACCGTTGGGCCCGGGGACGCCGTGGTCGCGTCGGGGGCCCAGCGGGTCACGGAGCTCAAGACCTCGCCCGGCGCGGTCGCCGGCGGCGAGGTGCTGACCTGGACGGGCACCGAGCGGATCGTCTCCATGGACCTGGACCCGCAGCACGAGGCCCTGGTGAAGGAGGGCTCCAAGGCAACGGTCCGGCTCCCGGACGGCAGCACCGTGGTGGGCGAGGTCACCGACATCGGCACCCCGGGCAACGGCTCGGCCGGGTCCGGAACCGGAGCCGGCGGCGAGAGCCAGGGCGCGGACGAAGCCACCCTTCCGGTCCAGCTGAAGATCAAGGACCAGAAGAAACTGGGCCGCTACCAGGCCGCCTCCGTCGACGTGATCCTGGAGGCCGACAGCCGCCGGGACGTACTGGCGGTGCCGGTCAACGCGCTCATGGCCCGGCCGGGCGGCGGCTACGCCCTGGAGGCGCCGGTCACCGGGGGCGGCAGCGAGATGGTCCCGGTGGAGCTGGGGATGTTCGCCAACGGCCTGGTCGAAGTGAAGGGCTCGGGCATCAGGGAAGGCATGACCGTGGGGGTGCCCAAGTGACGCCTCACGTCGTCGAGTTGACGGGCGTCTCCCAGCGGTACGGGGAGGTCGTCGCGCTGGCCGACGCGGATCTGGTGATCGGCCGCGTGAACTGGTCGCGATCGTGGGGCCGTCCGGGTCCGGGAAGTCGACCATGCTCAACATCATGGGCACGCTGAGCCGCCCGACCTCCGGGCAGGTCCGGGTCGACGGTCACGCCGTCGAGGAGCTGAGCGACCGCGAGCTGTCGGCGCTGCGCGCCGGCACGATCGGTTTCGTGTTCCAGCAGTTCCATCTGACCTCGGGCATCCCGGTGCTGGACAGCGTGGCCGACGGGCTGCTGTACAGCGGAACTCCGCGCGCCAAGCGGCGTCGGCTCGCCGAGGTGGCACTGCGCCGGGTGGGTCTGGGGCACCGCCTGTACCACGAGCCGCACCAGCTCTCCGGCGGTGAGAAGCAGCGGGTCGCGATCGCCCGGGCGATGCTCGGCGATCCGCCACTGCTGCTGGCGGACGAGCCGACCGGCGCGCTCGACTCCCGGTCCGGCGCGACCGTGCTGGAGCTGCTGCACGAGCTGAACGGGGCGGGCACCACGGTCGTCGTCATCACGCACGACCGGGATGTCGCCGCGTCCCTGCCGCGCGAGGTGCGGCTCAAGGACGGACGGATCCAGCACGACTCGGCCCTCGCCCGCCGGGAGCCGGCGGCCCTCACGTCCGGGGCGGAGCGGTGAAGGGATCCGTCCGGCACGCACCCGGTCCGCGGCCCCGACCGGCCCGGATGAGCCCCGCCGACGTGCTGCGGGTGAGCGGCGCCGTACCGGCCGAGGACGCCGGGCTTCTCGGTGAACGGGGCTCGCGCACCGGATCGGACAGGACCTGGTAGACGGTGCGGCCGTCCGGCCAGTCCCGGCGCGCGGTGACGGGGGCCCGCCGCCACGCCCCGTGGGGGAACACCCACAGGGCGGGCGGGTCCGAGCGCGGCCACGTCCACGCCACCGGCCTGGGCCCGTCCACGGGCCGCCAGGGGCAGCTCGCGGCGCTCATCGGGCACCGGGGCGGTCGCGTCGTGGCAGCCGCTCGGCGACCAGGTCGTAGGAATCCTCGACCGCGTCGGTGACCCGCCGCTCGGTGATGCCGGGTCCAGGCCCGAGCGAGATCCAGTGCCGTTTGTCGAGGTAGCGGCCCGGTGTGATCGAGGCGTGGCCGCGTACGTGAGCGCGGGCGTGTTCGGGTTCGCACTTGACCGTGATGATCTGATCGTCCGGGTCGTCGGTGACGATCAGGAACACCCTGCCCGCGACCTTGTACACGTCGAGTCCCGGGGTGAAGGGGTATCCGTGGCTGACGTCGGGGAGGGCCAGTGCCGCCTGGCGGGCGGTGTCCTGGAGGCGGTCACCGGCCGCGCTCACCGGGCCGCCCGTGCGCCGGTGCCGTAGGTGTGCGGGTCGACGGGCTGCTCGGCCTTGGGCAGGTGGGCGACGACGAGCCGGTAGGAGTCGGTGACCAGTTCCCTGATGAGCTCCTTGTTGACGCCTTCTCCGCTCTCCAGGGTGATCCAGTGCTTCTTGTTCATGTGGTAGCCGGGGGTGATGTGGCTGTACTGCTCCCGCAGGGCGTGGGCCTCGCCGGGGTCCGCCTTGAGAATCACGACGGGACGCCCCGGGACTTCGGTCATCAGCATGAACACCTTGCCACGTACCTTGAAGACCTCCCAGTCGGGGCCGAAGGGGTGCTCCAGCTGGGCTCCGGGGAGTTCCTCCGCGCAGTCGGCGGCGGTCTTGTGCAGGTCCGGTCCGTTCATGGGGCGTTGCCTTCCTCAGGTGGTGACGGGCTGCGGCGTCGAAAGAGACGGAGGGCGCGCCGCGCGGGCGCGGTGCCACGTCTCATCCTTCCCGCGAGGCCGACAAAGAGGGCGGTAGGCTGCGGACACGTGATGGTCGACAAGCGACACCCCGCCCCGGGCGGAACCGCGGCCGGACCGGGCGCGGTTCCGCTGTACGGTTTCCAGCCCCCGGTCGGTACTCCGTACGGCCTTGAGGTGAGTACCGTCGAGGATTTCTTCGCCCAGCACGACGACTGGCCGTGGAACCCGCCCCGTCCGGGCCGTGCCACCTTCCACTACCTCATCGCGGTCACCGACGGTGAGCTGCGGCACGACGTCGATCACGTCACGCGGACCGTCGCCCCCGGCCAGTGGCTGTGGGTGCGTCCCGGGCACGCGCAGTGCTGGCATCCGCCCGGCGCGGCCCGGGGCCCGTTCATCCTGTTCGAACCGGACGTGCTGCGGCCCGACCTCGCCCGTCTCCTGGCCCCGCTGACCGCGCACGAGGCCCCTGCGGTGCTCAGCCCGCACCCCGACGACGCCGCCTGGCTCCAGCAGACGGCACTCCAACTCCTGGACGAACACCGTGCACTGGGGCGCCGCCCCCTCGACGTCCACCACGCCCTGCGGCGCAGCCTGCTCGAATCGCTGCTGTTGCGCCTGGCCAACTCCCCGGGCATCGCCCCCATCGGCACGGCCACGGCCGGCACGAGCCGCGCCGACAGGTACGGGCGCTTCCTGGACGCCGTGGAGCTGCACTTTCGCGAGCTCCACCAAGCTGCGGACTATGCCGAGTTGCTCGGCTGCTCGGTCCGCACCCTGAGCCGTGCCGCCCGGGACGCCACCGGCAAGGGAGCCCGTGAACTCATCGACCAGCGGCGCCTCCTTGAAGCCCGACGCCTGCTGGGAGGTGCCCGGTGGGACGCTCGGACGGTGGCCGTCCACCTCGGCTTCACCGACCCCGCGAACTTCGGCCGCTTCTTCCACGACCGCACCGGCCTCACCCCGGCCGCCTTCGCCGCCCGCGCAGCGAGGACCGACCCGTGACGGAAAGCAGGCGGAGGGCCCTTGCCCGTCAGGAGGCGCCGGCTCCCTTCGCGGTCTGCGTGAACGCCCAGTAGAAGTGCACGATGTGCCGGTCACCGCCGATCAGCACGTACGCCTCGGTAGCGTTCCAGGCGCCCCTTCGCTGCTGCTGTCCTCGAGGGCGTAGGTGTTCAAGTTGTGGGCCAGGACCGCGAAGTCACCGCTGTCGGCGACGCTCACCGCCGGGTTGTGGCGCGAGGAGGCCACCTGAGCCGCTGCCGATCCCTGGATCTGACGAGCAGCCCGCCCCGAGTCCGGTGCCGAAGAGGGCCGAGTCCGCACTGGACGCAGAGGCGTCCACCCAATCCGCGCCGAATGCTGACAGGACCATTGACGGCGCGTATTCACTCTCCTAGCGTCTGACCGCTTACCGAACGGCGTTCGGTATATCGATCGGAAGGTTTTTCGGTGCGCCCGCTTCCCCGGCCTTGACCCCCTGGAGACACGAGATGAGCGGAACCCCCCTCGCGTCGCGCCGGCTGTTCCACGGCATGGCCGCGGCCGTGCCGCTGCCCATGGCCGGCGGGCTGACCATCGGCAGCCAGTCCGCGAGCGCCACAGACGGGCTCCGCGTTCGTCATGGGCCACTTCACCGAGTCACGGAACGGCCTTGGTACGCACTTCGGCCTCTCAGCGACGGCACCACGAGGTTCGCCCAGGACGCCACCTTCTCTGAACCCGCGCTCGCCGACTCGCCCTGGTCGTCGTTCCGCTCGTACAACTACCCGGACAGCTACATCCGGCACCCCGAGCACGTGCTGCGCATCGATCCGATCTCCACCGTCCCCGACAGTGCAGACGCCACGTTCGCCGTCTGGTACTGACGCCCACCCCGGGCCCGCGCAGAAAAGGACGCTGTGTGGATCTCGGCGGGGACTGTCACGAATCCGGCCGCTGTCTCAGCACTATCTGATGCCCCCGCCGTACGCCGGTCCCATGACCGCGCCCGCCTGAGCCGCTTCTCCCTCGCGAGGCAACCAACGCGCGGAGCCGTCCAACGCCCGACGAGTACCACCCGACCGTCGACATGTGACCCAACGCCCCAATGACCAGGCAATCACTCTCCCCTCACGGAAAAGGTCCGAGATGTCCTCCTCCGTCAGCAGACGGCGCATCCTGCAAGTAGCCGGAGCCACCGTCGCCGCATCCGCCACCGGATCCCTCCTCGGCAGTTCTCCCGCCCGAGCGGCCATCCCTCCTGCACGAGCCGACATCGGAGTCTCCGCGCACCCCTTCGAACTCGACCAGGTCCGGCTCACCGCAAGCCGGTGGCTGGACAACCAGAACCGCACGCGGAACTACCTGCGGTTCGTCGATGTCGACCGGCTGCTGTACAACTTCCGCGCCAACCACCGGCTGGCCACCAACGGCGCGGCTGCCAACGGCGGCTGGGACGGGCCGACGTTCCCCTTCCGCAGCCACGTCCAAGGGCACTTCCTCACCGCATGGGCACAGTTGTACGCCGTGACCGGGGACACCACCTGCCGGGACAAGGCAAACCACATGGTCGCGGAGTTGGCCAAATGCCAGGCCAACAACAGCGCCGCCGGCTTCAGCTCCGGGTACCTCTCCGGCTACCCCGAGTCCGACTTCACCGCTCTTGAACAGCGGACCCTGAGCAACGGCAACGTGCCGTACTACACCATCCACAAGACCCTCGTCGGCCTGCTGGACGTATGGCGCCACATCGGCAGCACACAAGCCCGTGACGTGCTGCTTGCCCTGGCGGGATGGGTCGACTGGCGGACCGGCCGGCTGAGCGGCCAGCAGATGCAAGCCATGCTGGGAACCGAGTTCGGCGGCATGAACACCGTGCTGACCGATCTCTACCAGCAGACCAATGACGCGCGGTGGCTCACCGTCGCCCGGCGGTTCGACCACGCCGCGGTATTCGACCCCCTGGCGTCCAACCAGGACCAGCTCAACGGACTGCACGCGAATACCCAGGTACCCAAGTGGATCGGGGCCGCCCGGGAGTACAAGGCCACCGGCACCACCCGCTACCGTGACATCGCCACCAACGCCTGGAACATCTGCGTCAACTCGCACACCTACGCCATCGGCGGCAACAGTCAGGCGGAGCACTTCCGCGCCCCGAACGCCATCGCCGGATACCTGAACCAGGACACGTGCGAAAGCTGCAACACCTTCAACATGCTCACCCTCACCCGGGAGTTGTTCGCGCTGGACCCGAACCGGGCCGCGCTGTTCGACTACTACGAGCGGGCATGGCTGAACCAGATGATCGGCCAGCAGAACCCGGCCGACGACCACGGCCACGTCACCTACTTCACCCCACTCAACCCGGGAGGCCGACGCGGTGTGGGCCCGGCGTGGGGCGGCGGTACCTGGAGCACCGACTACGGCACCTTCTGGTGCTGCCAGGGCACCGGCCTGGAGATGCACACCAGGCTGATGGACTCCATCTACTTCCGTAGTGACAACACGCTGATCGTGAACATGTTCGTGCCCTCGGTGCTCAACTGGTCACAGCGCGGCATCACGGTCACCCAGACCACGTCATACCCCGTCAGCGACACCACGGCCCTGCAGGTCACCGGCAACGTCAGCGGAACCTGGTCGATGCGCATCCGCATCCCGAGTTGGACCACCGGGGCCACTGTCAGCGTCAACGGCACGGCGCAGAACATCAGCACCACGCCCGGCAGCTACGCCACCCTGACCCGCTCCTGGACCTCCGGCGACACGGTCTCCGTCCGCCTGCCCATGCGGATCGTCATGCGAGCGGCCAACGACAACGCGAACGTCGCCGCGATCACCTACGGCCCGGTGGTCCTGTCCGGCAACTACGGCAACTCCTCACTCAGTTCCCTCCCGTCGCTGAACACGTCCTCGATCACACGGACCAGCACGAGTTCGCTCGCCTTCACCGCCACCGCGAACGGCTCTACCGTCAACCTGGGCCCGTTCCACGACGCGCATGGCCACAACTACACCGTCTACTGGAACACCAGCAGCAGCACCGTCCGTCTCGCCAACGTGGGCAGCGGTCTGGTGCTGGGCATCCTGAACATGTCCACGGCCGACGGTGCCCGCGCTCTGCAGTGGACCGACTCGGGCACCGCCGACCACAACTGGCAAATGATCACCGACGGAAACGCGGTCCGCTTCCGCAATGCCCACAGCGGCAAAGTGCTCGGCGTCCAGGACATGGCCACGACGGACGGCGCGACCGTCCTGCAGTGGTCGGACACCGGTACCGCCGACCACAAATGGACGCTGCTCGACCAGGGAGACGGGACGTACAAGATCCGCAACGTGAACAGCGGCAAGTTGCTCGCCATCGCCAACAACTCCACCACTGTCGGCGCGTTCGCAGTCCAGGACTCGGACAACGGCACTGCCGACAACCGGTGGCGCATCGTGCAGAACTAAGGTGCGTTGCAGAAGTGGATCTTGATGCGTCAAGATCCACTTCCGCAAGAGCTGCTGCGTCGGCCTGGATATCGTCCCAAGGCCCTGCGTGAGGTGCGCGAACGCATGACGTACGCGCAGCGCAGTGGCGAGACGATCGCGTACGCGCTCGTCCAGCGGGGGACGTGGGGTGAGGGACGGGCCGGGGACCGAGCGCTCGACTGACCGACTGAAGCGCTCAGCCGCACTCGACATGAGCCGAAGCAGGATAGTTGTCACCCATACCAGCATGTTGTCACCAGGGCCTCTGGGTGGTCAGCTGAACCATTGACGCCAACGGGCCGAAGGCGGCTCGCAGGCACCTTCACGTACTTTCCCCCAGTAGGCACGCTCGTTGAGTTCGTGAACAGTCCAACGCTTCCCGTTCTCGTCGAGCATGGGGTCACCGTTGCTGTCGGCGAAGAAGGAGATGGGAACGTCGCACTCGGGGCGCACGGTCTGGCCGGCGAACCAGCCGGCGCCGACCAGACAAGCAGCACAGCGCAGGGCGAGTATTCGGGCCTTGATCTGTCTCACGAGGGCGCGTTTTACGCAGGCTGGGCAGTTGCCCCAGGCGGCGAAGGCCACTCGCCGGTGGCAGCAGTCCTGCTTCGCACTGCCGGTGACAGGCGGCGCGCCGACCGGGTGGCAAGCACCGTGCTTGGTCCAGTTGAATGCGCAGGTCGCGAGCAGCGGTGGTGACAGCTGTCGTGCTTCGGCTCAGGACAGGTGCCACCGCGCCGGGGACGGTGTCCCAGCCGCTTTCACGTCGACGTCCGGCGCCGTCCGGGGTTGTCCGCCGTGCCGCTCGCGTTCCGCTCGCGCGGTTGTGGGCAGGTCCCGCCTGGACGTCACGGTCGGCCGTCGTCGCAGAAGGCTGCGTCTCTCCCGTTCTGTCACTCCTCCCCGGGTACCGTGCTCGCCGTGCCCGTCCCCGGCCGGCACCCCCGCCGTGCCGCAGTCCGGCCCGGTGGAGCACCTCGGCGACTCCGCCGACCGCACGGGCGTCGGCGGTCTGGAGGCCGTGGACAAGATCTCCATGGTCGCCGCCCCCGACCTGATGGCCTTCTACCGGCGCGGCGCGATCGACGAAGAGGCCTCCGTGCGGTCCAGTTGGGGCTCATCGTGCTGGGGGTGCGTCTCGAGCCGTACACGTCCCCGCGCAGCCCGGTGTTCGCCGCTCTGACCGGACCGGCCGTCCTCGCTGCCCTGTTCTCCTGCGGCTGGGCCTGACACTGGCCCCGGCGGCCGCGGCGACCGGCCTCCGTCGGTCACATGACCGTGTCGGTCACAAGATCTCCGAGAGGCGAGTACGACGGACACCAGTACGTCGGTGTCGACTCGCACCGCAGATGGTCGGTGATCGTACGGCCGACGGAGGACGGCGTTCAGTTCAGTGCGGTACGCCTCAACGACCCGGTGGCCGGCACGCGTCCACCTGGCCCACCCGCTGGACGTGAAGGGCTTCGCCTACCGGCGCGGCCTGGACGGATGGAAGCCGGCTGAACAGTTCGTGCAGGTTCTCACGGTGACCGGAACGCCCTCAACGCGCGCAGGGCGTTCTGCGGTGCACATAGGCTCTGGGGCGCGCGGTCAACCGGAGGCGCGTCGGGCCTGTGCCTGAGTAGTTCGACCAAGGGAGCGTTCTGCTGTGACGGACACGCACGAGGAAGAAGTCCTGGCCCGGATCGCCAAGGGGCTCGTCTACACCGAGACGCAAGCGGCATTCCAGGCCCCTCGGCGCCGCACGGAAGAGATCTTCGAGTACAACCACACACCACCGAGCGAACCGGAGAAGCGTCGATCGCTGCTCGTCGCGATCCTGGGCTCGGTCGGTGAGCGCACGGTGCTGCTGCCGCCGTTCCACGCCGGCTTCGGCAGCAACGTCCACATCGGCGACGACTTCTTCGGGAACGTGAACCTGACGTTCGTGGACGACGTGGACATCCGCATAGGCAACGGTGTCATGATCGCGCCCAGCGTGACACTGACCACGACGGGACACCCGGTGCATCCCTCGCGACGCGCAGACTTCGGGCGCTTCTCCGAGCCGATCGTGATCGAGGACAAGGTGTGGATCGGCAGCAACGTGGTGGTGCTGCCCGGCGTCCGTATCGGATATGGGTCGGTCATCGGCGCAGGCAGCGTCGTCAGCCGCAGCATTCCTGCGATGAGCGTCGCGCTCGGAACACCTTGCCGGGTGGTCCGTTCCATCACGGACGAGGACCTCACCACACGTACTGCCGGGCAATAAGGGGTTTCGTCTGGCTCAGCCGACGGGCCGGAGGCGGGTCAACGCCCCTGCTGCTGTGAACTCTTTGACGCCTCGCTGGACATCGCTGCTGATCATTCTGTCGTGGTGGACGCCGTGGTCACGCACGGCACTGACCGTCCGACCGGGCGTCGACCCGACGTGCCTGACGATCATTCAAGGGTTGGCACCACCGTGCCGCTCGTAGCCGCTCACGTTGCGGGCGTGCCCTTTTGATACGCTTCAGGAGCGTTCCCCGGGCCACCGGCGAGGCAGCACGCCCAAGCAGCCAGCGGTCAAGACCCCAGCGTCCCTGCCGATGCGGAAGCGGCCGCAGACCGTCGGCCACGGGCCGAACTCGCCTGGTGTCTCCCGCCACCGCCTGCTGGTGCGGAACCAGCAAATCACCCCTTCGCACTGCTCCCGCAGCCGCTCGGGGTACGGGCCGTACTCGCCTATCGGCACAGCTGCTGCAAGGCGAAGGCGGTGGCGGCGGCCGCGATGTCGGCACGGCACCGGAATTGGTCCCCGACTCGCCTACAAGGTCGGTCATTCGGTGCCATGCCAAGATCCGCTTCCACCGATTGCTGTACACATCCTGGACCAGGTGACCGGTAACGCCCGCCGTGGGCCGGCCACGGCCATGCGCAGCCCCTTCCGCGCACTGAAGCGTGAACGCGTGTTCTTCCTTGCCTGGAGGAGCTCACCCACCAACTCGCCGCCGACCGGACGAACTACCGCCACCACCGCCGGCCGATGTCGTCCAACGCCCGCCTGCTGGTCAGCCGGAAGAGTGCGGTCGGCCCCGACCACCCGGCCGTCAGCATCGGCACCCTGGGCGGAGCCCTTCCCCGCGGACTGACACTCAGCGGCCTGAGACAAGACCGCATCCTCAACGAAGCAGCCGAAAGCGCCGACCCGCTCAGGCTGATGCGACTGTTGGCATCACCGAGCAGACCGCCATGCGCTAGTGCCGTGGCACTAGATCACCGCCGCCCACCCCGAACACACCGCCAAGCTGCCCAGGCAGCCCGCCTGGTTCAGCCCTGGAGGGTGGCGAGCCAGTCGGTCAGCAGGTGGTTGACCTCGTCGGGGCGCTCCTGCTGGATCCAGTGGCCGCAGCCGTCCAAGAGGTGGGAGGCCGACAGGCCGGGGAGGGTGGTGGCGTAGGCCTCGATGGCGTCGGACATCCAGGTGGTGGAGGCGTCCAGAGCGCCGCCGATGAACAGGGACGGCTGCTTGATCGGGGCTCCGCGGTGCGGGGCGAGGTCTTCCCAGTCTCGGTCCATGTTGCGGTAGCGGTTGAGTGCGCCGGTGATCCCTGTGCGCTCGAACTCCCCGGCGTAGACGTCGAGGTCGTCCTCGCTCAGCCAGGCCGGGAGGACCCCCGTGGGGAAGCGGTCTCGCAGCCGGCCGCCGCCGCGGGCGACGAAGTGCGGGTCGGGCTCGCCCTGGGCGGGCATGGTGTCGGCGGACAGGGCAGCGTAGAAGCCCGCGAGCCAGCCCCGGACATCGGGCTCGATCTCCGCCTCGGCGCGGCCGGGCTCCTGGAAGTAGGAGACGTAGAACTCCTGCTCGGGGCCGCCGAGCTGGCCGAAGATGTCGGTCGGGCGCGGGCCGCCGGGCGGCGCGTACGGGACGCTCAGCAGGCCGACCGCGCGGAAGACCCCGGGGTGCAGCAGGGCGGAGGCGGCGGCGATGTTGGAGCCCCAGTCGTGGCCGACGACCACCGCGTTCTCCTCGCCGAGGGCATGCACGACGGCGATGTTGTCCGCCACCAGGTCGAGCATCCGGTAGGCGTCGGTCGAGGCGGGCTTGGAGGAGCGGCCGTAGCCGCGCACGTCGATCGCCACCGCCCGGTGGCCTGCCGCGGCGAGGGCCGGGAGCTGGCGGCGCCAGGAGTACCAGGACTCGGGGAAGCCGTGCACGAGCAGGACCAGCGGGCCGGTGCCCTGCTCGACCAGGTGCAGGCGCCCGGCCGGGGCCTCGACGGTGCGGTGGCGGAGCTCGGCGGTCGGCTCGGGCTGCATGGGCTTCTCCTCGATTCGCGGGCGGACGCGGCTACCCATCGATCATGCGGCGCGGCAGCCACTCGGCGCGATCAGCGTTGCCATTCCGGCAAGCCCGCAGGACAGGTGGTGAAGTGGCGCGGCATGAAGGAACAGGGATGGTGGCAGGGAACGACATGGCCCAGATGCTGGTGGCGGTGGAGCCCTGGTTGTGAGCCGCGCGCGCACCACAGCGCAACGCTCGCCGACGTCACCTGCGCGACCGGCTCTGTGAGGCGATCGGCGAGGAACTCGAGCACGGCCCCGCCGCCGCTACGCGATGTCCGGAGACCGCCGCGCCCTGCACGGCACCGTCCTGCAGCGGCTGTGGCAAACGGGCTCCGGTGGGCGGTCGTTGTGGCAGCCTGCGGGCTGCGGTCGGTCTGGGAGAAGGCGCCTTCGCGCAGTTGAAGTTCTGGCGACGACACCGGCAGGCGGTGCTCGGCCCGGACTCGGCTGGGGAAACCGACGGCATCGTGGCAAGCGTCGGCGATGCACGATGAGTCCGAGAGGAACGAGGCAGCGGGCCCTCTCCTGCCCGAAAGCGCGTCGGCAGTCGCAGGAGCGCGGCTCCGGGCCGACGGTCTGCTCGTCTATGACGCCGCCGCACAAGACGCAGCGTTGCGGGGTGAACCACAACGTTGTCGCGGGCGTTCACAGGAGGGAAACGCAATTCTGCCTATCGATCAAGGAGCTCATCGTGCTGGATCGTCGCTCTCTTCTGCGGACCAGTGGCGTGGCGGCAGCTGGCGCGCTCGGCGCCGCCGCCTCTGCCTCGACTGCTGAGGCTTCTTCCACACCGTCCCGTGGTCATCACCCGTGCGTTCCCGACCCGACCGCCGGCGTGACGCGCACCTTGCTCCAGGACAACCCCTCGCCCGCCAAGGGCTGGAAGACCGTGCAGACCCTCGTCGAGATACCCCGGCGTAAGGAATCGGGCCGCCACAGCCACCCGGGAGTGGAGGTCGGATACATCGTCCGCGGCGACGTATCGATGGAGTTCGACGACGGGACCACCCTGCGGCTTCGCACCGGCGACCCCTTCTTCATCCCCTCTGACACCATCCACAATGCCCGCAACATCGGGAGGACAACAACGATGATGCTGTCCACCTACGTCGTCGACGAGACCAAGCCGCTGGTAACCAAATACCCCCATTGCTGAGCATTCTCTGCTGTCGGGCGGGCGATCGTGGCGTCGTCACGTGCCATCCGGTGAGGGGCCACCCCACGCGGGAGGTCGTCATGCTGGTCTCCATACGGGGGTAGGACAGGGAATTTCCGTACGCCTGCCCACGACCGAGACAGCAAGACACCCTCACCGCAACGCGCAACTCGCACAGAGAAGGGGCGGCTCTTCGCCAGGCCGACGGCCGGCGAAGAGCCCGAGGCGCTGCTTCCCAACCCCTCCCCCGGCGGGTGGCCGTCACCTCCCCCTGACACCTCACGGGCCCGCGGTGGAGCCGCCTCCGGCGACGCCACCGCGCAGCGTGTGCAACGCCCCCTCGATCACGCAGAAGACCTTGTCCGTGGCCGACGTCAGCGATATCCCCGGTCTCCCGCTCGCCCGCTGGTCCCGCCACGGCACGTACCCACCCGGCCCGGGCCCCGAGATCCACGACCAGACGCAGCTGGCCCAGCTGATCGCCCTCGGGCGCACCGTGGCCGTCTTCCCCGACTCGGCCCGCGTCTGGCTATGGGCCGAGCACGCCGCCGTCCCCCTGACCGACGCACCCCCCGTCGTCACCCATATCGCCTGGCCCGCGCACAGCCGCTCCCTCGCCCTGGCCGGGCTGATCCGCACGGCCACACGGCTCTGACCCACCCTCGCCTTCGCTGGTGTCAGTGCGTCGCTCGTAGTCCCGGGCCAGACGTCGGCTGCGCAGGAGCCAGGCGAAGGATCCGGGTGCGCGCACGGTACGACGTCATCGAGACAGCGGCCTCGTCCTCGAAGACCAACCATGCCCCGAGCGCCGCCGCAGTGACTTCGTCCGCGGGCCGCGTCTCCTTCACCCATCCGGACACCTCCGCGTCGTCCCGCTCGACCGCCCGCCGGACAAGCTGCTGACACGACCAGCCGTGCCGCCGCGACAACTTCCACTCTCCACGGATCCACAACGACACGCCCAATGGTCTGCAACCAGCAGGCGCACCCGCGAGAGAGTCCACCACTCATCCGTCCAGCCCTGAGCCATCGCGCCTTCCAGCAACAGTGGCTCGAGCACGGCGAAATCACTGTCGCCGACCTTCGGACGTTCGGCCGGTCCGAAGGGCCCAGGGCCGGTCGCCCTCCCTCACGCCACAACCGACACCACCACTCCACCGACCGGGCACCGGCCCGCAGTTCTTTCGCAACCACCGTGTTCTCCTCACCCCTCGCGAAGCCGTCGGCGGCGAGTACGCGCACCCGCTCCCCCGCGGCCTGACCCTGCGGAGTGCAACCACCGCCCTGCGCATATCTCATGGCCACGGCGTACCGCAGGGATCAAGGGCGACTTCAAGGGCGACTTCAAGAAGAGCGAGGTCGGCCGGGACGTGGGCTCGTACGCGCTGCACGCCTACAGCGCTTCAGTCGATCGTGTGGCCCGGGTGAGACCGGGTACGACCGTTGCCCGAACCCCCGCCTCGGAATGAACCCTGCCGACGGACTGTGCCAGCAGGGCCGCCACGCCGCGCTGCGTGGCCGGCGGTACGGCGGTGAGTTCGCAGACGCGTTGCATGGGCAGGGTCAGCAGGACCCTGGGGATGTGGACGACGAGGTACCGGGCGAAGCCCGCGCCGTCACCCGCACCTGCGCCGCGTCCTGGACGCCACCGTCGAGGCCGCGCTGCGGCCGGGAAGGTGTTCCTGATGCCACGCCAGATCAACTGTCGGTGGCGTGGCGCCTGCGCGAGCTGATGGCCTCCCGCGGCATGTTCACCGTCACGTCACCGAGCTGATGCCGCACCTGTCCAAGCGACACACTGGAGAAGGCCACCGAGGTGAAGCGAGTTCTTTTGATCACGAGATCGGACGTCGACTGTTTGTGGCTGCGGGAGGCGTGTCAGCCGCGTCGTGTTCGACGTCCACCACCTCGGACAGCACCCGGGCGGGTGGGGATGACCGTGCGCTCAGTCAGCGTGGCCGGCCATGCCGGTCACCCTGGCTTCGCGGTCGTGGTCCGCGCGGTCGCGCAGCTGTTCGCGTGAGCGGCGGTGGGCGGATGTGGGGGTGGTGAGGACGGCGAGGCATGCGATGACGAGGGCGATACCCATCCAGCCGGTGACGGGGAGGCGTTCGCCGACGACCAGGACGGCGAGGACGGCCGCGATGGCCGGTTCGAGCAGGGAGAGGGTGGTGGCGGTGCTGGCCGGTACGCGGGCGAGGCCCCAGCCGAACAGGACATAGCCGGCGAACATGGGAACGAGCGCCATGTAGGTGCCGACGGCGGCGTTGGGCCAGGAAGCGACGAGCGGGCCACCGGTGGCGAGGAGGACAGGCAGGAGGAGCAGTCCACCGAGTCCGAAGACGGCACCCATCGCTGCCCGGGAGGGGATCTCACGGGTGATGAGCCGGTGCGCGGCCCAGGAGTAGAGGGCGTAGGTCGCGGCGGCAACCAGGCCGAGGCCGATGCCGAGCAGCGTGCCGGGCAGGGAGCTGCGGCCCGTGCCGTCGGTGGCGTGGGCGGCTTCGGCGACGCACAGCAGGACGGTGCCGAGCAGGCCGAGGGTGGCGGCGAGGATCCAGCGGCGTGTGAGTCGGCGGCCGTCCACGACTCGTTCGATCAGGGCTGAGGCGAGCGGGGCGGTGCCGATCGATACGACGGTGCCGACGGCGACTCCGGCCAGGTGCATGGAGCTGTAGAAGGCCAGGGGATACACCGTCACCGAGGCGGCGCCGAGCAGGACCGTGCCGCGCTGGCCGCGCAGCCGGGATGCGTGGCGGGCGATCTGCGGAGCGGCGACGAGCGCCTGGAGCAGTCCGCCGAGGCCCATGGCGACGGCACCGATCGCCAGGGGGCCCACATCCGGGGCGAAGGTGGCGGCCGTGCCCGTCGTCCCCCACAGCACGGAGGCGGCCAGCACCGACAGGGCCCCGATTCCCGCGGCCCGGCCGCGGTCCACGTGGCTCACAGCCGGTCCAGCAAGGCCACGGCCATCGGACGGGCGTGCCGGAGACGTTCCCCGTCGCCCTCCAGGCCGGCGCGGGCCATCGCACCCTCCAGGAGGAAGGAGAGATGCTCGGCCGTCGCGCGGACCACGTCCAGCCGGCCAGGCAGCAACTGCTCCAGGTGGCCGGCGATCAGCCGCTCGACCTCCTCCTTGTGGGCGCGGACCACGGCCCGGCCCTCGTCGCCGGCCGGGAGCTCGGCGGCGGCGTTGAGCAGCCCGCAGCCGCGAAAGCCACGCTCGTACGCGACGGCCGCGTGATCGGCGTACGCGTCGAAGACCGCCAGCACGCCCTCACGCGGGCCGTCGGCATGCTCCAGGCGGTCCCGGTACAGGCCGAGCCACTCCTCGTGCCGGGCGTCCAGGTAGGCCCGGACCAGGTCGGCCTTGGAGGAGAAGTTGTTGTACAGGCTCATCTTCGCCACACCGGCCTCGGCGGTGATCGTGTCGATACCGGTCGCCGCCACACCGTCGGCGTAGAAACGCCGGGCCGCAGCCTCCAGCAGCCGCTCCCGGGCCGGCCGCCGCCGACCGCTCCCCGTCATGCTCACGTTCTCGCTCATCACAACCCGAACTAGGTAGGTAGGTCTACCTAGAGTAGGGCAAGGCGTGGAGCGTGGAAGCGAGCGATCGACCTGGGTGGCTGCCGCCTCGGCGCCCTCCGTCGCCGGACCCGCTGCTGACCTCCTCTGTGGCCCGCAGGGCGCCGCCGCAGGGTGCCAGGGTGCGCGATGTCGTGCACCGTTCGATTCGTCCGGGCGAGGTGGCATGCCTCCCGAAGCCGTGAACAAGCGCTGTCAGCCCTGCGACGGCGTCGGTTCGGTCGCCTGGGGCTGCCGGCCGAGGCCTTGGTCGAAGCGGCGTAGGAGGAGCACGCCGGTGGTGGCGAGGCCGGTGGGCAAGCCGAGCCAGATGCCAAGGGTGTCCAAGCCGATGGCGAGGCCGAGGAGAGCGGAGGCGGGCAGGCACGAGCCAGTAGCCGACGAGGGTGCTCGGAAGTCGCCCTTGGTGTCGTCGAGGCCGCGCAGCAGGCCCGTGCCGATGTTCTGGGCGCAGTCGAAGAACTACAGGACCGCCGCGACCAGGAGCAGCTGCGTGGCGCTCGTGTTCGCCCTGCCAGAACGGGATTTGCGCGCCCTGCGCCGCGAGCGGCTCGGCTACGCCGGCCAGAACCCCGGCTCGGGACTGAACCCCCGTATGCGCGTGCGCTCCCTGCTCCGCGAACTCGCCGACGACCGGACCCCCGCGGTCTCGTCTGCTCCGACCCGCAAGCGGAATGCCTCTTGTCGTGAACGGTGGTTCCTTCAGGGAGCGGACCAGAAAAGCTGCCTCGCGACAAGGCGGCCGGCGCGGTAGAAAAACCATGGCGGTTTCCTCGTAGCGAGTGGCCGGGCCGCGCCATCGCCTGCGGCGATTGATGTAGCGCTCGACGGCGTTGCGTTGCGTGTAGGCGTCGCGGTCGAAGCGGGGTGGGCGACCGCCGTCACAGCCCTGCGCCTGCGCTTGGCGATCTGGTCGGCAGGGTGCGGGATCACGGCCCGCACTCCGCGACCTCGCAGGTGCAAGGAGTCAGCATGAGGAGCGCCGACGACGATCGTCTTCGATCGCATCAAGACCGTCGTCCGCCGCCAAGTCTCCCTTGGTGAGGCGGTTCCCGTTGCTCCGGAAGCAGTCGGCTTCGCCGGCCAGCGAGTGGGGTCAGGTCTTCGGCGACGAAGTCCTCGCCACCGCGATTCTCGACCGACTCCTGCACCGCGGCGAAGTGATCTCCATCAACGGCCCGAGCTACCGGCTCAAGAACCGCGCCCAGGCCATCGAGCGGGAGGACGAAGTGGCTTGACAGCTGGGGACGTTCAAGCGCACCGGCCAGGCCAGTACGGAGAATAGCCGGACAACGGCTGATCTGCGTCTCCAGCCACGGACTTTGTGGTGGCCGGTTCCGTCGACCAGGCGCGTCACCTGAGCTGTTCATGAACTGGCCACCAGTCGGCTTCGGAGACCCGGGCGGACTCGGAAACCACACCCCGGAGTTCGAGCGCTGACCTCCGAGGCATGGGAAGCGGTCAGTCCGACCGGCCCAGCCGACGCCGGACGCCTCGGATCCGCCGGTTGTCGGTGACCGTGTCGAGGAACCGACGCCCGGTTCCCGGCTCGTACGCCGGACCCTCCAGACGTATCAGGGCGCCGTCGCGGACGACGGCGTGGGCGACCGGGGTGTCCGTCTTCGGGAGGGTGACAGGGTGGCGTCCGGCCGGGAGCCGGAGACGGGCGGGCAGGCGCAGCCGTACCGTCGTCCCGTCAGTGCCGGGGATCAGCTCGGCATCCACCGTCAGGGTCGACACGGTGACCTTGACCGGGGCCGGCATGCCGTCCGTCGCCACGATGTACGGCAGGGGCAACGACCGTTCGCCGCGCCCGGCGTTCCTGGCTGCGGCACCGGTGGTGTCGGGGCCGAGCCCGCGCTGACGCTGGTCCACGTCGAGGGCGAGCTGGCCGCTGCCCGTCCAGTACGGCAGCGCGAGTCGTCCGCCGGTCAGGGCCGGACCCGCGGCCGGAGCGCCCGGGGTGCCGTCACCGGTGACGCGCACCATCCGGTCGACGCCCAGCAGTTGGACGTACGCCCACACGTCGTGCACCCCGCGCTCCAGCGGCCGGCCACCGGCCAGCCGCTCCGGGTCCAGGCACAGCCGCCCGGACGCGACCAGATGCGCGCGTCCGTCACCCAGCGGCCGCAGGCGCACCTCCAGGTCGTCCTCGGGGTACCACCAGTCCTCGCGGTCCCGGTCCTTGACCACCAGCTCGGCGTAGGCCAGCCGGAACGGATCGCGGATCTCCCATCCGTCCTCCGTGCCCGGGACACCGTCCAGCAACTCCGGGTCCAGCCACAGCTTGCCGTCCCGCTCGAGGACGACCAGCGGCTCGCCGTCCCCGCGCAACAGGCTCAGTGTGACGTCGGCGACCAGCCGGCCGTCCTCCCACCGCGGTGCGGCGACCTCGCTGCGGGCCCTCACCGCGCGGACACGCTCGGCGAGCGCCACCGCCCCGTCGAAGTCACCGCGTTCGAGCAGTTCAGCCCGCAGCCGGGACACCGCGGGCAGTCCCTCCCGCACGGCCGCCGGGAACTCCTCCCGTGCCAGCTCCCGGGCCGCCTCGAACCGCTGGCGCTGCTCGGCCGGGTCCTCGCGCAGGATCTCGGGCTCACGCGTCCGGGAGAGAATTTCGACATGGTACAGGCGGTGCAGCAGCCGGTTCTGCAGCGCGTCCATGTCGTCGGAGGGAGTGGTGCCGTCCTTGATCTGGCGAACGATGCTGCGGCAGTTGGACCAGAACCCATGCCGCGGGTTGAAGCGGTGCTGGGTGTTGTTGCCGCCGTCGTCCCGCTTCAGCCAGTAGTAGCAGGGGTAGTCGGCGAGGATCGAGATCCGCTCCGCCTTGAGGTAGGCGGCGCTGACGAAGGCCAGGTCCTCCAGGATCCACGGCCCCTCCGGGAACCGCAGCCCGTGCTCCTCGACGAAGGCCCGCCGGAACATCTTGTGCGGCGACATGCTCTGCATCAGCTCGTCGTTGTCGATGGTGCAGGCGTCGACCGTGTGCCGGAACAGCCGCCGGGGCCGCACCATCGTGCTGGACATCTTGCCGAGGACCACGTCCGCGTCGTTCCGCTTGGCGTGCGTGTACAGCCGCTCCAGGGCCTCGGGGCCGAGCGTGTCGTCGTGGTCGACGAACTGGATGTACTCGCCCCGGGCGTGCCGCATGCCGAGGTTGCGCGGCGCGCCCGGCCAGCCCGAGTTGGGCCGGGTGTGCACCTGAACGTTGGAATGCCCGGCGGCGATCTTCTCCAGCCGGCTCAGCGTGTCGTCCGTCGACCCGTCGTCGACGTAGATGACCTCGTACTCGTCGGCAGGCAAGCTCTGCCCGAGCAGCGACGGGGCGCACTCGTCGACGTACTTCCCGGTGTTGTAGACGGGGACGATCACGCTGACCTTGACCTTCGGCATTCCACGGACCCTACCGGCCGCCGGGCCGCGGGCCTCACCGAGGGGCGGTGCCCCCTCTCCGCTCGCCGGTGGCGCCGCCGTGGAGTACGCATGTGCCGAGTGCGGCGTTCAAGCTACCAGCTCAAGAGCTCCGGCGTTCATCAGGCCATGCTCGGCATCGCCCGCAATGCTCGGCGTCACCCGGCTCCACAACCTGGCCATCACCGGAAACTCACATCCCATGCGGGCCAACCTCTAGTGCCGCGGCAGGCAACGTTTGCCCGTCAAGGAGCGGCGTCCGGTGCGTGCTCTCGGCGTGCCGGCCGGAAGCCCTCGTACTGGATGTACTTGGGCTTTCGGCCGGTGCGGCGAGAGTGCGTGCCGGGCGTCGCGACGGGGCGAACGTTGCCTGCCACGGCACTAGCCAAGACGGCGGCGGTAGCGCAGCTTGTTGAGAGAGGCGCCGCCGGTGGAATCCTCCACGGCCGTGCCGTCCGCGCCCCAGCCGGCGGCTTCGTAGAAGCGCCGGGCGCGTTCGTTGTCTTCCAGTACCCACAAGGTGGCTTGCGTGTAGTCGGCCTGTCCGAGAGTCGTCAACGTGGCCAGCATCAACTGCTTCCCGATTCCCGTACCCCAGAGCTCGGGCATCGCGTAGAGCGTGCCGATCTCAGCGATAGCTGGGGTGTCCTGAGACGGTCCGAAGCTGGCGAATCCGACGATCCCGGCCTCGGTTTCAGCTACCAGCACTCCCGACGATGGCCATCTGGTTTCCGTGATGCGTGTCTTCCACTCGGACTCTTCGCGGCTTGGTTCCATGGCGTCGAGGTAGTGCTGGGGAACGAGACCGGAAAAGGCCGCCTGCCAGGAGCGCACGTAGACGCCAGCGACTGCTGACGCATCATCAAGCCATGCCCGTCGGATCTGCATGCCCGTCATTCTTCAAGTCCCGTCGACGTGGACCAAGTCCTTTTGTCGAGTGCGATGGTGAGTGCTCCGCTGTCCGACCGGACCGAGCGGTAGGCAGCACGAGATCTCCACCATCCCCGACGAACTGAGCGTGACCGTCGGCCACGCGGTCGGCGACCGTCGTCGACGAAGCGCCCTGCGACTTCGTCCAGTCGCAGGTGTACTCGTCCCTGTCAGACATCGGGGATCCACACAGGCGCGCGGCGATCCGGCTGACCCTGACCGCCACGGCGGCCCAGCACGACGCCCTCCCGGGAGCCTCCAAAGACTTCGTCCGCACGGTTCACCCGAACACCGAGGAGGGAATTCAGAGACGGGCCGTCTTGGGGAGGAACCGACCGGCACTCAGCATCCTGACAGCGGTGTCGCACCACTACCGAGCGGTCCCGAGCTCGCGGGCGTGGATCTGGATGCTTCCTGAACACGACTGTCTCGTGCATGGGAACCACACTCGTCCACCAGCCGGTCGAAGATCCTTTGTGCGGTGCGCCGCTGCCTGGTCGGCGCTTCCGTCCCAACGTCACCTGGAAACGGACTTCAACTCACGTACCGCCCGCGTTGCCACCCAAGGGTCAAGCTGACAGCGCCGCACAGGACTCGTCAGAGCCGTGCACGGTGATCCGAACCTGGTCCGGGTCGACCGCTCCAGACGGAAGCGAAAGAGCGCAGCCGGTGATTTGTGCAGGCCCGTCGGGGCCAGGCAGGCGCCGCAGTAGCGCAACGGCTGCGCGACCGCCTCGGTAGTGGTGCCGCGGGGCAGGCCGGAGGGGCCGTAGGCATACGTGTGGGTGCGCGCTTGCCCGCGTCGTCGACCAGGCCGAGGACGTTGCCGGTGGCGTCGGTGAGGTAGTAGTAGGACTTCCCCCAGTCGTCATGGAGTTCAACGTGCCCGCCGGTACGCGGGTGAATCCGGTTCCACCGACAGTGGTCGTGGACGCCTACCCAGCTCGGTGTGGTGGCATCAGGGCGAACTAAGTTTCGTGCGCGCGGAGTTGTCCGCTCCCGCCTGCACCAGGTCGTGGTTCGCGCCGCCCTGCGTGACGCCCGTCCACACCGGCCACGACGGCACCACCATCCGCTGCTACCTCCCCCGCTGACCACTCGACGACGCGAGCCCGTCCACTCCGATGGCGGGCTCGCCCCTCCTTTACGCAGTACGAGTGAATGAACCGATGATTCACTTCGGAACCGGTGGCAGGTGTTTACGGTTTCTGAATGGATGCGGGGCCTGCGAGCGAAGCCCTTCGACGGGGACCGGTGGAAAGGCGCACCTGATGTCGGGGTTGGGAAAGTCGCCGGACGCGTTCAGGCTCCGAGCGAGCCGCGGCCACCCGACCTGGGCACGTACCTGGGGCGCGGTCGGTATGGCATGTCTCGTAGGAACAGTGCTGACGTTCGGCGGGCTGTGGGCGGCCGGGAGCGGGGTGGCACGGATGGTGGCTTTCGGGCCGCTCACCGGCTGCTGGGGATTGGCGGCCTCCCTCATGCTCCGCGCGAGGGGAACGAGCGGACGGGTCCGGATGCGTCTGCTGCTGTTGGGGGGTTCCGCGGTAGCCGGAGGTGTGTACCGGGGAGCCGTCACCGTACTGTCGGCCCAGCCTCCAGCTTCGGGAGGGGACGCGCGATCGTTGCTGGGTTCGGTGGTGGTCACCGGAGTGACGCTGACGGTCGGCCTGGGGATGGCCGGTCTGGTGGTCGCGGCCGATGCCGGCACAGGCCGGCACGTGTTGCTGCGGCGCGTGCTCGACGGGATCGTCACAGCCGGCGCCGTGTTCATGACGGGATGGGTACTGCTGCGTGGGGCCGGTAACGGCTGGCAGCTGGGGACGGGGATGGTCGGTGTCCTGTGGGTCGCGGAAGTCGTGTTTCTCAGTTTTCTCTTCTCCCTGCGCCGTCTCGTCCACAGTGACCAGAGAGCCACCTTGTGGGTCGGGATCGTCGGGCTGTCCCTCATGTTGATCGGCGACACCCTGCGACTGTGGACGATTGGCCCACACGGCCCTGAGACGACGATGTTCCCTCAGTTGGTCGACGCCTGCGCCACCGCGGGACTGCTGGTGGCCGCTGTCGGCCCTTGGGTGCCCGGCGGGGCGAGCGCCCTGGGCACCGCTCGTCCTTCGCTGCGACGGGGGATGGAGGGTGCGGCGGCGTTCATTCCCCTGACGGTCTGCACGGTCACGGTGCTGGGATATGTGCTGGCTCCGCCTGCCCGCGACCCCGTGCCGCTGTTGGTCGGCGCGACGGCACTACTGAGCCTTTGGGCACGCCAGAGGTTCCTGCCGAGGCAGAACACTAGAAACGACGACTGAATTGGGACGCCTCCGAGACGCTGCGAAGGCTCGCGCCACAGCTGTCGCCACACCGGGTGCACCCGTCAGGCGCGACCCGTCGCCACAACGGGTGCACCCGTCAGGCGCGACCCGTCGCCACACCGGGTGCACCCGTCAGGCGCAACCCTTGGCGCAACAGTGGTCGGGAACCCGTCTACCAGGTGCCTCGTCGGCCTGTCACGCCAACTGCTCAGCCACCGCTGAACGTTGGAAAGGCCTCAGTGTTGCAGTGACGCGGCGGCGGTGATGAGTGCGGTGACGTGGTCGCGGTGGCCATCTTCCCGGCGGGCGATGACCGGCAGGCTGGGGCCTGCGTCGGCGACGAGAACGCACACGATGCCCGGGGCACGGAGTGAGCGGCGTACGACAGCGACGACGCGTCCGATCCTCACCAGCGAGATGAGCTCGGCCACATCGGCGGTCTCGTGGCCGTTGCCGTTGTCGGGAGCACCTGGCCACCGGGGAAGACCTCGTTGCTCAGATCGTCCAGATCGATGCTGTCGCGGGCGGCGAGCCGGTGTCCTTCCGGGGGGACGGCCACGCGGCCCTCGACGCGGGGGGTCTCGGCGGCGAGTCCGATCCCTTGTTTCTACGATAGTCCCGTCTGAGTGATCTGGCACCAGCCTGAGCGGGGGCACTCCTGCTTCACCGAGTCGTCGTGTTCCACCAGTTCGGCGGGGAGGGGCCGCACGGGCACCTGGGCGTGCAGATGGACTTCGTAGCCGCTCTCCAGCAGTCGCCGGCACTCCTCCGCGGAGGCGGCCACCCGGACCTCACCCTCCCGGTCGAGGATCCGGTCCAGGTCCAGATCGGCGACGCCGAGGAGATCACGGTTCGCCGGCCCGGGGTGGACCGTGGCGTCGAAGCGCACCGTGGGGTTCTCGCCTCCGGCATCCCGGGGCGAAGGCTGTGGGTGTGCGGACGGTTCGTTCATGTCCGTCTCCCTCGGTGAGTTTCTGCCTGTCACCGGGAGCGTGGAGATCCGGTGGATCCGGTGGATCCGGTGGATCCGGTGGATCCGGTGGATCCGGTGGATCCGGTGGATCCGGTGGATCCGGTGGATCCGGTGGATCCGGTCGAAAGAGACTTGCTGAAGTCGACCACATCAGACATTTCACCATCACTGACGGTACTGAAGCGGGGCCGGTCCGCTGTCAACTCCGGTGCCGCGACCGACAGTCAGCACCTCGCGCACGGCCGACGTACCGTCGTGTTGCGGGCCCCCGGACCGGGTGCGACGGTGGAAAAGGACGTTGCCCAGACATCGAGCCCGGCAGGAACAGCCCGGCAGGCGACGGCTCGCGCGTCGATACGCGGCCGAATCGCGACCCACCAACCCTCGAGCCTGGCACTGTGCGCGTCGGCGCGCGTCCACTGGCCGGGGAAGCGCACAGAAAGCGGGAAATTCCATGGCGAACGCACCCTTGGACAGGCACGCCTTCGGCGACCAGCCGCCCCGAGCCAATGGGGCACCGTCGGGTGGGGGCGCGGAGTACACCGGTCGGTACGTGGTCCTGCTGGACCCGGCCAACCAGGAAAGCGGGCTGAACGCACTGCGTTCCGCCGCCGACATCGCGCCCGTGGAGCAGGTGAGTGGAGCCGAGGCCACCAACGTCGCCGAACTCCTCGAGAACCCCGACGTCTCGGTGCACTTCGAAGAACTCGCCGCCGCCGTCGTCGAAGTGCGGGCCGACCAGCGCCACGCGCTGGTGACCACGGCCGAAGCCGATCCGTCGATCATCGCTGCCGAACCGGAACGCATGGTCTACGCCTCGGTGATCACCGCCCCGCAGCAGGCACCGACCGAGTTCTTCCCGGCCTACCGCAGCGACGAGGAAACGGTCGAACGCCACACCAAGGCCGAGATGGCCGTTGCCCAGGGCCCGGCCCTTGACGAGCAGAAGTGGACCTGGGGCCTCCAGGCGATCCGGGCCAACCTGTCCAGCCTGACCGGACGCGGCGTGAAGATCGCCGTCCTCGACACCGGTGTGGACACCGCCCATCCGGACCTGGTCGGCCGGATCGAGGACACGGCCTCCTTCGTGCCCGGTGAGACCGTCGAGGACAGCCACGGCCACGGCACGCACTGCATCGGCACCGCGGCCGGCCCGGCCAGCCCCCAACAGGGGCCCCGCTACGGTGTGGCGACCGAGGCCCGGATACTCGCCGGGAAGGTGCTCAGCAACGCGGGCAGTGGCACCGACGGCCAGATCCTGGCGGGCATGGCCTGGGCCGTCGCCCGCGGCGCACGGGTGATCTCCATGTCGCTCGGTGCTCCCGTCCGGCGCGGTGAACTCTTCCCCCAGACGTATGAGCAGCTCGCCCAGCGAGCGCTCCAGCGGGGGACCCTGATCGTCGCCGCTGCGGGCAACGAGAGCCGACGCCCTCAGGTCATCCGGCCCGTCGGCCGGCCGGCCAACTGCCCCTCCATCCTCGCGGTGGCGTCGCTGGACCAGTCGCTCACCACATCGTTCTTCTCCTGCGGCGCCATCAACGGCGCCGGCGGCGAAATCAACATCGCCGCACCCGGCAGGGACGTGCACTCGGCCTCACCCGGCGGCGGGTACACCTCGATGTCGGGTACCAGCATGGCCACGCCGCACGTCGCGGGCGTCGTGGCACTGCTTGCCGAGGCCAACCCCAACGCCAGTGCGGACGGCCTCAAGACCAGCCTGCTGTCCGCTGCGTTCCCGCTGACGCAACCCGCCGAGGACGTCGGCTCCGGTCTGCTCCAGGCCCCGTGAACACGTCTTCGCAGCCCGAACCGGTCGGAGTGATCCTCGCGGTCGACCCCGACCGGTTCGCTGACGTGGTCGAGGCCGCGCGACGGGCCGGGCTGACCGTCACAGGTGAGCAACCGATCCTCGGCACACTGTCCGGAACCATCGCCGAGGACCGGATCCTTGCTCTGACGGAGGTCGCCGGCGTCGTAGCCGTGGACCGGGACCGCACCATCCACCTCCCCCCACCCGACTCCCCGATTCAGTGAAGCTGGGTGACCGGGGCGCGTAGTTTCTCGGTACGACTCGTTGCCCCTGTCCTTGATGATCCCGGGGGGTGCTGTCGCGGTCCTGGCGGTACCGGTTGATCCCTGATGGAAGCGTGTCCGTCAACGACAGGCAGTGCTGAGCAATGTGGCTGCCGAACTCCGGTTGTTCCGCGCCTTGGACGTGGGCAAGTCCACTCGGCGCATTCGGTTCGCACCCGCACTCGCACTCGCACTCGTGAATCTTCGTGCAGCCGCGATCGCTACGGCGTGACCTACGGTCGCGAGCTGCTGTCGAGTGTCGTGGGAGGCACGCTCCGAGCCACCGACGGCTCGACTGATGGTGATGGGGCTGAAGTCGGTACCGTCGACGGCACGGGAGTGGGGGCCGTGGAGCTGGGCGGGATACGAGGGCTGTCGGTCGGGGACGGCTCACCCGGGCCGGGTTGGAGTTGCTCGGGCGACGCCGACGGGGTGGGCACGGCCGACGGGCTGCTCGCGGGCGGCGGGGCGAGAGGGACCGTGGGGGACGCGGGTGCCTGGGGTGCCGACAGGCGCAGCGGCACCACGATGAGGGCGGCGGCGGCGCACGACAGGCCGATTCCGGCGGCGGCGCGCAGCAGTCGGCGGCGGGCCGCGCCGCGGCGGATCGCTTCGTACCGGCCGGGGGGTGGGCCGAGGTAGTCCGAGGCGGGCCGCAGGATGACAGCGAGAGGGTCGTCGGGTTCGAAGTCCGGACCGTCGTCAGAGTGTGTGATCAAGGCTTCTCCTCAGGTGGGCGCGGAGCAGTTCTCGGGCCGCGTGGAGGTCGGCCTTGGTGGTTCCTTCCTTGCGCCCGGTCAGCACGGACACCTCCCGGATCGGCATGTCAGCGTAGTAGTGCAGCAGGATCGGGACGCGCAGCCGTTCCGGCAGCGACTGCACGAGCAGGCGCACCGACGGGTCGGCCTGTTCGGTCTGCGGGCGGACGGCCGCTTCGTTGGTGGCACGGTGTATGGCTCTGCGTTCTCGCTCGAGCTTGCGCCAATGGTCCCGGACGAGGTTGGCCGCGGTGACGTAGAGGAAGCCCCGGGGCTCCGTCACGGATGTCCAGCGGGCCCAGAGACGGGTGAACGCCTCCGAGGCGATCTCGTGGGCCGTCTCGTCGTCGTCGACCAGACGGCGGCACCAGCCGGCGAGGCGCGGGTAGAGGGCGGCGAACAACTCGGACGCTGCCTTCTCGCGTGACCGTTTCAACGCTCTCCATGGTCGTGCTGCACTCGTAGGGAGGATCCCGGGCTGACGGTTACGGTTCCATCGGCCCGGGATCCGGGCGGTGGGTCAGGGGCTCGTGGAGCTCAGCGCGGCGAAGACGATCACGCTGTCGCGATAGCCGTCGCCAAGGCGGGGACCGCCGCACGTGATGAGCCGCAACTCCGGGCGGCCCACGTCCCCGTAGACCGCGTCCGTCGGAAAGTCCGCCTGGGCGACGGTCCGTACGGTTTGGACGGTGAAAGCGGCCGCCGTGCCGTTCTCCAGGCGCGCCACGATCCGGTCGCCCCGCCGCACTCGCGCGAGGTGACGGAACACCCCATCCCCGTAGGCGCCGACCGTGGCATGGCCGAGGATCACCGACGGGCCGGTCTGACCGGGCGTCGGCGAGTGCCGGTACCACCCCGCCTGGTCGTCCGCCGTGATCGGGGGCACCTCCACGGTGCCGTCCGGGGCCAGCCCCAGCCGCATGAGCGGGGTGTCGACCTCGATGCCCGGGATCTTCAGCCTGACCGGGACCGAACGCCCGAGGGCATGCGCCCCCTCCGCGGAGCGCCGCGGCGACGGTGGGGTGCTCCGGGAGCGTGCGGCCGTGGCCCGGCCGGCCTGGCTGCCACCACCGCAGCCCACGAGCAGCGAGGCCATCGCCGCGGTGGCGAAGGCGCGCCTGGAGGGCAAGGTCATGCCCCGGTCGCCCGCTGACGACGTACGAGGAAGACCGCCGCGCCACCACCGACGAGTACCGCGGCAGCACCCCCGGCGATCAGCCCGCTCTCGGAACCGGACTGCGTCGACGTCGGCGCCTGACCGGTGTCGGGTGCTCCACTCGGTACGACGGAGACCTCCCCGGGGGCCGGCGCCCGGGTCGGTTCGGTGCTCGGCGCCGGCGTCGGGGCGTCGGTGGCACTCGGGACCGGTGAAGCGGCCAGGGTCGGTGCGGCGGGGGCAGGAGTCGTACTCCCCCCGTCGGCGAACGCGGGCACCGTGCCCGCCAGCACGGCGGCGCACGCGAGTGCCATAGCGCTGAAGACCGTTCGTCGCATCAATCGCTCACTTTCGTCAGGCGGCCCCCATGGCTGAGCAGGGCTGCGTTACGGAACGAGCAGAGAGACGAGGCAGCGGGAGGACGGGTTGCAAAGAAATGGCAAAGCCGCCCGGCGTCATCACCCCGCAAGCAGACAGACATGCCTCAGGGCTGTCCCGCAATTGATCTCGCAGGGCGAGCGGAGACGTGATGGCAGGAGCGGCTCAGTCTGTCACGCAGGCAGGAGGAGGCTGTGAGCCTGACGTGGATGACCCCTTTCACTGGGAAAGAACAGGCCGTTGAGAGGCATCCAGGAGTCACAGCCTCAGTTGGGGCTGCCATCACGTGAGCACCCCGTACGGATCTGAAGGGCCGAACTCTGACCTCGTACGTGGCGCAGGATGCTGAGCGTCCAAGCTCATGCCCGGCCGTCCTCGTCAGTCAAGGGCCCGGTCGGATACCTGATCTGGACGCCGGTGCCGCGCCCACCTGAACGGCCAGGACGGGTCGGATGGCCCGCGAGGAACGTCAGCCGGTGACGATCAGGTACCCGCCTGCGAAAACGCCGCCCAGACCGCCCAGGAGGAAGCAGATCCGGTTGTAGTTCACCCCGTGCAGATGGCGAAGGCCGCTCCATACCTCCACCTTGTCGGCCTCCCACGTTGCCATCGGCTTGGCTATGAGCATCATGGCGACTCCACACAGCGCGACCAGAATCCCACTGAGAATCTGCATGACACCCAAGTTCCCCGAGCCGTCTGTACCAAGCCCTGCGATCCTGCGGATCGACAGCTGTCTGCGGGAAGCTGGCATGGTGTCGTTGTCACCCGCGCAGGGGTTGTCAGACGACGCCCTGGAGGAAGTCCGAGAGCGCGGTGTGCAGAATTCCAGGCTGCTCCAGGTGCAGGTCGTGGCTGGTGCCGGGGATGCTCATGGCCATGGTGGCGGGTCGCTGCCGGAGCAGCACGGAGGGGTTCATGCCATTCCACCCCGGCCGGGCCGATGACCCCGGCTGCGGCTTCAACCGCTCCTGTCCATGCCTCCGTCGCCGAGCCCCGGACCCCAGACGGCCAGAAAAACAGGTCAAAACGGGTGGTGGCTAGCGGGTCCTGAAGAAGCAGAGCACCTCGCCGTTCTCGTCGGGCGTCGCCGCCGCGCACGCCGACTGCCATCCCTCGGGGAGCGACGGTGTAGGGGCAGACTCCTCCCAGCCGTGTCGCTGCGGCTCTGCCGAGTCCTGCCACCACAGGGTCAGCCCGCCCGCGACGGCCACGAGGACCAGCCATACCGCCACGGCCCACCGCCATGCCCCGCGGCGGCCCGTCACCGCCACGGCTCCACCTCAACCACCGCGCCCAGCGGCATCTGGCCGTACACATGCGGGGACTCCTCAGCCCCATGCCCCGGCGCCCCGTACTTCACCGGCACATCCAACCGCACAGGGTTCACGACGAGCAGCACCAGCTCGTCGGGGCCCTCGTAGGAGCCGTACGGGAAGGCCGCCATGGAAGGGAGTTGGGCACGCGCCGGGCAGCGGATGAAAGCCCCCTGCTCAAGTGTGCGGCCGCGCGTCGACATCCGCCTCGCGCCATGCTCGCCAGCTGCGTCCCGCAGGGAGCGCTCGGTGAGGTGGAGTATGTGCGTGCGTTCGGGCATGGTCCCACGCTACGACCTCAGCCGCCCACACCCTGACAACTACCGCCCATCCGACGGCTGTTGCGGTGCCGTCCTCGCGGGGCCCGCGTAGTGCGCGGGGTGAGTGTCGTGCGGGCGGCCATCGATGGTGTATGCCGAGGGCGGGCTCCCTTGGACCGGCCGGATGCTGACCAGGCAGTCCCCGTACCCCGCGTGGGCGTACAGCGAGACCCAGTGGTTGGTGCGGTTCCAATAGGACGTCAGCTTGTCGTTGAAGTAGAAGCCGACGTTGGAGACCGACTGTCCGGCATTCGAGTGGATCAGCCTGCCGTTGTAACTGGAGTTGTCCCACGCGCAGAACGCGTTGGCCGGGCAGTCCCGGGAGTCCGCCATGGCCGGCGAAGCGACGGCTGTTCCCAGGGCGGTGACGGCCGCCACAGCGGCCACCGTGGTGGACAGGGCTCTCCCTATGGGCTTGGGCATGTGCCAATGTCTCCTGGACTCGGGCCCGGATGTGGTCGCCGGGCTTACACAGCGCATGCTCCGCCGGCCGACTACTTGGATACCAGCTCACTTTGGTGCCCACTTGCTGCCCGTTCCGCGCACTCGGCCGGACGCGGAACGTTTTGTCAACGGCGGACATGGCCCGTTCCGGAGTGCAAGTGATTCCGCCGGGCAAGAAGGCCCCCGAGCCGGCCTCTCCCTCATCGAGGTCGGTCACATCGCCGACCAGGTAGGTGACCCGTTCGTCGATCGCCTCGCTCGCAGCCGGGCGGTGCGGATCGATCACGAAGACCCGGGCACCAGCGGTGGTCAGGGGCCGCCCGGTCGCCGCGCCCAGGCCCCAGCCGCCACCGGTGACGAGGGCGACCCTTCCGGCGATCGACCGGTCCAGCCGCTCAGCCGTCGAGAAACGCGAGAACCTCAGGGACGAACTCCCGGTGCTGAAAGACGCCGCGGTGCCCGGAGTTCGGGTAGATCTTCAGCCGGGCATTCGGGATCCGGCGGGCCATGTCGGCCGAGTTGCTGCTCGCGGCCCTGAGGTCGTGGTCACCGTCGGCGACGACGACCCGCACGAATGGGTGGCGACAAGTGCTCCCACCGGCCGAAGGGGGCGTCACCGAAGGCTCCGGTCTGAGGCATCGCCGCAATGACATCTCGACCATGCGCTCTCCTCGTTCGTCAGTTCCGGCAGTTCGGCAACCGCTCTGGCGCGTCAGACGCCTTGCCCGGCGTCCAACAGGGCGAGGGCGTTGTCGATCCCCTGATCGAGGAGCGCATTGGCGAGCTGATCGTCGGTCAAGGCGCGGGCCAGTTGCAGCGTCCCGGCCATCAGGCCGAGGAGGCTGAGCGCCTTCACATGCGCGGAGGACGGGGCCTCGGGCGCCATGCGGGCGGCGATGCCGTCGACGAGGGCCAGCACGCCGTCGGTGTACGCCTGCCTGGTCGGGTCGGCGCAGCGCCCGATCTCGTCCAGCAGAGCGGCGTTGGGGCAGCCGTCGCCAAGGCTGTCCCGGTGCCAGGGCGACAGGTACCCCCGCACGATCTGCTCGAGTCCGGCACGGCCAGGCGCAGCTCGCGCGACGACGTTCTCGGCCTGTGTCTTCAACTGGTCGGCGATCGCGGTGGTGACGAGGTCGTCTTTGGATGCGAAGTGAGCGTAGAAGGCCCCGTTGGTCAGCCCCGCGTCCTTCATGAGCGTCGAGACCCCGGAGCCGTCGATGCCGTCTTGCTTGAACCGGCGGCCCGCCGCCTCGATGATCCGTCGCCTCGTCTCCGACTTGTGCTCTTTTCCGTACCGCACCACAGCACACGCTCCTTCGCCGGCCGGAATGACCGGTTGCCCTTCACCGACTTCGCCAGTCTATTGTATTGCGAACATACTCCAAAGGGTCGACCGCGCCACCGCGCCGAAGGGCTCGACGCAGAGCGGTACGTGGGTCACGCAGGGGTCGTCGGCGGGCGGCACCCCCGCGGCACTCGACGGATTCGCGGCGGCCGAAGAGGCGGCACCCACCTTGCGGTCAAGGCAAGGCGCACCGCACCGCCCGCCCCCTTCTCCGCGCAGAGCGCTTGCAATCACCGAAGCAACCCCATAGTATTATGAACGTAATTTCACTGCACGGGTTCTCAACGCCGACGACTCGACCGACAGCCCTCGTGACGGGTCCGCCCTCGGACATCAGGGCGAAGACCCTCGCTTCGCGAGACAGACCGCACGCTCACCCCTGGCCGACCGGCGCTCCCCCAGAGCGCAAGCCGCCGGACCACACCATCACCGGCCTGGAATTCTTCCCGTCCGAGCACCTCTCCACCATCGCCCGCGACCTGCCCACGACAACTTTGTGACCACCCGCCTTACGGCCGACACCGCACACCGCACACCGGCGGCGTGGCTGCCGCGAGCAGCGAGCCCTTCTCACTTCACCAGGAACTCTTCATGGACCTCTCCACCAGCACCGCCCTTGTCACCGGAGCCAACCGGGGCCTCGGCCGCGCACTCGCCGCCGAACTGCTCAGCCGCGGTGCCACCGTCTACGCCGGCGCCCGCGACCCCGACCAGGTCGACCTGCCCGGCGCCAAGCCGATCGCGCTCGACATCACCGACCCCGCATCCATAGCGGCCGCCGCCGAGGCCACCGGGGACGTGACCATCCTGATCAACAACGCGGGGTCCTCCACCGGCGCCGACCTGCTGGCCGCCGACCTGGACGACATCCGCCTGGAGATGGACACCCACTACTACGGCACCCTGTCGGTGGTCCGCGGCTTCGCACCGCAGATCACGGCCAACGGCGGCGGCGCGATCCTGAACATCCTGTCCGTCCTGTCCTGGTTCAGCTTCCCGCAGTCCGGTGCCTACAGCGCCGCCAAGGCCGCGGAGTGGTCGCTGACCAACGCCCTGCGCGTGCAACTCGCCGAGCAGGGCATCCGCGTGGCCGGCCTGCACGTCGGCTACATGGACACCGACATGACCCGGGCAGTCGACGCAGCCAAGTCGGACCCGGCCGACATCGCCCGGACGGCCGTCGACGGCATCGCCGCCGGCGCCTACGAGATCCTCGCGGACGACACCTCCCGCCAGGCGCAGGCCGCACTGGCCGGAGGCGTCTCCGTGCTCTACCCGCAGCTCCCCTGAGGGCCGAACGCCCAGGAATCGGCACCGAGCTGGGCGGACGCCGATGCCCGGTGTCCCACTCCCGCGCCGTCGCGCCATCGACGTCAGGACAGCGGCGGCGCAGGACGGCGAGCACCACACCACCGACGTCAGGGCAATCGTGGCGGGAGCCACCGACCCACGTCGTGACCGCGCCGACCGGAACGTCGGCACCCAGTCCGGGCGGCAGACCGCTGACACCGAAGCAGACGCACCTTCTGGCACTTCTGTAACCTTCTGGCCGCGCGAAGTGCCGCCTCAAGGACATCGACCCGAGGCTCAGCTTCCAGCTCGGCTCCGCGGAGTTGAAGGTGTGCACGGTCTCCCCGGTCTGCTTCCGACGGCAGGTGCACGCCACGATGAGACCCGCGACCAATCCGAGAAGTCAGATCCCTCGCGACCGCGGGAACGTCACGGGGCGGCTATGAATCGGCCGGTGCCGCGCATCCATCCGCGGGTTCCGGCCGAGTGACCGGCGGCGGTCGCCGCCGTGCGGCATCCTGTTGCGCGGCGGCGACCCCGCGGTCATGGGTCGTGGCCGGAGTCAGGACTTGACGACGACCACTTCATAGGTGGGTGAGGCGGGCGGTCCTCCGGCCTGGGACGGGTGTCGAAGTGCGTGTTCACCGCGGCGAGCAGGTTGCCGAAACGCGCCGCCGTGGCCGGGATGCCGAAGGCCGGGCTGTTGCTCTCCTTCTCGAGGGTGCCACGGCTCAGATCGCCGCTGAGCCTGAAGCGGGAGATCTTGTTGCCGAAGCTCTGGGACACCCACAGCCGTCGGCCGTGGAGCACGAGGCCGTCGGCGTTGGGTGCCTTGATGCCCTTGATGAGCTTGGAGGCCCCGGTGCGCGGGTTGATCGTGTAGATCCGCTGGTTCGTGAAGTGACCGACGACCAGGGTCTTGCCGTCGGGTGTCGCCTCGATCCCGTTGAGGTGTACGCGGTGTTCTGGGTGCGCACTCCGCCCGATCCGGGAGAGAACAGCACGACCGGGAACCGTCCGCCCCCACCGGCCACCGGGGCGTCGAAGACCGAACAGGAGTGGGCACGCGGGACGCCGTCGACCAGGAAGCCAGGCAGGCCCACCTGGCGGGCGAGGGCATCGGAAACCGTGCGCGCCTCGTGCTCCGTACGTCCGAGGTATTGGGCCGGCTGCGCGCCCGCGGGGCTGTTCCGCGCGGGATACCAGAGCTGGACCACGACCGTACGCCGGTCGTGCCGATCGGCGGTGAAGCTCTCGGGGCGACGTGAGTCGGCCCACTGCACCACGCGGGTACCGACCGCGAAACGGCCCGACGGCTCGGGGAACACGGGTACAGGAAAGGCCCAGGCGGCCACCGGACCCGTGGCGATCAGGCCGACGCAGGACACCGACCCCGGCAACGCCAGCCACCATCGGGCCCGCCACGCCGGCCGGCCGGTACGGCGTCGCAGCAGGGGAGACAGGGCGAACGGCAACACGAAGGCAGCGCCTGCCAGTACCGGGAACATCTGCCAGCGGACCCCCACCACAGCCAGCACGATCGCGGACAGCACGAGAGACGCCCCCGCCACGGTCGTGACACGTGGACGGGCAGCGGGGGGAAGCCAGCGCGACGGCACCCAGCAAGGCAAGGAATTCCAGAGGGGACATGGACAGCCTTGCGATGATCTCGGTCACCCGGCCATCCTCGGGGCGGAACACGCGACGCCACATCGATCCCGGGTCGTCATCGCATGCGACTGGAGTCGCAGTCCGAGGTGTCCCCTGTGCGACCAGAGTCGCATCCGGGTCGTCCCCGCGGTGAACCGCCGGGCTGGGACCGAGAGGCTCCTGCCGGGCGGCCAGCGCGTGAACTGGCCCGTCGCGCGGCGGAGTTCCGGACGCGTGGCGTGGGCAAGTCACCCCGCGCCCGGGGCCACTACGACAGGCGGCGAGCCGACGGATCGGTCTCATCGCCGCTCAGCGCGACCTCTTGGATGGTCACCCCCACCACCCGCACCGTCTTCACGCAGACCACCGCCGCGGCCGTCCGCACCCAGCCGGACGTGGTCGCCGACATCTCGGACGGCACCCCCAGGGCAGGACCATGCTGTTGGACACTGCGACGGGTCATCACCCCGGTCGCGGACTTGTGGAACCAACTCCACCTGGTCATCTGGTTCGTGCTCGAAGACGTGACAACGAACATGCAGCGCGGCGCGACACGTATCCGCGAGCGTTCAGCTGCGCCGGCTTGATCGCATCGCTCGCCCGCTATGGCGTCTCCCCAAAGACGCCCACACGGTGGGGCCGGCGCGTGCAGTGACGGCAGGGCGCGGGAGCCGTCCCCAGGGCGGGACCGAGGAGAGCGCGCCGCACGGTCCGGAGCAGCGGACCGGCGGCGATGCCCAGCTGGACCTGAGCGAGTGTCTCGGTTCGCAGGGGTGGGAGATCCATGCCTCGATGTGCGCCTTCGCCGAGGCGTGCCAGCACAAGTACGGCATCCCGCCTGGGCGGCAGGGCCACAAGCGATCCACGGCCGCCGCCAGGCCGCCCGTGACCCGCCGAGCGAGCCGTGGTGGCCGGCTGGGCGGACCCACCTGCGCGCGGCCTCCCGGTCTGCTCGGTGTCGACGTGACGGGCAGCGCCGTGGTGCTCGACGAAGGAGAGCACCTCTCCCCTATTGCCTGCGCTGCCTGCGCTGCCTGCGCCCACGTGAACTGGCTCGACTCGTGGCGGACAACGGTCCAGACGGCACGGCACAGCACGGCACCGCACCGCACCGAGCGGAACGGGATCTCAGCGCCTCAGCGGCCTGTCCCCCGCGTCGGCGCGGACTCAGCGCCGACGGGCGATGCCGCCGCCCTTCCTTCGAGGAGGTCCGCCCCCAAGGGGGTGAGCACGTGACGGATGGTGTTGCGTACGCGCAGACTGTCGATCAGGCCCGCCTCGCGCAGTACGCTCGCGTGTTCGCTGGCCGATGCCGGTGAGATGCTCAGCCGGCGGGCTATCTCGCTGCCGGTCGCGTACTGGGTCTCGGCGATCGTGACGAGGGTCGCGGCCCGGGTGCGACCGAGGAGTCTGTCGAGGGCGTCGGCCTTCCTCACGGCGCCGCCGGGCCGCAGGGAGTCGATGCCGCGGCTCGCCGGATACACCAGTACCGGAGAGAGGGACGGGTCCCGCAGTGTGATGGGAGCACCCCGGCAGAAGTAGGAGGGCACGAGCCGTAGTCCGCGTCCGTCGAGGTGGACGTCCTGGTCCCGGGGATAGGTGACGTGCAGGATCGGCGCGCGCCAACGCACCGCCGGATGCAGACTGTTGAGCAACTGTTCGGTCCCGCCGGTGAGGAACGACCTGGCCCGCGCGGACAGTTCGGCGTCCACCGTCGCTGCGATCTGCGGCCAGTACGGGGACAGTGCCTGCCGGTGATAGCGGCGCAGGGCGGTGCCCAGGCCCCGCCGCGCCGCTGGCCTGCCCGACGCCAGGGCGTCTGCCCACGAGGGCATCTGCTGCTGTTCGGCGAGTGCCGTCATGTCGGTGCGCAGCCGCACGGGAGACGTGGACGCGATCGCCTCGGCGGCCGCGTCGGGGTCCGTGGTGCCTTCGGCCGGTGTCAGGAAGTCGGGCGAGTACCCGCGCGGCGGTGCGAGGCGAAGCAGCGGCCGGGAAGCCACGTCCAGCGACGACCTGACACGCGTGCGCCAGGCGTGCACGTCGAGGTCGACGTCACGTGCGCCGAGGACATGGAGACTGAGCAGAGCCTCCCACGCGGGATCCGGCCCTGTCGCCAGGCGAATCCTGCCGAGGTCCTCCGCAGTGAAATGGATGCGCAGCATCAGCGTGCCCCCCGAACGGCTGCTACCTCATGTTCCCCACCTTCTCCGAAGAACGCGCGGCGTGACAACCACGATGCCGTCGGGCCCGACCTTCGGCGAGGGCCGAAACACCTCTCGTGTCCCGCTCGCCTCGGCCTACTCTCGTGTCCGAGCGGCATGAGGCCGGCGCACAGGCCGCTGACCGCTGACCGCTGACCGCTGACCGCTGACCGCTGACCGCTTGTGCGGGCTGCCCTGACTGCGGCGGCTTTTATGCCTGCCATGACCGAACGAAGTATGTTCCCGTCCACTCCCACATTGACGAGTGCGCTGGTCGGGACAGCGAAGCCAAAATCTCCTCAGCGATTACGGCAGCTGGCAGAAGCGAGCCGGAGATTGCACTTCTCCACTACCTGTACCTACGCCTGTGCCCGAGGAGCGACCCGCAAGGAACGCCCCCACCGGTACTCCGAAGCCTTGCCATCACTCTGCGACCGCAGAAGCCCCGCGGAGTACCGGAGGAGGCGTGAGATCACTTCAGCATTCGCCTCGCCATACGGCCTTCGTGAACACCACACCGGTGGTGAAGTTCCATTTGTATTCGCCGGGCCCAGGATTGTAGTGCAGGCATTCCTCGTACGTGCCGCCGTTGTACGTCCAGGTGAGCTGGATGTGATCTTCGCCTGGGAACTCCACGCCGTTGTTGAAGACGGATCTGCCGCTGACGCTGCCCGTCCAGTCTCCTTCGGACTTCACCAGCAGCTGACCAGTCTGCCCCTCACCTGCGTATATACAGAAGAATCCCTTCTCGCATCCTGGAGGGTCGGGTTCCGCGGACGCGGTGACTGACGCTGCGAGCACGCCCGAGAACGCGGCCGAAACAGCCAGGGCAGCGAATAAGCTCTTACGCACGGATCTTCCTCCTCTTTCGATGTCGATGCATTCGCCACCGTAGCAACGACACGGGGAGGAAGGGAGTATTCCGCCGAAGCGATATGCCTGTGGTGCCGGACCCCGCAGGGAAGTGGGAGACAGCTTCCGTGCGTGATGCCAGACGGAAAGGCGGCCCGCGCGGGTCCCGCGAAGGGAAAGCCTTCTCGGCGTCACCGTCCGTGGAACGCGTAATTCCGGGGCATGTTTCTCGCCTTTCCGAAGACGGAGGTCCGGGCGATTCCCGATCGGCGTTCCGGCGCCACCTGCGCCTCGCCATGGAAAACGCCTCGGAGGATGACCGGATATCGGCACAACCGTTCGTCCCGGTATTGCCTCCGGCGGATATTCGGTCAGGGTGTGATCTCTTGGCTTCGTTCGGCGTCCCACGGCGCCGGACACGTCTCCACTAGGGGGAACAATGCACCTTCCGTCGTCCCCGGCGTCACCAGACGCCACCCGGCGACGGCGCGGACGCGCCCGGTCCGCACTGTCACTGACCTCACTGTTGGTCACGCTCGCCCTGACGGCCGGCGTCGCACCCGCCGTCGCGGCACCGCACGCCCGGCCCACGGACACCCCGGATTCACACTGGGGCGGAAGCACGCCCGCGGAGATGCCCCCCGTGCGCGTGGGCGTCACCAGACCTCCGCGTTCCCTTCCCTCGTCCGCTCCCGATGCCGGCGAACGTGCCTGGCAGCAGCGCGAGGAGAGGCGACTGCGCGGGCAGGAGCCGGCGCCCTCGCGATCCGGCGACGCGGAGATCGAGCGCTATGTGCCGCAGGGGCAGGGTGCCGTGCCCTGGCACCAGATCAGCGACTTCCGCGTCACCGACGCACTCGTCGGCCGGATCGACTACTCGACCGGCAACTTCATGCTGGCCGCCACCGACTTCGACATCGCGGGCGTCGGCCAGAGCCTCCAGCTCACCCGCACCTACAACTCCCTGGACGCCCCCTACGGCCAGGTCGACGAGCAGTGGTGGCTGGGATACGAGCGCAGGCTGGACCTGTCCTTCACCAACGAGGTCCTGCACTACGACGACACCGGCGCGACCGTCGAGTACGCCAGGAACGCCGACGGCACCTTCACCACCCCGTCCGGATACTCCAAGGACCTGCGCGGGAACGCGGACGGCACCTACACCCTCACCGACCGCTCCTCGGGCCTGGCGGACACCTACGGCGCGGACGGCCGCCTCACCAAGGTCAGCGACCGCAACAACGGCTCCGTCACCGTCACCGCCCACCAGGACTCCTCCGGAGCCCCCACCGGGTTCAGACTGACCGAGACGCGCTCCGGCCGCTGGATCGACCTGACCCGCACCAGCAGCACGAAGTGGCAGGCGAAGGACAACGGCGGACGCACCGCCGGGTACGAACTGGACGCCGGCACCGGCCGGCTGACCCGCACGGTCGACACCGAGGGCGAGGCGACGACGTTCGCCTACGACGGCGACGGCCGGCTGGTGAAGCTGACCACGTCGGAGTCCAGGTCCGCGGTGCTCACCTACGACGGCCAGGACCGGGTGACCTCTCTGCGCCGTTACTCCGAGACCGGCGGCGGCTCCGGACCGACGTACGCCTACTCCTACACCGGCGCCACCCCTCATGACGCGGGCGTCACCACCGTCACCGATCCGCTGGGCCACACCAGCGAGTACCACCACAACGCCGACGGCGAGGTCACCAAGACCGTCGACGGGCTGAAGCACGAACGGTCGAAGACCTACAAGGACCACCTGGTGCAGACGGCCACCGACGCGATGGGCACCGGCAACGGCGGCCCCGGCGGCAACGTCACCACGTACGGCTGGGACACCCGCAACAACCCGACCTCGGCCAAGCTGCCCACCGGCGCCACGGCCACCGGCAGTTGGCAGACGATCGCCGGCGCGGACGTGCCCTCCACCGCCAACGGCCCCGACGGCGAGAAGACCGAGTTCACCTACGACACGGCCGGCAACACCAGGACCGTGACCACCACGGGCACCGGCGGCGGCACTCGTACGTTCACCCACAACGAGGCCACGCCCACCTGCGGCGGCTTCCAGGGCCAGACCTGCTCGGCCAGCGACGCCAACAACAAGAAGACGTCGTTCCGTTACGACGGACAGGGCAACCTCATCACGGCCACGCCACCCGCTCCGCAGAACCCGACCACGTACACGTACGACGCGCTCGGACGCACCGCCACGGCCACGGACGGGCGGGGCGTGAAGACCGTCTACACCTATGACGACCGTGACCGGGTCACCAAGGTCACGACCCCGCAGTCCACGGTGTCCTACCTCTACGACGGCGACGGCAACCTCACCAGCCGCACCGATGTCACCGGTGTGCAGACCTACCGGTTCGACGCGCTCAGCCGGGAGACGATCCGCACCCTGCAGGACGGCTCGCAGACCGTGCTGGCGTACACCGCCGACGGCAACGTCGACACCTACACCGATCCCGGAGGCGTCACCGACTACGAGTGGGACGCCGCCAACCGGCTCACCGTCCTGACCGGACCCACGAACAAGAAGACCGCGTACGAGTACGACAACAACGACGCGCGCACCAAGACCACCTACCCGGGCGGCACCGTGCAGTCGGTGACGCTGGACAACTCAGGCCGCCCGCAGAACATCAGGAACATCGCGCCGTCCGGCCGCATCACCAGTGACCTGTCGTACACCTACGCCTACACGGCCGGCACCGAGTCCCTGGACGGCGTCAAGATCCGCTCCCTCACGGACAACCTCACCCGGACCAGGACCGCCTACCAGTACGACTCCGCCGGCCGCGCCTCCCTGGCCGAGGAGATCGAGGCGTCGGGCCGCAAGACGTCCTGGCAGTACTGCCACGACCCGGCCGGCAACCTGCTCTCCCAGGGCGCCATTCCCGGCTGCCCCGGCGCCACCGTCTACACCTACGACGACGCCTCCCAGCTGATCGCCCGCAACGGCATCACCAGCAACTGGTCCTACGACAAGGCGGGCAACGAGACCGCGGGCGCCCCGACCCCCGAGGCGACCCGCACCGCCGAGCAGTACACCGACTTCAGCCAGCTGAAGTCACTGACCGTCGGCGGCACCACGTACGGTGCCCAGTACGCCAGCACCGACAGCAGCGAGCGCACCCGGCTGGGCGGCACCGTCTTCCACAACGGCCCCCTGGGCCTGTCCGGACAGACCGTCGCGGGCAAGGACACCGAGTTCATCCGCGAACCCGGCGGCACGCTCAACTCCCTGACGACCGGCGGGAAGAACTACTACTACCTGACCGACGCCCTCGGCTCCGTCACCGGTCTGGTGGACGAGAGCGGCAAGCAGGTGAACACCTACCGCTACACGCCCACCGGGATCAGCCGGACGGGCACCACCGAATCCGTGCCGCAGCCCTACCGGTTCACAGGCGGCTACCAGGACCCCACGGGCCTCTACCACTTCGGCGCCCGCTACTACGACCCGCAGATCAGCCGCTTCACCCAGCCCGACCCCTCCGGTCAGGAGAAGAACCCGTACCTGTACGCGGAGGGCGATCCGCTCAACCGCATCGACCCGAGCGGCACCTACTGGGTCCTCGACACCATCGGCGACATCCTCGACGTCAAGTCGGCCGTCCAAGGCGGCATGGCCGCCCAGGAAGGCAACTACAAGAAGCTGTGGGGCATCGCGGCGGGAGCCGCGGTCGGAGCGGCGGCCCAGGCGTCGTGCACCACGCTCGCCGGGGCCGCGGGGCTGGCGACCGGCGGCGTCGGATTCCTCGCCGCGGCGGGATGCCTCTACCTCGGAGACCGGCTCGGCAACCATGCGGAGGAGAGCATCGCGGGCGGCTGACCGAGCACAGCCCTCGACACCCCGAGGAGAAGAAGAGGACTCGATGACGACAGCCGAGACTTCAGGACGCTATGACTACCTGCCGGCGACCGGCTGGGTCATCGCCTTCATCGTCGTCTGCTTCGTCCTCGCGTTCGTCTTCATGGAGCGAGGACGCAAGTAGACCCACCCGAGGCGCCGCGCCGGTGGTGCGAACCACCGGCGCGGCGCTGCCACGGTTCACGGTCCCGCCGACGAGCGCCCGCGAGCGGACGAGCAGGCCAGCTTGGTGTCCCACGCGTAACAGGCCGCGTGCCCACCCCCCGCGGGAGGGCCGTCGGCCGTCGGTCACTTGGCCAGGAAGGCGAGGAGGGCGTCGGTGACCTCCTGGGCGTGGGTCCACAGCAGGCCGTGCGGGGCGCCGTCGATGACGACGTAGTAGGCCTGCGGGAGGGCCTGGTGGAAGAGGTCTCCGGTGGCCTCGATGGGCAGGATGCGGTCCGCGGTGCCGTGCAGGATCAGTGCCGGGACGTCGATCTTGGGGATGTCGGCGCGGAAGTCGGTGGACCAGGTCGCCACGCAGGCCAGGGACGCGTACGCGGAGGCTCCGGCGGCAACGTTCCAGCTGTTGCGGACGGCTTCCTCGCTGATGCGGGTACCGAGGTTCTCGTCGAGGTTGTAGAAGTTCTCGTAGAACGCGGTGAAGTAGGCGTAGCGGTCGGCGGTGACGGCCCCCGCGATGTCCTTGAAGATGGTGCCGTCGACGCCGCCGGGGTTGTCGTCGGTCTTGAGGAGGAAGGGTTCGAGGGAGGCGAGGAAAGCTGCCTTGGCTATGCGGGCGGAGCCGTAGGTGCCCAGGTAGCGGCCGACCTCGCCGGTACCCATGGAGAAGCCGACCAGGACGACGTCGTTGAGGTCGAGGGTCTCCAGCACCGTGTTCAGGTCGGCGGCGAAGGTGTCGTAGTCGTAGCCGGTGGTGGGCTGGCTGGAGCGGCCGAATCCGCGCCGGTCGTACGTGATCACTCGGTAGCCGGCCGACAGCAGGGCGGCGGACTGCTTCTCCCAGGAGTGGCCGTCGAGCGGGTAGCCGTGGATCAGCACGACCGGCTGCCCGGTGCCGTGGTCCTCGTAGTACAGCTCGATGCTGGTCGAGTTCTCCTGGCCGACGGTGATGAACGCCATGGTGTTACTGCCTTTCGGTGGAAACGCGTCTGGTGGTGACTGGTGGTGAAGTGCCCGGACGGGCAGGGCTGTGAGGACCTGCGATGCCGCGACGGGGCGGAACTTGCCGGTCGGTCAGCGGACCGTGCGGGCCGCCTGCTCCACGATGCGGGCGACGGCCCCGGGGCGGGACACGGATACCGCGTGCGACGCGTCGATGACCGTGGTGCGGGCCCCGGCACGGTCCGACATGTAACGCTGGGCGGCCACAGGGATGTTGAGGTCCTCGGTGGTGACCAGCGACCAGGAGGGGATCGTCTTCCAGGCGGCCTTCGTCGACTTCTCCTCCAGCGCGGCGGCGGCGATCGGACGCTGTCCCGCTGCCATGAGCCTGGCCTTGTCCGCCGGCACGTCCGCAGCGAACTGGGCCCGGAACTTGTCCGGCTTGATGTACACGTCTGCGCCCTGACCACCGTCGGGCAGCGTGTAGTTGACGGACTCGATCGCCTGGCCGAGGGTGCTGCCGGGGAACTTGTTCGTCAGTCCCAGCGAACTCTCGCCCGTGTCGGGCAGGAACGCGGCGATGTAGACCAGCGCCTTCACCTTGCCCTCCAGGCCCGCGGCGGCCTGGCTGATGACGGTACCGCCGTAGGAGTGACCGACCAGGACCACCGGCCCGTCGATGTGGTCGACGACGCTGCGCAGGTAAGCGGCGTCGGTCGCCGGACCACGCAGCGGGTTGGCGGCGGCCACCACGGGATAGCCCGCCTTCTGCAGTCTCTTGACGACGCCGTCCCAGCTCGCCGCGTCGGCGAACGCCCCGTGCTCCAGCACGATCGTCGGCCGTACCGGGTGGTGGGACGCCGCGCCGGCTACGCCGGGCAGGGTGACGGCCGCCACGGACAGTCCCACGGCCGCGGTGACACCGAGCAGGGCGGATCTACGGCTCGGACGGGCCAGGCGGGTGATGCGCATGCGTGAAAGTCCTCTTCTTGGTTCTTCTTGGTTGTCATCCCTCACCGGACGTGCCGGCGAAGTGGGCCGGTGCGTTCGAGAACCGAAGCACCGAGTTCCTTTGTGGTTGACCGAGTTGTTGTGCGTTCCGTCTGCGCCAGGTGGTCGGTGCGGATCGGATGGGTGGTGAGCGACACCCGGCAGCGGCCTGGAGAGCGGCTGCCGGACCGCGGCCCGATCCGGCTCTGGAGCATCGCCCCGCCCGAACCCCCAGGGCAGAACGTCTTTCGTCCTGTCCTACGAGGAGAAGACAGGGCCGGTTCACCCCGGGAACGGAATGTTCGTTCGCGGGCATCGAAGGTTGCCGCGTGGGGCACCGTGGTCAGCCGCTTCCCGATGTGATCGAGCCTCCGGTCGAGGGCGTTCCGCGGTCCTGACACTTCGTGATGATCGCTGTGTCGGACCGTGGTGCCCGACCTGCACCCGGGCGGGCCTCAGCCGGTGGAGTCCAGGACTTCGTACACATGCCTCATGTAGCTGAGGGTGCGCTCGGAGCCGAGGATTCCGTCGCCCAGCCGGTTCATCGTGTACGAGAACGTGACACGCCGGTCGAGGTCCATCATGACGATCGAACCGCCCCGGCCGACCCAGAAGCAGATCCTCCCGGAGGGCATCTGCGGCATCGTCCTCGCATCGGCGAGCGCGAAGCCGATGCCCCAGCGCACGGGAACGCCCAGGAACAGGTCGATCCCGTCGGCCTGTACGTCGAGGGCCTTGTCCACCGTGTCCGCGGAGAGGAGCCGGTGGCCGTTCACCTGGCCGCGCCGTGAGATCACGGAGAGGGCACGGGCCATGCCTCGTGCGTTGCCGTGTCCGTTGACGGCTCCGAGTTCGGCGCGGCGCCACTGCGGGGTGTCGACGTGCTGGTCCCGGGCGGGGCTTCCCAGCAGCGTCTTGGTGAAGATCCCCTCGGGATCGAGGCCGGCGGGCATTCCGGGGAGTTGCGACGGGGCCACCAGCTCGGCGATACGCGGCCAGTCGGCCTGCCGCGCACCGATCTGGACGTCGGCCCGTGACGGCTTGGCGATCTCGGTGTCGACGAACTCGGTCAGGGTACGGCCGCTGACCCGCCGGACAAGCTCTCCCACCAACTGTCCCTGGGTCTGCACGTGGTAGCCCGAGGCACTGCCCGGCTCCCACCAGGGCGCCTGCTCGGCCAGCCGGGCGCTCGCGGTGGGCCAGTCGTACAGATCGTCGATGGTGAAGGGCTGCTGCCAGCCGGAGAGCCCCGAAGTGTGTGCCAGGACATGCCGCACCTCGATGTCCTGCTTGCCCTGAGCGGCGAATTCGGGCCAGTAGTGCGCGACCGGGCGGTGCAGATCCAGTGCCCCCCGGTCGACGAGAACGAGGGCCGCCAGACTGCTGAGGGTCTTGGTGGTCGACCACAGGCTGACCAACGTGTCCTGGTGCCACGGAACGGTCCGCGCCGCGTCGGCATGCCCACCCCACAGATCGACTTCCATGACTCCGTCGACATCGACGGCGATCGACGCCCCCAACTCCTCGCCGGACTCCAGATGCGCTGCCAGCGCCGCTCGGACCGGTTCGAACCGGGCGGTGCTCGTTCCTTCGACGATGACCATGTCTTCTTCCCACTCCTGACGACGACTGTTCGATCGGTCAACGGGATGAACGTCCCGCTGGTTCAGCTTCGTCGCAGGTGAGAGGCGTCTGTGCGGATGTCCCTCGGACAGGGCGTCATCTGCAAAGACCGTCCCCAGGAGAACCGGCCTGCTCTGCGCCACCGCCGACCGCACCCCGGAGGGGGCTGGGGTGCGGCATGGCTCCACGCACCGGGGCCGGCGCAGGCGCCCCTGTCACCGCGGCTACCGCGCCGCCGGCGAAGTCATCGCGCGGATGCCGTCCTGATAAAGTCCTGTCCGATATGCGGGAAGCGGACGACGGTGTCCTCACCGCTCCGATCACCTGCTCCGTCCCGCCCCGACCTCGGCGGACGGGTCACGGCGACGAGGGTCGCGCGGGTGTCCGGGTGTGCCGGCGCCCGGTTGGCGTCACCGCGGGAGCGGGTCCCCCACATGTCCGTGGGTCATGGTCATGTTTGTGCCCCCCGATGGTGGCACCGTCGAGCGGGATTCTGAGTGGGTACGGTGACAGCTGTGAGGCAGGGGCTCGACTTCGGACTGCTGGGTCCGCTCGTGGTACGGAGGGCGGGTACGGTACTCGATCCGGGTCGGCGCAGGCAGCGGCTGCTGCTCATCCGTCTGTTGCTCGCCGACGGCCGGGCGGTCGCTCCGCAGACGCTGTGCGAGGAACTGTGGCCCCAGCAGCCGGGACGGGCACCGGGCGGAGCGTTGAGCTCCCTGCACGCCCACATCAGCAAGGTCCGCGCGGTCCTGGAACCCCAGCACCTGCGCCGTCAGGGCACCTTCGAGGTACTGGTCACCGAACCCCTGGGTTACGCCCTGCGCGTGCCGCCCGAGAACCGTGACACCGTACGCTTCGAGCGGGCCCTTGCCGAGGCACACCGATTGATGGACCAGGGCCGGCCGGAACGCGTCGTGGAAGAGGCCCGAAGAGCCCTGGAGATGTGGCGCGGCACCCCGTTCGCCGACGCCGCGCACCACCTGTTCGCCACCCACGAGGCAGCACGCCTGGAAGAACTGCGGCAGACCACCCTCGAGATCCGCGCCACTGCCCTGCTCCTGCAAGGACGGGTCCCCGAAGCCCTGGACACGGCACAGGAAATGACCACAGAGCATCCCCTACGGGAAACCGGCTGGGCCCTGCTGCTGCGCGCCCTGTACCTCACCGGCCGGCACCCCGAAGCGCTTCAGCGCTACACCGACCTGCGCCGGTACCTCGCCGACGAACTCGGCCTCGAACCCAGCCCACCCCTGCGCGCCCTGCACCACGGCATCCTTCACCACGACCTGCCCCCCCTTCACTCAGCCGATGAACTGAACAGATTCGGCGCGGCATTCGCCCCCGGCACAGGTACCGGGCACGGCCGCGATCCGATGGGGTCGGCCATGTCCGGGGTCCCGGACGAGGACGAGGCAACCGCGCCCGGCGGCACGGCCGACGACGAACCAGGCGACGCGGCCGATCGGTCCGACGCGAGGTGCGACCCGGCCACGGATGATGCCGGCACCACGTCGCCGCCCCTGACACGTCCGGCACAACTGCCGCGGGGTCTCCCGGTGTTCGCCGGGCGGGCGGCCGAGGGCGCGTGGCTGTCCGCCGTGAGCGGCGCACCGGGCCGGCCCGGACCGACCGCTGCCCCCGTCGTCGTCATCAGTGGTGCTCCCGGTGTCGGCAAGACCACCTTCGCCGTCCACCACGCCCACCGCATCGCCCCCTCTTTCCCCGACGGACAGCTTTTCGTCAACCTGTGCGGATTCCACCCCCACGCACCCGCCGTCGAACCCGGAACCGCCCTGCACGGCTTCCTCACCGCCCTCGGCGTTCCCGCCCCACGCATCCCCGAAGACACCCCCGGCCGCAGCACACTCTTCCGCAGCCTCCTCGCCGACCGGCAGCTCCTCCTCGTCCTGGACAACGCCCGCGACGAGCAACAAGTGCGCCCCCTGCTCCCCGCGGGAGCGGGCTGCCTCACCCTGATCACCAGCCGCAACCAACTCCCCGGCCTGATCACCACCGACGGCGCCAAACCCCTCACCCTCCCACTGCCCTCACCCACCGAGGCCCACCAGGCCCTCGAACGACGCCTGGGAACCGAACGCCTGGTCGCCGAGCCCGCCGCCACAGCCGACATCATCCGCCTGTGCGGACGACTTCCCCTGGCCATGGCCGTGGTCGCCGCCCGCGCCGAACTCGATCCCTCCTTCCCCCTTCAGGCCATCGCCGACGAGCTGCGACACACCCACGGCGGCCTCGACGCGTTCACCGGTTTCGACACCACCACCGACGTACGCACCGTCTTCTCCTGGTCCTACCAATCCCTGGACGAGCCCGCCGCCCGGCTCTTCCGCTCCCTGGCCCTGCACCCCGGCCCCCACATCACCGCCCCCGCCGCCGCCAGCCTCGCCGGCCTTCCCCTGCCCCGGACCCGCCGCGCACTCGCCGGCCTGGTCAGCTCCTGCCTCGTGGAACAGCCACTGCCCGGCCGCTACGGCCTGCACGACCTCCTGCGCGGCTACGCCACCGAACTGACCCACACCCACGACACCACCGGCGAACGCCACCACGCCACCCTCCGGGTCCTGGACCACTACCTGTTCACCGCCTACGAGGCCAACCAGCTCCTGAAACACGACACGACGCCCGAGCTGGACCTCGGCGCACCCAACCCAGGCGTCACTCCGGAGCACCTCACCACCATCAAGCAGGCAACCCGGTGGCTCACCGCCGAACACCAAGTGCTGACCGGCCTGCTCCACACCGCCGTCAGCCAGAAGCTGGACCACCACACCACCGGGCTGGCCTGGTCACTCAAGGACTATCTCTACCGCCAGGAGTTCTGGCCCGAAGCCATCACCGCGCTGACCCCCGCCCTGGAAGTGGCCCGGCGCCAGAACGACCGCCTCGAAGAAGGCCGTTGCCTACGCCACCTCGGTGGCGTCCACGGCTATCTCGGCCACCAGGAACAAGCCCTGCGCCACCTGCGACTCGCCACCACGATCTTCGAAGAGCTCGACGCGACCGGTGACCTGGCCCGAGCCCACTACGTCACGGCGTGCTCGCTGTTCCTGTTCGGCCGGATCCAGGAGGCCGTGACGTTCTCCGAGCGGGGGCTGGAGCTGTCCCGGGCGACAGGTGAGGAGTTGTGGTTGGCCGAGTGCCTCGTCGAACTCGCCTGGTTCCGCTGCAACCTGGGGCAGCTCGAGAAAAGCCTTCAGTACAGCGAGGAGGGCATCGCCTTGTTCCAGCGCCTGGACGCGCCGTGGCAGCTGGCCCAGGCCTGGGACATTCTGGGCTACAACCTCCGTATGCTCGGCCGTTACGAGGAGTCGGTGGCCACCTACCAGCGGGCGACGCGGGCGTTCGAGGAACTGGGCGACCACAGGAACGCCGTCGGCTCACTGATGCGGCTGGGCGACACCCGGCTGGCCCAGGGCGACCGGGACGGCGCACGAGCGGACTGGGTCCACGCCCTCGCCGGCGCCGACGAGCGAGCCATGTCCCGCAGCGCCCAGCAGGTCCGTGACCGGCTCACCGCCCTGGACATGGACGCGGACCCCACGCCTCCCGTGCCGGAGAGGGCGGCCGGTGGCCATCAGCTCCCGGTTCCGAGGAGTGGTGATCCTGCGCGCCAGGTGTATTGACCGGCGGCCGGGCCGGGGATCGGCCGGGGGAAGGGGCGCGAGGCCTCTGCTGCTGTCCCGGACGGTTCCGGCTGCGCCGAGATCTCCGAATGTGCGTCCCCCCTGTGAACGCCGGCAACACGGCGACGGTTCACCCTGCGTCGCAGTCGATGAGGGCGATGAGGGCGATGAGCGATGCTTCAGGTCGTCGTCATCGAGGGCGTCAGCACCGGGGCGGGAGTGACCGCCCCGTGCACCGGGGCTGTGCGGCCCGGTGCACGGCGCGGTTCCGGGCGCGTCGAGTCAGCGGATCTGCAGGATGTGCAGCGTCGCGTTGAGTCCCTCGACGTCGCGAACAGCCGACCACTTGGGCATGACTTTCACGTGATCGCCGAGCAACATCTCGATGTTGTTGTTGCCGGAGGTGACTCGCGAAACGTTGGGGAGCCCGGGAGCCATGACGCCCGCGTTGGCGAAGCACGCGGTCTGGCCGCCGTTGTACCAGACCTTGACCAGATCCGTCCGGTCACCGCAGGCGGTCTGATTGACCGCGGCGGCCGGGGAGGCGGGCAGGAGAACGGTCATGGCTCCCGCTGCCAGGACGAGGCCGAGCCGGGAGAGGGTGCGCTTCATAAGTGTGTGGTTTTCCTTCCGAGATGGTGCCGTGCTGCGGAGCAACACGATCGAGGGGCCGGCGACCACCCTTGTCGTTCACGCGGAGCGGCAGCCTGATGGCGCACAAGGTGCAGGGGTGGACGACCGGTCTGTGTGCCACCGTGTCGAACCTGGGCACAGGGTCGGCGAACGAGGAGCCGCCACCTGGCCCCCAGGCCCCGATGTGTAGGCGTTCGATCTGCTGAACGTGGCCCGTGGCTCTCCGGTTCACCCGCGTTCGAAGCCGTCCTCGGCGGCGTCACGGGGCGAGCTGTGCCTGTGCCTGTACCTGTGCCTGGAGGGTCTCGCGCCGGCGGTCGACCCGGAACCGAGCGTTGCCGGGGATGGGCGGCCGGCCGGTTCACCGTGCGTGGAACCCGCGGGGCGGATGCGCGACGCAGGACCGGCCGATCGGTGCGCCGCCCGGTCGACGTGTACCAGCGCGTCGTGACGGACGTCGCGACGGGAGCGGGCACCCGCTCCGCCACCGCAGGAACCCCACGGCGGCCCGTCCGTGTGCGACTCGGCCGAACGCGCGCTCCACAACGGACGCCAGCGCCTGTCCGGGGCGGTCAGCGAGAGACGCCAAGGGGCACGACAAGGAGACGACAAGGTTTGGCGAAGGGCTCCCTAGGAGGGTTGAGCCACTCGCCCGCACATGCGGGAGAGATCGCCACAAAGCACTCGAACAGGAATGGGCGCCACCCATGAACGGGATCATGCAAGCGGGGAGCAGCACCCTCGCTCCGGCTCGGGCGCAGGCCCGGCACGTCACATCGGACGCCGACTGCGATGCCTTCATCCGAGACGTCTACGACCAGTACGGACTTCCGCTCGTCCGGTACGCCACGCGGCTGCTGGACGGCGACTGGCACAAGGCGGAGGACATCCTCCAGGAGACCGCGGCCCGTGCCTGGAAGCACGCCGGGTTCCTGGGTACGCGCGGCGACCACATCCGGCCTTGGCTGTTCACCGTGGCCAGGAACCTGGTCATCGACCACCACCGGGCCCGGCAGATCAGGCCGCTCGAACTGATGCCGATCGAAGACCTGGACACATCCTGGGACGGCATGAATTCCACGATCACCTCCCACGCGGTGCTGGAAGCACTACGGGAGCTGAAAGAGCAGCATCGGACCATCATCCGCCTCATGTACTACCTGGAATGCAGTGTGGCCCAGACGGCCGACCACCTCGGCATCCCGCCCGGCACCGTCAAGAGCCGCGCCTTCTACGCCGTGCGGGCGCTGCGCAAGGCACTGGAGAGACAAGACGTACTCGGCGAGTAGCCGTGGCATCGGCGGTGCGTGCCGCCCTGGTCCTCCACGTCCCCCTGGTCCGTGGGGGGTTGGTCGCGGCGTCGCGGCCATGTCGGCGTAGGTTGGCCTTTCAAACGAGGAGGACAAGTGACGGTCAAGGTCATCGACGTACCCGAAGCCCGCCGCTACGAGGCACAGGTGGACGGCAGGCCGGAGGTCGCGGGCTTCGCGCAGTACATTCGGACAGCGGAACTGATCGCCTTCGTCCACACCGAGGTGGCGCCGGAACACGAGGGCAAGGGCGTCGGCTCCGCGCTGGCTCGGACCTCCCTCGACGAGGCACGCGCCGCGGGATTGCGCGTACTGGCCACCTGCCCCTTCTACGCGGTCTGGATCAGCCGCCATCCCGAGTACGCCGACCTGCTGTACCAGGCCCGCAGCAAGGTCAGCGACTGACTCCACTCCTTCGCCGTGGAAGGGCGCACCCGGTTCGCAGCAGCTGCGCGAACCGGCTTCCGCGGGCCCCTGCCGGCAAGCCCTGAAACACCTCGCGTGGGTTCACCCTCGGCTCCGGCGCCTGCCTCTTCGCGGGCGTCCCACCGCTGGGAGCGGCATCCCGGCCGGGGTGGTCGACGGCGTGCGGCTCGGTCGTCGCCTGGCCGTGATGGTGGTCGTCGGCGTGCGCGGTGCCGGCGGGTGAGGTGCGGGCGGCAAGAACACAGCTAGTGCCGCGGCAGGCAACGTTCGCCCCGTCGCGACGCCCGGCACGCCCTCTCGCCGCACCGGCCGAAAGCCCAAGTACATCCAGTACGAGGGCTTCCGGCCGGCACGCCGAGAGCACGCACCGGACGCCGCTCCTTGACGGGCAAACGTTGCCTGCCACGGCACTAGCGAAACAACTGCACCACGACCCACAGCTTCCGTCGACCGTGCCGCTCGCCTTGGCGAGCCCTCGCCATCGCAGCGGCTGACCCCGCGCACTCCGCAGGTTTACCCATACGTACCTCACAGGTTTACCCACACCTCATACCAGCACGGGATGGCCGGGAGCGCATGGATTGCCAAGATCTCCTCCTGAGGCCGGATCCTTCACAGGGCCGGCGAACGAAGGGGAAGGTTCAATGCTCAAAGCTGGACGTATCTTTACGGCCATGGTCGCGGCAGCAGCTCTTGCCGCCGTTGCCGTTCCCGCGCAGACCGCAACAGCAGCTACCGTCGCCCCGGCTGTGGGGTGTTACGAGAGCGCAGGGAAATTTGGTGCCGAAGCGGGACAAAATGGCGACAATGCTCACTTCCCCAACTACGGCGACTGGATGCGGGTTCTGGGCCACTGCAACGACATCAACGTCAAGCTTGAGACCACACGTAGCACCAGGGTCTGCACACGCAACAAGTGCCACCCCTGGGTCACGGCCACGAAGAACACCTGGACCGTGGTCTTCAAGAATTCGGTGCCCGGCGCCGAGTACTACCTCCAGTTCGGGGGAAGCCCCACCGTGGTCGGATTGATAGCTGACTGACGCGGCGGCCAGGCGGCGTGACGAGGCCCCACCCGGCCGGGCTGGATGCGGGTGGGGCCTCGTGTCCGTGGAATCAAGCAGCACGCTCAGATCGTGGATGATCCGAACATATCGCGCGTGTCGGGCGAGTCGAGGACGACAGGCCGGGCCATCTGCAAGCCGGCCGGGACGTACCGCTTCGCGTACCGCAGCCCCGACAACGCGCCCTCCACAGCGGCCTGTCCGAGCCGCGACAGCATCGCGTAGATGTGCGCACAGCCCCGGCAGGAGATCACGCCGAAGCCGCGGGTGCACACGCGTTGCCCGCTCTCGATGGCGTGCACGCGGACGGGGTGGCCACACGCCGGACACTCGGGACGCGCAGCGCCCGCTCGACCTGCCTCCGGGCGCGCTCCGCGTTCGGGAACACCGGCCTGCTGGCGCGGCTGTAGGGCCTCATCGCATGATCCTCTCGGGCGGCTCCTGGCCGTCGTGCGCCTCGGCGAAGTGCTCGCGGATCGCCCGCTCGGTGCGCGTCCGCAACACCAGCGACTGCTGATCCGGGCTTGTACAGCCGGTCCAGGTGCCGGTCCCACACCTCGGCGCGCTCCCGCCACCGGAAGCGGGCCGCCGCCTTCCGGACCGTAACCGCGGGGAGCTGTAGCCCTTCCGCAGCCTTCTGTAGGGTCCGGGTGCGGCCGAGGTCACGGTATGTGACGAACTGGCCGTGCTTGCGGGGGTCTCGTCGGGCTGCTGCTCCCACGGGTCGAGGGGTGCACTGAGCGTGGTCGGTGGGGCGTTGGTGCTCACGGCGGTCAGGCGGGGGTGTCGAGGTACTGGCGGGCCCACAGCTCCAGGGCTTTGCACCGGTGCTCTGCGGGGACCTCGCCACGGGCTACAGCCTGCTGTAGTGCTTTCTCGACGACTGCGGCGGCCTTGGTGGGCATGGCGTCGGTGTGGAACAGGGTGAGGAGCGGGGCCATGCCGTGGTGCTTCGGTTCGCCGGTGTCGCGGTCGAACCAGGCGTCGACGAGGTCGTTCGCGTGGTCCGTGAAGGACTCCAGGATGAGGCCGAAGGCGGTGGCGACGTTGGTGACGTCGGCGCTCTTGGAGGCGAGGTCGAGGGCCGCCATGATCTGGTCGTACTGGCGTAGCGCGGCGACCCAGACGGCGTCCGAGGACGCGGCGAGGCCGAGGGCGTCGCGGAGGACGTCTTGTGCTTCCTTGAGGTCGTCGGGGAGGAACACGATCGCGAGGGTCTGGAAAGTGAGGTTGGCTTCGCCGAGCGAAGGGCTGTCGAGGTCGGCGAGGAGTTCGAGGGTGGCACCGTCCAGGCCCGCGTACTGGCGGAGGAACGAGGTCGTCGATCTGCTCGTAGAGCGTCTTGAGGATGGCCGGGGCATCCTCGCCGGCGATGGCGTTGTGCGACAGCTGGATGGCGATGCGCTGGGCCTCGGTGAGCCGGTCGCTGGTCTCCAGCCAGGTGATCAGACGGACATGCGGATTCCGGAGGGCCGGCCGCTAGCCGCCGCCGACCCACTGTCAACCCGATGTTGACACCACGCTGCTGTCAACCTACGGTTGTCACATGACGACGAACCCCAACATCACGTCATCCGTACGCCTCGACGACCTCATCGCGGCCATCAAGAAGGTCCACACCGACGCGCTGGATCAGCTACAGGACGCCGTGATCGCCGCCGACCACCTCGGCGAGGTGGCCGACCACCTGATCGGCCACTTCGTGGACCAGGCCCGGCGCTCGGGCGCGTCCTGGACGGACATCGGCAAGAGCATGGGAGTGACCCGGCAGGCGGCGCAGAAGCGGTTCGTGCCCAAGGAGACGACGGACCTCGATCCCAGCCAGGGCTTCGGCCGCTACACGCCACGCGCCCGCAACGTGGTGATGGCCGCCCACAACGAGGCCATCGCGGCGCGCAATCCCGAGGGGCGCCCCGAGCACCTGGTCCTCGGCCTGCTGGCCGAACCGGAGGGTCTGGCCGCCAAGGCGATCACCGCGCAGGGTGTCCTCCTGGACACCGTACGCCAGGCCGCCGCCGCCGCGCTGCCGCCGGCGGTCGAGGAGGTCCCGGAGCTCGTCCCCTACGCCCCCGACGCGAAGAAGGTCCTGGAGCTCACCTTCCGCGAGGCGCTCCGCCTCGGCCACAACTACATCGGCACCGAGCACATCCTCCTGGCCCTGCTGGAGTTCGAGAACGGCGAGGGCGTCCTGACCGGCCTCGGCATCACCAAGCCGGCGGTGGAGGAGAACATCGTGGCGGCACTCGCCAAGATCACGGCAAAGCCCGGCAAGCAGGACTGAGCGGGGTCGTGGGCAGCCAAGGCGCCGATCTGGCCCGGGGCTTCCGGGACCGACGCTGATGCGCAGTCCGGCGCGGAAGACGCCGTCGGCTGCCGACCTCGCTCAGACCCCCGTTTCCTCCGGCGTCATCGGCGGCTCGGTGGGCGTCGGCGCGGGCGGACGGAAGAGGACGGCCCGGGCCACGGGCGGGGCGAACAGGGCGGTGACAGGCGCGGAAAGAGTCAGCACGGAGCGGAAGGCCCGCCCCACGACGGGGTCGCCGGGAAAGCGCTCCTGTACCCGCCGCAGATACCAGTCGGCGACGCTGTCCGCGGGCCCGACGGCGACCGCGTTGCCGACCGCGCCCGGCATCTTGCGGTCCGCCCCGGCGGAGATGTCCCACGCCTGCCGGGACGCCGCGAGGAGTGCCCGCTGCACGTGCCGCGTCGTGGGGGTCCGGCGCGGGTCGGCCAGGGCGTCGCGCAGGGCGACCGCGCTCATCGCGGCGACGGCCATGCCCTGTCCGTAGATCGGGTTGAAGGAGCACAGGGCGTCGCCGGTGGCGAGGAATCCGGCCGGGCGGCGGCCCGGCAGATCGTAGCGGCGTCGGACATTCGCGTTCCGCCGGAAGCCGAACGCCGGCGAGAGCGGTTCGGCCTCGTCCAGCCACCGGTGCAGGAGCGGATGCGGCAGCCTCTTGATGTATGTCACGAACTCGTCGTCGTCCGTGGGCGGTTCGTCGCCGCGCACCCCTGAGACGATGACCAGATGGGTGCCGTCCTCCAGCGGCAGCGCACCGCCGCCATGGACCTGGACGGGGTCGGGGTAGACGTAGTAGCCGACGGTGTCGCCGTCGAGGACACCGCTCCTGCCGCGGTAGACGCGTGAGGCGTACGCGAGCCCGGTGTCGATGGATTCCTCGTGCGGGGCCTCGGCCCCGATCGCCGTCAGCCACTGCGGGGCCTTCGTGCCGCTCCCGGAGGCGTCGACGACCAGGTCGCCCTCCAGAGCCCGCTGCTCCTCACGGACGTCGCCGGAACGGGCCCGCAGCAGCACACCCCGCACGCGCGAGGCGCCACCGAGGAGCCCGACGACTTCGGTGCCCTCCACCGCGCTGATCGCCGGGTTGGCGAGAACGCGCCGCCGCACCGCCTCCTCGAGCTGCGCGCGGGAACCGGTGTAGATGTGCGTCGTCGCGGGCAGCCGCCGCAACCAGTGCCCGGTCTGCCACTGCACCATGTCCGACGGCATGCCCACCCGCGGCGCCCCCGCCGCCCGCAGCTCCGCCAGGAAGCCCGGCAGCAGCGACTCCAGGGCCACCTGCCCACCCTCCAGCAGGACATGGGGATGCCGGCCCTGCGGTACCCCTGGCCGCGGCTTCACGCCGTCCGGGAACCGGTCGCGCTCGACGACGGTCACCCGGTCGGCGTGCGCGGCCAGGACGTGTGCCGCCAGCAGCCCCGAAAGACTCCCGCCCACGACGATCGCATGCCGCCCGCCCCGGCCACCGTCCACGCCCCAACGGCCCGTCTCTCCGGCAGAGTTCACCGATCCGCTCCCCTGGTCGCCACGTCATGAGAAAGCATCAGTATCCCGCTCCGCAGGGCGAGCCGATCGCGTTCCGGCCGTTCTGCGCGTCCCGAGGACACGTCGAATCGCCACACCTCCCCCAACGGCACAGGAGCCTCGCGCGTTGCGCGGACTTCGGCCTGGTCAACGTTGGTCCAGCACCTCGCGCAGGCTGTGGGGGCGCATGTCCGTCCAGCGTTCCTCGATGAAGTCGAGAGCCGATCGCCGGGCCGTGTCGTGGAGCGCCACCGTCCAGCCTGCCGGGACCTCGGCGAACGAGGGCCAGAGGGAGTGCTGTCCTTCGTCGTTGACGAGCACGTGGAAGACGCCGGTCTCGTCGTCGAAGGGGTTGTCGCCGCTCATGATGTTCCTTTCAGGGAGTCGGACAGGGCAGTCGTTCCGGCGGGGGGCCCGAGGAGGTCGGTCACGCGGGCGCCGGGGTCGGCGGCGAGCGCCCGCAACAGCCGCCGCAGTTCCCGGGCGAACCACTCGGCACGCGAGGGCTCGACGACGTCCGGCCGGTAGGTGAGCCGCAGGCTCAGGCGGGTGTCGTCGGCGAAGGCCGCCAGGGAGAGGGGGTAGTGCGTGGCGTCCTGCCCCTCGACGTGCACCAGCCGCAGTCCCCGGGCGTCCTGCGACAGGCCCGCCCGCTCCAAGGGGTAGTTCTCGAAGACCAGGTGGGTGTCGAACAGGTCGCGGCGGCCGGTCAGCCGCTGGATGTCCGGCAGCCCCAGGTGCTGGTGGGGCAGCAGAGCGGCCTGCTCGTCCTGGAAGCGGCGCAGGAGGTCCCGTACGGTCTCCCCCGGGTCGATCCCCACGCGCACCGGGACGGTGTTGATGAACAGGCCGATCATCGACTCCATGCCCCGCAGATGGGGCTGGCGTCCGGAGACGGTGGTGCCGAAGACGATGTCGCGCCGTCCGCCGCGCCGGGCCAGCAACAGCGCCCAGGCGGCCTGCACCACCGTGTTGAGGGTGGGCCCGCCCGCGCTCGTCGCGCGCAGCCGCCGGGTGAGATCGGCGGACACATCGACCCGCAGGGACTGTGCGGGCGCCGTCGTCCGGGGCGTCGTGGGGAAGGCGGGTGCGGTGTCCGCCCCGGCCAGCGCGGCCGACCAGGCGGACCGTGCCGCGGCCAGGTCCAGGGCCGTCAGGGCATGGAGGTGCTCACGGTAGGGGGTCACCGGGGGCAGTGCGGCTCGGTCGCCCTCCTCGGCGTACAGGGCGAGCAGTTCGCGGATGAACAGGGGCATCGACCAGCCGTCCAGCACCAGATGGTGGTTGGTGAGCACCAGCCGGTACTCGTCCGGCCCCCAGGTGACGAGGGTGAAGCGCAGCAGCGGAGGGCGTTCCAGGTCGAAGCGGCGGTGCAGGTCGGCGTGGGTGATCCGGCGGAGGACCCGTTCGCGGCGCGGCGCGGCGACCGGGGTGAGGTCGATGTCCCGCCATTCGGGCCCGACCGGGCCGGGCAGCACCTGGACGGGATGCGGCAGGCCCTGATGAACGAAGGCGGCCCGCAGATTGGGGTGCCGGTCCAGGAGGGCGGCGACAGCCCTGCGCAGGACGTCGCGGTCGAGGTCGCCGCGCAGGTGGAGGACGAACTGGGCGTGGTAGACGTCCGGGGCGTCGGGGGCGTACAGCGAGTGGAAGTGCAGGCCCTGCTGGAGGGGCGTCAGGGGCAGCACGTCGGACAGCCCGGGGTAGGCCGCCTCCAGTTGCTCGATCTCCGTCTGCCCGAACCGGACCAGGGGCAGGTCGGAGGGAGTGCGTCCGCCGGCGCCGGCGGTCCGGGCCCGCGCCACCAGCGCGTCGAGCGCGGTGGTCCAGAGTGCGGCCAGCTCCCGTGTGTCGGTCTCGGTGAACGCCTTGTCCGCCCACGTCCAGGTCGCGTGCAGCCGGGGCCCGGAGGGGCCGTCGACCGTGAGGGCGTCCAGGGCGATGAGATGGTGGCCGGTGGGTGACGATGCCGGGTCCGCCTCCGGCGTGGGGGGCGCGACGGCTGCCGCGGCGGTTTCCGGGACGGTGGTGGATTCCGGGACGAGGCCCCAGTCCGTCTGTGACTGGGCGGCGAGCCGGCCGAGGTAGTTGAACCCGATCTGGGGTTGTCCCAGTGCGCGCAGTTCCGGGGCCGTCCGCTCGTCGAGGTGGCGCAGGACGCCGTAGCCGATGCCCCGGTCGGGAACGGCTCGCAGTCGCTCCTTGGTCTCCTTCAGTGCCCGGTCCAGTGCCGGGTCGTGGGCCCGGACCTGGCTCCAGTCGCACCCCGCGGTCTCCAGCGGGAACGGGAACACGCTGGTGAACCAGCCCACGGTGCGCGACAGGTCCTGCCCGGGCAGATCGGGGCGTCCGTGGGACTCCAGCTCGATGACCGGAGCTTCGGTGGCGGCGCCCGCGTCGGCGGCGGTGGCCCGGCCGCGGCGGCGCCACTCGGTCAACGCCAGCCCCAGCGCGGTGAGCAGCACGGGTTCCACCCCGCAGTGGAAGGCCGCGCCCACCTCCGTCAGCAGCGGCCGGGTACGCTCCGGCGGCAGCGTCAGGGTGAGGTGCCGGGCGGCCGAGCCGGCGGCATCGTGTGGAACATCCGTCAGGGGGCGGGCCGCGGCCAGGGTCTCACGCCACAGCGGGAGTTCGTCGCGCCGGGCACCGGTGCGGCCCTGTTCGGCGAGGAACCGGGCCCACTTGCGGAACGAGGTCGGGGCGGACGGCAGCTCGGGGTCCCGGCCGGCCGTGACGGCCTGGTACGCGGCGGCCAGGTCGGGCAGCAGGATGCGCCAGGAGACGCCGTCGACGGCCAAGTGGTGGACGACCAGGACCAGTCGGCCCGGGGCGCCCGGCCCGGCGTCGAGGAACACCGCGAACAGCATCGCGCCCGTGGTCGGATCGAGGCGGTCCCGGGCGGTGGCGCCGGCGTCGGCGAGCAGTCGGGGCAGGCGGTCCCAGGTGTCCGTCGCGTCGACGCGACGGACCCGGTCCCCGGCCCGGCAGTCACCGGGCGGCAGGACGTCCAGGGTCCATTCCGCGGGTTCCCGGGGCGCGGAGGCCGTGCCGAGGGTCAGCCGCAGTCTCAGCGCCGGGTGGTGGTCCAGAAGTGCCTGGACGGACGCGGTCAGGGTCTCCTCGGTCAGCCCGGGCGGGGTGCGTACGGTCACGCTCTGGCTGAAGGCGGCGAGGTCGCCGCGCTGTTGCTCCCGCCACCAGTGCATCACCGGCGTCGGCGGCAGGGCACCCGCGGCGTCCTCGGCACCGGTCGCGGCGGAAGCCTCCTGTGCCGTCCCCGCGGCCTCCGCCGTCCTGGCGAGTTCCGCCATCGTGGCGCAACGGAACACGTCGCGTACGCTGATCCTCACCCCCGCCTCATGGGCCCGGCTGACCAGCTGGATGGCCATGATGCTGTCGCCGCCGAGGGTGAAGAAGCCGTCGTCGACGCCGATCGCGGTCACGCCGAGCAGCTGTGCGGCGATCTCGCACAGCAGGCGTTCGTGAGCGGTGCGCGGCGCGGCCCGGTGCGGTGCGGCCATGGGCGGGGCGGGCAGCGCGGCCCGGTCGATCTTGTGGTTGCGGGTCAGCGGCAGGTGGTCGACGACGACGTACGCCGTCGGCACCATGTAGTCGGGCAGCACCGCGGCGGCGTGGTCCCGCACCGCGGCCTCGTCCACCGTCCGGCCCCGTTCCGGGACCAGGTAGGCCACCAGCCGACGCTCGCCCGGCCGGTCCTCGCGCACGACGACGGCGGCCTGTCCGACCGCTCCGTGCCCGGTCAGCGCCGTGGCGACCTCGTCGGTCTCGATGCGGAAGCCACGCAGTTTCACCTGGCCGTCGGTGCGTCCGGCGAACACCAGGACACCGTCCGGCTGCCGGCGGGCCAGGTCACCGGTGCGGTACATCCGGGCTCCGGGGGGACCGAAGGGGTCGGCGACGAAGCGTTCGGCGGTGAGGTCCGGCCGGTGGAGGTAGCCCCGGGCGATGCCCGTGCCGCCGAGATACAGGTCCCCGGTCACGCCGGGCGGAACCAGGTGCAGGTACGCGTCCAGCACGTAGGCCCGGGCGCCGTCGAGGGGCCGTCCGATCGGCACCGCCGCGGAGTCCTCCCGATCCGTGCCGTCCGTCCGACCGGTGTCCGTGACCAGGTGCCGGGTGGCGAAGGTGGTCGCTTCGGACGGGCCGTATCCGTTCACCACGCGGGTGCTCGGGCAGTGCCGGCGTACGACGCTCACGGCGCGCGGGGACACGACGTCGCCGCCCGTCCACACGGTGTCCAGCTCCCGCAGACAGCCGGGGTTCTCCTCGGCGACCAGTTGGAAGAGACCGGCGGTGAGCCACAGGGTGGTGACGCCGGTGCCGGTGAGCAGGCGCCCCAGGGTCGCCAGGTCGAGGTCGCCCGGCGGCGCCACCACGATCTCGCCGCCGTTCAGCAGCGGAACCCACAGTTCCATCGTCGAGGCGTCGAACGAGTGCGGGGAGTGCAGCAGGACCCGCTGCGGCCGGGTGCCCTGCCAGCAGCTGTCGAGGGCCAGGGCGAGGACATCTCCGTGGGTGACGGCCACTCCCTTGGGGGTGCCGGTCGAACCGGAGGTGTAGGTGACGTAGGCGAGGGCGTCCGGGTGGTCCACGGGTCCGGGGACGGGCGTGGTCACGGCTGGATCCGGTACCGGGCGCCGGTCCCGTACGTCGACGATCCCCGGGCCGCCCGGAGGGCCGGCCGCGTCGGTGACCAGGACGGCGGCTCGGGCCTCGGCCAGCACCGCGTCCTGCCGGGACCGTGGCGCCCGGGAGTCCAACGGCAGGTACACGCCACCGCACTTGAGGATCGCCAGCACGGTCACGACGTGGTCGGCGCCCCGGTCCAGCAGGACACCGACCGGTGTCTCGGCCGTCACCCCGTGGGCGGTCAGCCTGCCGGCCAGCCGGTCGGAGCGGGCGTCCAGATCGGCGTAGGTGAGGACCTGGCCGCCGGCCCGGACCGCCGGGGCGTCGGGGCAGCGGCGCACCTGTTCGGCGAACCGGCCCGGCACCGTGGCGTGTTCGCCGCGGGGCGGGGCGCAGGGCGCGGCCCAGGTGGTGAGCAGGCGGCGGCGTTCGGCGCTGCTGAGCAGGTCGACGCGGTGGACGGGCGTGTCCGGGTCGGTGGCCACCCGCTCCAGCAGCCTGGTGAAGCGGTCACAGATCGCCTCGGCGGTGTCACGGCCGAGCAAGCCGGTCCGGTACTCGAGGACGCCGTCCAGGCCGAGGCCGGAGCCGTCCGCCGCACGGTGCTCGTACAGGCTGAACGACAGGTCGAACTTGGCGGCGCCGGTGCCGACCGTGCCGACCGTCGCCGTCGCGCCGGGCAGTTCGAACCGGGGCGGTGCCGGGGTGACGCCCAGCATCACCTGGAACGGCGCCTGTCCGCTCGCCGCGCGCCGCGGTCGCAGAAACTCCATGACCAGGTCGAACGGCACCTCCTGGTGGGCGAAGGCGGTGAGGTCGGTCTGCCTCACCCGTCCGAGCAGTTCCCGGAACGTCACCTCGCCGGAGGTGTCGGTGCGCAGCAACAGCGTGTTCACCAGGAAACCGACGGTGTCGTCGAACAGGGGGTCGCCGCGCTCGGACACGGCCGTGCCCACCGGGATGTCCGTCCCGGCGCCCAGCCGGGTCAGGAGCGCCGCCAGACCGGCGTGCACCACCATGAACAGGCTCGCCCGTTCCTCGGCGGCCAGGCCGGCGAGCCGGGCGTGCAGTGCGGCGGGGATGCGGAAGCCGACGGTGTCACCGCCCTGCCCCGGCCGGGGCGTACGGTCGGCGGGCAGCTGGATCCGCTCCGGCAGGCCGTCGAGCACCTCGGTCCAGTGGGCGATGCCGCGGCGCGCGATGTCCGTCGGGTGGTCGTCGGTGCCGAGCAGCTCGCACTGGCGCAGGGTGAAGTCGGCGTACTGCGCCGGCGGCGTGGCCCAGCCGGGTGCCCTGCCGTCCAGCCGGGCGGCGTAGGCCGTCCGCAGGTCGGCCAGCAGCGGCGCGAGAGAGGCATGGTCGCAGGCGATGTGGTGCAGGAGCACGAGCAAGGTGTGCTCGGTCGGGCCGACCGTGAACAGGTCGGCGCGCAGGGGCGGTTCCTGGTCCAGGCGGAAGGTGTGGCGGGCCCGCGCGGCGAGGGCGTCCGGCAGCCGGGCCGGGTCGGTGCGGGTGACGGTGAGTTCGGGTCGAGCCTCGGCCGGTGGCAGGATCCACTGCTCCGGCCGACCGTCCGCCTCCCGCACGACGGTACGCAGCGCCTCATGACGTCCGGCCAGATCCGCGAGGGCGGCCCGCAGCGCCTCCTGGTCGACGTGCCCGGTCAGCCGCAGCACCAGTGGCACGTTGTACGCGCTGCCCGGTCCGTCCAGCGAGTGCAGGAGCCAGAGCCTGCGCTGCCCGAAGGAGAGCGGGACGCGCTCGGGACGGGCGCCGCCGGTCAGGGTCCGCGCGTCCGGCTCGGCGGGGTGGTCGGGATCCGGCCCGTACCGGTCCGGCCCGTACCGGTCCGGCCGGTCGAGTCGGGCCGCGAGCGCGGCCACCGTCGGATGCTCGAACACGTCCCGTACGTCCAGCTCGGCGCCCAGCGTACGGCGCACCGCGCCGACCAGGCGGGCCGCGCTGAGGCTGTCGCCGCCCAGCGCGAAGAAGCTGTCGCCCGACCCGACGTCCGAGGCTCCGAGGAGGTCGGTGTAGAGCGCGGCGACCCGCTGCTCCAGGCGGGTGCGGGGCGGGTCGGAGCGCTGGGCCGTTCGCGGGACGGGGCTGGGCAGCGCGGCCCGGTCCAGCTTGCCGTTCGGGGTGAGCGGCAACTCGCTTACGGGGACGAGGAGTGCGGGGATCATGTGCTCGGGCAGGCGGGTGCGCAGGGCGTCGCGGAGACGGGCGAGGAAGCGGTCGGTGGCGTCATCCGCGCCGTGGTCCGGGTCGTGGTCCGGGCCGTGGTCCGCCTCCGCGGGGTGGGCGGGGAGGACGTGGGCCACCAGGCGGGGCTCGGCACCGGGGGTGCCGCCGCCGTCCGTACCGGCGCGGCCGTCGGTGTCGGTGTCGGTGTCGTCCCGGACCGTCGGCCACGCGGTCACCGCGGCCCCCGCCACACCCGGGATCGCCAGCAGAGCGGACTCGATCTCGGCGGGCTCGATGCGGAAGCCGCGGATCTTGACTTGGTCGTCGGCCCTGGCCACGTACTCCAGGCTGCCGTCGTACCGCCACCGGACGAGGTCGCCGGAGCGGTACAGCCGGGATCCCGGCGGGCCGAACGGGTCTGCCACGAAGCGCTGCGCGGTCAGGTCCGGCCTGCCCAGGTACCCTCTGGCCACGCCGGCTCCGGCCACGTACAACTCCCCCACCACCCCGGGCGGTACCGGGCGCAGCCGGCTGTCGAGGACGTGCAGACGGGTGCCGGGCAACGGCGTTCCCATCGGGCTGCCGGAATCCGCGAGGTGGCCGGCGGTCAGGTCGAGCCGGGTCGCGTGGACCGTGGTCTCGGTGATGCCGTACATGTTCACCACAGCGGTGGAGGTGGGTCCTCGCCGCTCGCACCAGGCACGCAGCCGGGCCGGACGCAGCGCTTCCCCTCCGAAGATCACCCGGCGCAGGGCCGGCAACCGCCATCGGCCGGGCGCCTCGGCGTCCGCGCGGTCCAGGGCGTGGAAGGCGGACGGGGTCTGGTTCAGCACCGTCACCCGCTCCCGGTCCAGGAGGTCGAGCATCTCCCGGGGCGAGCGGTGCACGCCCTGGGGGACGACGACCAGCCGTCCGCCGTGGGCCAGCGCGCCCCACATCTCCCAGACGGAGAAGTCGAAGGCGCTGGAGTGGAACATCGTCCACACGTCTCGGGAGTCGAACCCGAAATCGGCCGCGGCGCCGGTCAACAGCGACACCGGACCGCGGTGCGGCACCACCACTCCCTTGGGCCGGCCGGTGGAGCCCGAGGTGTAGATGACGTAGGCGGCGCAGTCGGGGGTGAGCGGACCGGGGCGGTCCGCGTCGGTCAGGTCCCGGTCCAGGTCCGTCGGTTCCCCGGTGGCCGTCCGCGCCGGTACGGCGTCCAGCTCGGTGGGGGTGATGACATGTACGGGCCGCGCGTCGGCCAGGATCGCGGCGATCCGGTCGGCGGGCCAGGCCGGGTCGGCCGGCAGGTAGGCCGCCCCTGTCTTGGTGACCGCGAGGATCGCGACGACCAGGTCGACGGAGCGGGGCAGAACGACCGCGACAGTGCGCTCCGGGCCCGCGCCGAGGCCGATCAGGTGCCGGGCGAGCCGGTTGGCGCGGGCGTTGAGCTCCGCGTACGACAGCCGCTCCTGGCCGCAGCCGACCGCGGGGGCCTGTGGGGTGCGGGCGGCCCAGCGCTCGACCAGCCCCGGCAGGGTGCCGGCGACGGGCGCGGCGGCGGACGCGCGTCGGCCTGTGGGGGTGGGCGGGCGCGGCAGCGCCCACCGCCGCTCGGCCGCCGACAGCAGGTCCAGCCGCCCGACGGGCTGTTCGGCCCGGGTGGTCAGCCCGCTGAGGAGCCGGGCGAAACGACGGGCTTCGGCACCGGCCGCGCGGGCGCCGTACGCGGAGGAGGAGGCGTACAGATCCACGCGCAGTCCGGATCGCTGCGCCTCCGGGTGGACGGTGACGGACAGGTCGTCCACGGGGCCGACCGCGATGTGGTGCATCGTCATGGGTCGGCCGGCGAACCGCTTTCCGAAGCTGAACGGCATCACGTTCACGGCGAACCCGTGCAGTCCCCGCCCGGTGGCCGCGAGCCCCAGGTCCCGTCCGAGATCCTCCTGCGGATAGCGCTGATGGGCGAGCGCGGCGGACAGCTCGGCGCCGACAGCCCGTATCAGGTCGGTGGCGGGCCGGTCCGGGTGGATCCGGATCCGCAGCGGCAGCACGTTGGAGGTCATGCCGGCCACGGCACGGGCCAGGGGGCCGGTGCGCCCGGCGACCGGCAGCCCCACCACCACCTCGTCGCCGGCCCCGCCCGAGCGGGCGTGTGCCATCAGGGCCCCGGCGGTCACCACCACCACCGGCCACCGCACTTCGCACGCGCGCGCGAGATCCCGCAAGGTGGCGAAGCCGGTCCCGGTCAGCCGGGCGACGCCACGGGCCGCGACACCGCTCCCGGTGCCCGGGTCCGCCGTCGGGCCGGCCGGGCGGGGTGCGGCCGGCTCGGGGCGGCCGGCCATGCGGGCCAGCCAGAAGGCGCGGTCGGCCGCGAACTCCGGGCCGGCGCGGTAGTCGCTCTCCGCCCGCAGCAGCGCGTCCAGCGAGACCCCTGCTCCATGGCCCGGTTCCTCGCCGCGCTCCAGGGCCCCGTAGATGTCGCCGAGACGGCGGGCGAACAGGGCGCCGCCGAGGCCGTCCATGACCAGGTGGTGACAGACCAGGGACCAGCAGACGCGGTGGTCCGACAGCCGGATGAACGCGGTCCGGAACAACGGGCCTGTCGCCGGGTCGAACGGCCTGGCGACGTCGGCGCGCAGCCACTCCACCGCCGCGGCCAGGGGGAACATCTCGTGCCTGAGGTCGACGAACTCCGGCGCCCAGGACGGGAGCGGCTCGACCCGCTGCCGCGGCCGCTCCCCCTCCGCCTCGGTGAACCGGACGCGGAGGGGTTCCGCCTCGGCCAGGACGGCCCGGAAGGCCCGCTCGAACAGGACCTCGTCCAGGTTCCCGGCGACCTCGAACCCGGCCGCCACGTGGTACCGGGCCGACGCGGCGAGCTTCTGCCCGAACCAGATCCCCTGCTGGGCGGTGGTGAGGGGAACGGAGCCCGGCGGGTTGCCACCGGTCCCGAAACCCCCCGCCGTCGGCACGGCCGGTGTCACTGCGGACCCCCCGCGGTCAGCGAAGCCGCCCGCAACCAGCGGGTGATCTCCCGTCCGACGGTGCCCAGCGGAGCGGGCCTGCCCAGCTCGCCGTGCGTGCAGTCGACCGGGACGACGTCGGCCCGGCCACCGTCCAGCAGCGGCCGCCACAGTTCCGCGGCGAGGTCAGGCGAGGTCTCGCGGGCCGCGAAGACCAGCGGGTTCCCGGCGTACGGGCGCGGTTCGTGGGCGTGGGAGAGCCGGGCGTTGTTGGCGAAGATCCGAGCGACGGCCGCCACCCGCTGCTCGTCGAAGGCGGCCAGCAGTCCGGTCTGTTCCCGGGCGATCTCCACGAAGCGCGGATACGTCAGCGTCTCTCCCTCCCAGGCGGACCGGTCGTATCCGAAGAACTCCAGCACCATGGCCAGGACGTCCCGGCCGGCCACCGTCGGTTCCTCCGGCTGGGCGGCGCCGGCGCCGTCACCGGCTCCGTCGGGATAGGCGTCGAGGATCGCCAGCAGCTCGACCGATTCACCGCTCCGCTGGAGCTGCACCGCCATCTCCTGGGCCACCATCCCGCCGAACGACCAGCCCAGCAGGCGGTACGGCCCGGCCGGCTGGACCGAACGGACGTGGTCCAGGTAGTCCGCGGCCATCTCCTGGACGGACGCCGGCAGTACGTCCTCGCCGTCGAGGCCTCTGGCCTGGAGGCCGTAGACCGGCTGATCCGGGCCGAGGGACCCGGCGAGGCCGGCGTAGGACCACGCGATGCCCGCCGCGGGGTGGACGCAGAACAGCGGGGTGCCGGCGCCCTCCTCGCGCAGTGGCAGCAGGATGCCGGTACCGGTCTGCTGTCCCTGCCGCCGCTCCGGCTCGGCGGAGGTCTCCCCCGCCTGCCGCTCGACGGCGGGCCGGGCAGCGGACTCGGTGCCCACGAGGGACCCGACCGTGCGCGTCGGCTCGTGCGCCGCCGTCCTCAGCAGTTCCACGAACCGCTCGGCGAGGAGGCCGGCGCGTTCGCGCTCCACCAGGTGCGGGCGGTAGTCGAGCCGCAGGGAGAGCCGCTCACCGCGGGCGGAGGCGACGAGGTTCAGCGGGAAGTGGGGGGCGTCGTCGCCGTAGGCCCGGACGAGCTTCAGGCCGGGCGCCGGCTCGGCGAGTTCCTCGGAGTCGAGGGGGTAGTTCTCGAAGGCCATCACGGTGTCGAAGGGGTTGCCGATGTCCGTGATCCGGCGGATCTCCCCCAGGCTGATGTGGTGGTACGGCAGCAGCGCGGCCTGTTCCCTCTGGAGCCGGACGAGCAGCGTGCCCAAGGTCTCCGCCGCGTCCAGCCGGACCCGGGTCGGCACGGTGTTGATGAACAGCCCCACCATCGTCTCCACGCCGGGGAGTTCGGCGGGCCGCCCCGAGACCACCGAGCCGAAGACCACGTCCGAGCCGCCGGTCTCCTGGGCCAGCAGGAGGCCCCAGCCGGCCTGGAGCACGGTGTTGGCCGTCACGCCGTGGCGGCGGGCCATGTCCACCAGGGCGGCGGTCTCCTCCGCGTCCAGCTCCACGCTCACGAAGCACGGTGCCTGCGGCTCCCGGTCGTCCTCGCGGGCGATGAGGGTGGGCGCGGTCAGCCCGGACAGGGCCGCGCGCCACGCGGACTCCGCCTTGGTCTTGTCGGCCCGGACCAGCCAGGTCAGGTACTCGTGGAAGGGCGTGTTGGCGGGAAGTTCGGCGCCGGCCGCGGTCGCGGCGCTCTCGTCGCCGCCGTACCGGTAGAGCACGAACAGTTCGCGCAACAGGACGGGCAACGACCAGCCGTCCACGATGATGTGATGGGTGGTCAGGACCAGTCGGTGCCGGTTCTCGCCTGTCCTCAGGAGCAGCATCCGCAGCATGGGCGGGGCCGTCGGGTCGAACCGTCGGCTGCGTTCGAGGTGCAGCAGCCGCTCCGTCTCCGTCTCCCGCCGGTCCTGTGTCAGCGCGCTGAGGTCCTCCTCGTGCCAGGGAAGCCGAGCCCCGGTGTCGAAGACCTGGACGGGCTCGGCCAGCCCTTCGTGGACGAAGGCGGCGCTGAGGTTGGTGTGCCGTCCCAGGAGCGCCTGACCGGCGGCGCGCAGCCGAGCGGGGTCGAGTTCTCCGTCGAGTTCCAGCCACACCTGGACGGTGTAGACATGCTGCTCGTCGGCCTGTCCGTCGCCCTGCTGGACGAGCAGCCGGTCGGTCAGCACGTGGTACAGCAGGCCGTGTTGCAGCGGTGACAGGGGCAGGATCTCCGTGAGGCCGGGATAGCTGCGCTCCAGCCGCTCGATGTCGTCCTGGCCCAGTGCGGCCAGTGGGAAGTCGGACGGCGTACGGCCGCCCGCACCCGGCTCACCGGCGTGCGCCGCCAGCTCGTCCAGGATCTCGAACCAGGCCGTCCCCAGCTCTTCGATCAACTCGTCGTCGAGGATGCCGTCCGCCCAGGTGAGGCTGACGCCCAGTTCGGGTCCCCGGTCGGTGTCCTGGGTCAGCGCGGTGATCTCCAGGGGGTGGGCGAGCGGCATCTCGGCGTCGGCGCCGGCGCTCATGCCCGCCTCGGGTGCCGGTCCCCAGGCCCGCTCGTCCGACGCGGCGGGCAACAGGAACCGTCCGAAGTAGTTGAACCCGATGTGCCGGGGCTCGGCGGCGGCCAGAGCCGCGGAGGTCTGCGGGTTCAGGTGGCGCAGCTGGCCGAACCCGATGCCCTTGTCGGGGATGGCGCGCAACTGCTCCTTCACCCGCCGCAGGGCCCGGCCCAGGTCCCGGCGAGAACGGTGGCGGCCCGAGGCGTCCGCCGCGCCGGGGGCGATCCGTACCGGGTACAGGCTGGTGAACCAGCCGACGGTACGGGAGAGGTCCGCGTCGGCGACCACGGGCTCGCGCCCGTGCCCCTCCACGTCGATCACCACGTCCTGGCCCGTGCCGAGGGTGCGCTGCACGGCCAGCGCGAAGGCGGTGAGCAGCACGTCGTTGATCTCGCAGTGGAAGGCCGCGGGGACGGTGCTGAACAGGTGCTTTGCCCGGTCCGCGCCGTAGGTCATCGCGCGGGAGCGGGCGGTTCCCACGGTGTCGCGGGCGGGATCGAGCGGTCGGCGGGCCAGCTGCGGGCCGGGGGTGTCCAGGATGTCGGTCCACAGCGCCAGTTCACTCGTCCGCAGTTCGGTGCGTGCTTGTGCGGACAGTTCACGGCTCCAGTGCCGCAGGGAGGTCGCGACCGGCTGGAGCCGCGGATCCCGGCCGGCCGCCAGGTCCTGATACGCGCCGTGGAGCTCGGGGACGAGGATGCGCCAGGACACTCCGTCGCAGGCCAGGTGGTGCGCCATGAACAGCAGTCGGCCCGGCGCCTCGGTCCCCGCGTCCAGCCAGACGACCTGCACGAGCCTGCCGTTCAGCACGTCCAGCCGGTTCTTGGCGCGCTCGGCCTCGTCCGCGAGGACCTCGGGCAGGGCAGTGGATTCCTCGAACCCGCGCACGTCCACTCGTCGTACGCAGGACGAGGCGCTCACCGAACGGGGCGGCAGCACCTCCATGCGCCAGTCGGGCGACGTCCGGTCCAGGCGCAGCCGGAGCGCGTCGTGGTGGTCGAGGAGGGCCTGGACGGCGCGAGCCAGCAGGTCCTCGCGCAGCCCACCGGGCACCTGGAGCAGCACGGCCTGGTGGAAGCCGTCGACAGGGCCACCGAGTTCACGGAAGAAGTGCATGATCGGCGTGAGGGGCACCTCGCCGACCGCGGCGGCGGTCTGTTCGCCCTCCGTGCGTACGGTCTCGCGCGCCGCCGCCGCCAGGGCGCGGACGGTCTTGTACTCGAAGACGTCCTGCGGGGTGAGGACGAGCCCCGCCTGCCGCAGCCGGCTCACCAGCTGGATCGACATGATGCTGTCGCCGCCGAGGTCGAAGAAGCTGGCGTCCACCGGGATGTCCGGCCGGTGCAGCACCTCCGAGAAGACCCGCGCGATCTGTCGCTGCCGGGGCTCGGCGGGGGCCGCCGGGGTGCCGTCGGCCTTATCGGTCCCGGGGTTGGAGGCGGGGAGCGCCTCCTGTGGGCTGGAGGGCCCGGGGGACGGCGGGGTGTTCGGCCGCGGGGCCGCCTCAGAGGTGGTCGGCTGCCGGGCGGTCGACACCGGAGCCGCCGATGCCGGTCGACCGCGCTCGGGCGCGGTCGGTTCGGGCGCCGCTTCGGACACGGTCGGCTCCGGTTCGGCCTGGTGCAGCCCGGTCGGCGTCGGCTTCGGCGTCTGCGTCTGCGTCTGCGTCTGCGTGGCCGGGATTCCCTGCACCGCCGTCGCCTCGCGGTCCAGCTTGCCGCTGGGGGTGCGCGGCAGGGTCTGGGCGAGGCGGACCTCCCGGGGGACCAGGTGTCCCGGCAGCCGTTCGGCCAGCCAGTTGCGCAGGGCCGCGGGGTCGGGGTGCCCGGATGCGGCCTCTGGCACCGCCCAGGCGACCAACCGGGTCTCCCCCGACGAGTCCTGACGGACCGACACGAGGCTCTCGGACACCTCGGGGTGGCCGGCGAGCACGGCTTCCACCTCTCCCGGCTCGATACGGAAGCCGTTGACCTTGACCTGCTCGTCCGCCCGGCCGAGGAACTCCAGTTGCCCGTCCGCCCGCCAGCGTGCCAGGTCGCCGGTGCGGTACATCCGACGGCCGGGCGGGCCGAACGGGTCGGCCACGAACCGCTCCGCGGTCAGCCCCGGCCGGCCCAGATAGCCACGCACCAGACCCTCACCCGCGAGGTACAGCTCTCCCGGCCGCCCGCAGTCCACCGGCTGGAGCGCCGAGTCCAGCACATACGTCCGCACATGCCGCAGTGGCCGGCCGATGGGTGGAGCGCCCCCGGTCCCGGGGTCCCCGGCCGGCGTGTCCTCGGCTGACCACACGGTGGCGTACACGGTTGCCTCGGTGGGCCCGTAGACGTTGAGCAGCGTCGTGTCCGGCATGGTCCGCGCGATCCGGGCGGCGAGCGGCGCGGGAAGCGCCTCCCCGGCCATGGCCAGCGTCCGGACGGACAGGTGCAGTTCGCTGTCCGCCAGGAGCTTGCCGAACACGGACGGGATCGCGCAGAGCAGGCCGCCGGACCAGCGCGGCGGGTCGCCGTCGAGGAGCGACAGCAGGTTGCCGGCCACTTCGACGCTGCCCCCGGTGGCGAGCGCGGGGAAGATCTCGGCCACCGACACGTCGAAGCTGAACGACGTGGCGGCCAGGGTGTGCGCCAACGCCTCCGCCCCGAACTCGGCGGTCGCCCAGGCCACCAGCGGAACCACGTTGCGGTGCAGGACCACGACGCCCTTGGGGGTGCCGCTGGAGCCGGACGTGTAGATGACGTACGCGGGGTGCGCGGGCCGCACCGGTGCGACGCGTTCGGCGTCGGTGACAGCCTGGGGGGACAGCCGATCCAGCTCCGCCACGGTCTCCTCGTCGTCCAGCGCGATCACCGGCACCGGCAGGCCGCCGAGGTCGAGGTGCCCGCTGCCGGAGTCGGTCAGCACGCACAGCGGCCGGGCGTCGTCGACCATGAAACGGATCCGCTCGGCCGGGTAGGCGGGATCCAGCGGCAGGTAGGCGGCCCCGGCCTTGAGGGCGGCGAGCATCGCGACGATCGTGTCCGCGGACCTCGGCAGCAGCAGTCCGACCAGCCGCTCGGGCCCGGCACCCCGGCCGATCAGCAGCCGGGCCAGCCGGTTGGCCCGTTCGTGCAGTTCTCCGTAGGTGAGGACACCGTCCCGGTGCCGGACCGCGACGGCCCCGTGGTGCCGGGCCGCGGCGCTGTCCAGCAACTCGGTGAGCGTTCCGGAGGACGGCTGCTCCTCCGCCCGCGACCACGCCCGTACGGCGGCCAGTTCGCCGGAGCCGAGGAGCGGGAAGGCTCCGACCGGCCGGCCCGGCGCGACGGCGGCGGCGGCCAGCAGGCGCTGGAACCGCCGGGCGTGGGCGCCCATTTCGGCTGTGGTGTACCGGCCGGGCACGCCGTGGAACCCGATGCGCACCCGCTGTCCCGCGGACTCGTCGTCGATCACCACGCGCAGGTCCCGCACGGGCCCGGTGCCGATCCGGCGGACCGTGGCCGCCGATGCGCCGAACCGGAGCCGCGGGGCGGGCGGCCGGACGTCCACGACCGGGCCGTAGAGCGTCTGTCCGTCCGACAGGCCCAGCTCCCGGCACAACTCGTCGTGCCGCAGTCGCTGGTGGCTGCGGACACGGCGGCTCTCGTCGGCCACCTGGCGTACCAGTGAGGCGAATCCGGTGCCGGGGCGGACCGTCAGGCGCAGGGGCGCGATGTCCTCGGCGGCCTCGGGCGCGCGCTGCGCGGACCGGGTCGGCCGGCCGTCGACCGGGACGCCCAGCACCACGTCCGCGCTGCCGCTGACGCGGTGGACGTACGCCGCCACGGCGGCGAGCAGTACGGCCCGGGGCTGGGCGCCGGTGTAACGCGCGGCGGCCCGGATGCGCTCGCTGTCCGCCTCGGTGAGGACCGTGTGGTGTGCGACCTCGGCCCCGGCAGCGGACGGCTCCTGGGTGGTGACCGAGGCCAGGGTCACCGGTTCCGGCCGGTCGGAGAGACGTTCCCGCCAGAAGGCGAGGTCACGCTCCCGCTCCGGCGACGTGCGGTACGCGGCGTCCTCGGCGGTCGGCCTCGCCACCGGCACCGGCCCGCTGTCCCGCTCGGGCGGGCCCTCGACGCGCGCGGTGTACACCTCCGCGACACGGCGGGAGACCAGGGCGCAGCCATGGGTGTCGATCACGGATCCGGGGTGCCGGTGGAACCAGTGGAAACGGTCCGGTGCGAGACGGATGAGCGCCTGGTCCGATCCGGAGCCGCCCCGCGGCCGGGGTGCCCGGGAAAGCGCCGCCCGTACCCACTGCGTCGCGGCGACGGACGGGTCGGACCGGTCGCCGACGTCGATCATCTCGATCACCGGCTCGTCGCCCGTCCCCGACTCCTGGACGACCTGGGCCACCGCCTCCTCGAACAGGCCCTGGTCCAGCGGACCGTGGACCTCCACGACCTCCGCCGCGTACGAGGTCGTGTACAGGCTCGTGTAGGGGCTCGCGCACCGGTCCGCGTCCTCGCCCTGCTCGCCCGGGGCGCCCGGCGGCTCATGCCAGGTCTCCTCCTGGCCCGCGGCCGACGTGGTGGTGCGCCTGCTCTGCTGGTCAGCCATGGCGGGTCTCTCCCTGTGAAACGCGCTGGAGCTTCGGATACGGGTAGAAGCCGCCGCCCGCCTTGCGGCCGGTACTGCCCTCGGCGACGAGCCGGGCGAGCAGCGGGCAGGGCCGGAAGCGTTCGTCACCGGTGTGGTCGAGCAGCACCAGCAGCGAGTCGAGGACCGTGTCGAGACCGATGAGGTCGGCCGTGTGCAGCGGGCCCATCGGATGGCCGAAGCAGTCCTGGAAGACGCGGTCCACCGTCTCCGCGTCGGCCGTGCCTTCGCCCAGCACCGTCGCGGCCTCGTTGAGCGTCAGCATCAGGACGCGGTTGGTGACGAAGCCCGGTGCGTCCCCCACCACGAGGGACCGCTTGCCGATGCCCTCCAGAAGGGCCACGGTCCGCCGCAGGGTGGCGTCCGCGGTCGCCGGCGCGCGGACGACCTCCACGGTGTCCTTGAGGGGGGCCGGGTTCATGAAATGGGTGCCGATCATCCGGTCGGGACGCTCGGTGAAGGAACCGAGCCGGGTGACCGGGACGCACGAGGTGCAGGAGGCGAAGATCGCCGCCGGCCCGCACACCTCGTCCAGCTCCCGCAGGATCTTCGCCTTCAGCGGTTCCTTCTCGGGTGCGCACTCGACCACGAAGTGGGCGGCGGCCAGGGCGGAGAGCTCCGCCGACCAGGTCACCGCGTCCGTCGCGTCCCCGGCTCGCGCGAGGGGGGCCGTCGGCGGGGCCGCCCCGTCGCGCCGCCGCAGCAGCCGGGCCATCCGAATGCCGTCCCGCAGCCGGTCCGGACCGCTCTCCAGGGCGTCCGGCACGGGGTCGACGACCACGACCGGGTGCCCGGCCTCCGCGAAGCACTGCGCGACACCGACGCCCATGGTTCCGGCACCGACGACACCGATGGCCGCCGGTACCGGCTCGCCGGGCTCGGTCTGCTGATGTTCGCCCACGATCGGGGATCTCCTTCGACTCGGTCCAGGTCGTCGGTCGGGTGCGTGGTCAGTGGGAATGCGGCACGGCGGCGGCGAGCCACAGCGCGGGTACCGGGACGCCGGGCTCGCGCAGGGCGGCCCGCACCACCGCCACCAGGTCGTCGGCCAGTGCCGCGACGGTCGCGGCGTCGAACAGCGCCGTGCGGTACTCCACCGACAGGCTCAGCTCCCCCGGCGCGCTCCCCTCGACGAGGGACCAGGCCAGGTCGTGGCCCGACGGGCCGGTCCAGCCGGCCGGTGCGCGGCCGTGGGCGTAGGTGACGTCGACGAGCGGGGGCCGGCCAGGTTCCCGGCTCAGTCCGAGGTCGCGTTCGAGGGCGGCCAGCGGGACGCCGGGACCGTCGCCGGCAGCGGCGATCTGCGCGCGGACCCGCTCGGTGAGGTCGTCGTACGAAGGATCGTCGGCGAGTCCCAGCCGCAGCGGCAGCGGCGGACGGCTCGTGCCGCCGCCGGGGGCCTCGTCGAGCCCGATGACCACTTCGTCCCTCTCGGCGTGCAGGCAGAGCAGGGCGGCCAGGGCCGCGAGCATGCGCTCGCACGCGTCGGACCGCTCCAGGGCGAGCGCGAGGTCCTCCGGCAGGGGAAGCATGTGGCGCGCGGTGTGCGAGGTGCCGGGGGCGACCGGGCGGGAACGGTCGGCCGGCGGCTCGAAGGCGTGCAGGCCCGCCAGGGCCGTCCGCCAGTGGGCGAGGGCGCGGGTGTCCTCGTCACGCGCCGCGGGGGGCGTGACGAGCGGGGAGACCACCAGGTCCTCGTACCGGAGGTCCGGGTCGGTGGCGACGGCTTCCAGCAGTTCCAGCAGGGAGTCGGCCAGGTTCGCGACCGTGCCGGCGTCGAAGAGCGCCGTTGCGTACTCCACCACCACGTCGAGGGAGTCCTCCCCCGCCCGCTCGGCGACCACCACCGTCAGGTCGAACTTGGCGGTGCCGGGCGGCAGTCCGGGGAAGTACGGCCCGGTGCTGTCGTCGCCGTCCGGCCGGAAGAGCTGGTCGCCGAAGTCGACGCCCGGGGGGAGCGTCTGGTGGACGTACATCACGTCGAAGATCGGGTTCCGGCCCGGATCGCGGTGCGGGGCGACCTCGCGCACGATCTTGTCGAACGGGGTCTCCTGGTGGTCCAGCGCGCCGAGCACCACGCCCCGCTCCCGGCGCAGCAGTTCCCGGAAGGTCGGAGCGCCGGAGAGGTCGGAGCGCAGGGCGACGGTGTTGTTGAAGAAGCCGAGCAGGCCCCAGAGTTCCGGGCGGCCGCGGCCGATGGTGGGGGTACCGATCACGATGTCGCGCTGGCCGGAGTGGCGGGAGAGCAGTGCCTTCAGCCCGGTCAGCAGCACCATGAACAGTGTGGCCGTCTCCTGGCCGCCGACCGCCCGGAGCCGCTTGACCAGGTCGGCGGGGAGGGTGAAGCCGTACGACGCCCCGGCGAAGTCCATCCGGGCGGGGCGCGGCCGGTCCGTGGGCAGGTCCAGGGCGGGAGGATCACTCAACCGCTCGCGCCAGTAGTCCAGTTCGCCGTCCAGGAGGGAGGTCTCGGCCAGCTCCCGCTGCCAGCGGGCGTAGTCGCGGTACTGCACGGGGAGCGGCGTGGGCCGGTGCACGCGGCCCTCGGTGCGGGCCGTGTAGAACTCCAGCAGCTCCTTGCGCTGGATCTGGGGGGCCCAGCCGTCGTTGACCGCGTGGTGCATCACCCAGCACATGAGGTGGTCGTCGGGAGCGCACCGGATCACCGTGACCTGGACCAGCGGATCGCGGGCAAGGTCGAGCACCCGGTGGGTCACGTTCCGGGCGGTGGCCTGGGCGGCGGCCACCGGATCGGGTGCCCCCGAGACGTCCTCGTACCGGAAGAAGTCACCGAGCTCCGGCCGGACGAGCAGCCGCGGCCGGCCGTCCGACTCCACGAAGTTGGAGCGCAGGACCTCGTGCCGGCCGGCCAGGTCCTCCCAGGCCAGCCGGAGGGCGTCGACGTCCAGGGGGCCGCGGTGGCGGGAGACGCCGGGGAGGTTGTAGAGCGTGGTGCCGGGATCGAGCTGGTGGTGGAACCACATGCGCTCCTGCCCGTACGACAGCACCGGCGGGGCGCCCGGCCGGATCGGGGGCAGCGGGTGCCCGTCGTCGGCCGGGACCGGCTCCGGCTCCGCCGGGCTCGTCGGGGCCGGGGTGGCGGGCGGAGCCGGCTCCCGCACCAGCCGGGCGGAGAGGGCCGCGGCGAGATCGCCGACCACGGGGTGGTCGTAGATGTCCACCAGCTTCAGGTGGACGCGGTGCTGCCGCTGGACGTGGTCGAGGAGTTGCAGGGCGATGATCGAGTTGCCGCCGATGCCGAAGTAGTCGTCATCGGCGTTCACGCTGTCGGCGTGCAGCAACTCGGCCAACGTGTCCTGGAGCCAGCCCAGCAACTCCCGCGAGGCGGGGGGTGATACGGCGGCTGGGGTGGTGGGGGTGGCAGGGGCGGCCGGCGCCGCGGCGGCCCGCGGGGTCGCTGAGGGGGCTGCGGCGGCCCGGGAGGTCTCCGGGGTGGCCGAGGGGGGTGCGGTGGCCCGGGAGATTTCCGGCGTGGCGGGCCGCCGTGGCGCGACGGCCGGCGCCGCCTCCGGGGTCGCGGGCGTCGGCACCGGCACCGCGGTCGGTCCGCCCGGGGCTTCCCCCGCCGGCCGCGCCCAGCAGCGGACACCGTGGAGGCGCGGGCCCGGCAGCGGTACCCGGTGGCCTCTGGAGCGGGGGCCGTCGAGGGCGGTGGCCAGGGCGGGCCAGTCCAGGGCGCGGCCCCGTTCGTAGAGGTGGGCGAGGACCTTGAGCAACCCGTCCGAGGTGGAGCCCAAGGTGGACACGTGGGCGTCGGGCCGCTCGGCGAGGTGGTCCTTCAACAGCTCGCCCAGCTCGCCACGGGCCGCCAACTCGACGAACACAACCGGGCCTTGGGCGAGTTGTTCGTCCGCCGCGGCCCACAGGCGCTCGGGGCGGACCGGTTCGGCGGCCAGGGCGGGGTCCCAGCCGTCGGCCGGCCGTCGCAGCGCCTCCGTGTCGGCCGTCGACAGCGTGCCGTTGAGGTGGCGGACGGCGTAGCGGGACACCCCGGAACTGATCATCCCGTCCGGCGTCACTCCGGCCAGCCCGAGCCGGGCGTACGCGGTGAGCTGGGCCCGGACCAGGTCGGCCCGGTCGGCCGGCACGGGCAACCGCCCGGGCAGCGGGACGGGATCGGGCAGCCGGGCAGGCACGGCGTCCCCGGAGAACAGGACCACCACACGCGGCCCCGCGCTCACGCCGGCCGCGCCGTCCCGTCCTGCCGGGTCCGCCCCGAGCCGCCGCCAGGTTGCCCGGGCGGCCAGCTGGACCGCCAGTTCGTCCGTGCCGCGGGCCACCGCGCCGACGCGGTAGGGGTGATGGTCCCGGCCCTCGTTGAGCGTGCGGGCGACGTCGGCCAGGGGCGGCGTGCCGTCCCGGAGTTCCAGCGAGAGACGTTCGCACAGCGCGACGAGGTCATCAGGGGTGCGGGCCGACACCCCGACCAACCGGGCGCCCGCCCCGTCCGCCTGGGGTGTGCCGTCCGGGCGGGTCGCGCGCGCGGGGGCCTGTTCCACGACACAGTGCGCGTTGACGCCGCCGAGGCTGAACGAGCTGACGCCGGCTCGCCGGACCTCGTCCCGCCAGGGCCGCAGCGAGGTCACGACCTCCATCCGGGCACCTTCGAGATCGACTTCGTCGGCCGGCCGTTCGTAGTGCAGCGAGGGGTACAACTCGCCGTACCGCACGCTGAGCACCGTCTTGACGAGCCCGGCGATGCCCGCGGCGTGGTCCAGGTGCCCGATGTTGGTCTTCACCGAACCGACGGCGAGGGTGCGCCGGCCGCCGGGACGGGCCAGTGCCAGTCCCTCGGCCTCGACCGCGTCTCCGAGCCGGGTGCCGGAGCCGTGTGCCTCGACGTACCCCGCCGACTCGATGTCCAGGCCCGCCACCCGCCACGCCTTGCGGATCACCTCGGTCTGCGCGCGGGCACTGGGCGTGGCGATGGTCGCGGAGTGGGCGCCGTTGTGCAGGACGGCGCTGCCCCGGATCACGGCGTGCACGGACGCCCCGTCGGCCATCGCCCGTTCCAGACTGGTGAGGAGCAGGACGGCCCCGCCCTCGCCGCCGCCCGCGCCGTCCGCCCGGTGGTCGAACGCCCGGGACCTGGCCGTCGGCGACGTGATGCCGGGGAAGTCCCGGACGGTGGGCGCGGGAGCCACGACCGGCCGCAGGCTGACCCCGCCGACCACGGCGTACTCCGCGTCACCGTCCCGCAGTTCGCGGCAGGCCTGGTGGACGGCGACGAGCGACCCGTTGCAGCCGGTGTCCACGCCGTAGCAGGGGCCTGTGAACCCGAAGAGGTGGGAGATCCTGGCGGGCAGTCCGAAGGGGATGTTCCCCATCAGCGCGAGCGTGCCCTGCTCCGTCAGCAGGGAGGCGTACGCGGTGCTCGGTGAGGAGAAGATGACGGCCGTACGGCTGTCGCGCAGGTCCGCGCGGGCGTACCCGGCGTGCTGGAGCACGTCGTGGGTGAGTTCGAGGGCGAGGCGGTGCTGGGGGTCGGTCACCGCCGCCTCGCGTCGGGAGAGACCGAAGAACTCGTGGTCGAACAGGTCGATACGGTCCAGGTATCCGAGCTCCGGATAGGTCACCGACGGATCCAGGCAGGTCGCCTGGACGCGCTCGGCCGGAATCGGGCGCACCGAGTCGGTGCCCCGGCGCAGGTTCTCCCGGAACCGGGTGAGATCGTCCGCCTGTGGGAGCCGGACGGCGATTCCGATCACCGCGACGGCCGGCATGTCCGGCGTACCGGTCCCGTTCATGACGTCGTTCCGTTCATGCGGCCCATAGCCATGTGGCTCCTGCTCTCACAGCTCGTACGCGGTGGGGGTGGTCGGGGACGCGGGTTCGGGGGCGCCGCCCAGCCGGCCGGCGATCGCGTCCGCCTGGGCGGCGACGGTGATCAGGTCGAAGAGCTCGCCCGCGCGCAGCACGCCTGGCCAGCGCCGGTTCAGTGCGGTGTGGAGGTCGATGACCTTGAGGGAACTCCCGCCGACCGCGAAGAAGTTGTCGTGGAGACCGGCCTCCGCGTGTCCGAGGACGTCCGCCCACAGGGCACCGACGATCCGCTGGTGCGCGCTCCAGTGCCGCCGCTCCGGCTGCCCGGACGCCGACGCGTCCGGCGGCAGGGACTCCCGCAGGGCCCTCCGGTCGGCCTTGCCGCTGGCGTTGAGCGGGACCCGCGCGACGGGCACGAACAGCGCGGGGACCGCCTGTTCGACCAGGGCCGCGTGGCAGTGCCGGCGCAGGGCGGCCCAGGAGGGCAGGGGCGTCCCGGGCGTCTTCGGGGTCAGGAAGGCGACCACGCGCGGTTCGTCGCCGTCGGACGGCACATGGTCCACCACGGCCTGTCCGACGGCCGGATGGTCCTCCAGGACGCTCTCGATCTCGCCGAGTTCGACGCGTGCCCCGCGGATCTTCACCTGGAGGTCGGTCCGGCCGCGGTAGTGCAGCGCTCCCCGCTCGTCGACGAGGGCGAGGTCACCGGTGCGGTAGAGCCGCGCTCCGGGAGGCCCGTACGGGTCGGCCACGAACCGCTCGGCGGTCCTGGCGGGCTGCCCCGCGTACCCCAGGGCCACGAAGGCGCCGCCGATGTACAGCTCGCCCACCACCCCGGCCGGTACCTCGTGCAACCGCTCGTCCAGCACCCGGGCCTCGGCGCCCGGCCAGGGCCGGCCGATCGGGATCTGTTCCCAGGAGCTGTCCAGGCTCGGCTCGACGGTGCAGGAGACGACCGTCTCGGTGGGGCCGTACTCGTTGGCCAGCCGCACACCGGGCAGCCGCTCGTGATGGGTGCGCACCAGGTCCGGGGTACACGCCTCCCCGGCGACCACGACCAGCCGCAGGCTGCCCGGCAGCGCCGGGCCGTGCCGGAGCAGGGCCCGGTAGTAGGAGGGCACGACGACGAGGTGGGTCGCCCGGTGTGCGGTGGCCAGCCGGGCCAGTTCCCCGACCTGCCGCAGCTCCCGCAGGTCCGGCAGCAGCAGGGTGTGGCCGTTGCGGAACGACCAGAACATGCCGCCGAGCATGCCGTCGAAGGACAGCCGCATCGCCATGAGGAAGACGGACGGTTCGGTGCCGTACACCCCGGCCCGGCCGTCGACGGACGCGGCGAGCTGGGTGCGGCTGACCACGACGCCCTTGGGTTCACCGGTCGACCCGGACGTGTACACGAGGTAGGCGGGAGCGTCCTCGGGGACCGGGACGTCCCCGCTCCGCGGGGTGTCCGTGAGGCCGGCGCCCGCTCCGACGAGGTCGTGCAGGGAGAGCCGTGAGGCGTCGAGAACCTGCGGCGGGTTCTCGACGCCGCCCGGGACCTGATCGACGTCCAGGTCGGCCGACTCGTTCAGAACCACGGCACAGTCGGTGTCCCGCAGCAGCCCGCGCAGCCGCGTCGGCGGAAGGTCCGGCTCGAGGGCCGCCCAGGCCGCGCCGGTGCGCAGCGTGGCGAGTACGGCGGCCACGGCGAGGGCGCTCTGCTCGACGCGCAGGCACACGACCCGGCCGGGCCCCGCGCCACGCTGCCGCAGCAGCCGGGCGAGCCCGGCCGAGGCGCGGTCGAGTTCGCGGTAGGTGAGGGTCCTGCCCCCGATGATCAGGGCAGTCGCCTCCGGGGCGCGGGCGGCCCGGTCACGGAAGGAGTCCAGGACGGGCAGCGGCCCGACCGCCGTACCGCCGATGCCTCGCGGGTCACCCGGGTCTCGCGTCTCGCCGTATCCCATGACGCTCTCCCTCACCACGCACCGCTGATGACTCGGATGTAGCTGCGGTGTTCGGGAGCAGGGCGTTCCGGGTCTGCCTCCAGCACCATCGCACCGTCCTGGGTGCCGACCGGTTCGAAGCCGGCGAAGCGCAGGGTGACCAGCATGTTCCGGTTGACGTCCGTGGGCACGAAGTGGGCGACCGGCCGGCGTCCGTCGGCCCGGGCCAGTCGCAGCACATGCCCCAGCAGCGCGTTTCCGGCTCCGCGCGAAGCGACCCGGCAGGACGTCAGCAGCAGCCGGAGCACCCATTCATCGGCCGTCAGCCGGGCGACGGCCAGCCCGATGATCCCGTAGTCGCCGAACCGGTCCCGCAGCCGCGCCACGAGCACCTGGTGGTCCGGGTCGGCACCGAGCCGGCGCAACTCGTCCACGTCATAGGTGATCCCGGTGCTGTTGAGCTGATGGGTGCGGACCGTCAGCTCGCTGGCCCTGGCCAGGTCCTCCTCGGTGGCCGGGCGCACCTCCATGACCAGGTCGAGCGAGGCGAGGAACCCCGACCGGTCCGAGCCGAACTCGTCCTGGGCCGCCCGGCGTTGCCATTCGGTGCGGTAGAGCCTGCGGCGCTGGGCCGCCTCCTGTGTGACGTGCTCCGGCTGGAACTCGGGGAGACCGGGCAGGCTCGGGATCTCTTCGGCCGGGTAGCAGCGGACCATGGGCAGCCCGGCCTCGACCTCCGCCCGCTCCGCCGGGTCGTTGTCGACGAACGCGAAGGTGTCCAGGCCGATGCCGAGGACGTCGGCGATCCGGCGGACCGCGTCGGACTTGGCACCCCAGCCGATCTGTATCGCGCAGAACCACTCGTCGAGCCCCCGCTCGGCCAGGAGCGCCCCGACGGCGGCCGGGTCGCTGCGGCTGGCGACGGCGTGCAGGATGCCGCGCCTGTCGAGGGTGGCCAGGGTCTCCAGTGCCTGCTGGAAGGGCTTGGGGTCGTCGCCCTCCAGGACCACCCCGTCCCAGAGAGTGTCGTCCAGGTCCCACACCAGGCATTTGACGACGGGTGTACCACGGCCGGCGGTCATGCCGAGGTCCCTGGGACGGAACCGGTGGCCGGGCCGGCGGCTGCGGGCGGCGTGCCGTGCCGACGGAGGAGGTGGTCGGCTATGTGCAGTTCGGACACCTGCTGCGCTCCTTCGATGATCTCCATGACCTTGGCGTCCCGGAAGTGGCGCCCGGATCTGCTGTCGGGCTCGCACCCGGCCGAGCCGAGGACCTGCACGGCGTCACGGCTCGCGGCGGCCGCCGCGGCGGCTGCCGCGTACTTGGCGACGATGGTCTCGGTCACCCCATGGCCCACGCCACGCGTCCGGAACTCGGCCGCGCGGCGGGCCAGTTCACGCGCCCCGGCACTCGCCACCGCGGACCGGGCCAGCAGGGAACGGACCAGCTGGTGCTCGGCGAGCGGCACACCGCCCTGGCTGCGTGCGACGGCGTGCGCGGCGGTGTCGGCGACACAGGCCTCCGCCATGCCGACGCAGCCCCACGCCACGGTGAAGCGCCCGTGGTCGATCGCGGTCGCGGCAACATGCGAAAGACCCAGTCCGAAGGGCGCGACCACATTGCGCCGGGGCACCCTGACCCGGTCGAAGGCGACGTGGGCGATGTGGGCGGCCCGCATGCCGAGTTGGCCGCTGACCGGCTCACGCTCCACGCCCGCACGGTCCGCCTCCACCAGCACCGTGGTCGGCCTGCCGCGGTCGCTGCCGAGGACCAGGAACACGTCGGCGGCCGCACCGAAGGTGATCCACTTCTTGCGGCCGGTCACGGTGACGTACGTCCCGCCGTCCGATTCCTCGATCCGGGTCCGTACGGCTCGCAGGGCGCTGCCCGCGTCCTGTTCGGTGGCGGCGAAGCCGGCGGTCGTCTCGCCGCTCGCCAGGCGGGGCAGCCAGCTGTCGCGCTGCTCCCGGGTGCCCCAGCGCGACAGGGCCGCAGCCACCATGCTCTGCACGGTCAGCAAGCCGCGCAGCGCGCTGCACACTCCACCCAGGTGCGCTGCCGCCTCGCCGAGGGCGACGGGGCGCACGCCCAGTCCGCCATGGCTCCGGGGCAGGTCGGGGGCCAACAGCCCCGCCGCCGCCATCGTGCGGCGGGCGGCGGCGGGCAGGACGCCTTCCCGGTCCCAGCGGGCGGCGTCGTCACGCGCTTCGGCCGCCAGCTCCGCCGCGGCCTTCAGCACGGCGGACTCGGCGGCGTCCGAGGCCTCCGGGACCTCCGGGGCCTGTGAAGGCGGCGGGGACACGGACGCCGTCGCCGCTGCTCCGGCCGGCCGCCCCGGCCCCGCCTCAGGCCCCCTGCTCATGGCTCTCCGTCGACTGGCCCGCTGCCGGGCCGTTCGCTCCCGACTTCCGTCCCACGAAGTGCGCGAGGCGCGCGGCGGTCCGGAAACTGTCCAGGTCGAGGTCCTCCACCTCCACGGTGATGGCATAGCGGTCCTCGACGTGCGTCACCAGCTCCAGCGCGAAGAGCGAGTCCGCGAGACCCAGCGCGAAGTAGTCGTCCTCGGGTCCGACCGGCCGCCGGAGCGCGGCGGTGAGGAACTCCGTGATCTCCTCGGTGATCGTCCTGATCTCTTCGGTGATGCCGTTCACGCCACACCCTCCTGTGGTCCTATCTCGACGAGCAGCAGACTCCAGGCGGCCACCGGGCTCGCCGTGATCAGTACGACGTGGTCCCCCGCGGCGAACTCCTTGCGTTCCAGGGCCGTGTACAGGTTCAGGAAGATGTCGTTGGGGCCGAGGTGCCCGTAGCGGCGCAGGTTCTCCCGGCAGACGGGGTGGAGCCCGATGTCCAGGGACTCCTCGGTGAACCGGAATCCGCTCGTGGACAGGTTGTGGCTGACGTAACCGCGGACCTCCGCGCGGCGTAGGCCGTTGCGCTCCAGCATCGCGTCGAGGAGCGCGGACAGCCGGGCCCGTGTCTCCAGGGCCAGACGGAAGGAGTACGTCCGCGGGTCGGCGCACTCCTCGCGCCACTGCGAGGTGGGCCGGTCCCGGTACTTCACATGGAAGAGGTCCCAGAAGCGGCCGTCGGTGTGCTGCGCGATGTCGCGTACGCGTACGCCGCCGCTCCCGCTCCGGCTCCGGCTCCCGCGGGAGAGCAGCAGCGCCTGGCCGCCGTCGCCGTTCACGGTGACGGGGTGCCGGTAGCGGGTGGCGGCGGCGGGCTTGCTGCCGTGCACGACCAGGACGTGCTCCAGACCCGGCTCCGCCGCCAGCAGGCCCCGGGCCGTCAGCAGCGCTGGGACGACAGAGACGCAGCCCAGTCCGCCCACCATGAAGGTCGTCGCCGACTCGGCGCCGAGCAGATGTTGCAGCCTCGTCGGCTCGGAGCTGAGGAACGTCTCCGGGGCCCGCGATTCCACCAGGATCAGGGCACCCAGTCGGCGGGCGTCCAGTCCGGCCCGGTCGAGGACCTCCCGCCCGGCGCGCTCACACAGGTCCAGGGCGCTCAGCCGGTCGTCCGCCCGTACGGTGTCGATGCCCAGGCCCGCGAGGGAACGGCGCTCCGCCTCGTTCAGCGCGGTCAGTCCGGTGACCGGAATCTCCCGCTCCGGCAGATACCAGGCGGCATCGCTCACGACGACCGGGCCGGCTCCGCTGTGCGTGGCGTGATCGGTCACTGACCATCCCTCCGACGATGGCGCACGGCGCTCGCGCTGTGTGGGCGGTTCTCGGCCCCGCAGGAGAAACAACCCGCGGAAATGCATTGAGAAATTGAAGCATCGACCAAAGCAATTCGATATGACGTGGGTCACACCGAAAAGCGGAAGTCTCAATTCCATAGCCATTACATTTATCATTCCAGCGCATGACATTTATCAGACAGGCCCATGGAGGGTCCCGTCGGGCGCGGTCCGGCACCGATCGACCAGGGGCGGAGATCCCACCCCTCCTGTGACCGAGGTCACACGCGCCCGCGAGGTGCTGCGACACCGAAGCGCAGGAAGCCCCGACGCGGGGCACTGAGGGCAGGAACCATGGGGGTCAGGAGATCCGAAGATCACTCGTTTCCCGGAAATCGGGAGGGAGAAAGCAGGAAACGACTCACCATGGCATGTGCTCCTCCCTCAGAAACCCAGGGAAAGGAATTCCTCGCATACTCCAGTTCCCTGAGGCGGCAGGCGACGACTCCCGGTCGGCGTCGGCCGCGCGAAGTAATTCCGCCGCGAGCCCGAGACATTCCGGTGAACCGCCCGGTGCACGGCCCGCAAGAGCCGCCACCAGGCCGCCCGGCCACGCCCACCGCCTCGCGCCTGGGCGGCCGGAAGCCCGCGGTCCTCGCCCACCGGAAAATACGCTCGCCGCGGGTCGCCCGGAGAGCGCCTGACGATCGGTCAGCCGCCGGCGGAGTGCGGCAACTCGGGCAACTCCTCGGAACCACACCCGCGCGCTCGCTCAGGCCCCGGCGACAGATCCGGCGCCGTGCGGATGCCATGGTGGCGGCGGAGGGCGGACAGGGCCGCGAGATGGCCGCACATGCCGTGCACGGACGGTCCGGGCGGGGTGGCGGCCGAGCACAGGTACACGCCGGGCAGCGGGGTGGCGTACGGGTTCCAGCGCAGTGTGGGCCGGGCCAGGGACTGCCGCAGGGTCAGGGCACCGGCGGCGATGTCACCGCCGACGTAGTTCGGGTTGTACGCCTCGAACTCGGCGGCCGATCGTCCCCGCGAGGCGAGGATCGTGTCGGTGAACCCGGGCGCGTACCGCTCGATGCGGTCCCGGATCAGCTCGACGGGGTCCCGGGTGTCGCCGTTGGGCACGTGTGCGTAGGCCCACACGGGCCGTTTGCCGCCCACCGCCCGGGACGGGTCCGTCACGGTGGGGTCGACGACGAGCAGGAAGGGGTCGGGGACCCGCTCCCCCGCGGCCGTCGCGGTCTCCTGCCGGAGGATGTCGGCGCGGGTGCCGCCGAGGTGCACCGTGCCGGCCCGGCCCACGAGCGGATTGGCCCAGGGGACGGGCCCGTCGACGAGGAAGTCGGCCTTGGCCGCTCCGGGGCCGTACCGGTAGCGGCCGAGCGCCCGCCGGTAGCCGGCGGGCAGCCGCTGCCCGGCGAGGGCGAGGAACTCCTTGGGTCCCACGTCCAGCAGAACCAGCGGGACGTCACCCAGCTCCGCCAGATCGCGGACGTGGTGCCCGGTGTGGACCGTGCCGCCGTGCGCGGCGATGTCGGCCACCATGGCCTCGGCGATCCGGGCGCTGCCGCCTTCCGGCAGCGGCCAGCCACTGCTGTGGGCCGTGTGCGCCAGCAGCATGGCCACGGCCGCCGAGGCCGGCGAGGGGAGTTTGCCGACGGCGTGCGCGGCGACGCCGGTCAGCAGCGCGGCGGCCTCGTCGGTGGTGAACGGGGTGCGGTTCGTGGCGTGCGCCAGCATCCGGGGCGCCAGCACCAGCGGGGTGACCGGATCACCCGGCAAGGTCCGCTGACTGGCGAGGATCAGGTCGACGACCGCGGTGGAGCGGGACACCAGGGGCCGCATGAGGCGCTCCCAGCGCGGCCCGTCCGCGCCCAGCTGCTCGGCGGTCCGGGTCAGGTCCCGCCAGGCGGCCGCCGCCCGGCCGTCGGGCAGGGGGTGGGCGTAGGGCATGTCGGGCTGCAACAGCCGTACGCCCCGGGCCGGCAGGTCGAACCGGCGGAAGAACGCGGAGG